>JBGPTW010000063.1:0-33191 GCA_041490825.1 Methylomirabilia bacterium | reverse complement strand
GTCCGTTGCTCGAATACCCCACTCGCACGGACCCCTCACCCACCCGCCTCCCGCCCCGCTCCGTCCGCGGCTGCCTCCCCGCGTCGCACGCGTGCGACGTTCGTGAGCACCTCGCGGACGTCCGTCATCAGATCCGTCCCCGTGCCGGCGGCCACGTGTGGCGTGAGGACGACCGTCGGGAGATCCGCGAGACCAGCGGCGTCGCGCGGCGGCTCTTCCGCTCGCACGTCGAGGCCCGCGCCCGCCAGATGCTTGCGCTGTAGCGCGGCGATCAGCGCGCTCTCGTCGACGAGAGCGCCGCGCGACGTGTTGATGAGCATCGCGCCTCGCCGCATCTGTTCGAGCTGCGGCGGGCCGATCATGTGCTTCGTCTCCGCTACCAGCGGGACGTGCAGGCTCACGATGTCGGACTCGGCGAGAAGCGACGGCAGCGATCGAAACTCGACCGCGAGCTCACGCTCAAGCCCGGCGTCCAGACGACACCGCTGTGTGTACAGCACGCGCATGCCGAACGGCGCCGCCTTGCGCGCAACGTCGCGGCCGATCTCGCCGAGCCCGATCAGCCCGAGCGTGAGCCCGCGCAGCGAGCGCACGCCGTCGAGCCGCGCCCAGTTGTAGGAGCTCTCGCCGCGCGTGACGTCTCCGGGTGGCCGCGCCGCGGCAGCGTGCGCTTCGAGCACACGGCGCGCGACCGTGAGCAGCAGCAGCATCGTGTGTTCGGCCACCGCGGTGTTGGCCCAGCGTCTCACCGTCGCGACCGGGATGCCACGGCGTGCCGCGGCCGCGAGGTCAATGTTGCGACAATCCTCGCCGTGCTTCTGGACGAGACGCAGATCGGTGCCGCGCGCGAGAACCGCGTCGGTGATCTCGGCGCCTTCCACGAGAAGATAGTGAACGCCGGCGAGCTGCGAGCCGAGATCGGCGCCGGTCGCGAGCTCTGGGGCGATGGCGCCGGCGACGCCGACGTCGGCAGCGATCTGCTGGAGCCGAGCGAGCGATGTGTCGACGTCGTCCGTGAAGAAGCGACCGAGCACCGTCCGCATCCTCGCGTCGAGCGGAGCGCCGAGCGCGAGCCCGACGAGCCGCAGCGGCGGATCGTCCTCGGCGACGAGCAGCCGCTCCGGGCTAGCCACGGAGCACGTCCATCGGCGATCGATGGCAGTTCATCGAGCCCTCCTGGAACGTCGTGTCACGCCGCGGCGCCGAGTGCGTGACGGCGCAGCGGCGGGTCTCGCGTCCCATCGCCACAGAGCGTCGATCGGCACCGCGTGCAGCTGCGGGCCGAACGGTACCACGTCGGTGCCCGTGTACAGCATGATGCCACGGTGAAAGCGGCGACCAGTGGAGGGCTGAAAATCAACCAGCGTGTGGCTGATTTTCAGCCAGCACCAGGAGGATCGAGATTCTCGCGACGAACAAGCGCTCCAGGCTAGCCACGTAGCGTGTCCATGAGCGGTGCGACCGACGGTACCTCATCGAGCCGTTCGAGCATCCCGAGCGCGCGCTCGGCACGCGCGGAGTCGATGCTGAGCCGCGCGCAGTCCCGATACTTCGCCACGATCTCGTCACGCGCCATCGGATTCTCCGGGCTACCGCGCGCGAAACGGACAGTGTCGCCAATCTCACGGCCGTCTGTCAGCACGATCGTCACCGTGGTCCGATCACCCATCGGATCGGTCGCGACACCGGGCATGCCGCGGTCGAGCGCGGGATCGACGTATTTCGCCACGCGGGCCATCATCGCGCGGGTCTTCGGATCACGCACGCGTGCGTCGGTGAACGCGTCGAGGCCGAGCCGGCCGTCCAGCATGGCCACCGCCGCGCAGAACTCGAGGCTCGGCTTGCCCTCGAGGCCCGTCTGCGGATCGGTGCGAATCAGCACGCCGGCGAACAGGTAGCTCACGCCGACGCGGATCGCCCGCACCGCGTCCGGCTCGATGGCGTGACGCTCTCGGAGCGACAGGATCGCGTCGATCGCCCGCTGGAGCGGGGCGCCGCACGGGTACGGCTTCAAGACGTAGCCGGCGCGATCCATTTCCCACGCCGCGCCGAGATCTTTCGTCAACTGCTCGAGGTCGGCGCCATCCACGCCCGCGAAGAGCGCGCAATAGCCCATGCGGGATTCGAGAATGCCACGGTCGGCCGTGACGCCGCGGCTCGCCAGCTCGGCGGCGACCACGCCATTGCGTGCGGCGTGACCGGCGTGGAGCGGCATCGTCATCGTCCCGAACTGCTGGCGGGAGCCGCCGGCCATCGAGGCTGCGATGCCGAGCGCCATCTCCACACGGCCGGCGTCGAGTCCGAGCAGGCGCGCTGCCGCAGCGGCCGCGGCCACGGTCCCGAGACTGATCGTGGCGTGCCACCCCTTTTCGTAATGCGAGGGATTCAACGCGCGTCCGAGCCTCGTCAGCACGTCGTAGCCGATCACGTACGCGTCGAGCACCGTCCGCCCCGGAGCGCCGATCAGCTCGCCGAGCGCGAGCAGCGCCGGCGCGAGCACCACCGACGAGTGGGCCATCGAGACGAACGTCGTGTCCTCGTAGAGCAGCGCGTGCGCCATCGTGCCGTTGGCGAACGCGGCCTGCGCCGTGCTGGTCTTGAAGCCGCTCGCCACGACGCTCGCGTGTGGCGCTCCACCCGCGTCGCGGACCCACGTGGTTGCCACTCGTCCGACCGGTTCGGCGGCGCCGGCGAGCGTCGTCGCGGTGACGTCGACGAAGGCCGTGCGCGCCAGGACGATGGCGGCCAGCGGGATCGCGCGCCCGCTCGTCTCGGCGACGAACCGGGAAATGTCGGCGGTTGCGCCGGTCACGGGAACTTCGTCGGCGCGTAGCGCGTGTCGACGATTTCTTCGAACGGCGGCGCGCGCTTGATCAAGCCCGCGAACCGCAGCATCTCGCCGATGTTCGCGACAGCCTGGCGTGTGATCACGGGCCGGTAGGCCTTCAGACTGTCTTGCAAGGTCTGCCGCAGGATCTTCGGGTCGATGCCCTCGAAGTACTTCTCGGCGATCTTCAGCGTCTCGTCGAAGTTCTTCGGGTCCGCGAGGAATCGATGCGTGTCGAGCACCGCGGCGACCATCCGCCGCGCCGTCTCGGGGTTCGCCTCGAGGTAGTCTTCCTTCGCGACCATGCTGTTGTACGCGTAGTCGTGGAGGAGCTTGGGCCCTTCGCCCTTGCGGATGTCGATGACGGGTTTCGCGACGCCGAGGCCGTAGATGGCCTGACTCTGAATCGGCTCGAAGCCGAGAAAGCCCTGGATGTCGCCCTTGGCGAGCGCAGCCACGGTCGTCGAGACGCCGCCCGTCGCGATGATCGTCACGTCCTTGTCCGGATCGAGGCCGGCGTCCTTCAACAGGAAGCGCAGCGTGAAGTCCGTGCTGGCGCCGCGAGCCGTGATGCCGAGCTTCAAGCTTTTCAGATCGCGGATGACGTCCGGATAGCCCTTGCCGGCGTTCGGCAGCGGCACTTCCTTGCGGACGATCAGCGTGAACGGGGAATCAGCCATGTTCGCGACGATCGCCTTCACGCGCAATCCCTGGTCGCGCACCTGGGTGACGTGCTCGGTCGCGAGCGCGCCGAATTCACACGAGCCGGAGACGACGGCCGTCGTCGTCTCGGCACCGCTCCGGAAGTACACGAGCTGCGCGTCGAGCCCGTGCCGGGCGAAGAATCCCTTCGCCTCGGCCACGTACGGCGTGAAGTAGACGAACGCCGCGCGGAGCACCGAGATCTTCACCGGGGTCCTGGGCTGGGCGGCGAGCGGCGGTGCGGCGGCCGCCGCGAGCGCGAGCGCGATGGTAAGGAACGGGACCGCGACTCTTCGCACGCGTGACTGCGTCATGCGTCACCTCTTCTTGTCATTGGCTCGATTCGAACGGCGGCGCGGTGCGTTCCGCGACGTTCGGCGGCTCGCACTACGCGCCAGGGATCTGAGGGCGCCAGCGCAAGAGCTTGCGCTCGGCGACCTTCATCAGCTCGTTCAGGAGCATGGCGATCACCATCAGGATGATGAGCGCGGTGAACACGCCGGTCGTGTTGAAGACCCCGGCCGCCGCCGAGATCAGAAATCCGAGCCCGGCCTGCGCCACGATCACCTCGCCGACCACGGCGCCGATGAGCGCGTAGGCCAGGCCGAGCCGGAGTCCGGCGAAGATCCACGGGATGCTGGCGGGCAGGATCACCTTCGTGGTGACTTGACGGCGACTCGCGCCGAGCAGCCGGGTGATGATGACGAGGTCCTGGTCCACGTTCTTCGCGCCCGCGTAGGTGTTGACGAGGAGGATGAAGACGACGAGCGAGAACGCGAGGACGATCTTCGAGATGAGTCCGATCCCGAACCAGAGGATGAACAGTGGCGCCAGCGCCACGCGGGGCAGGCTGTTCAGCGCGGTCACGTACGGATCGAGCACCCGCGCGAGTCGATCCCAGCGCGCGAGCGCGAAGCCTCCGAGAATCCCGGCGACCGCGCCCGTGACGAATCCGACGAAGGCCTCCCAGAGCGTCACGCCGATGTGGAGATAGATGTTGCCGCCCGCGAAGCTCTTCCAGATGTCTCGCGCGATCAGGGTCGGACTCGAGATCCAGAACGGCGTGACGAGCCCGGTGCGCGTCGCGCCTTCCCAGATGCCGGCCAGCACGGCGAGCAGACCGAGCCGCCAGACATTCGTCCAGACCCGCTCTATCGCGTCGCGACGACTTCGTATCGGAGATCGTCCCATAACCGGTCGTACAGCTCCTGGAAGTGCGGGCCGAACCGTCCCGCCGTGACCGAGCGCGGCCGGGGAAGGTCGATGCCGACGATCGACTTGATGCGTCCGGGCCGTGCGGAGAAGACGGCCACGCGATCGGCCATCGCGATCGCTTCGAACAGATCGTGCGTCACGAAGATGACGGTCTTCCGATCGCGCTCCCAGATCCTCAGGAACTCTTCCTCGAGGACGAGCTTGGTCTGCGCGTCGAGGGCGCCGAACGGTTCGTCCATCAGGAGGATGTCGGGATCGGTCGCGAGCGTGCGCGCGAGCGACACGCGCTGCCGCATGCCCTGCGAGAGCTGGCTCGGGTAGCTGCGCGCGAAGTCTTCGAGCCCGGTGACGCGGAGCAGCTCGCGCGCTTTCGCCTCGCGCGCGGGCGGGGACTCACCGCGGAGCTCGGGACCGAGCGCGACGTTCGCGAGCGTCGTCCGCCACGGCAAGAGCGCGTCGCGCGCGAACATGTACCCGATGCGCGGGTTGATTTTATCGACGGGCGTGGCGTCGATCGTCACCCGACCCGCCAGCGGGAGAAAGAGGCCGGACACGATGTTGAGCAGCGTCGACTTCCCACAGCCACTCGGCCCGACGATGGCGAGGAACTCCCCTTCGCTCACGTCGAGGCTGACGTCGGCGAGAACCGGCACCGTGCGACCGTCGATGTCGAAGGCGTGCGACAGGTTCTCGACGGAGATTTTTCGCCGCAAAGCGGGTGGACGCTATCACAACGGCGCCCACGACCGCAATTGAGGGAGGTTCTCGATGTGGCTACGCGGGGAACGCGAACGAGGAGATCGTGCCGCGCATACGAGCCAGCCGCAGGAGTAGCCCGGGGACCGGCACGAGCTGACGGCCGACAGGGTCGGCTGCGAAGCGTAATCCTTCGAGGGCGTAGGCGCCGAGTAACGCAGGGTTGCCCGGGTCGGCAAACACCACCAGCGTCACCTCCGTCCGGCCGCTGATCCGGACCCATGTCCGTCCGATGTCGCGCTCGACGCGCCGCCCGTCGGCCAGAACGAAGCTCTCGCGCGCGTGGGCGACGACACCGAGCCTCTCCAGCAGCGGCCGTGGGAGGCTCGTGTATGTCGCACCGGTGTCGACCATCGCCTCGACGAGCTCGTAGCGACGGCCTTCGGGATCACCAACCTCGAGTCCTACCCGAAATGTGCCCATGGCGAGCCTCCAGACTCATTGGAGCGCAGCGCGCGCTGTCGGTCAACTGTCTCTCGTCGGTGACAGCGAATTGACGACCTCGTCAAAGCGGCTTAAGCTCCCCCGATGTGACAGGCTCTGACGAAGTCCGCGTCGAGCGCGATGGCCGCGTGATGACGATCACGCTCGATCGACCCGCCGACCAGAATCGTCTCACCCGAGACGTCTTGCTGACGCTCCAGGTGATCGTGGATCGACTCGCCAGCGACGAGGAGGTCCAGGCCGTGGTCATCACCGGAAGCGGACGCGACTTCTTCTCGATGGGCATCCTGAACCCGGCCGTCCGCGCGAGCTACACCAAAGACCAGATTCTCGATCTCGTCCGCACCGCCAATCGCCTCTACGACGCGATCGAGGCACTTCCGCAGATCGTGATCGTGGCGCTCAACGGCGCCGCGCGCGCGGGAGCTGCCGAAATGTCGCTCGCCTGTGACATCCGCCTGGCCGCCGCGCACGCGACGTTCGCGCTGCCCGAAGCGTTGTGGGGCGGCTTTCCGGGCGCCGGCGGCCCTGTTCGCCTTCCGGCGATCATCGGCCGGGCGCGTGCGCTGGAGCTGATCTGCACCGGGCGGCAGATCGACGCCGCCGAGATGGAGCGCCTGGGACTGGTGCTGGCCGTGTATCCGGCGGAGCGATTGCTGTCCGAGACGCATGCGCTCGCGATGCGCATCGCCGCGAGCGGTCCGCTCGCGACGCGGGGGGCCAAGCGCATCGTGAGCGTTCGCGCGGTCTCGGGTTTCGCCGCGGCGCGCGCGCTGTCGGACGCGCTCCGTCACGCGCTCGAATGGAGCCAGGACGTCGACGAGGGCATGGCCGCGCACCGTGAGGGCCGGCCCCCGCGCTTCACCGGGCGCTGAAGCGATCGCTCGCGATGGGTGTCCCGCCACGAAGCCGCACGCTCGGCAATCTGCTCGACGAGATTGCGACGACGCAGCCGAGCGCCGAGGCCGCAGTGTTCCGCGGAGGGCGAGTCACGTACGCCGCGCTCAAAGCGCGCGCGGATGATCTCGGGCGAGCGCTGCTCGGCGCCGGCGTCACGAGAGGCGATCGCGTCGCCGTCCTCCTGCCGAACCGTCTCGAGTGGCTCATCACCGCGTTCGCGACAAGCAAGATCGGCGCGATCACGGTCGGGGTCAGCACGTTCTCGTCGCCGCGCGAGATCGCGTGGACCGTCGAGCACTGCCGGCCCGCGGCCATCGTGACGGCCGAATCATTCCGCGGACGAAGCTACCTCGGTCCGCTCTACGACCTCTGTCCGGAGCTGGCGCAGTCCATGCCGGGACAATTGCGCAGCGAGCGGCTGCCGGAGCTCCGCGCCGTCATCTGCGTCGACGAGTGCCAGTACGACGGCGTCTACCGCTTTGTCGATTTCATCGCGCGCGGGTCGGATGTTCGAGCAGCGGCGCTCGCCGCGGCGCAGGCCGCCGTGGCGCCGGTGGATGTCTGCTACATCCTTTACACGTCGGGGTCGACGGCGACGCCCAAAGGCGTGGCCCTCGCGCACGGCGGTGTCGTCGAGAACGGCTTCGACATCGGCGAGCGGCAGCATCTGACCGCAGCGGACCGGCTGTGGCTCGCCGTCCCGCTCTTCTGGTCGTTCGGCTCGGCCAACGCGCTGCCTGCGATCATCACGCACGGCGGGTGCGTCGTTCTCCAGGAGAGCTTCGAGCCCGGCGAAGCGCTCGCCCTCCTCGACGACGAGCGCTGCAGCGTCTATTACGGGATGGCGAACATGGCGCGCGCGCTGCTCGAGCATCCGGACCGATCGCGCCGTCGCCTCGCCGCGATGCGGACCGGCCTCACCATCGGGTTGCCCGAGGACATCGAGATGACGATGGAGGCCGTGCGCGCGCGCGAGCTCTGTAACGTGTACGGCTCGACGGAGACCTACGGCAACTGCGCGGTGACGGACGCCCACGACCCGCTGCCGCTGCGACTCGAGACGCAGGGACTCCCGCTGCCCGGGATGGACATCCGCGTCGTGGATCCGGCGACGGGCACGGTGCTCCAGCGCGGTGAAGTCGGGGAATTTCGCGTCAACGGTCACGTCACCCCCGGCTACTACAAGGATGCGGAGCAGACGCGAGCCGCGTTCGACGCCGACGGTTATTTCGTGACCGGCGATCTCGGTCTGATCGGCGACGACGGCCGTGTCCGGTTCCGCGGGCGCTTGAAGGAGATGATCAAGACCGGCGGCATCAACGTCGCTCCGCTCGAAGTCGAGCGAGTGCTCGTGACCCACGATGCCGTGAAGCAGGCGTACGTCGTCGGCGTCCCGGATCGCGATCGTGGCGAGCTCGTCGTCGCCGCGGTGGAGCTGCGCGAGGGCGCGACGGCGACGGCGGAGGCCCTGGCGGCGTTCTGTCGCGAGCGCCTGGCGAGTTACAAGGTGCCGGCGCGCTTCGTGTTCCGAAAACCGGAGGAGTTTCCGCGCACGCCGACGGGCAAGGTGCAGAAGCCGCGGCTCAGGGAGGAGCTGGGTGGATCGCTCGGGTCTACGTCGTCGCCCGCGGGAGACGCTCGTCCAGAAGCGTGATGATGCGGTCCGTCACGCCAGGAGCGCCGCGCAGTCGAGATCTTCGAACGCGCCGACGATGCGGTTGAGGTGGGACCACCAGATCACGGGCGTGAACCCTAACGTCTGCTGCCACACCGGCGTCGATAGATGCCCGATGACGGAGAGCCGATAGTCCTCCCACAAACGATCGAGACTGTAGCCAGTGACGCCGTGAGCGCACAGGCCGGCGTGATAACGCTCGAGGAGCGGCGCTTCGAGCCGCGCGCGGCGCTCGGGATACCAGTGCACGGCCATCATGTACGCGAGGTCGGCGGAGCCGCGCCCGATCCGCCAGCCGTCCCAGTCGATCAGGCGAATGCCGGCAGCGGCGCCGTCGCGTGGATAGAGGAGATTCCACACGTGCGCGTCGCCGTGGCCGAGCGTGTAGGTCGCGTAGAGGCGCGCGGGGGTGAACAGGCGCGCGCGCGCGTCACGCGCGCGCGCGTAGGCTGCTCGCGCGGCCGGCCATAGTCGGTCGCCGAGCGTCTCGGCGAAGCGCGCGTAGCGCTCATCATAGTCGGCCGTGATCTTCGCCAGCGCGGCCTCGTCGAGGAACGTGCCGACGTCGCGCCCGAGGCGCGGGTGACCCCACCAGAACGCGTGGAAGGTCGCCCACGTGTCGATGATGCGCTCGCACGCTTCGTCACTTGGTGGGAGGGGCCAGGTGGTGATGATCGTGTGCGTCTCCGATAGATCCTCGAGCAGGAGGTGGGCGCCGTCTGCCGAGAGCTCAGCGTCGTAGCAGCGGGGCAGCGGTCCGTCGGGCATGAGCGGCGCGGCCTGCCGGTAGAACGCCACCTCGCGTTCGCCGACTGACCGCAGGCCGGCATCGAGCCCGCTTTGCGTGGCCTTCACGAGCAAGCGCGTCGGCGCCTCCGCCGGCGCGTCGGACGAATACTCGACCCGGAGCGGCACGATCGTGGAAAGGATCGTCGTGCGACGCTCGCCCGCGTGGACTGCCGTCGCGCGCCCGCTCGGGAGCGCTCCGCTCGCACGCAGGCGCTCGGTCAGATAGTCAGGGGAAAATTTCTCGAGACCGGCCTCGACCACGGCAGGGGAAGTATAGCGCCTGCGGTGGCGCCATCATCTATTCCGAGGCAGTCGAGTTCCGGTCGCGTCGGCGTCGCTGGCATGTCGTCGCGCCGCCGAGCTACGCGCGTGCTCGCGGCTTTCTATCGTGAGGGCCTCTCAGCTGTAAGCCACGGCTACCGAGCCCCAACGGATCTGAGAATCCTCGTCAGGACGGAGGGCTTACTTTGCGACCGAGAGGAATAGCTGTACACATCGTCGTACCCGAGGATCTCAAGCCGCACGCGAACCGGTAGATGTTCAAAGCACTTCGACGCCAGCTCGTCCAGCTGCAGGCTGCGGAGATTAACCTCGAGGATTTCGAGCAGCGGGATCAGGTATCGAACATCGGCGGCCGCGTATTTGATCTGAGACTCTGTGAGTGTCTCGCGGAGCCAGTCCGACGTTTGTTCCTGCTTGTTGATCGACACGCCAAGGTACTGCTGAAGAATGTCCTTCAACGAGTGACTGTAACAGTTCTCGCGATCGATCAGTTTCGCGGCTAGTCTCGTACAGGCGACGTTAGTCGGCGCGATGTTCCAGTGGTAAGTGATGAACCGGAGATCGAACATCGCGTGGTGGAAGATCTTGCGGACCTTCGGGTTCGTCAGCACACGGCGGATTTCAACAGGCGGGTGGGCCCCAATCCTAACGACGAACACGGGGTCGCCGGAGAAGTGCAGCTGGCAGGACGCGATGCGGTGCGCTTTCCAGTCGAGCCCGGTCGTCTCGATATCACAGGCGATCGTGCCGGCAGCGATCAGCAGATTGGCTTGCGCGTCGGACAGATCTCCGGAAAGGAGCACAACGTCGCTCGGACGGGCGTCAGGCATCGGCCACAGGGTCTCTCGGAAATACGCACCGAGCAAGACCGCCATCGGACTTTATCATCGCATCGAACTCGCTGCGAATGAAGTCGTACAGAGTCCCGCCCTGCTCGACGATGAACGTCGGAACCGGCGCTCGGTCCCGCTGATGATTGTAGATCGTGAACACGGCTCGCCGGTCGAACCGGTAGAACGTCAGCATCGGCGCGATCGGCAGCAGCCAGATCTGAATCGTCGCCTGGCTCTGGGGGCGCGAGGCCAGGGCCTCGAAGTACCGCCTGGCTCCATCGATCGCAGCGCGAACGTCTTCGGGGGGCATCGCAAATCTTCGCCCAAGTTCGGTGACCGTCGCGCGATCCTCAGGATCAGGGATGACGACTCGGATTCGTCCACCGTCTTTCCTGGCGCCGGAGAGTGGTCGAGCCGCTACGCTCCGAGGTACGCGTGCTGCACGCGTGGATCGGCGAGCAACGTGTCGCGATCGCCGCTCAGCGCGACGCGGCCGGTCTCCAGCACGTAGCCCCGGTCGCACAGCTCCAGCCCCTCCACCACGCGCTGCTCGACGAGGAGAATCGTCACCGGCCGGCTCCGCCGGATCGCCGCGATCGCTTCGAAGATGCCTTCGACGATCCGGGGCCCGAGACCTTGCGACGGTTCGTCCAGCAGCAGCAGATCGGGCTGGGCCATGATGCCGCGACCGATCGCGAGCATCTGCTGCTCGCCGCCCGATAGCGAGCCGGCGAGTTGCTGGCGGCGGTCGCGCAGGATCGGAAACAACGCAAACACCGTGTCCAGGCCTTCGGAGCGTCGCCGGCGAGCAACCGGGCGGTAAGAGCCCATCTCGAGATTCTCGAGCACGTTCAGTGATGAGAACACCTTTCGGCCTTCGGGCACGTGTGCGATACCGAGGCGAGCGCGCGCATGGGACGGTAACGTGCCGATGTCCTGACCGCGGTACTCGACGCGACCAGCCGCCAGCGGCACGCCGCCGCCCACAGCCTTCATCAGCGTGGTCTTCCCGGCGCCGTTCGGTCCCACGATTGTGACGAACTCGCCGTCACCGATGTCGAGCGAGACGCCGGCCAGCGCTTGCAGCCCGCCGTACGCGACGCTGACTCCGGAGACCGTCAACATGGATCGACGGGCGGGTGCTCGAGGGGCGCCGCGGCGTCGCCGGGGGGCCCCGAGCGTGGGGGGTCGAGGGGTGCCGCGGCGTCGCCGGGATGCCCCGAGCGTGGAGGGTCGAGGGGCGGCCCGGCTTCGCCGGGATGCCCCGAGCGTCGGGGGTCGAGGGGCGCCGCGGCGTCGCCGGGGGGCCCCGAGCGTGGGGGGTCGAGGGGTGCCGCGGCGTCGCCGGGATGCCCCGAGCGTGGAGGGTCGAGGGGCGGCCCGGCTTCGCCGGGGTGCCCCGAGCGTCGGGGGGTATGGGGGGCCATGTCGGGGCCCCCCATTACAATGTCGGGGCCCCCCATGTGGTTATTCTCTATCCGTCTCAACCAGCGCTTGCCGAGGTAGGCTTCGATGACGGCGGGGTCACGCACGACCTCGTTCGGAATGCCTTCAGCGATGCGCCGGCCGTGGTCGAGGACCACGAGCCGATCGACGAGCTGAACGACCGCGTACATCGTGTGCTCGATGATCACGACGCTGATCCCCGCGTCCTGCACCCGGCGCACGAGCGTCACGATCGTGTCCACGCCGTCCCGCGAGAGCCCGGCGAGCGGCTCGTCGAGCAGGATCAGGTCGGGCGCCGTCGCGAGGCACCGGGCGAGCTCCATCAGCCGGAGATCGAGCGTGGTGAGGCCTCCAGGCACGACGTCGGCGCGCGACTCGAGCCCCACGGCCGCGAGCGCGGCGCTCGCACGCGCGCGTGCCGCGCCTGGCGTCGCTTCGCGCGCGAACGCCCCGACCATGACGTTCTCGAGCACCGTCAGATGCGGGAACGCGCGGACGACCTGGAACGTGCGGCCGATGCCACGACCGCAGATCGCGCTTGGGCGAAGCCCGGTGATGCGCTCGTTGCGGTAGCGCACGTCGCCCGCGTCCGCCGGCAGGAATCCGTTCAGGACGTTGAAGAGCGTCGTCTTGCCCGCGCCATTGGGGCCGATCACGCCCACGATGTCGCCGCCGCGCACGGCGAAGCTGACGTCGTCGAGCGCCTGGAGTCCCAGGAAGGTCTTCGAGATTCCGCGCACGTCCAGGAGTGGAACCCCGCGTTCGACGGAGGCACGTCCCGACACGGTCAGGACGATTGGTGCCGTCACCGGCGTGGTCCCGACGGCGTCCGTGAAGCCGTCCGGGGTGCGCCGGCCGCCCCAGAGCGCGCCAACGCGCCAGTAAATTCCTTCGGGCGCGAAGAGCATCACGAACACCAGCGCCCCTCCGTAGACGACGCCCTGGATTCCCGGCAGTCGATCGCCGACCGTCGCGTCGAGCGTCTCGCTCAGCGGCACCATGATCGCCGAGCCGATCAGTGGCCCCCACTTGCTGCCGACGCCACCGACGAGACAGACCACGAGCGTCTGCACGATCACGAGCACGCCGAAGACGGCTTCGGGCGTGACGACGAACAGGATGGCGTGCGTGTAAACGACGCCGATGACGGCGGCCGGCGCCGCGCTCAACATGTACGCGAGCATCTTGGCGCGGAACGTGTCGATGCCGGCGGCCTCGGCTGCTTGCTCGTTTTCCTTCAACGCGCGGAGCGCATAGCCGAGCCGCGACGTCTCGACCCAGTGCGAGAGCACGAGCGTTCCGGCGAGCGCGGCAAGCGCCAGCAGGTCGTAGGCGCGAGGATCCGAGAACTGCATGTAGGCGACGGGCGCCGTGCGCATCATCGGGATCGCGACTTCCTGGTAGCCCAGGAAGTCCATGACGATGCGAAAGATCAGCGGATAGGCCAGCGTCGCCAGCGCGAAGTAGATCCCGGCCAGCCTGAACGTCGGGAACCCGATCAGCGCCGCGGCGATGACGGCCGCGACGGCGCCGACGATCAGGCCGACCCACGGCGTGAGGCGGAAGCCGACGATGAGGAGAACCGTCACGTACGCGCCGATTCCGAAGAACGCCTGGTGCCCGAACGACGTCTGCCCGGCGTACCCGCTGATGATGTTCCAGGCGAGGCCCATCGTCGCCCACACGAGCACGAGCGTCAGCACCCGGTGGTGATAGCGCTCGCGGAGGGCGAACGTGATCGCGAGACCCAGCAGGATCACCAGGCCGATCGGAAGGAGGCCGAGGAGCGCCCCGGCTTTGCCGGGGCGTGACGAGCGTTGGGGGGTTTGGGGGGCCATTACGGGCGCGTCCGCGCGCCTCTCGGGGCCCACCATCTTCATCACACGGCGCGCAGCCGCTGGCCGAAGAGGCCCTGCGGACGCAGATACAGCACGAGCAGGAACGCGACGAAGACGCCGACGTTCTGGAGCTGGAACGGGAGCACGAGGAGCGTGAGCGACTGCACGATGCCGATCACGAGCCCACCCGCGAACGCTCCCGGAATCGATCCCAGCCCTCCGAGCACGACGGCGACGAACATCAGCACGATGAAGTTCACCGCGACGGTCGGCTCGATCGGGTGGTAGGTGGCGAGCAGCCCGCCGGCCGCCGCCACGAGCGCGATCCCGACGCCGAACGCGAGGCCGTGCATGGCGCGGACGTCGATGCCCTGATAGCCCGCGGCCTCGGGGTCGTCCGCCGCGGCGCGCAGCGCCTTGCCGGCGTCGGTGCGGGTGAGGAAGGCGTACACGGCGCCCGCGAGCAGCAGCGCCATCACGAACGCGTACGACCGCGCCTGGTTCATCAAGATCGGGCCGACGACGAACGCCTTGGTGGCGTACGACGTCCGGATGCCGCGCGGCGTGGGCGTGAGCAGCATCGTCGTCGCGTTGGTGATGATGAGCGACAGGCCGAGCGTGAGGATGAGCTGGGTGTCCATGAGGCGCTGCGGGTCACCGCGGCCGGTCGCGCGATGCAACAGCACGCGATGCACGACGAGGCCCAGCACGAAGAACGGCGGGATGATCAGGATCGCGCCGAGCAGGGGATCGATGCCGTACCCCGTGGCCAGGAAGTACGCGAGGTACATGCCGAGCATCATGAAGTCGCCCTGCGCGAAGTTGACGACACGCATGACGCCGAAGATCAGCGCGAGGCCGATCGACATGAGGGCGTAAACGCCCCCCACGAGCAGCCCCGTCACGAGGTACTGGAGAAGGTCGCCGAGGGCCACCGGCCTTCGGACGCGGCGCTACTTCCCGCCGTGCCAGATCGGTTTGCGCATCGCGTAGTCCGCCGGGACGACGGTGAACGGCTCACCGCCCTGCCACTGCACGATGATCGGCGTCGCGCCCACGCGGCGACCGCGCTCGTCGTACCTGATGCGTCCCGGGAGCAGCGTGTTCGCGGCCGGCCCGGATTTGAGATCGAGCTTGGCGATGGCGTCGCGGATCGCTTTCGGGTCGTACGACTTCGCCTGTTCCGCCGCTTCCTTGATGAGCCACACGTGGTAGTACGTCATCAACGGATCCTGGGTCATGAAGGGTTCCTTCGTGCGCTCCTTGAACCGCTTGACGAGATCTTCCTGACCCTTGAGCGGATGAGCGGCGACGACGGACATGATGTTGTCGAGCAGCTCCTTGCCGACGGTCTGGACGTACTCGGGGGTGACCAGCCAGGCGCCGACACCCTGGATCGGCACCTTCACCCCGAACTCCTTGATCTTCTGGAGCACCTGGATCGAGTCAGGGAAGTTCGTCGCGCCGTAGAACACGATGTCCGGCTGAGTCGACCGGAGCTTCTGGACGATCGCGGTGGCGTCGGCCAGCGGCGGCGTCCAGATCTCGTCGACCACCAGCTCGATCCCCTTGGCCTTGAAGAGCTTCTCGCGGAGCGGCTTGAAGAAGAACACGGTGGCCGCGGTGTTGTCGCCGACGATCGCGGCCTTCTTGATCGGCTGATTGTTCTTCTTGGCGAGATCGACGACGAGGTCGAGCGCCTGCTCGGCCTGGAGCGACGACACCGGGCTCGACTGGAACGTGTACTTGAAGCCGCGCTCGGTGATGGAGTCCGCGTAGGAGAGCGTGAACCACGGCACCTCGAGCCGCTCGGCCACCTCGGTGACGCCGAGCGTGAACGAGCTGAGCCAGGCGCCGATGCCCGCGCTGATCTTGTCGCGGCCGGTCAGCACCCGCTGCGCGGCGCTCACGGCCTTCTCGACGCTGTCGCCGGCGTCCGCCTCGCGCAGGACGATCTTGGCGCCGCCGAGCGATTTGATGCCGCCCTGGGCGTTGATCTCGGCGATCGCCATCTCGGCGCCCATCTTCTTCAACTGGCCCTGGCGCGCCCACCGGCCGGAAAGCGGCGCCACCAGCGCAATCTTCAGATCGTCGGCCGCGCGCGCCACGACGGGTGCGAGCAGTAACGGTGCCGCGACGAGCGCGGCCATCGCGATCGCCAGTATCCGGACGCTGCTCACCCGCCCCGTTTCGGCTGCCTTCATGGATGTCCTCCCGCTGTGGATAGCAGTGCGACTCGTTCGATTCGGAACGCCTTACTCTACAGGGCTACGTGTAATTCGGCTTGCGCTTTTCGAGAAACGCCTTGACGCCTTCCTTGAAGTGCTCGCTGCGACGCACCCGATCGCCAAGCTCCTGGTCCAGCCCCTCGCGCGACGACGCGTGGACGGCGATCGTGGCGCTGATCTGTTGCTTCACCGCCTGCACCGCTGTCGGGCTGTTGGCGGCGATGGTGTCCGCCGTCCCGAGCGCCCACGGCATGAGCTCTTCGGCCGGCAAGATCCGGTTGACGAGCCCGATCCGCACCGCTTCCGCGGCGTCGATGAGCTGGGCGGTCAGCAACAGCTCCATGGCGTGCACGTAGCCGACCTGCTGGATGAGCTTCACGGTCGCGCCGCCGAACGGATAGATCGACCAGTGCACTTCGGGCAGGCCGAAGCGGGCGTGCGGCACGGTGGCGCGGATGTCCGTCGACAGCAGCAGCTCGAGGCCGCCGGCGACGCAATCGCCGTTGATCGCCGCGATGATCGGCTTGGAGTACGGCCGATTCTTCAGCAGCGCCTCGTTGACGATGCGCGCCACGTCGGGATCGGCGGAGAGGTCGCCACTCACGTCCGCGCCCGAGCTGAACGCGCGGTCACCCGCGCCGGTGAGCACGATGCAGCGACATTTCCCGTGCTCGAGCTGGTCCCACAACCTCGCCAGCTCGGTCATCATCGACCGCGGCATGGCGTTGCGGCGGGGTTGATTGTCGATCGTGACGATCACGACGTGCGGCCCGTGGTCCTGCGTTCGAAGCTCCATGGCGCTCCCTTGATCAGCTCGAGGGTAATTCCGGCATGACGACGATTTTTCCGTGCGCTTTGCGGTCTGTCAGCAAGCCGATGGCCTCGACGGTGCGCTCGAGCGGCAGCCGGCGCGTCACACACGGCTGAAGCTTGCCGGCCTCGTACCACGCGATCAGCTCGGCGACCGACCGGCGCAGCTTGTCCGGCGCGTGCCAGCGGAAGTAGCGCAGCGAGGACCCGAGCGCCGCCCGATTCTTCACGAGCAATCGGTTCGCCGGAATGTTCGGCACGCCGGCCACGAATCCGATGATCAACATCCGGCCACCCCAGCCCAGCGAGGATAGCGCGGCATCGAAGAGCTCGCCACCGACCGGATCGAAGCACACGTCCGCGCCTTTCCCGTCCGTGAGCGCCATCACGCGCTCGGTGAGATTCTCGGTGGCGTAGTTGATCAGCGCGTCGGCGCCGCGCTCGCGAGCCGTCTCGAGCTTCTCCGGGGTGCTCGCCCCGGCGATGACGCGCGCCCCCAGCGCCTTGCCGATCTCCACCGCGGTGAGTCCGACACCGCCGGCGGCGCCGAGCACCAGCAGCGTCTCGCCCGCTTCGAGCCGTCCTTGCCACCGAATGGCGACGTGACTCGAGATGTACGCGACGGGAAACGCGCCCGCCTCGTCGAACGGCATACCGTCCGGGATCGCGAACGTCTCCGCCTCGTCGGCCACGGCCTGCTCGGCGAAGCCGCCGTACGGGAGGATCGCCATCACGCGATCGCCGGGTTTGTAGGTCGTGATCTCTCGTCCGCATCGGGCCACGACGCCGGCCGTCTCGAGGCCCGGACTGAACGGAAACTCCGGCCGCGTCTGGTAGCGCCCGGCGACCATGATCGAATCCGCGTAGTTCACGCCCGTCGCCTTGACGTCGATCAGCACCTGGCGGGCGCCGGGGACGGGCGGAGCAACGTTCTCCAGCGCGAGGTCCTCCACCGGGCCCCACGCGCGACAGATCACGGCACGCATCGTATCGTTCTTGTACACGAGCTGGCGTGCGGCAACAAGGCGGCGCCACGCGCACGCCATGACCGGACTGTGCGACGATAGGCGCGTCATGTGCCCAGACCACACGGCGCCCTACGAAGAGCTTCGCCTGAAACGGTAGTGTCTCCCGAGGAAAGCGATGAGCTTGCGATGACGAAACGGGAACGCGTGCTGGCCGCGCTACGCGGCGATCCAGTCGACCGGGTGCCGCTCAGCTTCTGGATGCACAACTTCGTGACGGAGAACTCCGCCGAGGGTCTCGCGGGGGAGACGCTGCGGCTCGCGCGGGCCTTCGACTGGGATTACCTCAAGCCGCAGTCGCGGGCGCAGGGGTTCGCCGAGATGTGGGGGCTGACGTATCGCCCATCCACCGAGCGCGCCGTGCAGTACACGGTGACCCACACTCCGCTCCACGGCGCCGCTGATCTCGGTCGGCTCGAGCCGGCCGATCCTCTCCAGGGCGCGCTCGGTGAGCAGCTCTCCGCGCTCGAGATGATCCGCGCGGCCGTCGGCCCGGACACGCCGATCATCTGGACGGTGTTCGCGCCGCTGATGGTCATGCCGAACCTCCTCCGCGGCGGTCGAGCGCAGGCACTCGAGATCGCGCGGACCGAGCCGAAGGCGATGGAGCACGCGCTGGCCGTCATCGCGGAGACGCTCGCGACGTACGCCCGCGCGTGCCTCGCGGCCGGCGCCGACGGGCTCTTCTACGCGACGAACGTCGCGACCCGTGACGCGATCGGCGCCGACGAGTGTCGCCGTTTCCAGCGACCGTACGATCTGCGCGTGCTGGCAGCCGTGGCCGGCGCGCCGTTCAACCTGATGCACGTGTGCGGAACGGGCATTCACTTCGACGAGTTCGTGGACTATCCCGTCACGGCGTTCAGCTGGGCCACCGTCCCGGGGAACCCGTCGCTCGCCGAGGGACGCAAGCGGACCGGCCGCGCGGTCGTCGGCGGACTGCCAGCGAAGCCCGGCATCGTATCGATGACATCGGAAGAGATCGCCGCGCGGGCGCGAGAGGCGATCACCGAGATGAATGGCCGCGGATTGCTGCTCGGCCCCGACTGCTCGATCAATCCCGATACGCCGGAGGAGCTCATGCACGCCGTAGGAGCCGTGGTCAGGACGTCGCCCGCCTCGGTCGGCCGATGAGTGACGCGATGCCGGCGCATTCCTCGCCGTCCGAATCTCTGATCCGCGCCGTCGAGCTGCTCGAAGCCGGCACGTGGCAGCCAGCGCACGAAATCGTGCAGAAGGACAAATCGACGCTCGCCGCCTGGCTGCACGGCATCGTGCACACGCTCGAAGGCGACCTCGAGAACGCGCAGCACTGGTATCGGAAGGCGAAGCGTGAGTTTCGCGGGCGCGAGGCAGTGCAGGAGGAGATTGCGGCGGCGCGGCGAGCGGTCGCAGAGCCGAACCGGAAGTCCGGCTGATACACGGGTTCGAAAACGGGCGAATACTATAGTTGTGTAAGACTCTCTGCGCGGGACTGACTGCCGGATCGGTCAAGAGCTAGCGCGCGCGGGACGACGAGACAACTCCGCGGAGACGAGCGCTTCGCGGTATTTTATCCGGCGAGCAGCTCTACCAGAGGGAGGTATCACGTGAAATATCATCTGGTCACCTGCATCGTCGAACGGGGCCGGGCTGAACGCATTGCCGACGAGGCGATCCGGGCGGGCGCCCACGGCGTAACGATCTACCAGGCGCAGGGCAAGGGCGTGCGGGAGCGGGTCGCGCAGCTCGGGCATCTGATCGACCCGGAAAAGGAAGTGATCCTCATCGTCACGAAGACCGAGCAGACTCAGATCGTCTTCGACACCGTGGTCAAGGCTGCGCGGCTCGATGAGCCGGGCAGGGGGTTCGCCTACATCCAGCCGGTGCAGCAGGCCGTGGGGTTCCTGGAAGAAAAGGCGTAACTCCTCGCCTACGCCCGCCGGCCCACGTACTTCATGACCCGGTGATCATCTGTCACCGGTCTCGCGGTGTGCCGTTTCATCAGCGAAAGTACGCCTCGATCCACATCTCCAATGTCCGATCATGCTGTTCTGGGTCACCAATGATGATCGGGCGAAGCTCGCGTTGATACCGCGCGCGCAAGACTTTCGCATCGAGGGGAACGGCCTTCGCCAACTGGGCGACGTCATGGCGATCGATCGGGCTATTGCGGGTCAGCTACAAGGCCAAATCATGCGGTTCCAGCGTGAACAGCCGCAGACGCCGAAACTCGGGAAAGAGCCCCGTCAGACGCTCCGCGTACGACTCGGGTAAGCTCGCGACGCTCACGTGCTGAAAGTGCAGACGATATTTCTTGGCGAGCGGTGACTCGATGCCAGCGATCTCCTGCAACGTCGTCATTGCATCGTGAGGGAACGCCTCGATGTAGTCGAGGTCATTGGTTGGACGGGGTAGATCACAGTAGAAGGCGGCGACGAATCCGCCGAGACAGTGGATCTCAATCGGGCGCGGCAACTGGCGATCGACGTCAACGAGGAAAGCTCGCCACGGATTCGGTAATTCAGGCGGCGTAGCGGAGGGCATCGGCGGTCCAGTCCGTCAGGAGGTTCCAGTGCTTGGCGGCTTCGGGGCGATGCTCGACGAGCCAGCGGCGCTCAGGCTCGGGCAGCGATGCTCGGCAGAGCGTATCTTCGCGGGCCAGACGACTGCGATCCAGCTGCGCTTCAAGGTCGACCAATGAACGCGCCTTGCGCTCGTCGCCGACACGCGCAGCGAGGTGGCGTGCCAAGCCCACGACAAACCCCAGGCGGTTCTGAAGATCACGCACTTTCGCTTCACGCACGACCCAGCTCCAGTCAAGACTCCAGTAGCGCAGCGCAAGCCAGGGGAGTGCCTCGACCAGCCGCGGTTCGAGTTCGTCCTGGGCGAGCGCGGTGAGAAGAACCTCGCCGGGGTTTTTCGGCGTCCAGTGGCGTGAACGCAGGTAGGCGAACCCGGGGTATCCCAAGCCAGCGAGGTCCTTCGCCAGGGTTGCCGCATTGAGCCGCGTAGGAAGTTCTTGTCGTGAGCGCGGAACATCCGTCGGGGCGAGGTCGTAAAGCTTTGCGGCACGGAGGGCCAGTTTCGGAGTCAGCCGGCGCTGGCCGCGCTCGAGCATGGCGAGATACGGCTGAGACACGCCGAGACGTGGAGCCGCCTCTACCTGAGTCCATTTCTTTGCGACTCGTACAGCCCGAAGATCGTGGGTTCTCATGGCAGGACCAGATTATCACAAGAATGTAATAATATTCAACCGCCCTGCAGACGGTCGACCTCGGACTCGTTGAGCGGAAAGCGTGGTTGCGACTCAACACGGGTTCGAATCCCGTTGGGGCGACCATTTCAACGCGCACGTCGTGACGCCTTCTTCGAGCGCATTCGGTCTCGTGATCACCGTCGATTCAGCGGTACTCCGCTCGCCACCAGGTGGTGGAACATGTGCCGACTCGCTATACTGCGCCCACCCCATGACGAGAGGATGCCGACATGCCGAGCTTTGAACACCATGGCGCTTCGATCTACTACGAGGAGTTTGGTCAGGGGTTTCCAATCCTCACGTTCGCGCCCGCGGGCCTGCAGTCGACCATCGACGTCTGGAGCGGCCCCTCCGCTCCCGTGAACCCCATCACCGAGTTCGCGGCAAACTTCCGGGTGATCGCGATGGATCAGCGGAACGCGGGCGGCCAGTCCCGCGCTCCCATCACCGCGCAGGACGGCTGGCAGACCTACGCGGCCGACCACATCGCCCTGCTCGACCACCTCGGGATTGCCGGGTGCCACCTGTACGGCCAGTGCATCGGTGGATCCTTCATCATGAGCCTGCTGAAGGCCCAGCCCGAGCGCATCGCGTGCGCCGTGCTCGCGCAGCCCATCGGGCGGGTGGGCGCCATGCCTGCCAGCCGCTCGGCGCGATTCGACGCGTGGGCCAAGTCCCTCAAAGACCATCCGGAGGCCACCGAGCAGGTGCTGGATGCGTTCTACCAGAACCTGTACGGTCCCGGCTTCGTCTACAGCGTGGACCACGCGTTCGTGTCGAGCTGCCGGACGCCATGTCTGGTGCTGGCGGGCAACGACGAGGCGCATCCCTTCGCAATCTCCGAGGAAGTGGCGAAGCTTCTCCCCAACGCGGAGTTCATCACCGAGTGGAAGACCGGCGCGGCCCTGACGTCGGCGAAGATTCGCATCACGCAGTTTCTATCGAAGCACACGCCCGTCCGGCCATAGCGCGCACGGAGGAACCTCGATGAGCGAGCGTCCCGTGATCGTCGTCGTTCACCCCGCCGCCGAGGACATCGTGTGCCAGCTCGGGTTGGCTCCGCGCCTGCCGTCGCTCCGCGGCGCTCGCCTGGGCCTCATCGACAACTCGAAGCACAATGCCGACGCGTTCCTTCACACGCTCGAAACGATCCTTACTCGGGACTACGGGATCGAGCACGTCGAACGCTACCGGAAGACGAGCCCCAGCATTCCCACCCCGCCCGAGATCCTGGCCCGGCTGGCCGAGTCCTGCGACGCCCTGGTGCATGGCGTCGCCGACTGAGGGTCGTGCGTGACGTGGGGTCTCCACGACAGCGTCGAGATGGAGCAGCAAGGGCGGCCGGCAGTGACGGTGGTGACGGAGGCATTCGAGGCGGCCGCGGTGGCGCGGGCCGCCGCGCTGGGCCTGCCCGACCACCCGCGAGTGACGGTGGCGCATCCGCTGGCGAGCCGTCGCGGCGACGAGGTGGCGGAGATGGCGGCTGCGGCCGCGGCGTCCGTGGCCGCGGCGCTCGTGAAGCGATGATGGAGGCTTCGACCACCGGCCGCGCGGCGCGGCGGACGATCAGCGGAGACTTCGTCGAAGCCGTTCGGTATCTCGAACGTGAAGGGTGGACCGACGGGCTGCCGGTGATCCCGCCCACGGAGTCGCTCGTCGCCGAGATGCTGAGCCACACCAGGCGCGCGCCCGATGAAGTGCTCGGCCAGATGGAACCGTTGCGCGGCACGGTCACGGTCGAGAAGGTCGCGGCGAACGCGGTGATGGCAGGATGCCTGCCCGAGTACTTTCCTGTCGTCCTCGCCAGCGTGCGCGCCGCGCTCCAGCCGGAGTTCCACGTCGGCTCCACCGCGTGCACGACGGGCGGTTCCGCGCCGGTCATCATCGTGAACGGGCCCATTGCCGGGCGCCTCGGCATCAGCGGCGGCACCGCGTGCTTTGGCGGCAACATCAAACCGAACGCGACCATCGGGCGGGCGCTCCGCCTCGTCATGCGCAACCTCGGCGGCGCCAAGCCTGATGGCATGGAGAAGTCCACGCAAGCGTGGCCCGGAAAGATCGTGGGCTGCTGCTTCGCCGAGAACGAGGCACGCTCACCCTGGGAGCCGCTCCACGTCGCGCGGGGCTACGCGCCCGAGACGAGCACCGTCACCGTGGTGGCGGTTCGCGGCATCTACCCGGTGACCGAGGGGACGCAGACCACGGGTGAGGGTGTCGTCGAGACAGTGGTCGCCGCCATGCGCTATCTCGGAACGCCAATCTTTCATCAGATGCGCAACCGCATCCCCGTGGTCGTCGCGCTCTGCCCGGAGCATGCTCAGGAGATCGCGCGCGCCGGGTTCGGACGGCGTCAACTGTGCGAGCTCCTACACGCCGAGGTGCGGCTGCCCGTGCGTGAGCTGATCGGGCGCGTCTACTACGGGACGCGCGCCTGGCCCGACTGGATCGACGAGTCGGACCCCGAGATGCTCGTGCCGATCGTCGCCACTCCGGATGACGTCTGGCTCGTGGTCGCTGGCGGCGACGGCCGGCACAGCGCGTGGATGCCGGCCTGGGGCGTCTGCCGGGGCGCCAGCGAGGTGATCGAGGAGATCTGATGCTCCTTCGCCTCATCTGAGGAATCCTGCTCCTGGCTTCGCCGCGCGCGAGCTGGATCACCGGCCAGGTGATGTCCGCGAACGGGGGGTATGCAATGCCATGAAGGTCGGCGTGTTCCTCACGAATCAGCATCCGCCGGGAAGCGACATGGTCGCCGCGCTCGAAACGCAGTACGTCATGACGCGCCTGGCGCGCGATCGTGGCTGGGATGCGGTGGCGACGGGACAGCATTATCTGAGTGAAGGCATGAGCCAGCTCCAGCTCATTCCGTTCTTGTCGCGCCTCGCCGCCGAGGCTGGACACATGACCGGCGTCGCCGGGGTCCTCCTGGCGGGTCTCCACAATCCGGTGGAAGTGGCCGAGTGCTTCGCATCGCTCGACGTGATCTGGCGCGGCAATTTCGTGTTCGGCGTGGGCCTCGGCTATCGCGACGTGGAGTTCGATGCGTTCAAGGTGCCGCCGAAGCAGCGCGTGCGCCGCTTCGAGCAGTGTCTCGACGTCGTCAAGCGTCTCTGGACCGAAGACAAGGTCAGCGTCGACAACGACGTCTGCACGCTGTCGAACGTCACGCTGACGTGTCGGCCCGTGCAGCAACCCCATCCTCCGATCTGGATTGCGGCCAACAGCGACAAGGCCGTCCTGCGAGCGGCGCGCCTCGGCGACACGTGGTTCGTGAACCCGCACGCCACCATGGCCACCAACACACGGCAGATGGCGTTGTACCGCGCGGAGCTGTCGCGCCTCGGCAAGCCGTTTCCCCGCGTCCTGCCGGTCATCAAGGAAATCTTCTGCGCCCGGGACACGCGAACCGCGCTCGAGATGGCCGGGCCCTACCTCGCCAGCAAGTACCGGACGTATGCGTCGTGGGGCCAGGACACGGTGATGCCCGGCAATGAGACGTTCCACCAGCCGTTCGAATCTCTCCTGCGTGACCGGTTCGTGCTCGGAAGTCCGGAGGAGTGTTACGAGCAGCTGCGGTCGTGCTGGGAGGATGTCGGCGCGAATTTTCTGTTCTTCCGCACGACCTGGAGCGGGATGCCGCTCGGGCATGCGCTCGCGAGCATGCGGCTGATCAGCGACGAGCTGCTGCCCGCGTTGCGCCGGGTGACTCCGGCGGCCTGAAGGCCGGGCACGGCCGCGTCAGCCGGACGACGCGCGTCGGGCCACGCGGACGGCCTCATTTGCCACCGCCCGGAGCACCGCTGCTCTGCATGCTGGCCGGCACGGTGACATAGACCGTGAACCTGTCTTTCTTCCCATTGGCGACGAAGTTCACGTCCTTCGGACGTATCACGTAGCCGACGACGTCACCTTTGAGCGCGACCGCTTCCGTGATGAGGTTCAGTCGTTTGACGTCCGGGTACTTCGATCTGATGTATTCCGTGACGTCGCCGACCGTCTTCTCGCTTCTGGTCAGGAAATACGGCTCAAAGATGACCCCCGTGGCGCCTTCCGCGGTCAGGAGATACAGGAACGATGTCTGTACTCCTGGTACGGTTGGCTCGAACGCAGTGACCTTGTAGATCCCGGCGGGGATGACCTTTCCGATGCCGTCCACTTCGTAGGCGTACTGAGACGCAGCTTCGAGCCCTCGTCCTGACATCGTCGTCGAAGCCAAGACCAGGACAGCCAGTGCAACAGCCGCGAATGTCTTGATATTCCAGCGGTCGGCCATGTCGAGCCTCCAGCGCGCTCCACGCGCGACGAGATTCTACGGTGTGGCGCATTCTCGAGCAAGAATTCAGAGACCGCGGCTCACCGTTGCTATAACGGCGACGCGAGCTCCAACGTTCCCCGGAGCGGCCCTGTTCTTCCGCACGACCTGGAGCGGCATGTCAGGACGCGAGGTGCGCCCGCACCGCCGCGTGCCGATCGGCCAGCGAACTGCACACGACCCGACAGATCTGCTGCAGGGTCGCGTCAGCGATCCTGTACCGGGTGAACAGGCCTTCACGCCGGCGCGCGACCAGACCCTGCTCGAGCAGCAGGGCGAGGTGCTTGCTCGTGTTGGCCTGCGACGTTTGCGTCAGCGCGCGCAGCTCTTGAACCGTTCGCTCGCCGTCGAATAGCGCCTGGAGCAGTGCGAGCCGCGTCGGGTCCCCGAGCGCGCGAAAGCGCTGGGCGATGATCTCGAGCGCCTCGCGCGACAGAGGCGTCGCGGCGCGCTTCTTTGCCACGATCAGCGTTCTCGCGTCGTCGGCGCGGCGCAGGTCGTGGGCGCTGCGCACGCCGAGGGCGCTACGCCTCCCGCGGCGCAGACCGAGCCGCCCTCGGGCACTGCGGCCAGCGGCCGATTCCACGGCATCTTCATGAGCACCAGCGCCAGCCCACACGTTCCAGTGGCGCCGGCGAACGTCAGCCCGGCGCCGAAGAATCCCGCGATCGCGAGGAACCACGGGTTCACCAGCGTGCCGAGGACCACGCCGGTCAGAGTCATCGTCCCGGCGATCAACTGAACCTGTCGATCGACGGGCAGGCGCTTGCGCCCCTCGCGGACGGGGAGCCGAGCGCGGCGCCACGCGAGCATGCCGCCTTCGAGAACCTGCGCCCGCCGGCCGGCGCGCGCCAGCGCTTCGACCGCGATCGTGGCGCGGACACCGGTCCGACACACCACGACCACGTCCGCTTGCTCCGGGATGGCGTCGACGCGGACATCGAGCTGCTCCAGCGGGACGTTGAGAGCCCCGTCGATCCACTCGCCTTCGAACTCGAGCGGACTGCGCACGTCGAGGACGAACGGCACGGGCTGCCGTTCACGAAGCGCCTGGAGCTCTCGGGGCGAGATCGTGGCCGCATCGGCCTCGCCGAGATTGAACCGGAGGATCGCCGGCATGTTGGCCGGGGGCGGGGCCTTGACCGAGAGTCGAGACACGAACGCGGCGCGATCACGCTCGCGGAGGAGCGGATTCTGCGCTTTCTCATCGCCGATCGTCGTCACGGCACGGCCGACGTAGTCGTGACCGGGATGCACCACGGTCTCGTCCGGCAGGGCTTCCATCTCGCGGAACGTCTCGAAGAGATCCGAGGCGCTGCCGCCCATGAAGTCGGTTCGCCCGGCGCCGCCGGCGAAGAGCGCATCGCCCGTGAAGAGGTGGCCATCGACGAGAATCGCGAGCGAGTCCGGCGTGTGACCGGGCGCGTCCAGCACGGTGACGGTGTGGGGGCCGAGATCGAACGTGTCGCCGCCCGCGATCCGCTGGACCGGCCCCTTGAGCTTCGAGGCGATGTGCGCGCGCACCGTCGCGCCCGTACGCTGAGCGAGCTTGCGGACTCCGGAGAGGTGATCGGCGTGCGTGTGAGTGTCGAGGACGTGCGTGAGGCGCACGTCACGAGACGTCAGCGTCTCCAGGAACCGATCGACGTGATCGAGCCGCGGATCGATCGCCATCGCGGTGCGGGTCGCGTCGTCCACGACGAGGTAGCCGAGGCAACCCTCGTCCTGGGCGCGGAACGTTTCGATCGTGAGCGTCGAAGCAGAGCGGGTGACGATCGCCATGTCGCAGTGCCTCCTGGCTCGCAACTATATAGTTATATGGTTATCTGATCAAGCAGACGCCGGGCTTGGGTAGTGGGTCAATCAAATCGACCCACTATCGAGCAGCGCGGTGCGGCAGGGACATTCGCGGATCGTAGTGGAACTCTCTCTCGACCACGATCCTCACCGCGGCAAATTCGGGGTGGTTGGGATTCAGAACGGCATTGCCCTCCTCCCGAACGAGTACTGAGGGTACGTACAGCACGAGCGAGCGGTTTTCCCGAGCCCACCTCGTCCCGAACTCCATGCTTCCCGGTCCGGCGGGAACGATATCCCAATCTGCCGGAAGGTCGGCGAGTCGCGGTTCCTCCGACGAGGGATTGTCAGCCAACTCAATCCGAACCAGCGCCAAGTCCGGTGGCAAGATGCCGGCAAGATGGACAAATTTCTCCAGGGCTGCGATGCCGATCGTGCGTCCAGCGTATATGACGGCCGTTCCTGGTTTGTTCCAGCGACCGCCATCTTGACGTGCGCCCATGCCGAGTCTGTCTAGAGCATGAGGACGTCGCGCGATTCGCCAGACGACGGCACCTGCCACTAAAACGCGCCACCGTAGTTGATCGAAGAGAGAATCCTGCGCACCTCGATGGCGCCTGGTTCCGTGTCGAGCATGGACAAAGGCGTGACGTTGCCCAACGCAAGGTTTGCGCTCTTCAGCCACCGTATCGCCGCATCCCGTCCACCAAAGGTCTGTTCCGCCATTCGGGTGATGTCGGCCACTCGCACGACGCGCTCCGAGGCCGCTGAATCAAGCGTCCGATTCTCCTTGATCAGCTTGTGCGCGGTACTTTCCGGCGTATGCAACACGCCGAAGATGACGTTCTTGGGGACGTCGAGGTACTCGACCATGTCGTCGACGACACGTGCGCGCACGCCGCTGCGGATTACAGCAATCTTCGTCGCCGTCGATGTCTCCGTGGCGACAAACACCTTGAACGCAACGGGGCCCTTCTTGCTGACCGCCCCGCCGACGAACGAACTCTTCGGGACGCGAAGTTTGCTAGGCATCTTCAGGGAATGCTTGGACATCGCTTCTCCTTTCTTCCCTGTCGATGATAACTCCTAAAAGAGAGTCCTGCAACTCCTAAAGTATAGTATGGTTCTCACCTGTCCGGGCTACGGTCGCGGACGGCCCGGCTCACCGGATCCCCGCGCGCATGAAGCTCTGCACGAACTGGCGCTGGAAGAGCAAGAATGCGACGAGCAGCGGGCCCGACGTCAGCAGCGTCGCTGCCGTGATGATCGACCAGTCGACGCCCTGATCGCCCGACGAGAACACTTGCAGCCCGACCGTTACCGGACGCGAGCCGACCGAGTTCGTCACGATCAGCGGCCACAGGAAGTTGTTCCAGTGGTAGCTGACCGAGACGAGCGCGTACGCGACGTAGACCGGTTTCGCGAGCGGCACGTAGAGCTTCCACAGCATTGTCAAGAAACCGGCGCCCTCCACCCGCGCGGCCTCGTCCAGCTCGCGCGGGACGGTCTTGAACGTCTGGCGCAGCAGGAAGATGCCGAAGGCCGACGCCATGTACGGCAAACCGATTGCCACGACGGTGTCGAGGATGCCGAGGCGGCTCATCGTCCGGTAATTCTCGACGATCAGCACGTCGGGCATGACCATGAGCTGCATGAGCACGAGAACGAAGACCACGTCGCGCCCGCGGAAGCTGAAGCGCGCGAACGCGTACGCCGCCAGCGTGCAGAGCACGAGCTGGGCGGCGAGCGTGATCGTGACGAGCAGGAAGCTGTTCAGGAAGTAGCGCGCGAACGGAGCGGCGTCCCAGGCGCTGACGAAGTTCTGGAGCGTCAGCGGCGCGGTGGGCGCGAACCGCGTGGAGTACTCGCGCGGATGGAACGCCGTCCAGAACGCGTACGCGAGTGGCAGGATCCAGAGCCCGCCGAGCAGCCATGCGGCCGCGGTCTCGAGCGCCCAGCCGAAGCTGAGCCGGCCTCGCCGGTCAGAGTCGGTGAACGAATCGCGTAGTCGAGGAGCGTCACGGGTTTCCCGAGACGCGCTGAGCGCTGGGGGGTCGAGGAGCGTCACGGGTGTCCCGGGACGCGCCGAGCGCTGGGGGGTTTGGGGGGCCATTTCGGGGCCCCCCATGTGGTGCTCGCCCCTCATTGATAATGAATGCGCCGCTCGAGGAACGCGAACTGCACGATGGCGGCGGTGGCCAGGATGGCGAGCAGGACCATCGTGAGCGCGGCCGCATACGAGGTGTCCCAGAACTTGAAGCCCACGTCGTAGATGTAATAGAGCAGCAGCGAGCTCGTATTGTCGGGGCCGCCCCTGGTCATCACGACGATGTGGTCGACCAGCCGGAACGAGCTGATGATGGCGTTGACGAGCACGAACAGCGTGGTCGGCATCAGCAGCGGAAACGTCACGCGCCGGAAGACGTACCAGCGTCCGGCGCCCTCGATCGCCGCCGCTTCGCCGAGCGCGGGCGCGATGCCCTGCAGCGCCGCCAGGTAGAAGATCATGAAGAAGCCGGCGTCCTTCCAGACGGCGACCGCCATCAGGCATGGCAGCGCGCTCGCCCGGCTGCCGAGCCAGTTGTGACTGCCGATACCGAAGACGCCGAGCACCTGGTCGAGGAGACCGTAGCCGGGCGTGTAGAAGAAGAGCCAGATGTTGGCGACGGCGATCATCGGCAGGATCGTCGGCGTGAAATACGCGAGACGCACGAAGCCGCGGCCGGGCAGCTTCCCGTTCACGAGGACCGCCATCAGCAGCGCCAGCGCGATCGAGATCGGGATCGTGCCGAGCGCGTAGAAGGCGCTGTTCCGGAGCGATTGCCAGAACACCGGGTCGGCCGCCATCGCGTGATAGTTGTCGGCGCCGACCCAGACCGCCGGGCGCGCGCCCTTCGGCGTCGACATGAGGCTGTGATAGAGCGTCGTCACGGTCGGGTAATGCGTGAAGGTCACGAGCAGCACGAGCGCCGGCAGCAGCAGCAGCCACCCGTAGACCTGCGCGCGAATCCCGACCGGAAGGCGCACGTCAGCGACGAGACGAACGGAGAATGCGGTCGGCCTCGGCCTGCGCGTCCTTCATCGCCTGCGCCGGCGTCTTGGCGCCGGTGAGCGCCGCCTGGAGCCCGTCGTTCAACGCCTTGGTGACCCGCTGGTTCTCGTGCGTCGAGAGCTCCGCCACCGCGTACTGGAGCTGATCCCGCGCGACGGCGGCGAACGGGAACCCGGCGACGTACTTCTTCATCTCGGGCGTGTCCCAGGCCTCCGGCCGCACCGCGACGTAGCCGGTGTCGATGCCCCACTCCGCGGCGCGCCTGGGCGAGGTGATCCACTTGACGAACTTCAGCACCGCGGCCTGCTGCGCGGGCGTGCTCTTCTTGAAGAGATAGAAGTTGCCGCCGCCCGTTGGTGAGCCGCGCCGCTTGTTCGCCGGGAGCATCGCCACACCGAAGGGGAATTTCGCGTTCGTGCGGACGTTGGTGAGATTGCCGGTGGTGGTCCACATCATCGCCGTCTTCTTCTCGAAGAAGTCCTTCGGCGTCGTTCCCCACTCGATGATGCCGGCCGGCATCACCTTGTGCTTCTGGCTTAGATCGACCCAGTACTGGAGCGCCTCGACGACCGCGGGCTTGTCGTAGTACGTCTGCGTGCCGGCCTCGTTCATCAGCAGCACGTCGTTCTGCGTCGTGAAGCCCTGGAAGAGCCAGTACGGAAATCCCGACGACGGCACCTGGATGCCCCACTGCGTCACGTTGCCGCTCGCGTCGCGCCTGGTGAGCTTCTTCCCGACGTCGACCATCTCGGTCCAGTTTGCGGGCGGGCGCTCGGGATCGAGCCCGGCGTCCTTGAACGCGTCCTTGTTCCAGTAGAGGACGATCGTGGAGCGCTGGAACGGGATGCCCCACGTCTTGCCGCCCGTCTGGCTGTTGAGCATGAACGCGGGGAAGCAGCTCTTGAGCCACGCGCGATCGTCCGGCGTCTTGATGAGATCGTCCCAGGGCAGGATCGCGTCCTCGTCGATCAGCGTGAACATGTCGGTCGAGAGCAGCACGGACGTCTGGGGAGGCTCGCCGCTCTTCACGGCGGTCAGCGCCTTCACGATGCTTTCCTGGTAGGTCCCCGCGTAGATCGGCTTCACCTTGATCCCGGGGTTCTCCTTTTCGAAATCCGCCGTGAGGCCGTCGATGATCTTCGTGACAGGGCCGCCGACGGCGACCGGGTAGTAGAACGAGATCTCCGTGGTCTGGGCCGACGCGGCGCCCGCCCAGCCCGCGATCATCACCGCTAGCATCACTCCTGCGACGCGTCTCATCGTCAGTCTCCTTTTGTAGCGGGGTCCGCGCGTCAGCGAATCGGCGCAGGTGGGCTGGATCCAGATGCGCGTGGTTTTGCTGTAGCGGGGTCCGCGCGCCTGGAATCGCCGCAGGTGGGCTGGATCCAGATGCGCGTGGTTTTGCTGTAGCGGGGTCCGCGCGCCTGGAATCGCCGCAGGTGGGCTGTATCCAGATGCGCGTGGCTCCGGTGCTGCTGCTTCATGCTGCCAGGCCGACAGGTTTCGGTAGCGCATCGTCATGGCGATGTCCGTTCGTGGCGTCGAAGATGTGCACGGCGCTCGGGGCCCACGCGATCGACACCGGCGCGCCCGCGTCCAGCTCGATCCGGCCCGGCGTCCGCACGGTCAGCGTGCCCGAACCCACCGCGCAGACGAGCAGAGAGTCGGCGCCGAGATACTCGACGTTCAGCGCGCGAGCCGCCACGCCGCCCGCGCGCGTCAAAGAGACGTCTTCGGGACGAACCCCGAGCAGCCGCCCCGCGCCTTTTCCGTCGAGCACCGGCGGCCCGTCGGTGCCGTCGATCAGCGCGCCGCTCGGCCCGTCGGCGAGCGTCAGGATGTTCATCGGCGGCGTGCCGATGAACCGCGCGGCGAACACGGTGGCCGGACGCGCGTAGAGCGTCACCGGAGACGCGTCCTGCTCGATGCACCCGTTGCGCAGGAGGATGACGTGGTCCGCCATCGTCATCGCTTCGGTCTGGTCGTGCGTGACGTACACCAGCGTCATGCCGAGCTTTTGCTGGAGCGCGCGGATCTCGCGGCGCATCTCGGCGCGGAGCTGCGCATCGAGATTCGACAGCGGCTCGTCCATCAGGCACACGGGCTTCTCCGCGATGATGGCCCGGCCGAGCGCGACGCGCTGCTGCTGGCCGCCCGAGAGCTGCGACGGTTTCCGGTCCAGGAGGCGATCGAGGCCGAGGAGATCGGCCACTCGCGCGAGCCGGGACGCCCGCTCGGCTGCCGCCACGCGCCGGACTTTCAATCCGAACACGATGTTCTCGGCGACGTTGAGGTGCGGAAACAGCGCGTACGACTGGAACACCATCGAGATCCGGCGCTCGGCGGGAGGCAGATCGGTCACGTCCTCGTCGCCGATCATGATCACGCCTGAGGTGACGGTCTCGAGCCCGGCGATCATCCGGAGCGTCGTCGATTTTCCACAGCCTGACGGTCCCAGCAGGACAAGGAGCCGTCCCGCGCCGGCGTCGAAGGTGATGTCGTCGACGGCCTTCGAGGGGCCCCACAGCTTCGTGACGTGCCGGACGGAGATCGTCGACAATCTTGGGCTTGGCGATGTCCGCCTACGTCGTGTCCTTCCGCACGAGCGCCGGATACACGACGCTGTCGCCGAGCGCGAACATCCGGCGCATCTCGTCGTCGGTCATGTATTCGGGCTTGGTGCCCTTCACGGCGCAGAGCACCTCGACGAGGATCTGCCGCTTCACCTCGGCCGCGTAGACGTTGACGCGGTGGTAGCACACGACCGCAGGGTCGGGGGTGTATTCGTTCACGGCGTAGCGAGACTCGGGATCGTCGAGCGGCCGGCCCATGGTGGCGTGGTCATCGCGCGCTTCGGGATTCATGACGGGAGCATACCGCATCAGCCCGTCGCGCGGAGAAGCGCCAGCCGCGCGATCGGGACGTCCGGTGACGCAGAGGGGGCCCGGCTCCGGGCGGGTGGGGTTTTAGAGCAACGGAGCCCAGCCCCCACTGCGTCACCGGACGCGGCGGGAGCGCAGTC
>JBGPTW010000062.1:0-33544 GCA_041490825.1 Methylomirabilia bacterium | reverse complement strand
GTCTCCCGCCGGGTCACCGGTCGACACTGGTACAGATGTTCATGACTTATGCGCGCGGCCCATCGACGAGCGACCGAGGCCGGGGACAGCGTGTCGCCGCGGGCCGGCCGGGTCGGTGGGGGGCCGGTGGTTCCGTTCCCGTAGCGTGCGAACGAGGGCAAAGAGGCGGGGAGTGGGAACGGCTCGCGGGTCATCGGTCAAAGGGCCTCGTGGTCAGAGGCCCCTCACCGATCCGGCCGGCCCGCGACGCCACGCGCTCGATTGACGGCGCGCTGAATAATCCGAGTTAGGAGATTTCACGCATGGCCATGACCTTCGGTATCCACATCGGACACATGGGCGGGCCGCTCGCCGAGATGCGACGGCTCTGGAAGTTCGCCGACGACATGGGCTTCGACTGGTTCTCGGTCTCCGACCACTTCCAGGAATCGCCGCCGCGGGGCGGTGACATGGAATGCTTCGAGGCGATCGCCACGCTGACCGCCGCCGCTGTAGAGACCAAGCGCATCCGCCTCGGGAGTGGCGTCTACTGCGTCGTGTACCGGAACCCCGGGCTGCTCGCGAAGTCGCTCACGACGATCGATCACCTGTCCAATGGCCGCGTCGATTGCGGCCTCGGCGCCGGCTGGCACGAGATCGAGTCGAAGGCGTTCGGCTACGAGTTCCCGCGGATCGGCGTCCGCGAGGACATGCTGGAAGAGTATGCGCAGGTCATGCGGATGCTGCTCGATCCCGAATCCCCCCGGTCGAACTTTCAGGGCAAGCACTTCAAGCTCGAGAACGCGCCGAATTACCCGAAGCCGCTGCAGCCGCGCATTCCGATCTGGATCGGCGGGCGTGGCGAGAAGCGAACGCTCAGGGCCGCCGCGCTCTATGCCGACGGGTGGAACGCGGCCTACATCGGGCCCGAGGAATGGACGAAGAAGGCAAAGGTCCTGGACGACTGGTGCGAGAAGCAAGGGCGTGACCCGAAGACGATCCTCCGCAGCGTCAACATCGGGTTCTACATGGGCGCCGATGCCAGGGGCGCCGCCCGGGGCGAAGAGATCCAGCGCCGGCATTGGGCGACCCGGGGCAGCGAGCGTACGGGCTGGCTCCTCGGAACCCCGAAGGACGTCATGAGCATGGTCGCCGCGTTTCGCGATGCCGGCTGCGCGCGGTTCAACATCGCGTTCCGTGAGGGCCCGTACGACTGGGACGCGCTGCACGCGTTCGCCGAGCAGGTCATGCCGGCATTCGGAGCGAAGCGACCGTAGGGCCTGCCGGGCGAAACCGCCTGCGCTCGGCTGCCTGGTATAGTGCTTCTGCCGACGCGTAGCCACGCAGGGTCCCGCAGACCGGCACTGCTCACCGCCTCGGGTGCCGGGCCGCCTGACCTCGTGAAACCGGACGACTCATGACAGCGAGGGAGACCATGCGCAAGACCATTACCGGCACCGGCGGGATGCTGCTGATCCAGACCCTGAAAGATGCGGGGGTCGAGTATCTCTTCACGAACCCGGGCTCCGCGGAGACCGGGATCTTTGCGGCGCTCGCCGAGGACGGCGATCAGAAGCTGATCGTCGGCAAGCACGAAGGGCTCGTCGCGGCGATGGCCGACGGCTATCACCGGATCAGCGGCAAGGTCGGCGTCGTCATCGCGCACGTGATGGGCGGCTCGTACCAGCTGGCGGGCCAGCTCTTCAACGCGCAGGTCGCCGGCTCGTCGCTGCTGGTCGTCGCCGGCGACTGGGCGTCCGAGCTCCAGGACTATCGCGGTCTCTCGCCGTTTCCTGGCCTGACGCAGGCGGAATCGATGCGCCCGATCACCAAGGAGGCCCGCTGCGCGTATCAGGTGTCCGCGAACCCGGCAGCGATCACCGTCGCGACCACGCGCGCGCTCCGGGAAGCCACGACGCCGCCGACCGGTCCGGTGTACCTCTCCATCGCCGCCGAGCTGCTCAATCGAGAAGGGCTCGAGGCGCAGATCGGCGAAGAGGCGCAGTACGCGATCGAGCGTCCGGGCCCCGCTCGTCTCTCGACGGTCGAAACGATTGCCCGACGACTCGGCGAGGCGCAGTGCCCGGTGGTGATCTTCGGCGACGACGTCTGGCGCGGGGGCGCGCAGGCGGAAGCCGTGCGTCTGGCCGAAGTGCTCGAGGCGCCGGTGTTCGCGAGCCGGCAGATCTTCGTGAACTTCCCCAACAGGCATCCGCTCTACTGCGGCATGTATCCGGTCTCCAAGGACTTCGAGAAGGTCAGCGGTCTCGAGCCGGATCTGATCTTCCTCGTCGGCTGCCAGGGCGTGCACGGCAGCGTCGCCGAGCCGTACGTGATGCAGATCGGACCGAACCCGGTGCTGATGGGCCGCCACTACCCGCTCGACGTCGCCGTGCAGTGCGAGCTGCGCGAGACGCTCGGGAGCCTCAACGAGGCGCTGACGCGCGTGCATAGCTCCGATCGAGTGGCGACGTGGGCTCGCCAGCGCGCCAAGGTGCGGACGTACGCCGGGTCGCTGATCAAGCGCGAAGAAGACCTGGTGCGCGAGCACGAACACGACGCGATCGTGCATCCGAGCATGCTCGAAGCCCACCTGGCGGAATTGCTGCCGCGAAACACCGTCATGGTGCAGGAAAGCTCCACGGCGCGGACGACGCTGCTGCCGTTCGGGCATCAAGGGATGGCCTGGACCCGCAGCGGCGGCGGCTCGCTCGGATTCGGGGTGGGCGCCGCGATCGGCGCGAAGATCGCCGTCGGTCGCGAGCGGCCCGTCGTGCTCAACCTCGGCGACGGTGCACTCGGATACAGCGCCGCGGGCTTCTGGACCATGGCCCGGTACAACACCGCGATCCTGACCGTGGTCTCGAACAACGAGAGCTATCAGATCGTCCGACACAACTGGGCGAAGGACATGCCGGACAGCAAGATGATCCGGGACGGGAAATATCCGGGGCTGTGGCTCAGCGCTCCTGCTGTCGATTACGTCGCGCTGGCGCGTGCGCAAGGTGTGGACGGCGAGGCCGTCACGACTCCGAAAGACCTCGAGCCTGCGCTGCGGCGTGGCCTGGAAAAGACCACGCGCGAAAACCGGCCGTACCTGATCGATGTGTCGGTCGCGCGCGAAGGCATCGGCGCCGACTCGACGTGGTACCAAGACTGGCAGATGTAGACATGCCGGCGAGATCGAGGACCGTCATGGCTTTGCCCTTCCGAGCTTCGCGAGGTGTCGAGGGGCGCCACGGTTCATCCGGGGCGTCCCGAGCGTTGGGGGGTGTGGGGGGCCATTTCGTGGCCCCCCACGTAACATGAAAGCCGTCTACATCGCCGAACCTGGAGGCCCGGAGAAACTGATCTTTGGCGATCGCCCTGATCCCGACGCGGGACCGGGCGAGGTCATCGTCCGCGTCAGAGCGACGGCGCTCAATCACGCGGATCTCAGCATCCGCGCCGGCCGCTCGGCGACGGGCGGGTTGCCGCGCATCCTGGGACTCGATATCGCCGGGGAAGTGGCGCGTCTCGGACCCGGTGTCACAGCATGGAAAGAGGGCGATCGCGTCGTCGTGGAGAATCGCGTCAAGTGCGGCACCTGCACGCCGTGCGTGCTCGGGCGCGACGAGTTCTGCGAGCGACAGAAGCGGCTGGGCGGCGAGCTCGACGGCGGTCATGCGCAATACTGCAAGGTCCCCGCAGCCAACTTGCAGCGCATCCCGGACGCGATGGGTTTCGACGAGGCCGCGACACTGCCGCTCGCTGGTCACACGGCATGGCATTGCGTCATCGAGCGCGTACAGCTCCAACCGTGGGAGGACGTTCTGATCCAGGCGGTCGGCAGCGGTGTGGGGAGTTTCGGGCTCCTGATCGCCAAGGGTATCGGCGCCCGGGTGATTGCCACGGCGGGGAGCGACTGGAAGCTCGAGAAGGCCAAGGAGCTCGGCGCCGACGACGTGATCAATTACACCACCACGCCGAAGTTCAGCCAGCGCGTCAAGGAGCTCACCAATGGCCGCGGCGTGGACGTGGTGTTCGACTGCGTCGGCGCCACGGTATGGGACGAGAGTCTTGCGAGCCTCAAGCCCGGCGGCAGGCTCGTCATCACGGGGACGACTGCGGGAAGCCAGATCCCGTTCAACCTGGGCATCTTGCAAAGCCGTCCGTTGACGCTCATGGGCAGCGGTGGCCGGAGCCGCCGGAGCTTTGCTGCGATGATGCACATGGTGCGCTACGGTGGTCTGCACGGCGTGGTGGGACGGACGTTCGACCTGGCCGACGCCGCCAAAGCGCACGAGGTCATGGCCGGACGCGATTTCTTCGGCAAGCTGGTGCTTCGCGTGCCGTAGAGGGAGAGACACATGGCTCAGACGACATTGCCGCCGTGGATCCAAGCGCTGCAACAGCGTGATCCGGAGTTCGTCGACTCCTACATGGCCCAGCGCGAGCGCATCTTGCGCGACGGAGCCATTCCCGCCAAGTACAAACACCTCATGACCATGCTGGTGGATGCGCTGCAGTCGCACCCGGATGGCGTCATGAACATCGCCAACCGGGCGCGGGCGGCCGGTGCTTCAGAAGCGGAAATCCAGGAAGCGGTCGAAGTGTCGTATCTCTTCGGCGGTACGCCAGCCCTGGTGACCGCCATGAACGCGTTCCGGAAGTCGTAACGACGCGGCTACGACGCTATCGGGGTTGTGACGAAGATCCGGTGCGAGGCGCGTAACTGCGTTTGATAGCGGATGGCGAAGCCTGCCTTGGCCAGCAGCCACTGCCAGTCCTCGATCGTGTACTTGCTGTGCATGGGAAAGAGGCGGAAGCCGCGCCGCAGGCTCTCCGCCTCTTCTTCCCCCAGAATTTCGCGACGCCACGCCAGATACGCCTGGAGCGGTTGACGAATCCAGTCGTGCAACAAGAAGATGCCGCCAGGAGCCAGCACGCGTCGAATCTCGGCGAGCACCGGCAATGGCTCGTCCAGAACGTGCAGCACCGATGAGATGCTTACGAGATTCACGGTGCCCGACGCGTGGGGTAGAGGTTCTCTCGACACATCGTGAAGCACGAACGTCGGCTTCGCACCGGTGTTCGACATCTGTTGACCGTAGGCAATCATCGCCGGCGTGACGTCGTAGCCGTAGAGACTCGCCCCCGGATAGCGCTCGCCGAGATCACGGAGAAAAAGACCAGGGCCACACCCGAGGTCGATCACCACCGGGCGCGGTGGGACATACGGCGCCACGTGCGAGGTGAAGAACGACCAGAACGGCGGACCAAAACGCTCGGGATGCGTCTTGATCATCCGTTGCAGAAGATCTTCGTCCGACGCCCCGCTGAGCGATTGGTGGGTAGGCACCCTGTTCTCCTCTGCTGGGAACGTGACTCGTGACGCTAGCCCGGATTATTCATGAACGAACGACGCGCGCGCCGGCCCGTGATCCGGCGGGAGACGGGCAACCGGGGTCCTCTGACCACAGGCGCCTTCGCCCCGATCATCGCCGAGTCGTTCCCACTCGTCACGGCTGTGTCGTCATCTCGCGTGACGGGAATGACTCACCCGGACCCCGGCTGCCCATCTCCCGCCGGGGCACCGGCCGACACTGGTACAGGCGTTCATGAATCATGCGCCCGGATCATCGATGAACGACCCGAGGCCGGGACAGCGGGTTGCCGCGGGCCGGCTGGGTCGGTGGGGGGCCGGCGGACCCGTTCCCGGAGCGTCCTATCGAGGGCACCCAGGCCCGGAGTGGGAACGGCTCGCGGGTCATCGGTCAAAGGGCCTCGTGGTCAGAGGCCCCTCACCGACCCGGCCGGCCCGCGGCGCCACGCGCTCGATTGCCGGCGAGCGTTCATGAGTAATCCGCGCTAGGAACGGCGCCAGACACCGGCGGCGACGCCGAATGCGACCAGCGCGAGCCCCACCATGGTAACGAAGAATCCGGCCGCGCCGGCATAGAACCACGGCATCACGCGCCGCTGGCCGGCCGCGTCCAGTCGCCCGTGCAGCGACGCCGGCCGCAACCACCAGCGGGGCGTGAGCGCGCTCGCCGCCAACAAGCGCCTCCGCAGCGCGATGTGGTACCACAATCCCGTCGCCAGACCGAACCCGAGTCCCGCCGCCGTCGTCACGACACCGGCCATGAGGACCGACGGCCACGGCACGGCAACGACGACGAGCGTGACGCCGACGAGCGCGACCACGATCATCAGCTCCAGCACGCGTCAATGGTACCTCCGCGGGCAGGCCTGATAGCTCCGTCGCGCGCCTACCTGTCGAGCCACAGCGCCGCGGCGCGATTGCCGTAGTCGAAGCTCGAGTTCGGCGCGTAATTCTTCACGTACGGCTGCCACGAGCCGGTGAGGCCGATGCAGTACAGGTAGACGTAATACTGCTGCTCGGCGGCGTACCGCTGGATGTCGAAGACGAGCTTGCGGCGCGCTTCGAGATCCTTCGTGCGCATCTCCTCTCTCAGCATCGCGAGGATCTTCGGATCGGCAACGTGGCTCGAGTTGCGGCCCTGCTCCGGCACGTACATGCCATACAGGTTGGTGTGGGGCTCCCAGCTGATGCTGAACGGGCCCATCGCCATGCCCTCGTACTTGCCGAGGAACGTGCTCGAGATGTAGCCGCCGTATTCCTGAAGCTTGATCTCCGCGTCGATGCCACTCTCCTTGAGCTGGCGCTGCACCAGCTGAAGGGCATCGGTCATGTCGGAACCATAGCCTGGCGTGGCGTTGAGTTGAGTCTTGAAGCCGTTGGGGAAGCCGGCTTCCGCGAGGAGCCGTCGCGCCTCTTTCGGATCGTACCGGTAGTACGTCGCTCCGGCACCGAGCTGATCGATGCGAGGAGACCACTCGGGCAGACCGCGGGAGATCGCGGGGGTCGGCTCTCCCTTGACGTAGACGGCGTCGATGATCGCCTGCCGGTCGACCGCATGCGAGATCGCGCGACGCACGCGCACGTCGTTGAACGGCGGCTTGTCGGCGCGCATGTAGATCCCGGTCGTGACGTTGGACAGGAAGTCGCGATAGACGAGATCGGGACGGCGCTTCTTGAGCGCGCCCAGATCTTGTTGTCGAACGACCCACTGGTGCCAGCCGCCGGCATCGATCAGCCCCGTGCTGTACGAGGCGAGCTGGACGGATTCGTCCTCCATCACCAGCCACTCCACTCCGTCCACCCAGGGCAGCGGCGCCTGGAAGTAATCCGGATTGCGGCGGAAGGTTGTCTTCACGTTCGGCTCGTAGCGCTCCAGGATGAAGGGACCGGTACCGATCGCCGTCTCGGCCCGCTTCAGATCACCGAACTTGTCGACCACCTCTCGCGCCACGATCCACGTGGCGATCGGGTTCGCGAGCACGTTGACCAGCCAGGCGAACGGTTCCTTCAATCGGAACCTGACCGTATACCGGTCCACCACCTCGATGCGATCCACGGGCTCGAGCATGAAGCGTTGCGGGTTCCCCTTCTCCGTCAAGAACCGGTCGTACGTGAACTTGACGTCCTCGGCGGTGAATTCGCGGCCGTTGACCGGAGGCTTCGCGTGCCAGCGGACGCCGCGCCGCAGGTAAAAGACATAGGTCGCGTCGTCGGGCGTCTCCCAGCGCTCAGCCAGGTCCGGCTCGACAGTGAAGTTCCCGGGCACCACACCCGCGCCGACCTTGTGGCGGACGAGCTTGCTGTAGACGAAGCTCAACGTGTTGTTCGTCTTGAAGTTCAGCGTCAGGTGCGGGTCGAAGTGAGGCGGATCGTAGCCCCGTACACGGAGGATGCCTCCGCGCTTGCCCTGCGCCCGGAGCCGGCCGGGCGCCAGGAAAGGCTCGGCCGACAGCGTTACACCGGCAGCGAGGCCAGTTTTGAGCAGATCGCGACGCGTCAATCTCCGGGAGTGCTTCGGAAGGTAGGTGTCCATCGCACCCTCCTTTGCCGGTATCTGAGCGGTCGGCGGTCGGGTCGGGCGAAGGGACGAGTGAGCGGATGTGTACCGCCGCGGCTACCCGTCGTCAAGCGCGAAGTTCGCCGCGCTTGACCCCGGCCGGACGACACCCGTATCGTGTGGCGGCCTGAACATGGCCGACGACACCCGGCTCGACCGCGCCGTAGGAAACCACGTCAAGACCGGCGACCCGTGCGTGATGGTCATCTTCGGCGCCTCCGGCGACCTCACCAAGCGGCTCCTCATGCCCGCGCTCTACAACCTCGCGTGCGACGGCCTCTTGCCCAAGCGCTTCGCGCTCGTCGGCGTCGCGATCGACGCGCTCACCACCGAGCAGTTCCGCGAGAAGATGTCCACTGACATCCGGGAATTCTCGACGCGAAAGCAGTTCGACGACGACGTGTGGTGTGATTTCGTCCGGTGCCTCCATTACACCGGCGGCCAGTTCGACGATCCGAAGACGTTCGAACGGCTGAACGAGGTCGTCACGCACCTAGACGGCGAATGGCAGACGGGCGGGAACGTCCTCTATTACCTCGCCGTCCCGCCGCCGCTCTTCGCGCCGATCGCCGATCAGCTCGCGCGAGCCGGCGCGACTCGAGGTGAACGCGGGTGGCGACGATTGATCGTCGAGAAGCCGTTCGGCCGCGACCTGGCGTCGGCAGTGGCGCTCTCCCGTGAGCTGCTCCTGCACTGGCGCGAGGACCAGATCTATCGCATCGATCATTACCTCGGAAAGGAGACGGTCCAGAATCTCCTGGCGTTCCGCTTCTCGAACGGGATGTTCGAGCCGCTCTGGAACAAGAGCCACATCGACCACATCCAGCTCACCGTCGCCGAGACGGTCGGCGTCGAGCGTCGCGGCCGCTACTACGATGGCGCCGGCGTGCTCCGGGACATGATCCAGAACCACATGTTCCAGATGCTCGCCTATCTCTGCATGGAGCCGCCGACGTCGTTCAAGCCGGAATCGATCCGCAACGAGAAGGCCAAGGTGCTGGATGCCGTGCGCATCATGCGACCTGACGAGGTGCTGACGCACACGGTGCGCGGCCAGTACGGTCCCGGAAAGAAACCGGACGGGACGCCGGCCGTTGGATACCGGCAGGAGCCGGACGTCGCTTCCAGCTCGCGGACGGAAACGTTCGCGGCGCTGAAGCTCTTCATCGACAACTGGCGATGGGAAGGCGTGCCGATCTATCTCCGGTCCGGCAAGGCGCTGTGGCGCCGCGGCACCGAGATCCTGGTGCAGTTCAAGAAGGCGCCGGAAGTGATTTTCCGCGACACGCCGGCGGTCGAACGGCTGGAGTCGAACCAGCTCATCTTCCACATCCAGCCGGATCAAGAGATCGAGGTGCGGTTCCAGGCCAAGCGGCCGGGACCCGCGATGAATCTCCAGAAAGTGAACATGCGGTTCGACTACCGCGAAGCCTTCGAGGCGGCGCGGGCCACGGGTTACGAGGTCCTGCTCTATCACTGCATGCTCGGCGACGCGATGCTGTTCTCGCGCACCGATCTGGTCGAATCGGCGTGGCGCATCGCGCAGCCCATCCTCGACGCGTGGGCCGAGACGCCGGCCGACGACTTCCCCAACTACCCGGCGGGCTCGTGGGGTCCCAAGACGGCGTTCGACTTGATCGAGCGCGACGGCCGCAAGTGGCTCGAAGTCGTCAACCGCAGCGTGATCGAGACTGTCCCGCTTTTCCAGGCGTGCGACGCGATCTTCCAGCACAACATCGCGATGACGCTGAAGCCGAACGTGTGCGCGCCCGGCGAGCTGATCATCACGAAGGGCGACGTCGGCCAGGAGATGTACTTCCTCGTCAAGGGCGAGGTGGACGTCCTGGACGGCGCCGGCAAGGTCATCGGGACGCTGGGACCCGGAAGCTTCTTCGGCGAGACCGCGCTGCTCCTGTCCGCGCCGCGCAGCGCGTCGATCCGGGCCAAGGAGTACTGCGATCTCTTCGTGCTGGACAAGGCCGACTTCCACGGCGTGCTGCGCGACTCTCCGAACTTTGCGAAGTCGATCCTGGAAATCTGCCGCGAGCGCTACAACGTGGACGTCGCGGCGGAGGAGGCGTTCGAGCGGCAGATCAGCCTGCTGATGGAGTGATCGTTTGCGGCCCGACATCCAGGGCGCGCGTCCAGCAGAGCGCAATAGGCCTTGGCAAAGGAGTTCCCTGGCCAGCTCGTCGATGTCGAACTTCCGTGCTCGGGACGGGATCGGGATGAGATCGTCATGGGCCGTGATGAAGATGACGGGCAGCGCGGGCCGGTGTGCCGCGAGCCGAGAGGAGCGACATCATGGCACTCGGGACGATTCAGCGGCCACGCCGCCGCCGTCTTCTCGCAGCGGTTCGTCCTGGCGTCCTCGGAGTCCCGCCGGTGAATCGTTGTTCGAAGATGTTGCGGCAGTCGTCGCTGCAGAAGCGAGGCGCTTTGTCCTTCAGTTGGCTTCGACACACTTCGCACATGGCCATGAGTGACTCCTACGCTATCGAGCCGGATCGTGCGGGACAACCAGACATCATCACGCTGTGACTGTAGTCCGCATGATCGGGTCCGCCTATTGGACCTTGGTCTTGCCCGACTCCTTCGCGGGGCCGCTCGCGGGGACGGCTGAGTTGAGAGTCGGAAGCCTGCTGCACCGCGCGGCGCGCTGGAGCGGGGCTGGGAGTCCGCGTCGCCGTGGCACCGCCGAGCGCGCGAGCTCGGGCGAGCTGCTGGAGCAGCTCCCCCTCATCGGAGAAGTCTTTGCCAACGCGTTGTCGCGGAAGCAGGGGGAGCTCAAGGCGCAACGGCTTCGGCAGGATCTGGCGCATATCGGCCGCGTTTCGGCCATGGGCGAGCTCACCGCGTCGCTGGCCCACGAGCTGAGCCAGCCGCTGCGCGAAGCACCGATTGGACCAAAGTCCAATACGCAGGCCGGGTGACGCCGATTAGATTCAGACGTAATGAAGTCCGCGAGGCCGGCGCCGTTCGGGGGAGACGAGCGATCAACACTCAAGGCCGATCGTCCGCGCGCGATCGACCGTTACATCGACTACTTCGGAAACGGCAACGGCGCCCCGACTGCGTCGAGCATTCCCACCGTGTCTGTCTCTCCGGTTCCGGAGGGGATGATGAATGGTGTCGAGGTCGTGAAGACCTCAAGGAACGGCTCAGTCAGATCGTTGTGCGCGAGGTGGTCGGGCGCCGCTGGAGCGGCTCGGAGATGACATGAAACTATATCTGATCGCCCCGAAGAATCCGGAGTCGTTCTGGACGTTCGACAGGATCCTGCCGAGCCTGAAGAAGCGGTGCATCTTCCCCAATCTTGCCCTGCCGACCGTGGCCGGGCTGACACCGCCGCCTCACGAGGTCGTGCTCTGCGACGAGAACGTCGAGCCGATCGACTTCGACACGGACGCGGACGTCGTCGGGATCACGGGGTTCGTCATCCACAAGCGACGGGTGTTCGAGATCGCCGAGAGGTTCCGCCGTCGCGGGAAGCTCGTGGTAGCCGGCGGGCCCTTCGCCACGCTCTGCCCCGAGGAGTTTGACGGCAAGGTCGACGTGCTCTTCGTCGGCGAGGCGGAGCACACGTGGCCCCAGTTCGTCCGTGATCACGAGGCCGGTGCGTGGCAGGCGGAATACCGGACAGACGAGAAGCCGAGCATGCTCGATTCGCCGCTGCCGCGCTTCGACCTCCTCAAGGTGGACCGCTACCGGAGCATGGCCATCCAGTTCGCACGCGGGTGCCCGTTCGACTGCGAGTTCTGCGACATCATCGTGATGTACGGGCGGCGGCCGCGGACCAAGTCGGCGGCCCAGGTGCTGGCCGAGGTCGAGGCCATCCACGCGCTCGGGGTGCCGAACATCTTCGTCGTCGACGACAACTTCATCGGTAACAAGAAGGATGCCAAGGTGCTGCTGAAGGCGCTCGCGGCGTGGCAGCAGGCGCACGGCTATCCCATCGAGTTCATGACGGAGGTCAGCCTCAACGTGGCGCAGGACGCCGAGCTGCTCGCGCTCATGAAGCAGGCCCACTTCGATGTGATCTTCGTCGGCATCGAATCCCCGCGCGTGGCGAGCCTGAAAGAGACCAAGAAGACCCAGAACTTGCGGGAGGACATCGTGACGTCGGTCCACCGTATCCAGGCCGCCGGCATCCAGGTGATGGCGGGGATGATCGTGGGCTTCGACAACGACGATCCATCCATTTTCGAGGAGCAGTTCCGGTTCATCCAGGACGCGCGGATCCCGATCTCGATGACGGGCCTGCTGAACGCCGTGCCAAAGACTCCGCTGCACGCGCGTCTGAAGGCGGTCGGGCGGCTCATCGCCGACTCCGTCGGGGATCAGTTTGTCTTCACCAACATCGTCCCGAGCGGCATGTCCCGCCTCGAGCTCTACGAGGGCTACCAGGCCTTGCTGCACCGCCTGTACGATTACCGCAACTACCGCCAGCGCGCGATGGCGTTCATCCTGAACCACGGGAATCTGGTGACGTCCCGGGTCGTGGCGCGCCGCGACGACCTGGCCGTCGTCATGCGGATCGGGTGGACCTGTATCCTGGGCGCTTCACCACGCCGGGCGTGGCTGACGCTCTCCATGTGCCTCGAGACTGCGTTCCGCCGCCCTCGCGCCATCCGTCAAGCCTTCACCCTGGCGCTGATGCACAAGCATTTCTACGAATACGTCCGGGACACGTCGCTTCAGCTCGATACGCTGATCGACGCGCTGAGAAAGTCGGAGCCAGCGGCAGGCGTCTCCGGGGCGTAACGGGCGAGGTCAGCCCAGAACGATTCGAACCCGGTGCGTCGTCCGATCGTCCGCGAGCGCGACGCCGGCCTCGGGGGGAACGCGCTCGCCGTCGACCTCCACCGATGAGACGCCGCGACTGACTCCGAGAGGATTCTCGACGACGATCGTGTACCGCGTTTCGTTCAAGCGGAAGGCGATCGTGAACCCCGGCCATGCGCGCGGGATGCACGGGTCGACCATGAGCCGGGTGCCGCGCAGGCGAAAACCGAGAATCGATTCGAGCCCGGTGCGATACATCCACCCCGCCGATCCCGTGTACCACGTCCATCCTCCGCGACCGACGTGCGGCGGTTCGGCGTAGATGTCTGCCGCGACAACGTAGGGTTCCACTTTGTAGCGCGCGATGCCGGCCGGCGCGTTCGCGTGATTGATCGGATTCAGCATCGCGAACATCTCGGCTGCCTTGTCTCCGTCGCCGAGCGCGGCAAACGCCATCACCGCCCAGAGCGCGGCATGCGTGTACTGCCCGCCGTTCTCGCGGACGCCGGGTGGATACCCTTTGATGTACCCGGGATCGAGCGCGGTGTCGTCGAACGGCGGCGTGAACAGCACCACGAGTTGATCCCTTCGACGAACCAGGTGCTGCTCGACCGCCGCCATCGCGCGTCGACGCCGGTCATCATCTGCGGCTCCCGAGAGCACGCTCCAGGATTGCGCGATCGAATCGATGCGACAGGCGTCGTTCACCGCGGAGCCGAGCGGCGTGCCGTCGTCGAAATACGCGCGGCGATACCATTGACCGTCCCAGCCCTCGGCCTCGAGCGACGCTTTGAGCGCGCGCATGTGTCGTCGCCACGTCCGGGCGCGCTGGGCGTCACGTCCTTCGGCCAGGTCCGCCCACGCGCCGAGGATCGTGTACAAGAACCAGCCAAGCCAGACGCTCTCGCCCTTGCCTTCGGCGCCGACACGGTTCATCCCGTCGTTCCAGTCGCCCGTGCCCATCAGCGGTAACCCGTGAGGCCCGACGGCGAGGCTCTGATCGAGCGTCCGGGCGCAGTGCTCGAAGAGCGTGCCGCGCTCCTCGGACACACGAGGCTCCCTATATGACTCGCCCTGCCCGTCGGCCAGAAGCGGCGCGTCCAGAAACGGGACGACCTCATCGAGCAAGGCCGCATCGGCGGTGACTTCGAGATACTGGCTGACGACGTATGGCAGCCACAGAAGATCGTCGGAGATCCGCGTCCGAACGCCACGACCGGCCGGTGGATGCCACCAGTGCTGGACGTCGCCTTCGACGAACTGGCGGGCGGCGGCCCGGAGCACCTGTTCGCGCGTGAGGTCCGGACGGGCCACCGTGACCGCCATCACGTCCTGGAGCTGATCGCGAAATCCATAGGCGCCGCCGGCCTGATAGAACGCGGTCCGCGCCCAGAGACGACACGCGATGGTCTGATAGAGCAGCCAGCGATTGAGCAGAATATCCATCGCTCGGTCGGGCGTTGTCACCTGCACGGTACCCAGAACGTCGTTCCAGTACGCCAGGACTGCCTGCAAGGCGACATCGAGGTCCGCGGCTCGGTAGCGGACGATCAAATCGGTCGCCGCTTCACGGGACGGCGCGTCCCCGAGGAAGAACACGATCTCGGCGCGTTCCCCGGCGGCGATCTCGACCGTCGTCTGCAGGGCGCCGCACGGATCGAGGCCGGCGCCGACACGACCGGAGAGTCGATCGCGTCGCTCGAGCGCCGCCGGAAGATCTGCGGTGCCGTGACGTCCCAAAAATTCCGTGCGGTCGCCCGTCCACACGGTCTGTGTTCCGCCGAGATCCGCGAATGCCACGCGGGTGCCGAAGTCGGCGCCCCAGGCGTTGCGCGCGAGCATCGCGCCGGTGTTGCCGTCGATCTCGGTCACGACGAACGGCGCGCCGGCGACGCGCGACACGCCGAGCGCCCACTCGACGTACGCGGTGACCGACAGGCGACGCGGACGACCCGACGTATTCGTCACGGTGAGCCGGGAGATCTTGATCGGATCCTCGAGAGGGACGAACTGCAGAAGGTGCAGCGCGATCCCGTGGCTCACGAACTCGAAGCGGCTGTAGCCCTGTCCGTGTCGCGCCACGTAGGTGCCGGTCTCCTCGCGGATGGGAAGGGCCGTGGGGCCCCAGAGCTCGCCGGTATCTTCGTCCCGGACGTAGATCGTCTCGCTCGGCGGGTCACTCACCGGATCGTTGGACCACGCGGTGAGCTGGTGTAGACGACTGTTGATCGACCAGGCATAGCCGGCGCCGCTCTCGGACACCTGGAAGCCGAAGGCGGGATTCGCGATCACGTTGATCCAGGGAGCGGGTGACCACTGTCCTGGCCCCAGGGTCGTCACGTATTCCCGGCCGTCCTCGGCGAAGCCCCCGAGGCCGTTCCCGAACTCGAGCGAGGGTGGCGGGAGCGGGACGTCTGGCGGCCGCCTCGTCACCCTCTTGCGCCACGACGGTGGCGCCGCCGCGGCTTCGGATCGCTGAGCGCGCACGACCTGCTCGGCGAGCGTCCCGCGGCGGCTCAAGAGGACGGCCCGAGCCACGGACTGGAGCACGTCGCGTTGCTGCGCGGTGAGGCGGTCCGCGCGCAGGATGAAGACGCCGCCGTGCGGAGCCGGCCCCGCGGACAGCGCCGACTGGCTCGTGCGAACGACCGTCTCGAGCAGCGTCTGTAGATCTTGAACGTATGAGGGCGCCCGGTCATTCACGATGACCAGATCGACCGCGAGCTGCTTCATCCGCCAATATTCGTGGGCGCGGAGGAGCTGCCGCACGATGCTCACGTCCTCGGGCTCGTCGATCCGGACCAGCACGATGGGGAGGTCCCCGGAGATGCCGTGCGCCCACAGCTGCGGAGGGCCGCCCGTGTGACGCGACAGCACGTCGGCGGCAGGCCGTAGCGTGCGGTCCGACAAAAGGATGCGGCTGCCGAGGCTCTGGAAGAGGTGCGCCTCGTCCACCTCGATGCCGAGATGATGGAGCTGCACCTGGGCTTGCGTCCAGGCAAGGGTGGCGGCCCGTTCGAAGGTCGCCGGATCACGATACTTGTCGGCGAGACCGAGGGCCTCGTCGCGCGAGGGCGCGACGAGCGTCGAGAACGCGACGCGCACAGTGCTGCCCGGAGCGATCCGCACCCGGCGCCGAAGACTGACGATCGGGTCGAGGACCGCGCCGACCGTGTTGGAGAGCGCCCCGCCCTCGAGGACCGAGAGGGGCGTCCGTATCCCGCGGCCCCTGCCGAGAAACTTCTCGCGGTCGGTTTCCCATTGCGGCGGACCGATGGTGTCGCCGTCGACGCTGACCACGTGGGCCAGCCACACTGGCACCTCGTCGCGCGACCGCGCGCGCCGTGTCGCGAGCAGCGTGTCGACCTCGGACACGATCTCGGTGTGCACGAACAAATTGGAGAACGCCGGGTGGGCCGCATCCGCGGCGGGCGTGGCGAGCACGACCTCGGCGTACGACGTCACCTCGATCTCGCGCGGCGGGATGCCGAGGTTGGTGAGCGACACGCGGCGGATCTCGGCGTCGTCTTCCGGCGAGACGATCACCTCGAGCGTGGTCGAGATCCCGTGATCGAGGCGGACGATCTCCGCGCGATCCTCCGCGAACCGCACCTCGTATCGCTCGGGCTCCCGTCCGCTCGGCTGGTAGCCCGCCGACCACGTCTCCCCAGTCTGGACGTCGCGAAGGAAGACGTAGGTTCCACCGACGTCGCATGTGACGTCTTCCCGCCAGCGCGTGATGGCCAGGTCGCGGCAGCGGCTGTACCCCGAGCCGGCGGCGGTCAGCATCACCGCATAGCGGCCGTTCGACAGCAGGTGCGTCCGGGGCGTCGCGCTGTGAGGCGAGGTGAAGCGGCGGACGACCGCGGGAACGAACTCCCGGACGTCGGCGGTGCCCGTCACTTCCTCGGCGCGGGGCCGGGCGACGGCGACGTCCCGCGGGGTCCGCTCCTGGAGCAGGAGCTCGGTCGCCTGGACGATGGGCTCGGCGTGAAAACGCGCGCGCATCCGTCCTTGCTGCAGCGTGTTCGCGAGCGCGACGAGGAACATCCCCTGGTGGTGGGCCATGTACGTCCGGACAATCGCCACGCGCGTGCCCACGGGTAGCCGCGCCGGCGTGTAATCGAGGGCTTCGTAGAAGCCATACGCGCCGCAGGCGCCGGCGTCCTCGAGACGGCGGAAGTTGCGCACCGCCGCGGTGGGATCGATCATGGCGGCCAGCGCCGTGGCGTACGGCGCGACGACGACGTCCTCGCTGAGCCCCCGTCTCAGGCCGAGCCCCGGCACCCCGAAGTTCGAGTACTGGTAGGTCATCTCGAGATCGCGCACGAAGTAGCCCGACTCCGACACGCCCCAGGGCACCCCGCGCTCGGCGCCGTACCTGATCTGACGACGCACGGCGAGCTGGCCCGTCTGCTCCAGCAGACTCCCCACCGGGGCCCGCATCACGAGGGCCGGCATGAGGTACTCGAACATCGACCCTGACCAGGACACCAGCACCGAGTCGCGGTCGACGGGCGTCAGGGCGCGCCCCAGGCGGAACCAGTGTGAGACCGGGACATCGCCCTTCGCCACGGCGAGGAAGCTCGTGAGACGGGCTTCCGAGGCGAGGAGATCATAGCACCCGGGGTCGAGACTGCCCTCCGAGACGCGATACCCGATCGAGAAGAGCTTGCGCATCGGATCGAAGAGGAACGCGAAGTCCATGTCCGCGACCCAGGCCTGCGCGCGCTCGGCAAGACGCGTGAGACGATCGACGAGCGCGCCGGGCGTCATGACGGCGAGATCGCGCGCGTGGCTCTCGACACATGCGCGCAGCGCCTCCGACCAGGCGAGGACGACCTGCGCGGTCTCACCGCCTTCCTCGACGAGCGCGTGCGCGATGGCGAGCACCATGCGAGCGCCGGCGTCGATCTCCGCGAGCCGGACGGCCCACGCGGCCTGCGTCGGAGGGATCGTCTCGAGGGCGGCGGTGACGGCGTCGAGCGCGCTGCCGAGCCGCTGGCGCGGGAACGCGTGCCGCGGCTCGTCATTGAGCGCGCGCGCTGACTCCCGCACCAGCAGCACCGTGTCTTCGATCCCGGCCAGCGCGGCCCCGTCGAGCGGCGGACCATCGATCATCTCGCGACAGGCGTGCGCGAGCGCGATCAGATGCCCGGCGAGGTTTCCGCTGTCGACGGAGGAGACGTACTTGGGATCGAGGGGACGGCCGTCGTGCGTGTCGTACCAGTTGTAGAAGTGCCCGCGGAAGCGCTCGAGTCCCGCCAGCGTCTCGAAGGTCGCCTCGAGCCGCTCGACGGTCTCGACGATCCCGATCCAGCCGAAATCGCGCGCCGCCACCGTCGACAGAAGGCAGAGGCCGACGTTCGTGGGCGACGTCCGATGCGCGATGACCGGATGCGGATCTTCCTGGAAGTTGTCGGGAGGCAGCGCGCGGTCTTCGGCGCCGACGAAGGTGGCGAAGAACTGCCACGTACGACGGGCGATCAAGCGGAGCGCTCGCGCGTCCCCGGACGAGAGCGGCGCGGGGCTGGCGCCCGCCGCGGGAAGGCTGATCCACCGTGCCACCGCCGGCGACATCGCCCAGAGCAGCAGCAAGGGCAGTGCGGCGGGCCAAGCGTCGCCTCCCCGCCACGCGACCGCGGCCGCCGCGGCGCCCGCGAGGACGACACCGCCGCCCATGCGTCGGTAGAACCCACGCAGGTCGAGGCGGAGACCGGACTTCGCCTGCGCCGCGGTCACCCATTCGAGCCGGCGGCGATGGGTGACGTACATCCGGACGAGGCTCCGGGCGATCGCGTCGGTCATCAGCCACGCCTGGTGCGCGAGCATCGTGGTCACGAGCGCCGTCTGCGACGCGGCCGACACCACATCGCGGCCCACGGCGCGGATGTGGCTGCGCTTCGAGATGCCGCGCCGGCGAGGGATCGCACCGACGACGACTGGCGGCAACGTGGGAAGCACGATCATCGCGAGGACGAATGCCGTCCAGACGACCGGCGATGCGCCCGGCACCGTCCATCCGGCGACGAGCGTGAGAAAGGCCGCCGGCGCGGACAGCGTGCGACGCAGGTTGTCGAGCATCTTCCAGCGGCCGATCACGGGGACGGCGCTGGATCGAAGACCGAGGATCCACGGAACGAGTTGCCAGTCGCCGCGGGCCCATCGGTGCTGGCGAGCCGCCGCCACGCCGTAATGCGATGGGGCATGCTCGAACAGCTCGACGTCGGTGACGAGGCCGGCGCGCGCAAAGATCCCTTCGAACAGATCGTGACTCAAGAGCGCGTTCTCGGGGACGCGACCCGCCAGCGCTGCCTCGAACGCGTCGACGTCGTAGATCCCCTTGCCGGTGTACGAGCCCTCCCCGAAGAGGTCCTGGTAGACGTCCGAGACCGCCGCGGCATACGGGTCGACGCCCGAGGGACCCGACGACAGGCGCTGGAACCGCGAGCTCTTGCCGCCGGGCAGCGGCGGCGTGACGCGCGGCTGCAGGACGGCGTACCCTTCGACGACCCGGCCGCTCGGGCCATCGAACCGCGGCCGATTCAGCGGATGCGCCATCGTGCCGATCAGTCGATTGGCGGCTTCTCGAGGCAGCTGCGTGTCGGCATCGAGCGTGATGACGTACCGGACATCGGCCGGGACCCCGTGCATCGCGCTCGGGCCACCCGCGGTTCGAGCCGGGCTCGCGTCACTCGTTACAAACGTCGTATCCGTCGCGCCTCGGAGCAGCCAATTCAGCTCGTGGAGCTTCCCGCGCTTGCGTTCCCACCCCATCCACACGTGTTCGCTCTCGTTCCAGAGCCGCCGGCGATGGAAGAGCAGGAATCGCTCGCCGCCTCCGGGGGCGGGGCCGTGGTGTCGATTCAGACGGCCGATCGCCTCACGCGCCGCGGCCAGCGTTTCCTCGTCGCCGGGGACGTGTTCCGTCGGCGCATCCGTCCAGTCGGAGAGCAAGGCGAAGAGAAGATCACCGTCGGGATTCGCCAGGTAGTGCACTTCCAGCCGCTCCACCTGTTCGACCACCTCGACGCGCTCGGTGAGAAGCGTCGGGACGACGATCATGGTGCGGAGCGCCGACGGAGCGCCGTCGCGCAGCTCGAGCCGCGGGAACACGCGCGGCGAAACCACGCTCCCGACCGAACGATTCACGAACGCGATGGCGAGATCGGAGGCGGGAACCAGGGCGAGAAGCGCGATCCCGAGCAGGATCGCCGGTTCCATCCCTGACGCGGCTGCATGCAAGAGCGGCAACGCGAGGATGGCGCCGGTGAGGACCGCGATGGACCCGAGATAGCCGGGGATGGCGGCGGCGATGTATGCGCGAAGCAGCCGGCGTGTCGGCGGAGCGCGGAACCCCAGCGCCGCCTCGAACTCCGGGCGCCCGTTCCCGATGAGGTAGTACCCGGCCTCGTGTTGTCGGGCCTCATGCGCGTCGTTGCGCGCGCCTCCCGGCACCTGCGCCCGCTGCGCGTGGAGCATGGCCTCGCTGGCGACCTCGAGCTCGGACCGCCGCGAGCCGCGCGCCAGCTCTTCGATCACGTGCCGGTAGGCATCCCGGGTCGTGAAATCGATCGCGCCGTACGTGTTGCTCGCCCGGAGCACTTCGTCGACGAGGCTGACGCTCTCGAAGAACGCCGCCCAGTCGAGCGTGGACATCAGACTCATGCTCATGATCACGTTCCGGACGGTCACGTTCATGGCGGCTTGCCGCTGATGCTCGACGCGCACGACCTCATCGGCCGTCGTTCCCTGGACGGCCAGGCGCTGGTCCAGCCACTCGAGTGCCGGAGTCACGGCGGGGTCTTGTTCGCGCAGGCGCTGGACGAGCTGCACGGCGAAGGCCGTCACGAGCGGGGCGTCCCCGCCCCATTGCAGACCCCGCACCGACGGGTCCCCGGGTCCGCCGCCGACTCCGAGGACGTCGTCGGCGAGCGCGTCGGCCTCCTGGCGCGCCGCTCGCCCCCGCACGATCGCCTCCGCCAGGCGTCGAAGATTCTCGACGAGCACGACCCGCAGCGTGATGGCGACCGCCCACAGCTCGCCGATGGTGAGCGGCTGCACGCGCTGGTAGGCGTTCACGAAGCGGCGCAGCGTCTCCGGATCCAATCGGCTGTCCGTATGCGCGACGAACGCCCAGGCGAGCCCGTACACGCGCGGATAGCCGGCGAGCGGGCCGTCGGCGAGCTTGGGCAACTCGCGATAGAACCCGGGCGGGAGATCGTCGCGAATCTCGCGCAGCTGTTCGTCCACGATGTGGAAGTTGTCGACGAGCCATTCGGCGGCCGGCGTGATGGCCCGCTCCTCGCGGATGGCACGGGCAATGACGCGGTAGCCCTCGCGAAGGACGCGCCCGTTGTCCTCGACGCGAGGCAGGAGTCGGCGGCCTCTCGCCGATGCTCGCATGACGGGTTGCGCGGCAGCCAGACTCTCGGCGTGCTGCTCGAGCCGCTCGATGCCGAACAGCTCCGCGCGGATCGGCTCTTCGAGCGGTGGCATGGCAATCAGGGACATGTCCTTCTACCGGAATTCTTGACGGAGAGGGGACGGGGGCTCAGTGGAGCTGCCGGAACCGGCGCATGCGCGCGCGCTGCAGTCGCTTGCGTGCCTCCAGGAAGCCGGGGCGGCGCGCCGTCGGCAGCTGATCGTGCATATGCAGGAGGCGTGTCACCGTGAGATCGATCCGCCTGAGCGTTGAATCGGTCTTGGCGTTCAACTCTCTCCTCCTTCGTCTCTGTACGACGCATTGTCGGACGGCTCGGGCCCGCCGTGGTCGACCTCGACCAGCTCGCCGTCGATCTCGATGAACATGAGCATCACTTCGCTCGCAGCGTCACACGCGTCGCGCGCTGTCGTCGTTTCTGGCCGTTGGACGACCGAAGACCCGCTCGTCTGAAGGCGGTGGGCGAGACCACGGCCGCCTGCCTGCCGTCCTGCCGCACCAGCAGGGCCGCGAGCATTTCGATCGCCCGCTGGTCGAGGGCTCGATCGTCGACGATCACCTGCACGGTCGATCCCGCCAGCGCCCGGACGCGCTCGGCGGCCGACGTCGAGCAGATGACGACGTCCACACGCCGCACCAGCCGGCCCAGCGCGACTCCCTCGGCAGGGCAGACGCCGGCGAGCTCGATGTTCGGCAGACCGGCGTTCGCGATCGAGTGCTCGAGATTGTGGGCCGTCTCGGCGGCGGCGGAAACCACGCCCACCCGCGTCCCCGGCGAGAGCTGGGCCAGTTGGTGGAGAGTCTCCAGATGCGCCCCGGCCAGCACCGCGAGCACCGGGAAGCCCCGGCCCCTCAGGAGTCGCTCCACGTCCGGGAGATGACAGAAGCTCGTCACCGCCGCCCGCCAGTGGCCCGTGTGCTTGTGGCGCCGCACGACCACCGCCAGATCCTCGAGCAGCACCTTGTCCACCCGCACCGGAAGCTGGCTCTCCAGTGCCTGAGCAAAGAAGTCGAGCTCCGCCGGGCTGCATTCCACGAGCAGAACCTGCACCGCCTCATGGATGGCCGCGGGCGGCGTCGCCGCCACACTCAGAACGCCCACCGCTACGTCGTCGGCCGTCATCCCGAGCGCCGCCGCCCGGATCATCACGCCCTGCAGCAGGCGCTCGCGCAGCTGCGGCGACGGGTGGATCGGCGCCACCGAGGCCACGAATACGCCCTTCCCCCGCCGCGCCTCGACGTGCCCGCTCCGCTTGAGGTCCTCGATGACGCGGGCGACCGTGTTCGGATTGATGCCGAGGAACCCGGCCAGCTCCCGGATGCTAGGCAGCGCTTGCTCCCGCGCGATCCCGCCGCCCTCGATCGCGTGCTTCAGCTGCTCCGTCAGCTGCCGCCGGATCGGAATCGGGCTCTGCGCGTTCACCTTCAGGCCAAGCTGGATGCCCATACTGTACTGCTATAATAGTACACTATGACGGATGCGGTCAAGCTGATCGTTGATGCGTGCGCAGTTGGAAGGAGCCTCGTCGGGCCGAGGCCGATCCCCGTCGTCAGGAACAGGCAACGCCACGGAGTTCGACGGCCGCTGATCGCAATGTTCGTCCTTCAGTGGGAGCTACGCCGCGTGCGCGCGCGCAACGCCAGGTGATTCTTGCCCGCTGTCTTTGACGATCCGGTAGAGGACCCATCCGCTTGCGTCTTGCCCCCCCACGCGCTGGGCCCGCTCGAACAAGCTCAGCCGGCCTCTTCGCGGAGTCGACGGATACTCCGCGAGCACCGCCTTCCAGCCGAGGAGGACGGCCGCCGCTGGTAACGGAGCCTCGATACCGTAACGCGCCAGGATCCCGCGCCTCTCGTTGTAGAACTCCATCAGCCACCTCATTGCCGACCTCCTCGTGGGATCCTGCCGCGCGCCTTTTCCGGCGATGCGCGAGTCCGGCATGGACGAAATCCAAGAGACGAGAATCCGCGTTCAGCCGCCTCCGTGGAATTGTCCGCCCGGCGGTCTCGCCGAGTCACGGGGCGACGCGGGCCACGACCCCGGCGTGCGTTCTCCGGGGTGTTGCATGAACGCGTGGAGGCACCTGTCGTCGCCGCAGAAGCGCTGCGTGGCGTCGTGAAGGTGGGCTCCACACGTTTCGCACCGTGCCATGGCGCTCACGTTCCGAGTCGGGTGGAGCGCCACAGACGGCGCTGGGCGACGACCGCGAGCGCAGCCCCTGCGCATCCGATCAGGAACATCTCCAGCATGCCGGCATCGCCGGAAACGCCGACCCAGACGGCCCCGCCCACGAGCACGCTTCCGATGAGACCGACAACCATATCGGGAATGAGCCCATAACCGCCCGCGCGTGAGAGGGCTTCGGCCGTCAACCCGGCGATGAGCCCGGCGAGGGCCAGCATCGGACCCATTTGCGTGATGTGTTCCAACATGACGTGACCCTCCCTCTCCTGCGGTGAACTTCCCGCCGGCCGTTCGGCGGGCTCTGAGCTTGCCGCAACGGGAACGATCCCACGCCGAACGGTGACTCGGTTGCTACTGTATTAGTATAATAGTACACAAGGACAGAATAGTCAATCTGTACTGTTTGAGTGATACACCCAAGCAAGGAGAGTTCGGCTCATGGTGGCGGCGAATGTCCCTCGGCCGGTTCCTCGTCCGGACGCTCCTGCTCGACGCGACGATGCCATCGCCACATGGCGACGACCAGCATCGCCGCCAGTGCCAGGAGGCCGACGAGACCGAGCCAGCGCTCTACCCGGTGCACATCGGCCAGGATGGCTTTGATCTGATCTGTGAAGAAGTAGGCCAAACCGAACCCCAACGGCACGCCGAGTACGGCGGCGCCCGCGTCGGCCACCACGAACTTCCAGAACGGGACGCGCGCTATGCCCGCCGTGAGAAACGCAGCGGCGCGGAGTCCCATGATGTGGCGCGCCGTGACGACCGTCTTCAAGGCATGCCGTCGATACGCTGCCTTCAGCCACTGCTCGCGCGCGGGCGACAGGACCAGCCGGACCAGTCGCCAGTCGAGAACTTGCTCACCCCAGTGCCGGCCGACCCAGTAGAGCACCCCATCACCGGATAGCACTCCCAGCACGCAGACGGGGAGCGCAAGCCACCACCGGACGATACCCTCGTGGCTCAGCACGGCGGCCGCGATGATCGGCATTTCCTCCGGGATTGGCACTCCGAGGCTGCCGAGCAAGAGCACGGCGAAAACGCCGAGGTAAGTAAAATTGTCGACGAACTCTTGGAGTATCTCCACGGCGTCCTCGCCGCACGAACGATGCTACGCGCTCTTCATGCAGTGTAGCCGACCCCCGACGACGTGAGCGCCCACCTCTTCGAGCGCGCGAGCCCAGCCGATGTTCGCCTCCTCGTCGAAGCGCGCCCGCAGCTCCACGAGGAGGTCCCCGCCCGGATGGCGTTCCAGACGTCAGACGCGCGACTCCGGATTGTCTGATGCGCTCGCGCGTCATGAAATCGTCATGGGCCGTGATAAAGATGACGGGCAGCGCGGGCCGGTGTGCCGCGAGCCGCTCCTGGACCTCGAAGCCGGACATGCCCGGGAAGGGGGATGTCCAGAATCAAGCACGCGGTTCCATCGAACGTGGAGGAGGAATTCAGACGCCGACGCGAACGTCGCGACAGTGTAGCCCGCCGACTCGATCCGTCGACGGAGCGCCCCCAGGATGGAGCGATCGTCGTCGATGATGGGGATGAGCGGCGAGAGGAGCGACATCACTCATGGCATCCGGAGCTAGTGGCGTTTGCGCGCCGGGGCGCGGCGTCCCCGGCGCGGAATCGAAATTCACGAACCGCGCGGATTACTTGCTGCCGAAGAGACGGCTGAAGAAGTTCTTGACGCTCGTGCCGAACGAGTCGGCGCCCTGCTTCAAATTCTGACCGGCGTTCTTCGCCTCGGGCTTGGCCGCTTGGCCAGCCTCCTTCAGCTTCTCGCCGGTATATTTGGCGCCTTCCTCGACGGTCTTGCCGATGCCTTTCGCAGTGTCTTCGACACCCGTCCCGATCTTGCCGTTGCCGATCTCCCTGGCGCCTGACTTCAACTGTTCGGTCGCAGCCTTCACCTTGGAGTCATCGGCCGCGAACGCAGGCGAGACTCGCGCAAGAACTAATACTTCATCACCGCGCCCGCGGCCCAGCCCGTCACGACGGCGACGACGATCCACGTCACGAACATCGCGAGCGTCAGGCCGAGCCTCGAGCTCCCTGTGACTTACTGCGCGATCTCGCGGGCGCGGTGGACGCCTGGCCGTCAGCAGATGGTGACTCGGCCTGGGCACTCCGCCCGAGGCCGAGATGCATCCAGGTACTCGTGTTGAAGTTGTATTGATGGACCGTCCCGTCGTCGTCGAGGCCGAACAGATCGTTTTGAGACGCGCAGATCTGGATCAGCTTCGCCATGGACTCCTCCGTGCCATCAGAACCCCCTCCTGCGCATACAGCCGCGAAAGGCCGCCTGATACGCCGGATCCTTCGCACCGTCGCCATCCATCCCGTCGAGCTGAGCGTCGGGCGAACGCGTGACCTGGCCTGCTTTCTCGGAGGACGGTTCGTTTTGCCGCGCCTGGGCAGCACGGCTGTGATCGCTGGTATTCGGCACGGCGTTGCCCCGAGCAGCGCTCCCGGGCGAGATCGCGTCTTGTGCTTCGGTGTTGCACGTGGCGACGTCCTCGGCCTTTGGGACATCGGCTTCGACGGTCGTCGATGCGACGAATCCGACGATCGCGAACACCAGGAGAGCGAAGCAGAAGCCTCTGAACGACACCGTCATCGCGTGCCGTTCTCGACTAGTAAACGTGGGGGCCCCGAAATGGCCCCCACACCCCCAGACGCTCGGCGCACCCCAGCAAAGCTGTGGCGCGCCTCGATACTCCGACAGGCTCCTAGCCACCGGGCAGTGACCTGCATGCCTTCAGGCTAATTGGAGCGGGGCACCGCGCCAATTGGGCTTTGGTCTCATAGATCAAACTACACACCAGGGAGCGTGCTGCGAACAGTGGCGGGGGCGGACTACGTCGAGCGGACCATCAAGTCCAGGGATCGGTTGGGACGGGCGAGAGGTGACTCCTGACCGATCGAGGGTGTGGCGCGTTCGCTCTACCCGCTCGCCGAGGCCAGGAGCGCGGTGAGATCGTCTCGGCTCACGACTTCTTTCTCGATCAGGAGCTTCGCGAGTGACGTCAGCGTCTCGCGTTTGGCCGTGAGCGTCTCGCGGACTCGCCGGTGAGCGGTCTCGAGGAGCGCGCGAATCTCGTCGTCGATTCGTCGCGCGGTCTCCTCGCTGTACTCTCGCTGGGCCATCGACGGGACGTTGAGGAAGAGCGCCTGGCGGGGGGACTCGAACGTCGCCAGGCCGAGCGCCTCGCTCATCCCGTAGCGCGCGACCATGTGGCGCGCCATGTCGGTGGCCCGCTGAAGGTCGTCCTGCGCGCCCGTCGAGACGTCCCCGAAGATCAGCTCTTCCGCGACGCGCCCGCCGAGCAATACGTCGAGGCGATCGAGGAGCTCGGCGCGCGTCATGAGGTACCGGTCTTCGGTCGGTTGCTGTTGCGTGTACCCGAGCGCGGCCACGCCCCGAGGGATCACGGAGATCTTCGCGACGCGGTCCGCGTGCGGGCGCGACTCCGCCACCAGTGCATGGCCCGCCTCGTGATAGGCGACGATCTCCTTTTCTTTCGGGTTGATCACCCGTGACCGGCGCTCGAGCCCGCCCACCACGCGGTCGATGGCCTCGTCGAAGTCGATGAGGCCGACGGCGTCCTTGCCCGTGCGGGCGGCGTGCAGGGCCGCTTCGTTGACGAGGTTGGCGAGGTCGGCGCCGACGAATCCAGGCGTCCTGGCCGCCACCAGCGAAAGATCGACGTCCGGGGCCAGCTTCACGTCGCGAACGTGCACGTTCAGAATTTTCTCGCGCCCTCTCAGATCGGGGCGGTCGAGGACGACCTGGCGATCGAAGCGCCCGGGGCGCAACAACGCCGGGTCCAGGATCTCCGGCCGGTTCGTGGCGGCCAGGATCATGACGCCTTTCTGCGTGTCGAACCCGTCCAGCTCCGCGAGGAGTTGATTCAGGGTCTGCTCGCGCTCGTCATGGCCGCCCACGATCGGGCTGATGCTGCGCGCCTTCCCCAAGGCATCCAGCTCGTCGATGAAGACGATGCTCGGCGCTTTCTCCTGCGCCTGGACGAAGAGGTCGCGAACCCGCGCGGCCCCCACGCCGACGAACATCTCGACGAAGTCCGAGCCGCTCAGGCTGAAGAACGGAACGCCGGCCTCGCCCGCGACGGCCTTGGCCAGCAGCGTCTTCCCGGTGCCGGGCGCCCCGACGATGAGCACGCCCTTCGGAATCTTCCCGCCGAGGCGGCGGTAGCGATCGGGATTCTTCAGAAAGTCCACGACCTCCATCAACTCGCCGCGCGCCTCGTCGATCCCCGCCACGTCGTCGAAGGTCACGCCGGTCTTGTTTTCGACATACACCTTGGCCCTGCTCTTGCCGATCGCCATCAACCCTTGCTGCGGGCCGAAGCGCCGCATGACGAGGAGCCACACGCCCACGAATACGACGGCGGGAAGGATCCACGAGAGGAGGGTCGAGAGCCACGTGTTCGCCACGTGCCCCTCGAACTTCACATGCGCCTGCTCGAGCTCCGCCACCAGCCCGGGGTCGTCGACCCGAACGGTGACGAAGCGGTGCGTCGCGCCCGCGACGCGCTTCAGCGCCTCGACCGTGTCCTTGGGCAGCACCCCCTCGAGGCCCTCGACAGCGACCGAGCCGCCGATCGTTTGTTGGTCGAGGACGAGATCGCTCACCTTGCCCTTGCCGACGAGCGCCTTGAACTCGCTGTACGACACGGGCTGAGCGCGCGCCGAGAACAGCGCGGGTTGAAGCAGCAGCGTCCCGACAAGGACGATGGCGAAGGCGCCGAGCGCGAGCAGCCGCTGCCGGGGAATCATCCCCACGGATATTTTATGAAGACGCCGCGACGTTTACTTCCCGCCGATGGACACGGGCAGATTGGCGCTTTCCTCGCGGTACGGCGACGGGACATACGCGAGATTCAGGCGGATCGTCTTCAACGTGTTCCCCTTCAGCGCCGCGACGGGGAAGTCCACGTCCAGCGACTCGGTCGTCTCCTGCCCTGGATCGAGTCGCTCACTGCTGGAGAACTTGACGATCGGGTCAGGCCGGTTGTCCTCGAGCGTGATCGGCTGTCCCTGCGCGTCGATGTACTGGATCTTGCCGGTGACCAGGCGGACGGTCTGGCTCGCCGAGCTGTTCTTCAGCGCGATCCTCGCGGTCAGCTTCGCCGGGGAGACGACCCGGCCGGAGCCCTGCTCAATCCGCTCGGTGACCTTCATGTCCATCACTTCGCCGGTGACGATCCCGGCCTTCAGCTTCATCGTGGCCGGCGTGACCGCGTAGGTCTTGTCGTCGATCACTGCCGCGGTCGCCGCTGGTTGCTGCGAGGGACCGAACATCATCCAGCCCATGATCACCACGACCGCCGCGCCCAGACCCCACCGCCACCACATGTCCGCTTTCGCTTCGTCACGATGCTCGGTGGGCCGAATCTTCCGTTGAGCCACGATCGCGATCGCCGCGCCGACGAGCGCGACAACGGCTGCCACGAACAACCCCGATCCTGAGATCATCCCGACGGCGCGCAGGAACCAGCTCACCGCGATGCTTCCCACGAGCCCGAGCGTGACATCTCGCTTCAGACCGTGGCCACCCTTGATGACCAATCCGCCGAGCAGCCCTGCCAGCACTCCCATGAGAACCCAGATCACGAATATTCCGAACGTCATGGCTCTTCCTCCTCGCCTTACAGGCTCTTGAAGCGGTCGTTCAATCGTTGGATCCGTTCCTTTTCCTTCGCCTCGGCATCGACTCGGTCGAAGCGCTCGCGCCGCGCCTGCTCGAGGGTCGTCAGGTATCTCGCATTCGTCGAGGCGATCCACTTGTCGATCGATGCGATCCAATGCTCCACCTGATCCTCATCGCTCTTGAAGACGGCGGAGGCGCGATCGAATTCCACGCGCTTCGGAAGCGCCCTTGCAGAGGACTCCCCTGACGCCTTGAAGAGCTCCAGCCACTCGCCCGGCGGGGTTGCGCTCAACTGCACCTCCCACCGCCGTCCATTCGTCGTCTGCGGGCCTGTCGTCCGCTTGATCTCATCCACCGAACCCATGTCTTCAACGCTAGTCGGCCCCTGTCGGCTTGCCTATTGGACTTAGGTCTACTGACTCCGATCAACTCCTGCCGCGGCCTTGGTCCGATGGGCTTTGGTCCAAGCAGGGCGGCACTAGTGCGATATGCTTGGGAAACCTCACCGGATCGCACCCTCCTTCCGATGGAGGAAAGGAGGCCCGATATAGCTCCCCTCTCATCGCTCCCAATGTCGTGGTACCTCGCCGGCGCGACGATCGTCATCGGTATGGAGGCGCTGCTGATCGCGCAGCTGCTCCGGCACCGTTTTGCGCAGCAGCGAACGCGGATGCAACTCGAAGAGCGCCTGCGGTTCGAGACGCTCCTGTCGCGGCTCTCCGCGGGTCTGATTCACGTGCCGGCCGCCGGGATCGACAAGGCCCTCCAGGGGAGCCTCGGTGAGGTGGTCAGCGTCCTCGGCGGGGACCGGGGCGCGCTCGACGAGTACACGGGCGTCGGTCCGCGCACCCGCATCTCCTGGACGGCGCCGGGCATCGAGGAGCTGCCGCGGATCCTGGATGCGGCGCAGTTTCCCTGGACGGTCGCGAGGCTCCAGGCCAACGGTATCGTCCGATTCTCGCGGACGGATGAGCTGCCGGAGGCGGCCTCGCCGGATCGCGCCAGTTACGAGCGCGCGGGCACGCGCTCGCACCTCTCGCTGCCCCTGCGTGCAGGCGGTCCCACGCTCGGCGCGCTCTCCCTTGACGCCGTGCATGTCGAACACGCCTGGTCGGACGAGCTCGTCGAGCGGTTGCGGCTCCTGAGCGAAGCCTTCGCGAACGCCCTCGAGCGCCGGCGCATGGAGGTGTCCCTCGCGGAGCGGCTCGCGCTGAAGCGGATGCTGTCGTCCATGTCGGCGACGTTCAGCGCCGTGTCGGCCGTCGATTTCGATCGCGAGGTCCGGCGCGGGCTTCGCCGGATCGTCGACGTCGTGGACATCGATCGTGGCACCTTGATCGAGCTCTCACGAGACGGGAAACCCTGTCGTACCTGGACGATCGACGACGGAACACGTGCGGAAGATTTCCCGTGGATGATGGCCATGGTCCAACGTGGAGAGACCGTCGCGGTTGCTCGGATCGAGGAGCTTCCGGACGAGGCGGCCGTGGATCGGCGGACCTGGCTCGCGTGCGGCATCAAATCGCAGGTCGCGCTGCCGCTGCGGGCGGGCGGCATCGTCGCGGGCGGTCTCGTCTTCGGCGCCGTACGAGCTGAGCGCGCCTGGGAGCGGGACGGGCTCCTTCCGGCCTTCGAGCTCGTCGGCGAGGTGTTCGCGAACGCGCTGTCGCGCCAGCAAGGAGAACACGAGATGCAGCGGCTCCGTCAAGAGCTGGCGCATATCGGCCGGGTCTCCGCCATGGGCGAGCTCACCGCGTCGCTGGCGCACGAGCTGAACCAGCCGCTGACCGCGATCCTGAACAACGCGCAGGTGGCGCAGCGCGTGCTCGCGGCCGAAGTCGTGGACGTCGGGGAGATGCGCGAGATCCTGAACGACATCGTCGCCGACGACAAGCGCGCGGCCGAGGTGATCCGGCGACTGCGCCTGCTGCTCAAGAAGGGCGACCTCGAATACGTCTCGCTCGACCTCAACGAGACCGTGACGGAAGTCGCGCGGCTCGTGATGACCGATGCGGCCATCCGCAACGTGTCGATGCGTTCGGACCTCGCGCCCGATCTGCCGCGCGTGCGCGGCGATCGCGTTCAGCTCCAACAGGTAGTGTTGAACCTCGTCCTCAACGGCCTCGACGCCATGCGCGAGCCGGCTGCCGGCGATCGGAGCCTCATCATCCGGACGTTCCGAGAGAGCGCGGCCCTCGTCGGGGTCGCGGTGCAGGATGCGGGCCCGGGGATCGCGGAGCAGGACGCCGAGCGCATCTTCGAACCGCTGTATACGACCAAGTCCGACGGCATCGGCATGGGGCTGGCCATCACGCGCACCATCGTCGGCGCGCACGGCGGCCGGCTCAGCGCGGAGAACAACGCGGACTGCGGCGCCACCTTCCAGTTCACGCTGCCGGTCGAGAAGACGGCCGCGTGATGAAGGCGACGGCGCCGGTGATCTTCATCGTCGACGACGATCCCTCCGTGCGAAAGAGCCTCACGCGCGTGGTGATGTCCGCGGGCTATACCGTGGAGGCATTCGCGTCCGCACGCGAATTCATGGCGCGCGAACCGTTCGTGGGCCCCTGCTGCGTCGTCCTCGACGTGCGGATGCCGGGGCTCACCGGGCTGGATCTGCAGTCGGCGCTCGCGGGGTCCGGGCACCGGATGCCCATCGTCTTCATCACGGGCCATGGCGACATCTCGATGAGCGTGAAGGCGATGAAAGCCGGCGCCGTCGATTTCCTCACCAAGCCGTTCGACGTCGAGAGCCTCCTGGAGGCCATCCAACGTGCGGTGGCGAAGGACGTGAAGGACCTGAGTGAAGAGGGTCGTACCGCCGAGATTCTGGAGCGCGTCAAGCTGCTGACCCCGCGCGAGACCGAGGTCTTCGCCCTCGTCGTGACGGGCATGCTGAACAAGCAGATCGCCGGAGAGCTCGGCATCGGTGAGAAGACGGTCAAGGTGCACCGCGCTCGCGTCATGGAGAAGATGCAGGCAGGATCCGTGGCCGAGCTCGTCCGCCTGGCTGATCGGGCCGGCGTGATCGTGCCGAAGTCCTCCGTCGCCTCCGCGCATTAGCCGCCCGCGGTCCGGCCGGTCCAACGGACCGCAAAGGTGTGGTGTTTCCCTCCTCTGCATACGCGACCAAGGTCCAATAGCCGGCGAGTGTGGGGGCCCATAGAGTTCTGTGCATGGGAGAAGCTCCGTGACGGATGGGCCGATCATTGCCATCGTGGACGACGACGACTCGGTCCGCCGGTCGCTCCATCGCGTCGTGCGATCAGCGGGATACGCTGTGGAGACGTTCGCCTCCGCCCGAGAATTCCTAGCGTGGCTGCCCCACGGGCAAGCCGCATGCCTCGTCCTCGACGTCCACATGAACGGAATGAGCGGGTTCGAGCTTCAGGAGCGGCTCGCCGTCCCGGTCATCTTCATCACGTCCCATGACGATGCCGTCACGCGTACCCGCATCGAGCAGTCCGGAGCGACCGGCCATCTGTGGAAGCCGTTCGACGAGCACGCGGTGCTGAGCGCCATCCGTCGCGCCGTCGGACTCGACCACGAGCCGCCCGCTGAGGGAACTGGGGGCCTCGAAGGCCCCCAGACCCCCATACGCTCGTCGGTCGCCGGGAAACCCGTCGCCCGCCTCGATACTCCGACACGCTCCTAGCTATAGCTAGCGTCATGCGACCAAGGTCCACTGGCGCGGCCGCGCGCTGCCCCGTACGGTGGTGTCGCGAACGGCCTTTTACAGTCACGTCGCGCATCCGACGCGGCGTGGTGTCGGTCGCGGAAGAAGGAGAACGCATGAAGATCCGCCCGTTGCACGATCGCATTCTCGTCACACGCGTCGCGGCGCAGGAGGTTGGCCGCGGTGGCATCATCATCCCGGACACGGCGAAGGAGAAGCCCCAGGAAGGTAAGGTCGTTGCGGTCGGGAACGGCAAGGTGAATGAGGACGGTAAGCGCATCGCCCTGGATGTGCAGGCCGGCGACCGGATCCTGTTCGGCAAGTACTCCGGCAGCGAAATCAACGTCGAGGACGACGAGTACGTGATCATGCGGGAGGAAGACGTTCTCGCCATCCTCAACTGAGCTGATTCCGACGTTCGACCACGTACCCTCCCCCATTCGAGAAAGGACACGCAGCGATGCCGAAGCAACTGAGGTTCCACGAGGAAGCGCGGAGCGCGCTGCTCCGGGGTGTCAACACCATGGCGGCGGCGGTGAAAGCCACGCTCGGGCCGAAGGGCCGCAACGTCGTCATCGACAAAAAGTACGGCAGCCCCACGATCACCAAGGACGGCGTGACCGTCGCCAAGGAGATCGAGCTGAAGGACGAGTTCGAGAACATGGGCGCCCAGATGCTGAAAGAGGTCGCGGCGAAGACCTCCGACGTCGCGGGCGACGGGACCACGACCGCCACCGTGCTGGCCCAGGCGATCTTCAAGGAAGGCCTGAAGAACGTGACGGCCGGCGCCAACCCGATGGCCCTGCAGCGCGGCATCGACAAGGCCGTCGAGGGCGTGGTGGTGGAGCTCCGGAAGCTCTCGAAGTCGACGAAGGACAAGAAGGAG
>JBGPTW010000061.1:0-33667 GCA_041490825.1 Methylomirabilia bacterium | reverse complement strand
TGGACACCCACGCCCCTGACCGCGTTCCCCAGCGTTTCGGCGCTTGCGCCATCAGCTCGCGGAATTCCGGGGCGATCCCCAGCCCGGCGCTCGGTTTCGGCGGGTCGCGCGCGATCGTTCGTGAATGATCCAACGCTAGCCGCTGACTCCCGCGAGCTTCAGCACGGTCCGCATACGATCGGTGGCCAGGTCCGGATCGCGCAGGATGCCGGCCTTGTCGGCCAGCATGAACAGCTCGGCGAGGTGCACGACCGAACGCGCGCTTTCGAGACCGCCGACCATTCTGAAATGCGCCTGGTGACCGTTCAGATACGCGAGGAACACGACGCCGGTCTTGTAGAAACGCGTCGGCGCCTTGAAGACATGGCGGGACAGCGGCAGGGTCGGCGCCAGGATCCGCTCGTACTGGTCCAGATCGCCCGCATCGAGCGCGTGCAACGCGGCCGCCGCCGCCGGGGCGATCGCGTCGAAGATTCCAAGGAGCGCGTCGCTCGCTCCGTGGTCGTCGCCCCGGATCGTGGTCGGATAATCGAAATCGTCGCCGGTGTACATGCGCACACCGGCCGGAAGCCGCCGGCGCATCGCGATTTCTCTTCGCTGGTCGAGCAATGAGATCTTGAGACCGTCGATCTTGGCCGCGTGCTCGTGGAGGATCGCGAGGCACGTCTCCATCGCCTGGTCGAGATCAGGCGATCCCCAGTAGCCGGCGAGCGCAGGATCGAACATGTCGCCCAGCCAGTGGATGATGACCGGCTGGGAGACCTGGGAGAGAATGCGGCCATAGACCTTCGCGTAGTCCTCGGGACCCCGGGCGCAAGCGGCCAGCGCCCGGCTCGCCATCAGGATGATTCGTCCGCCAAGGCTTTCGATGTAGGCGCACTGTTCCTCGTACGCGGCTTCGACGTCCGCCAGCGTCACCGCCGCTCCGGGCTCGAGCTGGTCGGTGCCGGCTCCGGAACCGAGGAGCGCTCCCTCCACCGTGCGGGACTCGGCCACCGAGCGACGGATCAACTCCTTCGCCGCAGCCCACGAAAACCCCATGCCGCGTTGCGAAGTGTCCATCGCCTCGGCCACCGCGAGGCCCAGCGACCAGAGATATCGTCGATAGGCGAGGGTGGCGTCCCAATGGAGGGCCGTGTCGAGCGTGGGGTTGTTGTCGGCCAGTGCATTGCTGACCACGTGCACCGCGGCATAGGCGATCCGGCTCTTGATGGGACCAGCCGTCTGCGGAAAGCGGGACGGGGGCCCCGGCACGTAGGGCACCAGAACGCCATCCGATGTTGGCAACGTCACCTTCGGGGCCATGGTTGATCCTCCAGGTCCCCATCCTAATCCGGGTCGTGGCGCTCCACCACCTCGGCCAGAGACCCTTACCAGTCCGGCCGGCCGCGACGCAAGGGCGACGAAAGTCGCTCGGAAGCGGCCGACCAGGGTAAGATTGGGCCCTGCGTCGCGCAGACATTCAGAACGATAGTGAGATTGCACAACCACTGTCAGCCCGCGCCCGGGGCCCGCCGGGTTTCGACCGCGATGCCGACACGCCAGCGCGCGTCGGTCGCGGCTTTGCCGTTCACGAGGGTATAGATGCCGATCAACACCGATCCCGCGTTCGTCGGCCGGGCGACGATCACTCCCGACGCAGACATCGTCGCCGGGCATGTCGGCACGTGGACGATCACCTACGAGGTGGGCGCCTACGGGTATGACGAGAGGGCGCGCCTGAAGATTGCCGCACGGTTCGCGTCCGATTGGGGTCAGCCGCAATTCACCGACGCCAAGGCCAAGAACTACACGACGGTCCGGCTGGAGACGAAAGGGTCGGGTGTGGTCAGGGCCGCCTTCGATCCGCGTGGCCATGTGCGGCCCTGGTTCAAGTGCATCGTGGTCGCGGTCCACGACGGCTCGCTCGCGCCGGGTGACAAGATCCACGTGACGATCGGCGACACGAGCGGCGGCGGGCCAGGCTCGCGCGCCCAGACGTTTCGCGAGCGCGGGTGCGAATGGCGCGTGTTCGTCGATCCGTTCGGCACCGAGCTCTACACGCCGCTCGAAGCCTCGCCGCGCGTCAACATCGTGGGCGGTGGCCTGAATCACGTCGTCGCTCTGGCGCCGACGACGGTGCGGGCGGGCGAGCCGTTCGACGTCGTCGTCCGGGTCGAGGATGCCTGGGGTAATCCGTGCGAACGCTTCGACGGTGAGATCAAGTTCGGCATCCACGGCTCACCGATCGAGGGGCTGCCGGCGGCACTCCCCATTCGTCGCGGCGAAGCGGCGATGAAACGGGTGAGCGGCCTTCGCATGGGCGCTCCGGGCACGGAGACCCGGATCACGGCGGGTGTCGGGTTCCACCGGGCCGAGACGAACATCATTCGCGTCGTCGCCGACGGCGAGCCGAAAACCTATTGGGGCGATCTGCACGGCCAGACGCGAGGCACCGTCGGCACCGGAACGATCGAGGAGTACTTCACGTTCGGGCGCGACACGGCGCTGCTCGACGTCATGTGTCACCAGGCGAACGACTTTCAGGTCACCGAGGCGGAGTGGCAGAGCCTCAAGCACGAGATCGGGCGCTTCCACGAGGACAACCGCTGCGTCATCTTCCTCGGGTACGAATGGTCGGGGATGACGCCCGGTGGTGGGGACCGCAACGTGATCTTCCGCGGCGAGAACGCGACGCTGCACCGGTCGTCGCACGCCGAGGTCGACGACATGGGCGACGCCGCGAGCGATTGCTTCCCGGTGACCCGTCTCTACGAGCAGTTCAAGGGACGTGACGACGTCCTGCTGATCCCGCACGTCGGCGGCCGGTACGCCGACATCGCGGCATTCCACGATCCGTCGCTCGAGAAGCTCATCGAGATCTACTCCGACTGGGGGCGCTTCGAGTGGATGATCGAGGATGCCCTCCGTCGTGGCTACAAGGTCGGGTTCGTCGCGAACTCCGACGGCCACAAGGGCCGACCGGGCGCAAGCCATCCAGGTGCTTCGACGTTCGGGGTGTACGGCGGCCTCACGTGCGTGCTCGCCGAGGCACTCACGCGCGATTCGGTCTTCGATGCGCTTCGCCAGCGCCGGTGCTACGCGGTATCAGCCGCCCACCGGATTCACGTCGAGCTCAAGGTGAACGATCTGCTGATGGGCGCCGAGGGCAAGCTGGAGCCGAAAGCCCCCGTGAAGGTCACGGGGCGTGTGGTCGGCACGGGACCGGTCGAGCGGATCGACGTCTTCCGCAATCTCGACATGATCGCCACGATCTCGCCGTACACGGCCGAATCGTTCCAGGGGAGCAACCGCTACCGCATCGCCTGGTCAGGCTCTCGCGTGCGCGGCCGCGATCGCCTGGTGAAGTGGGACGGCCACGTGGAGATCTCCGAGGGGAAGATCGCGGGTACCGCGTTCGCCATGGACAATCCGGAGAAAGTGGTGACCCAGGCATCGCCCACCCAGGTGAACTGGGTGTCGACCACGACCGGCGACGACGACGGTGTCGATCTCAAGGTCGAGGCGCCCGCCGCGGCCGTGCTTCGATTCCGGACGCCGGTGATCGACCTCGACGTGCCGCTCGCGGACCTCGTCGACGGGAGCACCAAAGTGTTTCCGGCCGGCGGTGTCGATCAGCGCGTCTCGATGCGGCGGCTGCCGGCGAAGGATACGACCGCCGAGCTTCCGATCGATGTCACCGACCCGGCGCCGCCGGCGGGCAAGACCCACGCCTACTGGATCCGCGTGACCCAGGAAGACAGCGCGCAGGCCTGGACGAGTCCCGTCTACCTCGAGGCGTAGCGCCGCATCCCCCGGGGCCGCGATGGTTCTCGGGGACACCGAAGCCCCGGACCAGAAAGACGATCTTGTCGACGCTGCGCTTGGTCAGCATGTTCCAGACCGCATGCGACAGCGCGGCTGTGGCGACCAGCAGCAGCGCGGTGGCCGTCACACCGAGGAGCGCGTCACGTCAGGCGGTTCAGCGCGACGTCGAAGATGTCCCAGTTCCGGAGACGCGTGTCGGGAGGGAGTCGCGTCGGACGGTTGACGACGAGCGGCACGCGCTGCTCGGAGAGGCCGCCGTGGGATCGAAGTGGCGCGTCGAGACCGGAGAGATCGTGCTTCGATGCCGACGTCCCGATGACGGTGTCGTGCGCCGCGATCAGGATCAGATCGCCCATGCGGTCTTCGGGCAACTCGAAGCGGCGGCATCCTTCACGCCGGTCCAGGACGAGCTCCATCCCGGGCAGTCCGGCGGCGCGCGCCGCGACGGTGTCACGCACGTCGTCGTCGACGTAGACGGTCGCAAAGGAGCCGAGCGCGCCGTGATGGACGACGTAGGGATCGGTGATCGGCAGGATCACGCGCGCGCGCTTCGCGCCCACCCAGGCGTCGATGGCATCTTGCAGGTACACGATCCGGGGCGTGCCGGTCGCGTCGGTCTTTCCGTTCATCCCGTGATCCGCAGTGATGGCGACCGTGGCGCCGGCCGCGTCGAGCCGCGCGAAATAACCGTCCATCATCTGGTAAAAGGCATTCGCGGCCTGCGTGCCGGGCGCGTGCTTGTGCTGGACATAGTCCGTGGTGGAGAGGTAGGTGACGAGCGGACGGCGCCTTTCCAGCAGCGTGATACCCGCGGCGAAGACGAGCTCGCTGAGCTCGGCGCTGTAGACGTCCGGCCGCGCGCGGTTCACGAGCTGAAGCACGCCGGAGATCCCGTGCTCGCGCTCGGTCGCTTCATCCGCTTTTTCCGCGGAGAAGCAGATGCCGGTCACCCCGTGGCCGAGGAGCCGCCGCAATTTGTCTTTGGCGGTCACGACGGCCACGCTCGCCCCCGCGCGCGAAAAGGCGGCGAGAATGCTGTCGGCCCTCAGATACTTCGGGTCGTTCATCATGACTTCCACGTCCGCCTCACGGTCGTAGAAATAGTTGCCGCAGATTCCATGGACGGCGGGCGGAGCGCCGGTGACGATCGAGAGATTGTTCGGATTGGTGAAGCTCGGCACCACACAGTCGGCCACACGGTACGTCCCGCGTGATCGGACGGACGCGAGGTACGGCATGACGCCCGCGTCGATGGCTCGCTCGAAATAATCCGGCTCGCTGCCGTCGATGCAGATGACGACCAGTGGCCGATCCGGCCACGCGTACGCTCGTCCATTCGCGCTCACGCTCCGCTCTGCCATATCGCCTCCCCGTCGCCGACCGCGCGCTCGACTGGCCGCGGTCGACGAAGACGTCAGGACGAGACTATAGCAGTAGCGACGCCGCATTTCGTCTGGCCGGCGTGAACATCTCGCTGGCCCCCGGGTTGCACCGAGCCGTCATCATGCCCGTCTCCGAGCGCAGGACGCCGGATTCGAGATCGGTGGACGCACCCTGGTGGCGCAAGCTCCGTCCCCTGATCGTGTTCACCAGCTTCGTTCTGGTCACGGCGGCGCTCTACGCCGCGCGGGCGATCCTGGTCCCGATCGCGCTCTCGATCCTCCTGGCGTTTCTCCTGAGCCCTCTCGTCGGCGCGCTGGAGCGGCGCGGCTCGGGCGCATCATGTCGGTGTTCCGTCCCGTCGTGGCCCACCACGCCACCGCGGCGACGGCCGCCTGATCAGCCGGCTGCCTCGAGCGGGCAGCTGCGGTCGTGTCGCAACAGCTGCGCGATCACCTCAGCCAGCCGCGTGCCGTCGACCGGCTTCGCGAGATGAACGTCGTAGCCGGCACGTCGAGCGCGGTCGCGATCCTCGGGCGTCGCGTACGCCGTGACGGCAATGGCAGGGACCATGCGACCTCGCGCCGCGAGCAGTGACCGTATTCGGCCCACCAGGACGTAGCCGTCCTCGTCGGGCATCGCGATGTCGATCACGACGACGTCGGGCTCCGTGTCGCCGAGCGCCTTCAGGGCCGCCTCTGCCGCCTCGGCCGTCGTGACGACCGCGCCGAACTGGGTCAGCGCGAGGCCGAGAACGTCCCGCGTGTCCATGTCGTCGTCGACCAGGAGCACGCGGATCCCGTCGAGCGTCGGAGGGCGGTCCGCCGCACGCTGCGGCTCGGCCACGACCATGGCGGTGGACGCGCGCCCGCCCGCCAGAGGCAGCTCCACCGTGCAGGTCGTTCCGCGGCCCAGGCCCTCGCTCTCGACGCGAATGGCACCGCCGTGCAGATCGACGAGCCGCCGCACGATCGCGAGCCCCAGCCCGAGACCATGTTGCCGCCGGGTCATCGATCGATCGGCCTGCCGGAACGGTTCGAAGACGTACGGCAGGAAATCGGCGCCGATGCCGCGACCGGTGTCGCGCACCACGATGCGCGCGGCCGAGCTGGTCCGCTCGAGCCGGATCTCCACGCGGCCGGCGGCCGGCGTGAACTTGATGGCGTTGGACACCAGGTTCCAGACGATCTGCTGAAGCCGGACGGGGTCGCCGCTGATCGGGCCGGCGGTTTCGTCCAGCGTGACGTCGAGCGCGATGCGCTTCGCTTCGGCCGCGGGACCGACGGCATTGGCGACGGCGTCGATGATCGGGGGCAACGCCAGCAGCCGGGGCGTCAGCTCGAGCGTGCGGCTCATGATCCGTGACACGTCCAGCAGATCGTCGATGAGCTGCACCTGGAGCGCGGCATTCCGCTCGATCGTTTCCAGCCCGCGCGCGCGCCCGGCGTCGTCCAGCGTCCGGGTCCGGAGGATCCTGGCCCAGCTCAACACCGAGGTCATGGGACTGCGGAGCTCGTGCGACAGCGTCGCGAGGAAATCGTCCTTCACCCGGTTGGCATCCTGGGCCGCGCGATAGAGACGGGCGTTGTCGATCGCGAGCGCGGCGCGACGCGCGAGGTCCTTGGCCAGGGCGAGATCGCCGGGCGTGAACTCGCGCCCCGACGCCGCGATCCCGAACGTCATCGCGCCGAGCGTCCGATCGGCGATCTGCAACGGGACGGACATGTACGAGGTGAAGCCGAGCTCGCGAAGCAGTGACGCGTGAGCGGCGTCCTGCGTCACCATGGTGAGCTTCGCCTCCGTGACTCGTATGCACAGCTCCGCTTCACCGGTTCGGATCACGTTCAGCGGGCCGCGCCCTTCGAGCGCGCCCGTCGGATACCGCCGCTCGATCTCGCGCGCCAGCTCCAGCTTGCCGGCGTCCGCGTGGGCCATGGCCAGCCGTCGAAGCGAGCCGTCCTCGGCGACGATGTCGACGACGCACCAGTCCGCGAGATCGGGGACCGCCAGGTCGGCGACCGTCCGAAGCGTCGTCTGGTAATCGATCGACAGCGCGAGCGCCGCGCTGGCGTCGGCGAGAAACCGCAGGCGCCGCCTCACCGCCTCCGCCTGGTCCTCGGCGTCCTTTCGCTCGAGGAACTGCGCGATTTGGCCGCCGACGTCGGCCAGCATCGCGACCAGCGTGGGATCGGGCGGCGACACGTGGGCGCGATAGAGCGCGATGATGACTTTCGCATTGCCGCCGGTCGCCACCGGAAACGCGAGCCCGACCCGGAGCCCGACCTTCGCGGCTGCCGTGGCGCGGACGAAGGTCGGCTCACGCGCGAGATCGCTCCAGACCGGCTGGCCACGCTCCCACGCGACGCCGGGAAGGCCGCCGCCCCGCGGGAACTCGATCCGGCGACTGGCCTCGACGAAATCCTCGAGGCTGGTCGATTCGCCATACCACGTCGTGACGAGCTGGAGTCGTCGGGATTGAGGATCGACACGCCACATCTCGCCAAGGCTCCAGGCGAGGCCCTCGCAGAGCGCGCGGAGGAGCTCCCGCATCGCCGTGTCGACCGTGGCCGCGTGCGCCAGCACGTGCGTGACCGATAGCTGGGTCGCCAGGCGCGCCTCCGTCCGCTGGCGTTCAGTGACGTCGGTGCCCATGCCGACGGTGAGGCCGGACGCCGACAACCGGAAGCAGCGCCACTCGATCATGCGCTCCTCTCCCGATGCCGTGAGCCATGGGTGGAGATGCGTGGCCGCGAGCGTTTCACCGGCAAAGCTGACGTGCACGGCGTCGCGCCACGGCTCCGGAATGAGCAGTGTGATCGGGCGACCGATGATCTCTTCGCGCGCGTAGCCCGTCAGCCTCTCGCAGGCCGGATTGAAGAGCGCCACGCGCGCCTCGCCGTCCAGCGCCACGATCAGCGTCGGGGCGGTGTCCACGAGCAGGCGGAAGATTTCCGACACCCGGCGCGCCTCGGCTTCCACCCGCCGGGCTCGGAGCAGCGTGTTGATCGTCGCGACCAGCTCACGTGGCTCGGCCGGTGTCGTGACGTAGGCGTCCGCGCCACTCTTCAGCTTAGCCGCCGCCGGCTCGCGGCGACGCGGTGCCGCGCTGAGCTGCACGACGAGAATGGCCGCGGTCGCGGGCTCCGCCTTGAACCGCCGGCACAGCTCGAGGCTGTCGCCGTGGGGTAGCTGTGCGTCGAGCACGATGACATCGGGACGCTCGCGAGCGCGCTGGAGCGCCTCGGCCGTCGTCGACGCTCCGTCGACCTGGAAACCCGCTGCGGCCAAGACTTGGCGGAGCATGCCCCGGTTCGTATCGGCGGCATCGACCACGAGAACTCGACGCTTGGCGTTCATCGCGGCAACTCCATTCATCGGCCGTGAACAATTGCGGGCGATCGGGCAACTCACCGTACGAGCGGCGTCAAGAGCGTGTCAAGGGAATTCAGGATCGCCGAGCCGCGAATGGGACGATGTTACAGAACAATGAACTACTAGTGCGAGTCCCCGGACGAGTGTGAAATCTACGAAACGGTGCCGCGGCGTGTCTGGTGCCGCGGATCCCTCGTGAGTCTTGCAGTGAGGCCGCTGTTAGCGCCGGACCTTCGCGGCTCGCGTTGCGCGGAACCGTCGTGTACGATCAGGGCCCCTTCGGGTTCCTCGTCATGTGCATTACGCCGATGAGTTTCGCTGGCAACAACGCCGGGAGGGCGATGGCGAGTGGAGAAGCGTGATGTCATCGAGCAAGCGCCGGATTCGGGTGCTGATCGTCGAGGACGATGCGCGTGTGCGTGCGTTCATTGCCGAGGTTCTCGCTGTGGACGCCGAGATCGTCGAAGCCGCGGATGTCGAGGGGGCGCTCAGCGCGCTTCGAGCCACCGACGGGCGGCGATTTGATCTCGCCGTGATCGATTGTCTGCTAGGCGGCGGCGCAGGGCCGGCCGGTGGGATCGAGCTGGTGGAGCGGCTCCGCGCCGAGTGGCCGTGGATGCCGGTCATCGCGATCACGGGAGCGACCGGCTCGGAACGGTTGATCATCGAGGCCTTCCGCCATGGCGCGCGCGACTTCCTGAAGAAGCCGTTCAGCATCGAGGAGCTGATGACGGCGATCGCGCGTGTCGCGCCACGGTGGCGGCCCCGGAGCCCGGCCCGGAAGGTGGGATCCAAGGTCGCGATCAACCGCGCGATCGCCTTCGTCGGTGAACACTACATGGGGCCGCTCTCGCTGGCGCAGCTCGCCAGCATGACCCAGATGAGCCGGTCGCACTTCTGCCGCGTGTTTCGCGCCGTCGCCGGCACGTCGCTCCGCGATTACGTGCGAGACCTGCGCCTGGCCCGGGCGCAACATCTGCTGTCGACGTCCACGCTGTCGCTCACCGATATCGCGCTGGAGGTGGGGTTCTACGATCTCCCGCACTTCGACAAGGTATTTCGTCGCCGCCTGGGGATCTCGCCGACCGAATTCCAGCGGCGGAAGGGACTGACGCGTGCGGGCGGCGTGACTGCTCCTGGCCTCGAGCGCCGTGACGCCGACGCGACGTAGTCGGCGCGAAGGGCCCGGCGCGCCGCGGCGGCCCGTGGTAGCGTGCAGTCGATGAAGATCGCCGCGGCTGGCTGGGAGGCGCTCTTCGCGGACCGGCTGCGTCTCGAGGAGGGATACATCCGATTTCCCGAGACGCCGGGAATCGGTCTGGGCCTGGACCGCAAGGCCGCCGACCGATTGCGCGTCTGAGCCGGAGCAACGCAGGCGTGCCGATCACGGTCTCCACGCTCGATTACCACACCGAAGGCGAGCCGATGCGGATCGTCCACGCGGGCGCGCCGGCGGTCGACGGCGCCACGATGCTCGAGCGCAGGCATCGTACCTCAATGGCATGGCGTTTCTCAGCGGTGGGCGCCGGCGAGAGTGAGACGTTCCCGGATCCGCGTTCTCCCGGGGCAGGTCTTACATCGGGCACATCGAGCCGGGCCGGGACGAGGCCGCGGCTCGACGGGGCTCGCGGCATTGCGGTTGCACCATCTCTGACGACGACCCGCCTACTTCCTCTTCGATCGGGACGGCGCTCTCAGGAGCCGGACGGCGGGCGATGCCGGCATCGGCATACTGCGGAGCGCGCTGGCCCGGCAATTCGGGCCCGTGGGCGGGTGAGGAGAGAAGCCGTGATGAGATTTGCGATCGCGCTCGTACTGCTTGCTGGCGTCGCGCTTGCCGGCGCGGCGGCTGCCGAGGACATGAAGCACTCGGGAACGATCACCGAGATCGCTCCGAACAGGATCACGATCCTGGAAATGGGCCCGTGGGCCGGGAGCGCTGCCCTGGAGCGACGCTCCATCGACATCGATCAGCAGACCACGGTCGCGCTGGCCGAGCGCGTGGACGATACGGGCCCGGCAGGGTGGCCGGGCGGGTTCAGAGAAACGCCGCTCAGCCCGAGCGATCTCCGGGTAGGCGATTACGTGACCGTGACCACGACGAAGTCCGAGGCCGGCCGGCTCGTCGCGGCGAGCATCTCCGTGGTGCGGCCTTCCGAGGCGGCGAGCGCGAGTCCTCGCTGACTTCGCGGCGGCGCTCGGCGTGTCGCCGGCTCAGCGGCGTCGCGCACCGAGATACGCCGTGACGACGCGCTGGTCGGAGGCAAGCGATATCACACCGGCGATGGTCCGGAATCGTCCGGGCCGATCACCCGGCGGATCGCCGCGAGCGTCACCGTCCCGCGCGGCAGGCCCCCCGCGTCGACAACGCCGAGCGTCTCGCAGCCGGACGCGAGCATGAGCGAGAGCGCCTCGGTGGCGGCGGCGTCCTCCGCGATGGTCGGGTCGGCAGTCACCGCGCGGCCCGGTGACATCACCTCGCGCACGATCACGAGGCTGAGACGCTTGAGCGCGCGATCCTTGCCGACGAATTCCTCGACGAACGGATCCGCCGGCCGGGCCAGGATCTCGCGCGGGGCACCGTACTGGACGAGATGCCCGTCGCGCAGGATCGCGACGCGATCGCCCATCTTCATCGCCTCGTCGACGTCGTGGGTGACGAAGATCACGGTCTTGCGAATCGAGCGCAGGATTCTGAGGAATTCGTTCTGCAGCCGCACGCGCGTGATGGGATCGATCGCGCCGAACGGTTCATCCATCAGCATGACGGGGGGATCGCCGGCCAGCGCGCGCGCCACGCCGACCCGCTGGCGCTGCCCGCCCGAGAGCTCGCGCGGAAACCGCTCGCGATAGACGGCCGGGTCCATTCCGACGAGCGTCAGCATCTCGTCGACTCGCAGGCGGACGCGGGCCGGCGACCATCCGAGCAGCTTCGGCACCGTTGCCACGTTGCCGGCGATCGTCAGGTGCGGGAAGAGCCCGACCTGCTGGATGACGTAGCCCATGGAGCGACGGAGCCGGACCGGGTCGACGTGGCTCACGTCGCGGCCGTCGACCTCGATGCGGCCGCTGGTCGGCTCGATGAGCCGGTTGATCATCTTCATGGTGGTGGTCTTGCCGCAGCCTGACGGGCCGATGAGCACGCACGTCTCGCCGGCCGCGACGTGCAGTGTGAGGCCGGCGACCGCCGGCGTCCGCTGGCCGGGAAAGAGCTTCGCGACGTTCTCGAGCCGGATCACGACTCGCGCATCCCGCGCGGGCTCAACGCGCGCCCGAGCACGGCAAAGGTCATCTCGGTCGCGATGGCGAGCAGCGCCACCGGGATGGCGCCGACCAGCAGCAGCTCGACCTGCATCATCCCGATGCCGGTCGTGATGAAGTCGCCGAGGCCACCGCCGCCGATGAAGGCGGCCAGCGTTGCGCCGGCGACGATCTGCACCGCCGCGGTGCGGACACCGGCGAGGATCACCGGCATCGCGATCGGCACCTGGACGCGCGTCATCCGTTGCCTCTCCGTCATTCCCATGCCGGTTGCCGACTCGACCACGTCGGCGTCGACCTGACGCAGACCGACGTACGTGTTCGTGAGGATCGGCGGGAGCCCGAGGATGGCGAGCGCCACGAGCGAGGGGAGGAAGCCGATGCCGAGGAACGGGATCGTGATCGCGAGCACCGCGAGACTCGGGATCGTACGGAGCGTGTCCGCCGCGCTCATGGCGATTCGTGCCGCGCGTGGCGAGCGGCTGACGAGGATGCCCGCCGGGACCGCCACGACGAGGGCGATGGCGAGCGCCAGCCCGCTCAAGGCCAGGTGTCGCGAGAGCGCCTCGTGGAAGAGCCGGGGGTTGGCCAGGACGTACTCCCAGGCCGCGATCAGCATCGTCCTCTACGTCGTCCGGCGGGCGCGGAGCCAGCGCTCGGCGTGGGACATGGCGACGTCGACGCCGACCGCCATGAGCGACGTCAGGATCGCGCCCACGACGATCTTTGCGGGGAACGCCTGCTGGATGCCGGCGAAGATGAGCGTGCCGAGACCGCCGGCGTTGACGTAGGCGGCGATGGTCGCGATCCCGATCACGGTCACCGTGGCGATGCGCACGCCCGCGACGATGACCGGCATGGCCAGCGGCAACTCGATCGTGACGAGAAGCCGCCCCGGGCCGAACCCCATTCCGCGAGCTGCCTCCACGACGTCAGCCGGAACCTCACGGAGACCTGTCGCGATGTTGCGCACCATGATGAGCAGCGAATAGGAGACGAGACCGATGATGGCCGGGGCTCTGCCGAGACCGACGACCGGGATGAGCAGGGCAAAGAGGGCGAGGCTCGGGATCGTGTAAAGAAGGGCGCTGCCGCCCATCACGAGCGGATAGATCCGCGGGCGGCGGCTGGCCCAGATCCCGAGGACCATCGACATGACGAACGCGATGGCCACGGAGACGACCACGAGCACCACGTGCTCCCACGCCGCCCGGGCGACGTCGTCGAGATGACCGAGCAGCCAGGCTACTTCAGGAGCCCTTTCTTCTTGAGGAAGTCGCGCGCCACGTCCTTCGGCTCCTCCTTGTTCCCGTCGACGCGCCAGTTCATCTCGGACATGGCCGCATCGTCGAGGAGCCCGCTGACGCGATCGAGCATCTCCGCGGCTTGCTGGTTCTCGCGCAGCGCCGCCAGCCGGATGACCGGGGCGACGAAGTACGGCGGCCACAGGTGCTTGTCGTCCACGAGCTTCACGAGCTTGTCGCGGCTGATCTGCCCGTCCGTGGCGTAGCCGTCGATCGCGTCGATCTGCCTGGCGAGGAGCGCGGGATACCGGAGTCCGATCGCGATCGACCGGTCCTCCTTCCACTCGATGCCGTACGTTGCCTTGAGGCCCGGGATGCCGTCCTTCCGGCTGCGGAACTCGGGCCCGGCGCCGAGCACGAGCTGCTTCGACACCTTGGCGAGATCTGACAGCGTCTTCACGTGATATTTCTCGGCGGTGTCCGGCCGGATCACGATCACGTAGGTATTGTTGATTCGCGTCGGCTTGAGCCACGTCGCATTCAGGGTCTTCTCGTAATACTGCTTGACCTTCTGGTAGACCGCCTCGGGGTCGGTCATGGTCTCGGCCTTCAGCACGACGGCGAGCGCGGTGCCCGTGTACTCCGGATACATGTCGACCTCGCCGCTGACGAGCGCCTGGTGGGCGATGAGCGTGCCACCCATGTTCAGCTTGCGCTCGACCTTCACACCGTTGGCCTCGAGCGCCTGGGCGTACAGCTCGCCGAGGATGAGCTGCTCGGCGAAATTCTTCGAGCCGATCTTGAACGGCGCTGCGGCTGCGGCAGGCGCGACGGCGGCGGGGCCGGCCACGACCCAACCGATCAGAAAGCCGACGGCCAGTCCGACGGCGCGGCGGTGCATCGATCCGATCATGCGTGGGCCTCCCGTCCAGGGCGGTGACGTGTGATGACGGCTGGAATACCGTGTTCTATACCGGGCCGAATCGAGCGTCAAGGTCGCCTGTGCCGCGGAGTCACGCGGCCGCCTGGTACGTCCCGGCCTCTTGAGGGCTCGGCTCGATGACGATCAGACGTGCGGTCATCGGCCGTCTTGGACTCTTTGACCATCGCAGGCCGCACGCGGTGCAAGCCAGATGTCCGCGGGGCGTTTATACTGCCCGCGACCATGAACGCGATCACGATCTCGTCGTTGCCCGCGCTGAACGCGACGCTCAATGCGACCAGCGCCGTCCTCCTGACGCTGGGCTACGTGTTCATCCGCCGGCGCCAGATCCGAGCGCATCTCGCGTGCATGCTCAGCGCGTTCTCGGTGTCGACGCTCTTTCTCGTCTCCTATGTCGTCTACCACTACCACGCAGGCTCGAAGCATTTCGGCGGGCCGGGATGGCTACGGCCGGTGTACTTCGTGCTGCTCGCCTCCCACGTCGTGCTGGCCGTGGTCATCGTGCCGCTCGCGATCACGACGCTGTCTCGCGCGCTCCGGGGCAACTTCGGGCGCCACCGGCGGATCGCGCGCTGGACGCTCCCGCTGTGGCTCTACGTCTCCGTCACCGGCGTGGTGGTGTACTGGATGCTGTATCATCTCGCCGGAGGTTCGTGATGGCCGTCGCCGACGGCACGTTTCCCAGCACGTGCTGGGAGTGCTCTACCGTGTGCGGCTCGCGCGTCACCGTTCGTGATGGTCGTGTCACGAAGGTCGGTCCCCCTCGTGCTCCTGACCGGTGACCGCGAGAAGTCGTATCACCACTCGCGCTTTCGCGAGTAGGAGTGGGCGCGGCGTGTCTCGCCCGACCCCGAGATCCTCGTGCATCCGCGGACTGCGGCCGCTCTTCGGCTGCTACTTCAACTGCGCCGGTCGCGGTCGCGGACTCTTCGGTGTCCCTGATCACGACGTCACGCTCATTCGCGAGCGGCTGGGCGATTTCCCCCTGGCCGGTTTCTTCGGGAACGGCGAGTTCGCGCCGATCGGGCGCCGAAATTTCTTCCACAACTACACGGGCGCGCTGGTCCTGTTCTCGGCATGACAGGGCCGCGCGGTCTCGAGCAAATTCCCTGGCTCTACGACGCCATGTGTTCGGTCTGCGAGCGCCTCGGTCTCGGACGCTGGCGGCGATGGCTCGTCGACGACGCGCGCGGACGCGTTCTTGACGTCGGCTGCGGGACCGGGCGAAATTTTTCGCTCTACCATTCGGGTCTGCGCGTGATCGGGCTCGATCCTGCGTGGCCGTCGCTGGGTCGAGCGCGGCGCCGCGCGCCCGGGATTCCGCTGGTGCAGGGAAGCGCCGAGGCGCTGCCGTTCCGGTCGGGGACATTCGACACGGTGGTGAGCGGGCTCGTCTTCTGCAGCGTGCGGGACCCTCGCCGTGGCCTGGGCGAGGTCCGTCGTGTGCTGAAGCCCGATGGCAAGCTCCGAATGCTCGAGCACGTGCGGTCGACCAAACCCTGGAAGGGCCGGATGCAGGACCGGCTGCAGCCGGTCTGGACGCGCATCAGCGGCGGCTGCCATCCTAACCGGGACACCGAGCGAAGCGTCGAAGCGGCTGGCTTCACAATCGACCACAGTGATTACCGCGCCGTGAAGGAGCTGCGGCGGTTCACCGCGAAGATACAATCACCGCCATGAATCGCCCGGCGGACCGGAAGCCGGCGCTCGGATAAGCGGATCACCTGGCGAGAGGGAGACATCGCAATGAAGCTTGCCGTCGAGTTTCCGAGCGTCGCGTACCGTGAAGGCCCCACCGGCGTTGCTCGGCTCGCGAAAGCGATCGAGGACATCGGTTACGACCACATCGCATCGGCCATGAAGTCGGGGAAACGCGCTGCCGCCGATCTCCCGGATCTCAGCCAGTACGGTGTCCTGGCGGAGTACAACCGCAAACGCCGCTTCGGCGTCACGCCGGAGCCCCCGGGCCGGAAGACACGTCGGCCGGGTCCGTCGCGGCCGCTTCAGTTCGTCGTCCAGAAACATCGCGCGAGTCACCTGCATTACGACTTCCGGCTCGAGCACAAGGGCGCGATGCTGTCGTGGGCCGTCGCCAAGGGACCGTCGCTCGATCCCGCCGTGAAGCGGCTCGCCATGCAGACCGAGCCGCATCCGATCGAGTACAACGAGTTCGAGGGCGTGATCCCGGAAGGCGAGTACGGGGGCGGGACCGTCATGATCTGGGACCGCGGCACCTGGGTGCCCGAGACCGCCGACGTCGATCGTCAGCTCGCGAAGGGCGATCTGAAGTTCACGCTGAACGGCCGGAAGCTCAAAGGCTCCTGGGTGCTGGTGCGCATGCGAGACCGGCAGTGGCTCTTGATCAAGCACCGCGCCGCCGCCGCGTCGGCCAGCGTCGACCTGATCGTCGCCAAGCCGCTGTCCGTCGTCTCGCGACGCACCATGGCGGGCATCGCGCGCGCCGCGGGCGCGACCGAGCGCCAGCTCGCGCAGGCGGTCGGCGCCGATCCTCCACGCCCCGTCAAGCCAGCGCGCTGAGGTGGCGGCGCCGCGCGTGCCGTTCCGCGTGCGCCCCATGCTGGCGACGCTCGTCGACGCGCCGTTTCATCGCCCGGGCTTCGTGTACGAAGAGAAGTACGACGGCTATCGCATCCTGGCCTACAAGGAAGGTCGACACGTCAGCCTGATCACGCGCAATCTGAAGGACCGCACCGATGAGTTTCCCGAGATCGCGACGGCGGTCGGGGCCTTCCCGGCGCCGTCGCTCGCACTCGACGGTGAGATCGTCGTCTTCGAAACGCTGCGGCGCGAATCCGAACGCTCTCGCGTCTCTCGCTTCCAGCTCCTGCAGCGACGGTCGATCGGGGACGCGCCGATCTACGTCGTGTTCGACTGCCTCTACGCGCGCGGGCGTGATCTTCGTCGACTGCCGCTGGCGGACCGCCGGAAGACGCTCGAAGCGGAGCTGCGCGAAGGCTCCGAGGTGATGCTCGCTCGCCGCCTGGACGGCGACGGATTCGCCGCGTTCCGCGAGGCCAAGCGACTGGGACTCGAAGGTGTCGTCGCCAAGGACGAGTCGTCGCCGTACGTGGACAGCGTGCGGTCACCCGCGTGGCTCAAAGTGAAGGTCCGCCTGGAAGAGGAGTTCGTGATCGGCGGCTACACGGAGCCCGAGGGCGCGCGCCAGCACTTCGGCGCGCTGCTGGTCGGCGCGTACCGGCGTGGCAAGCTCGCGTATGCCGGCAAGGTGGGAACGGGATTCACGGCCCGCGTGCTCGCGGACCTCATGACGCGCTTCCGGCCGCTCGCGCGCGACTCGTCACCATTTGACGACGCCCCCCGCGAGCGCGGCGTGACCTGGCTGGAGCCGCGCCTCGTCGCCCAGATCGGCTTCACCGAGATCACGGCCGACGGCCGGCTGCGCCATCCGACGTTCCTCGGCCTCCGCGACGACAAGCGCGCCAGGGACGTTCGCTGGCCCGTCCCGGCTCACACCGAGTAGCGGCGGCGCACCGATTCGAGAACTCGCCGGCGCGACTCGGCCGGCGACGTGACTTCAGCCGATTCGATCTGCGCCACCTCGTCGGCGAGCGCATCGTCCTTGATGGCCGTGCGCATCCAGGCCGAGTAGTCTCCTCTCCGCAGGTGATGCATCCACGTCCCGTCATCGACGCCGCCGGCCAGCTCGCGGAACCGCACGAGGTTCACGGCGCGGAGGTTGAGCTGATCCTCGGATCCGCGGAAGTAGAAGCTGCGCTCGGGCGGGAGCTCGCCCTCCGCATACTTCCGGACGTGCCGGCGATGCTCGACCTTGCGCCGGTCGATCCTCACGCGAGCCGCGCGAGGAGCGTCACCGTCGAGCCACGCCAGCGCCGTCTCCCCACGCGCGAGGGGCTGACCGCCGAGACTTGGCGGCGACTGCCGGGACATGAGGCGACGCAGCGCCCGGTCGAAGGCGGCAAGATCCGTCGACGCCACGATGTTCGGCAGCCGCTGGATCTCGGGCGCGAGGTTGTCGACCTCGAGCGTGATGAGGCAGACGGGCTCGGGGCCAGGACGCAGTAGCTCGGTGGCCGACGAGCCTTCGGCCGGAAACACATGGTGCGCCTCGTCGACGATCAGCCACTGTGGTATTCCACTGGCGCCGCGCACGGCCGCCACCGTGCTGAGCGCCTGGGTCGCATAGGTGGCCTTTTCGGCGCGCGTCATGGCGCTGAGGTCGAGCACCAGCCCGCTCTTCGCCCGGCGCAAGAGCTGCGCCAGCTCCTCGGCGTTCGGGAGCGCGGCCTGCGACTTGCCGCCGAGCACGACGACGCCCGGGAGCTCGGCAAGCGTCTGATAGTCGCCTTCGGGATCGAGGAGACACAGCGAGCGCCCGGCGTCGACCAGCCGCTCGACGAGGACGCCCGTGAGCGTCGACTTTCCCGACGACGACGGCCCAACCACCAGGAGACAGGTGCCATGCGCCGGGATCTTCACTGGCTCTCTGCCGGCGATTTCGCCGATCCGGAGATCGTGGCGGGTCAGCGCCGGCACGATCGCTTTCAGATCGTCCAGGACGTGTTCCTCGATGAAGCGGCCGGCGCCACGCGCGGCTGGCTCGGACGTCACGACGTCGGCGCGCGCTCTCAGCGCCGGGACCGCGTCGGCGACCGCCACCGCACATTCGCAGAGCGCGAGAAAGGCGTGGTCGTTTTCACCGTCGCCGATGCCTACCGTGTTGTGCGACGAGAGCTCGAGCGCGGCCAGCACCGCCTCCAGCCCGGTTCCCTTCGTGACGCCGCCGGGCAGCAGCATGAGCGAGCCCTTGTTGAAGACGAGGCTCCGCTCGACGCCCGCTTCCCGGATCGCCGCCACCGCTGCTTCGGCAAATCGTTCGTCCGTGGCCACGATGGCGCTTCCGAGAGTGAAGCGCACGCCGCGTCGCTGGAGCGCCGCGACGAGCACGGGCTCGGGCGCGCTCCCGAGAATCTTCACCTCGCGACGGTCGGGGAAGTACATGAGAGCGCCGTTCTCGGCGACGATCGCATCGAACATCGCGTCGACCTCGGGACACACGGCGTGAAGGTCGGGGAGCATGCGGCCGGTGACGAGCACGAGCTTCCGTTCCGAGCCGCGGACGCGCGCGAGCGTGCGCGCCATCGTCTCGGAGACGAGGCCGTCATCGGCGATGGTACCGTCGTAATCGCAAGCGAGGGCGTGGACGAGCATGCTCGATTTCACGGTACCACGCTGCGATCGTCCGCTCGCGCGCCTGGCCGTGAACAAGCGTCTCGGGAGGACGAACGTCTGACGATCACACTCGTCTGTACGAGCGACCGGCGGGCGCAGAGCTTTCTCGCTGAGACAGCGTCGTCATCAGGCGCTGGGCCAGCGCCGGCCCGGACGCCGTCTCCTCGTGCTTGAGGTAGACGTAGGCGTCCGGCCAGCCGTGATGCGTGATCGTCTCAACCCAGCCATCCATCTCCTGGTCGGAGTAGTCAGCATCGCGGAGTCGGAGATAGCCCCACGATGCGGTGGCGATGTCGGGCGTCGTGCCGTCCTCGGTGTCGGCGATGCACAGCGCGGCATCGCGGGAGCGCAGCAGCGCGTAGACGTCGTCGGCGAACCAGGACGCGTGACGGAACTCGAAGGCGCAGCGAGCGCCCGGGGGCAACATGGAGAGCAGGCCGCTCAGGCGATCGGTGTCTTTCTTGAAGTTCGGCGGGAGCTGGAAGAAGAGCGGGCCCAGCTTCGTCCGCAGCGCGCTGGCAGCATCGCAGAAGGCGCGCAACGGCTCGTCGACGTCACGGAGCCGGCGATCGTGGGTGATGCGCCGGGGCGCCTTCAGGGTGAAGACGAAATCATCAGGCGTCGCCGCGGCCCAGCCGGCGAGCAGCGTGTCGGTTGGCGTCCGGTAAAAGGTGTAGTTGATCTCGACCGTGGAGAAGCGCTCGGCATAGAAGCCGAGCATGTTCTTGGCGGGAAACTTCTCTGGATAGAAGTGGCCGCGCCACTCCGGATAGTTGTATCCGGACGTCCCAACCTTGATCATGGGGGCCCCGACATGGCCCCCATACCCCCAACGCTCGGAGCCCCACGGCAAAGCCGCGGTGCTCCTCGATTTCTGGCCATGATCTTAGTGCCCGAGCAGTCGGATCATCGCGGAGTCGCCCGGAGCATGTCGGGGGATCGAGGAGCGGCACGGCGGTGCCGGGGCGCTCCGAGCGTGTGGGGGTCTGGGGGCCATGTCGGGGCCCCCAGTCTAAGAGTCCAGCAGCTCATCGTACACGGCCGTCGTCCGCGCCATGACGGTGTCCATCGACTGCTCGGCTTGAACCATTCGCTGACCTGCCCGCGCCATCGCGCGCGCTCGCTCGGGATCACGCAGGAGCGCGATGATCGCGCCGGCCAGCGCCGCGGCGTCGGCCGGGGGGACGAGCCGCCCAGTGTCGCCGTCGCGGACGAGCTCGGGACTGCCGCCGACCGTGGTGGCGACGACGGGAGTGCCGATGGCCAGGGCTTGCAGGAGCACCTGGGAGACCGCTTCGGATTTGATCGATGGCAGCGCCAGCACGTCGAGCGCGGCCAGCACCTCAGGGATGTCGCGACGGAACCCGGTCATCACGACAGCCTGCTCCAGGCCCATTTCACGGACGCGGCGGCGCACGTCGTCGAAACCGACTCCGTCACCGACGATCAGGAACCGTGCTGCGGGCACGTCACGGAGCACCGTGCGCGCCGCTTCGAGAAAGTAGCGATGGCCCTTCGACCCGCGCACGTTGGCGACGAGCCCAACCACTTGGCCGCTCAGCTCGAGCTCGTCGCGCACGGTTTTACCCGACGCGCCGGCATGGAATCGCGTCAGGTCGACGCCGGCCGGGATGGAGACGATTCGGGTTCGCTTCACGCCCGCCTCGCCGACGACCGCACGTGCACGATCGCCGCTGGTGATGATGCGGTGGGCGAGGCGGTAGACGAGCGCACGCTTGATCGGGATGGTGACGTGACGGCTACGAACGACCGGAATGCCAAGCGACCGGGCGGCGAGACCGCCGAGCCAGCTGTCGATGGAGCTGTGGGTGTGCACCAGGTCCACCGCTCGCTCCTTCATCAGCCTGCGGAGCCGCCGGAATGCTGTGACGTCGGCCGTGCGCTGCATTGGAACGTCAATGACCGGCATGTCGAGACTGCGAGCCTCAATGAAGAGCGGACTCTGCGGCTGGCAGGCGATGAGCGCGTTCCAGCCGTGATCGAGCAGCCACCGAGCCTCGGTCAGGATTCGGATCTCCTGACCGCCGAAGCCGACCGAAGCTTCGGTATGGAGAATGAGGCGACGTTTGGGAGCGCGGCCTACCAGCGACCCCCGCCGCCACCGCCGGGCCGCGTGCCACCACCGCCGCCACCGTAGCCGCCCCGGCCGCCACCACCGCCGCCGCCGAAGCCACCGCGCCCGCCGCGCCCGCCACCACCACCCGGGCCGCCCGTCGAAGCTTTAGCTTTCTCGACCTGGATCGTGCGGCCGTCCAGGTTGGTGCCGTTGAGCTTGCTGACCGCCTGATCCGCCTCTTCCGGCGTCGCCATCTCGACGAAGCCGAAGCCGCGTGAGCGCCCGGTATCCCGGTCCGTCACGACAGTCGCAGACTCGACCGCGCCGATGGCGGCGAAGGTCTCGCGCAGCCGATCACTGGAGGTGGAGAATGAGAGGCCACCGACGAAGAGTTTGACCGCCATGACGGGCTCCTTCTGGCCTTCCGTCTGTATACGGCCCGGACCTCGGAAGGAGAACCCGGACGCGGCCTGACGAGGGTAGGGTTCGCACCGAACCGACAACCGCACCAGACAATCAAAGTATACACTGAGCCGGCCTCGATCTCGCTGAAAACTTTGGCCGGGGGCTGGTATAACGGGGCTGCCGTGAGCACCGTGGCGCGACGACAATGGCAGGCGATCCTCCGACTGCTCGAGCGCGACGAGCGTGTCTTCGCCGTGCTCCTCGCCGTCGCGATGGTCGGCGGTCTGGCGACCCTCGGGTTGATCCCGCTGCGGCCGCGCTACCGGATCGATCTTTTCTCGCTCGTGTCGTGGTTCGCCGCCTACAAGATCGGTGTCTTCGCGCTGGTCACGGTGAAGCCGAGGGCAACCCGCCTGATCTTTCTCGGCGCGCTCGCCGTCGACCTTGCGCTCGTGTTCGTCCTGCTCTACCTGACGGGTGGCGGCGACAGCTTCTTCTACGTGCTCTTCTTTCCGCTGGTCGGCGTCAATGCCTACTATTTCGGATCTCGCGTGGCGCTCGTCGCGGCACTGACCGCCGGCGGGCTGTACGCGCTCGCCGCCTCGCTCGCGCCGCCATGGGTCGGCTGGCCTTCGGTAGTCAGCCTGTCGGTGCTCGTCGGGCTCCCGGCAGTCTCGCTCGGCCACGTGGCAGAGCGCGAGCGCCGGGCGCGCGAGGAGGTGGAACGTCTCAACGCGGAGCTGACAGGCACGCTGTCGCGGCTGCAGGCGACGCAGAACGAGCTGCTCGAGTCCGAGCGGATGGCCACGGTGGGCCGCCTGTCGCTCAGGATCGCTCACGAGGTGCGTAACCCGATCAGCGCGATCGAGCTGAACGCCGAGATGCTGCAGGACATCGTGCGCGACCGGTCGGGTCCGGACATGGAGGAAGCGGGCGGCCTCGTGGCCGCGATCCGCGACCAGGTGAACGCGCTCGACGCGCTTACCGAGGAGTATCTGGTCTTCGCGCGATTTCCCCGTCCGCACTTCGAGGAAGAATCGATCAATCAGCTCGTGGAAGAGCTGGCCGAGTTCGTCCGTCCCGTCGCCACCCGGCAAGGTCTCGAGGTGCGGGTGGCGACCGATGCCGAAATACCGATGATGGAGATCGACCGTGGGCTTCTGCGACAGGCGGTACTGAATCTCGTCAAGAATGGGTTCGAGGCGATGTCGCGAGGCGGCGAGCTCACGGTCTCGAGCTGTCTCGATGGCGCCGCGGTCGAGATCGCCGTGTCGGACACGGGGCCTGGTATCGACGCGAACCTGGCTCAGCGCCTGTTCGAGCCGTTCTTCACGACGAAGCCGCAGGGAACCGGCCTCGGGCTCGGTATCGCCCGACAGATCACCGAGGAGCACGGGGGTGAGCTGCGCTGGGCCAACCGTCCCGGTGGCGGCCTCACGTTCACGATGCGCTTGCCGATCAAGAGGAGCGCCAATGTCTGATCCAGCGACGCTGCTGGTCGCCGATGACGATTCCGGACTGCGCGAGAGTCTTCAACGCACGCTCACGCGCGCTGGCCATCGGGTGGTGCTGGCCTCCGACGGGCGGGCCGCGCTGGAGCAGCTGCAGGGCGGCGGCGTGGATCTGGTGCTCACGGATCTGAAGATGCCGGGCATGACCGGCCTCGAGGTGCTGAGCGCTGCGAAGGCCATCGCGCCCGACGTCGATGTGATCCTCTTGACGGCGTTCGGCACGGTCGAAGAAGCCGTGAGCGCGATGAAGAACGGCGCCTACGATTTCATCACCAAGCCGTTCCGCGGTGAACAGCTCCTGAAGCTCGTCGCGAAGGCGCTCGAGCGGCGCGACCTGATCCAGCAGAACCGCGTGTTGCAGAAGCAGCTCGAAGATCTTCGCGCGCGCGGCCAGCTGATCGGCGGCAGCCCCGCCTTCCGGCGAATGATGACGCTGGTCGAGCAGGTGGCCGGCAGCTCCGCGACCGTGATGATCCAGGGCGAGAGCGGCACCGGCAAGGAGGGCGTGGCTCGCGAGATCCACGAGCGGTCCGCGCGTCACGGCAAGCCGTTCATCGCCGTCAACTGCGCGGCGCTGCCGGAGACGCTGCTCGAGTCGGAGCTCTTCGGCTACGAGAAGGGCGCGTTCACCGGCGCCGCCGGGCGCAAGGAAGGTCGCTTCGAGCTCGCGGACGGCGGCACGCTGTTCCTCGACGAAGTCGGCGACCTCTCGCTTGTCACCCAGCCCAAGATCCTGCGCGTGCTGCAGGAGGGTGAATTCGAGCGGCTGGGTGGCACGCGGAGCCTCCGTGTCGACGTGCGGATCGTGACCGCCACCAATCAGGAACTGGTGCAGATGGTCCGCGAGAAGCGATTCCGCGAGGATCTCTATTACCGACTCAACGTCATCACCATCTCGGTGCCGCCGCTCCGCGAGCGTCGCGAGGACATTCCGATGCTGGCGCAGCACTTTCTCCGGATCTACGCGGCGAAGAACAATCGGCGCCTGGACGGGTTCACGAAGGAAGCGCTGCAGCGGCTCGAGGGCTACGCCTGGCCGGGCAACGTGCGCGAGCTCGAGAACGTGATCGAGCGCGGCGTGGTGCTGGCCAAGAGCACGCTGGTCGACGTCGCCGACCTTCCGGAAGAGATCGCGGGCGCGACCCCGCTGCCCGAAGGCGGGCTCACGATCCGGATCGGCACGCCGCTGGCCGAGGTCGAGAAGCGCCTGCTCGAGGAGACATTGCGCGTCACCAAGGGCAACAAGACCCTGACGGCGAAGCTGCTGGGCATCGACGTGCGCACCGTCGCCCGCAAGCTCGAACGACAGGAAGAGGAGGACGAAGCCGCGAGCACGGCCGAGTGACGAAAGCGCCGTGATAGGCTAGCCGCCGTGAAAGTCGTCATGCTCACCCGTGAGTACCCGCCGCACATCTACGGCGGCGCCGGGGTTGTCGTCGATCACCTCTCCACCGCGCTGAGTCGTCGCATGGCCGTCGAGGTGCGCTGCTTCGGTGAGCGTGATCCGAAGCGCGATGGCATCACCGTTCGCGGCTACACGCCGTGGGAGCGCGTCAAGGGCGGAGCCGACGGGCCGCGCTACGCGCCGGCGCTGGAGACGCTCTCGATCGATCTCGCGATGGCGTCCGATGCCGTCGACGCCGACGTCGCGCACGCTCACACCTGGTACGCGGACATGGCGGGTCTCTGGATCCGCACGCTCCATCGCATCCCGCTGATCCTCACGCTCCACAGCATGGAGCCCCTTCGCCCGTGGAAGGCCGACCAGCTCGGGAGCGGCTATCTCCTTTCGAGCTGGATCGAGAAGACGGTGGTCGAGTCCGCCGACCGGGTCATCGCCGTCTCGCGTCAGATGCGCGACGACATCCTCGCGCACTTCCGGGTCGACCCGGCGCGCGTCGTCATGATCCACAACGGGATCGACCCCGATCGCTACCGGCGCACCGCCGCGCGCGAGGCGCTGGAGCGGTTCGGCGTGCGGGAGCCGTACGTGCTCTTCGTCGGTCGTATCACCGATCAGAAGGGCATCTTCCATCTGCTGGAGGCGGCGCCGAATCTGCCGCCCGGCGTGCAAGTCGTGCTGTGCGCTTCGGCGCCCGACACGCCGGAGATCGAAGAGCGGCTGAAGCGAACGCTACCGAAGCATCCGAACGCCCTGTGGATCGACAAGATGATCTCGGTCGACGAGGTCATCCAGCTCTACAGCCACGCCGAGGCTTTCGTCTGTCCGTCGGTCTACGAGCCGTTCGGCCTGATCAACCTCGAGGCCATGGCCTGCGAGACCGCGGTGGTGGCGTCCGCCGTCGGCGGCATCCTCGAAGTCGTGGAGGATGGCATCGGCGGTCTCCTCGTTCCTCCGGGCCGGCCCGACGACCTCGCGAACGCGCTCCGGAGGCTCCTCGACGATCCAGCGCGACGCCGCGCGATGGGGCAGGCGGGCCGCCGACGGGTGGAGCAGCAATTCAGCTGGGCGAGCGTCGCCGAGCAGACCGAGCGCGTCTACGCGGAAGCGATCACGGACTTCAAGCGCGCCTCGGACGACCACTGACCGCCTCGTGCTGGCCGATCTCGCCGGCTTCCTCTTCGACCTCGACGGCTGCATCTGGAACGGCGACGCCCTCAATCCCGGAGCGGGAGAGTGTCTTGCCGCGCTCCAGCGTCATGGTCGTCGGCTCGGCTTCATCACGAACAACTCGCGGGCGACTGGCGCCGATGTGCGTCAGCGGTTGCATCGGCTCGGTGTCACGGCGGCCGAGCACGTCCTGACGCCGCTCGAGATCATCGGCCAGGTCATCACCGAACAGTTCGGCCACTCCCGCGTGCTCGTCGTCGGCGCCGCGGAGCTCGCGGACGCGGTCGCGCGCGGCGGCCACGAGATCATCGACGTGAAGGATTACCGGTCGGCGAGTGTCGTCGCCGTGGGCAACGACTTCGATCTGAATTACGAGCGGCTGACTGCTGCCTCCCGCGTGGCGGCAGCCGGCAAGCCGTTCGTGACGCCGAATGTCGATCCGCGATTGCCGATCGAGGGCGGGGATTTCTTGCCGGGCTGCGGAGCGATCGTCGCGGCGGTCGCGGCCGCGGCGGGTGTGAAGCCGATGGTCGTCGGGAAGCCGGCTCGTCCGCTCTTCGACATCGCGCTCCGGCGCATGGGGGTCGACGCCGCGCGAGCCGCGATGGTTGGCGACAGCGTGCCGTCGGACATCCTTGGCGCCCGGAACGCCGGCATGCGGACGGTGCTCTACGCGCCTGAGCTGGTGAGCGACACGGGCGGCGCCGACGTCGTGATCACGTCGTTCCACGAGCTGGCGCGCCTGGCGCGTGTGGTGTAGGAGCGTGTCGGAGGATCGAGGTGGGCGCCGGGTTCCCCGGCGCCCGGCGAGCGTCTGGGGGTCTGGGGGCCTTCGAGGCCCCCAGCTCACTCAATCGCGTCGCCGAGCAGTTTCTCCACGATCACGCAGTCGCGCCACTCGCCGTCGAGCTGGCCGTGACGGCGGTACGTGCCGACGATCCGGAACCCGACGCGCTGGTGCAACGCGATGCTGGCGACGTTCTCCGGAAAGATGCGCGACGTGAGCTTCCAGAAGCCGCGCTCGCCGCACACCCGGCTGAGCGCTTCCAGCGCGAGGCGGCCGGCTCCGGTGCCTCGCGCTTTGCGCGCCACGTAGACCGAGTGCTCGGCGATGCCGGCGTAGCACGGACGGCTGCGATACGCGCCGGCGCTCGCCCACGCAACGACTTCGCCGTCGCGCTCCACCACGAGCGTCGGGTAGCGGTCACCCTTCTCCGCGAGCTGGGCGCTGATCTGCGCAGCGGATCGTGGCTCGGTTTCGAACGTCGCGACGCGATCTTCAATGCCTTCCTTGTAGATGTCGGCGATCGCCTGCGCGTCCGACGTCGCCGCCGACCGTACGAGAGCGCCCGTCATGAGCGTCACGTCCGCGTCGGGTCAGGGCTGACGCGCACGAGGAGCTTGCCGAAGTTCTTGCCCTTGAGAAGCCCGATGAAGGCGTCGGGCGCGGCAGCCAGCCCTTCGACGATGTCCTCGCGATACTTCAGCTTCCCGTCGCGGACCCATGCCGCGCCGTCCCGCAGGAAGTCGGGCAGCCGGTCGGTGTGATCGGACACGATGAACCCCTTGATCATCGCCCGGTTGATCAGCAGCGGCGCGATGTTCGGTCCGGGCGGCATCTCGGTCGCGTTGTACTGGGAGATGAGCCCGCAGAGCGGGATGCGCGCCTTGGGATTGATCAACTTCAAGATCGTCGTGAGGATTTCCCCGCCGACGTTTTCGAAGTACACGTCGATGCCCTTGGGGCAGGCGGCGCCAAGCGCCTCGAACAGACCGTCCTTCTTGTAGTCGACGCACGCGTCGAAGCCGAGCTCATCCACGACGGACCGGCACTTGGCGGGGCCACCCGCGATCCCGACCGCGCGGCAGCCTTTGAGCTTCGCAATCTGACCGACGGCGGACCCGACCGCGCCGCTTGCGGCGGACACCACCACGGTCTCGCCTGGCTTCGGCTGGCCGATGTCGAGCAAACCGACGTACGCCGTCAGGCCGGGCATGCCGAGAACACCGAGCGCCGTCGAGATCGGCGCGGCCTTCGGATCGAGCTTGCGGGCGCCGACGCCGTTCGACACTGCGTAACCCTGCCAGCCGTCGTAGCCCGCCACGAAGTCGCCCTTGGCGAAGCCAGGGTGATTCGAGTCGAGCACCTGGCTCACGGTACCGCCGACCATGGCCTGCCCAATCGCCACCGACGGCGCATACGAGCGCGCCTCGTTCATGCGGCCGCGCATGTACGGATCGAGCGAGAGATAGATCGTGCGGCAAAGGATCTCGCCCGGGCCGGGTTTCGGGATCGGCGATTCCACGATCTCGAAGTCGCCCGGGCGCGGCTCACCGACTGGACGACTGTGCAACAGCACGCGGACATTAGCATCGGGCATCACGATCCTCCTCGGGTACTTCCGAGTCCCCCTCAGTGGAATGACCGTCCGGTCTCGGGTATGTTCGGGCCACATCTTAGTACGGCGAAGGGGAGCCATGGCCAAGGAGATCACCATCGTTCACCATCCCGACCGGCGCACCGACGTGACGATGCCGTATGCGCCGGCGATCTTGATGTCGCGTGGGCGGCTCCTGTTCGTGTCCGGGGTCACCGCGGCCGCCGTGTACCACAGCCATCCGCATCGCGACGAGGAATTCGATTTGCCGGCGACGATGCGGGAGCAGGCCGTGCTCGCGATGGAAAATCTGAAGAAGACGCTGGCGGCGGCTGGTTGCACGCTGGCCGATCTCGTGTCGGCCACGCGGTATCTGACCGACGTCGCCGAGCAGGACGATCTGAACCGAGTGTGGGCGCAGTACCTGCGCGGTCACTTGCCCACGACGACCACGGTCGAGGTCTCGCGGCTCGCCACGCATCCGCGCTGCAAGCTGGAGATCAGCGCGATTGCCGTGGCGGACGACACGGGGAGCTGCTGATGGCCACGGTCGGGTACGTCGGCCTGGGCGCGATGGGCAGCCGATTGGCGCAGCGTCTTCTCGACGCCGGGTACGCGGTCGTCGGGTACAACCGGACGCCGGGAAAAGCACAGCGTCTCGTCACGGCGGGTATGCGGCTCGAAAAATCCCCGCGCGCGGTCGCCGACGCATCCGAGGCGGTGTTCAGCATGGTCACGGACGACGCGGCGCTCCGGGCCGTCGCGCTCGGGCCGGACGGCATCGTTGCCGGGCTGAAGCCGGGCGCCGTCTACGGGGAGATGAGCACCGTCAGTCCAGCCGTGATTCGCGAGATCGGCGACGCGGTTGCCGCGCGCGGCGCCGCCATGCTGGATGTCCCGGTATCAGGGAGCACGATCACGGTGGAGCAAGGGAACGCCTCGCTCGCGGTTGGTGGCGACGCCGCCGCGCTCGAGCGCGTGCGCTCGTATCTGCTCGCGATGGCGCCGGGCGGCCTCACGCACGTCGGCGCGCTCGGGCTGGCCAAGGCGATGAAGATCGCCACCAATCTCGGTCTGCCGGTGCAGATGCTGGCGTTCGCGGAGGCGGTGCTGCTCGCGGAGAAGGCGGGCATCCCGCGCGCAACGGCGGTGGAGGCGCTGATGAAGTCAGTCGTCGCTTCCCCGATGATCAAGTACCGCGGACCGTTCGTGCTCGGCGCGATGCCTCGCGAGGCGTGGTTTCCCGTGCCGATGATCCAGAAAGATCTGCGGCTCGCGCTCGAGATGGGGGAGAAGCACGGCGTCCCGCTGCCGACCACCGCCGTCGTGCAGGAAATGATGACGGCCGCGCGAGGCCAGGGGCTCGGCGACTTCGACTTCGCGATCGTGTTCGACGTACTCGCCGCGATGAGCGGGCTGCCCGGGAGTGGCAACAGGCGAGACGCCTGACGCGGATACTTCATGGACGAGCGACTGACGGTGACGGTCATGAATAATCCGACCTAACGGATAATTCATGAACGCTCACCGGCAATCGAGTGCGTGGCGTCGGGGCCGGCCGGATCGGTGAGGGGCCTCTGACCACGAGGCCCTGGTGACCGATGACCGGCGAGCCGTTCCCACTCCGGGCCTGGGTGCCCTCGATAGGACGCTCCGGGAACGGGTCCGCCGGCCCCCCCACCGATCCGGCCGGCCCGCGGCAACACGCTGTCCCGGCGCGCGCGTCGTTCGTTCATGAATGATCCGACCTAACGCCCCGCGTTTTCCACCAGCGCGGTCACGCGCGCGACGATTGCCTCACGCGCCTTGCCGAAATCTTCGCTGACCGCCGGGACGTCATCCCAGCGCTCGACGGCCAGCCCGGCGGGCGCCACCCCGCTCAGATCGCAGCCGAAGCTCACGACGCGCGAGGCGGCCTTCAAATCGTCGGGCGCCACGCGGCGGGGACGATGGCCGCGCACGTCGATGCCGTCGGAGAGCAGGCCGTTGACCACTCGCGCTGGGATCTCGGCATCCGGTTCCATGCCGGCCGCGGTCGCGCGCGCATCGAGGCCACGGCGAGCGGCGAGCTGATCGAAATACGCGCCGGCCATCACGCTCTTGGCCGACCCATGGAGACACACGAAGACGACGTTCTGAACCATGACATTCACCTCGTTCCCGGGGCAAGACATTGTGGGATTCCATCGCTCCTAGACTGTAACGCTTGAGGAGATATGTATCAAACGTTACTTTCCTAGCGAGCCCGGCGCCGGCAGGCGCTACGGCAGGAGGACGAGGGCCATATCGCTCCGACACGCCGGGTACGTCGAGCTGCCGCCGCGCCTGGGACGAAAATCGAGGAGCGTCCCGGGTGACCCGGACGCTGCCGAGCGTGGGGGAGCGTGACGGGCCATTGCGTGGCCCCTCACGTTTCAAATCAGTCGTTCGCGGACGTGCCGAACGGCTCGTGCGATCACGCTGGGCTTCAGGGCCCGGATGGCGCGGCGACGGGCGAGGGCGGCGCCAGATGGCCGCGTCCGCGTCGAGAGCGCCAGGCGGGCCCCGCGACCGCCGTCGGCGATCCCGCGCGCGTACGCCGTGAGATGTCCCGCGCGCGCGGCGGCGAAGCCCATCAATGCCAGATCGAGGGCGATCGATCGGCAGGCCGCGCCGGCACGCTCATTTCGGAGCGCCACCCAGATCGCGTTTCGCGTGAACGTGTAATAGATGCGGCTCGAGGGCCGGACCGTCTGGTCGACGAGGTGCTGCACGCGCACGCCGGGGGTGTAGACGAGGTCGTGGCCCGTATCGAGCAGGCGAAGCGCCAAGTCCCAGCCCTCGTGGCCGATGAAGAATGGCGGCCAGTAGCCCCCGGATTCAAGGAACAACTCGCGGCGACAGGCAGACGCTCCCTCGAGCACGTAGTCGGTGAGGAACTCGCTCTCACCCCAGCGATCGGGATCCCGGGGATGGCACCAATCGCGACGCGACAGTCGGCCGTCCGGGCCGACGATCATGAAGTTCACGACCGCGGCGCGCGGGTGGCGTTCGAAGACCGCGAGCGTCCGTTCCACGTCGTTCGGGGTCGTGAAGCGTACGTCGTTGTCGAGTGTGATGACGACCTCCCCCTTGGCCGCGGCGACGCCTTCGTTCCTCGCCGCGGCGGCGATGTTTTGCGGAAGGCGGACCAGCCGCGCCTCGGGAAACTCGTCGCGGACCATCTCGGCGCTGCCGTCGGTCGACGCATTGTCGACGGCGAGGATTTCTATCCCGGGGAAACGCTGTCGCCGCGTGGCCTCGAGGGCTCCGCGCAGCGCCTCGCGCCGCTGGTAATTGAGGATGGCCACCGAGACACTGGCCATCAATTCGGCACTTGCCCCCGGATCCATGGCCCGAGCACGTTCGCGATCGGCAGGGGCAACCGCTTCCAGGCCTCGATCAGCGGCGCGAACCGGCTGCGATCCTGATCGAGCGAGGGCGCGGCACCCGGCGCCGCGTCGAGGAAGATCCACGGCAGCGGGTGCGGCTGCGCTCCCCACTGCCGCTTGAACTCGAACGTGCCGGCGTTCTTGAACGAGCGGCCGAGATCGAGGGTCCGGTAGCCCTCGCGGCACGCCCAGCGGATCACTGCCCAGTAGAGGACGAAGTTGGGGCAGAGGGCGAACGCCTCTCGACGGGATGACACCCAGGGAACCATGACGGTGTCGCGGAAGAAGAGGCAGACCGCCGCGCCGACGGCGCGGCCCGCCCGGTCGCGCACGACGAGAACTCGCGCGATGCCCGACAGCTCGTTCACCATCGCGTCGAAGAATTTGCGGCTGTGCACGGGCGAGCCGAGGTCGCGCATGTTCACGGCGAAGACGTCGTAAAAGTCCGGGAGCGCCTCGGCGCCGCACCAGCTGGGTTCGAGCCCGTTCTTTTCGCCTTTGCGAACGCGGTTCCGGCGCTCCGATGGCAGCGCGCGCCACACGGCATCCTCGGAGCGAAGCTCGAGCAGCATGGTCACGCGGTCCAGCGCCACCGGATAGGGCAACGCCACCCGTGCGTATTGCCGCAGTCCGATGGTCTGGGCGCCGAGCTCGCGCGCGGTCTCGAGCGCGGCATCGGCCAGCATCTCTTCGGCACCGTGGCCGGCTTGCGCCAGGACGCCGCCGTAATCGAGGAAGGGCATCGAGACCAGACGGCGGCCGAACAGTCGGCTCTCGATGAGCACCAGCGGCAGCACACCGAGGATCTCATCGCCGTCCTCGGCAAAGAGATAGACGCTGCGGTGGCCGTACGCGCGGCTCATCACGCGGCCCCATCCGGACAGGTGCGCGACCGTGGCATCCGGATGTTGTTCGACGAAGCGATCCCAGGATGTGTCGACGGAATGTGAGCGGGTCACCTGGAGCATGCGGGTAGTGGGCGCAAGAGCAATGCCACGCCAGCTCACGAGCGACAAACTCGAATTCGCGGCGTCCGGCATGGTCGAGCGACGGCGTAGCGCAGGTGGTTCAACACATCGGGCGGGAGAGTGCACACAACGCGCCGCTCGTGAGCAGCCCAACGTCGAGCGACTGACGAACGTCAAGAATCCCCTATGGCATGCGTCACCATCGCGCTCTCGCCGTCAGCGTGCGACCAGCCGTTCCAAAACGTAGAAACTTCAAGGTCTACCAGATCGGGGACTTCACGCGACGGACAGGTCTGGCCTACGTCTTGCCCTCCGGTCCCTGGCGAAAACATTTCACATCGGCCGCGCTGGGGGGTTGCATGGAACGCTCGACGATACCGACAGGATTTCAGGACAGACACGTCGACTCACTCGGTGGGTCATGGTCGCATGCCCCGGCGCCACGCCGTCCCGGTCTCGACGTCTCGCTCGTCGCGAGCATCGCTGGGCCGCTGGACGCTCGTGGCCCAGTCGTGATTGCTCGCGTCGGAGTCGGGCAGGAGACGGTGAGGCTCTACATCTATGTCGACGGCGACGTTGCCGAGGCGTGGACACCGGCCCCCGGTGTTGCCGAATTTGACGCCCGCAAGATTCCCCCTGGACGTCACGTCGTGACGGCCCGTGCCGTGGACGCGCTCGGTCGGTGGGGAGGAGCGTCCGTCGTCGTCGAGGTCGCCGAGCCGTCCCGTTAAGCGGGGATTATTCATGAACAAACGACGCGCGTGCCGGCCGGTGATCCGGCGGGAGACGGGCAGCCGGGGTCCTCTGACCACAGGCGCCTTCGGCCCGATCATCGCCGAGCACTTCCCACTCGTCACGGCTGGGTCGTCGCCTCGCGAGGCGGGAATGGGTCCCCCGGACCCCGACTGCCCATCTCCCGCCGGGTCACCGGCCGACCCTAGTACAGACGTTCATGCACCATGCGCGCGGACCATCGACGAGCGACCGAGGCCGGGGACAGCGTGTCACCGCGGGCCGGCCGGGTCGGTGAGGGGCCGGCGGACCCCTTACCGGAGCGTGCGATTTAGGGCAAACAGGCTGAGAGTGGGAAAGGCTAGCGGGTCAAAG
>JBGPTW010000060.1:0-34056 GCA_041490825.1 Methylomirabilia bacterium | reverse complement strand
ATCCGAGCGCATCCTGATGTGCTATCTAGACGAGGCCTACCTGCGCCGCGTGCTCGATGCCGGGCTCGCGGAGCGACTGCGCGAGAAACGCTTTGCCCGTTGATCCAGTGGTCGTCCGCCGACGGCTGCGGGCGCTGGAGCGATCCCTGCGCATCCTGCGCTCGCTACGTGCTCGTGGCCGCGACGCGAGGTGTCAGAAAACAAGCCCGACCCCAATTCTCCCCGCTGGCACGTCGCGGCGACAGGTCCCGTGCGAATCCGGCGCGGCCCGCACCGAACTGTTAAGAAGTCAAAGCCTGACCCCAATGAGAAAAGCCGGAGCACTCGTCGCCGCGGTCGTCGCCACGGGGCTGACGCTCGGCCTGCCTCCCAGCGCGCAGGCCCAGGCGCCGCTCCGGATTGGCGCCTCGTTGTCGCAGACCGGACCGTACGCGCCGCTCGCCCTGAACCAGCTTCGCGGATACCAGCTCTGCGTCAAACACGCCAACGACAAGGGGGGCGTCCTCGGGCGCCGCGTCGAGCTGGTCGTTGAGGACGACCTGTCGGAGCCCGCGGCGGCGGCCCGCATCTACCAGAAGCTGATCGTGCAGGACAAGGTGGACGCGATCCTGGGACCGTATTCCTCCCCCATCACCGAAGTCGCCGCCGACCTCGCCGAGAAGCATCGGATGGCCCTGGTGGCCCCGGGCGCGGCGGGGACGTCCCTCTTCCGGAAGGGACGGAAGTTCATCTTCATGGTCCTCAGCCCGGACGAGGTGTACCTGGAGGGCCTCATCGAGCTGGCGGCCCGCCGCGGGTTGCGTACGGTCGCCCTCCTTCACGAAGAGTCGAGCGTGATGAAGGCGATCGCTCAGGGGGCCGCCGAGCTGGCGCGGAAGCGGGGGCTCCAGGTCGTGCTCTTCGATGGGTATCCGAAGGGCACCACCGACTTCACGACGGTGCTGGGCAAGGTCGTGAGCGCGAACCCCGACGTCCTCGCGGCGGCGACCTACTTCGACGACGCCGTCGGCATCGCGCGCCGCATGAGAGAGGTGAAGGTCAACCCCAAGATGTTCGGCCTGACGGCGGGAAGCGACCTGCCGAGGTTCTACGAGATGCTCGGGCGCGACGCGGAGTTCGTCTACGGCGCGACGCAGTGGACGCCGGAGCTGGTGACACTCGTCCGCGGCGGTCAATAGATCCCGGTCGGCCGCCGCTACCCGGGCGCCCGGGAGTTCGTGGAGGCCTACCGGAAGGAATTTCCGGGGGCCGATCTCTCGTACCACTCGGCCGGCGGTTACAGCGGGTGCCAGGTGCTGGTGGACGCCATCCGGCAGACCGGCTCCCTCGACGGCGAGCGCTTGCGGGCGGCCATCCTCAAGATGGACACGAGCACGGTCTACGGGGCGTTCAAGGTCGATGGGGACGGCCTCCAAGTCGGGCACAGGATGCTGATCTTCCAGTGGCAGGACGGCAAGAAGGCCATCGTGTGGCCCGACGAGCTGTCGCCCGGCCCGCCGCGCTTCCCGACGCCACCGTGGAGCCAGCGTTGAGCCCCGTCCGGCGGCTCGCCTCGGCCCGCGCCTGGATGACGGCGCTGGCGCTCGTCGCGCTCGTTCCCCTGGTCACCGCGGCGCAGGAGGCGCGACGCCCGTACCGCATCGGCGTCCTCAACGAGGCCTGGGCGGCGAACCATCCGACCGTCGAAGGCCTCAAGGCGGGGCTGCGAGAACTCGGCTTCTCGGAAGGTCGCGACGTCACCTTCGACGTCCGGTTCACCGAAGGCAAATCCGAGGCGACGCCCGTGGCCGCGGCGGCGCTCGTGCGTGCCGGCGTCGACGTGATCTTCACGAGCAACGAAGCCGCGACGCTGGCGGCCAAAGCGGCGACGCAGAAGATCCCGGTCGTGTTCACGCTGGTGGGCGATCCGGTGGCGGCCGGGATCGTCAAGAAGCTGGCCCATCCGGAGGCCAATCTCACCGGCGTGTCGAGCTTGACGACCGAGCTGGTGCCGAAGCGGCTGGAAGCCCTGAAGACGCTGATGCCGGGCCTCCGCCGCGTCTGGGCGATCTATCACGGCGGCGACCTGCCCTCCAGCGCGGCGATCGTGAAGGCCCTCGAAGTGACCCCGCGCCTCGGCCTCGAGCTGCTGCCGAGGACGGTCCTCAGTCCCGATCAGCTCGAGAAGATCCTCAAGGACGTTCGACCCGGCGACGCGCTGCTGGCCCCCGACATCTCGACGATGGACATCCCGGCCGTCATCCTCGAGGCCTCGCTGGCGGCCCGCATCCCCGCCGTCTTTTCCGCGGAGCTGTGGGTGACTCACGGCGGCCTCGTGTCCTACGGGGCCGACTATCGCGCCCAGGGGGTTCAGGCCGCGCGGCTCGTCGCCAAGATCCTCCGGGGAACGCGACCGCAAGATCTGCCCGTCGAGGGGGCGGACAAGATCGCCCTCGCCGTGAACTTGAAGACCGCGACGCTCTTGAGCATCACGGTGCCGCGCAAGATCCTTCTCCGCGCGGACATGCTCCGCCGATGAGCAACCGGGCGCCGCGCGGCCGGCTCTTTCGGAAGTACGTCCTCGTCCTGCTCGTCCTGGTGGGCGGGGTACTGCTGGTCAGCAGCCTGGTGGAGCTCTACTTTTCCTATCAGGAGACGAAGGCCGCGCTGGTCGGGCTCGAGCGCGAAAAGGCGGTGGCGGCGGCGGCCCAGATCGAGCAGTTCGTGAAGGACATCGAGCGGCATCTGCGCTGGACGACCCACGCCGCGTTCGACGATCCGCGGGCGGCGCGGGACGAGCGCGAGATCGACTTCCTGAGGCTCCTCCGGAACATTCCCGCAATCACCGAGCTCGCCTACGTCGACGCCTCGGGCAAAGAGCAGCTTCGCGTGTCCCGTCTGGCCCTCGACGAGGTCGGGAGCGGGAGAGACCTCTCCCAAGAGCCGAAGTTCAAGGAGCCCAGGTCCGGGAACACCTACTTTGGCCCCGTCTACTTCCGTAACGAGTCTGAGCCGTACATGACCGTTGCCGTGCCCGGCGGCGATTATGGCGCCGAAGTCACTGCGGCCGAGGTCAATCTCAAAGCCATCTGGGACGTCATCTCCCAGATCAGGGTGGGACGGGCGGGGTACGCCTACGCGATCGACTCGCTGGGCCAACTGATCGCCCATCCGGACATCAGCCTGGTCCTCCAGAAGCGGGACCTGTCCGCCCTGCCCCAGGTCAATGCGGCGCGGGGCGAGGGCGCCGTCTCGACCCGCGACGACCGCGGCATCGGCATCATCGCCAGCGGTCTTCAGGGCGGCCGCGTCCTCACCGCGCACGCCGCGATTGCCCCGCTCGGGTGGTGGGTGTTCGTCGAGCAGCCCCTCGGCGAGGCGTTTGCCCCGCTCCGATCGGCGATCGTCCGGAGCGCCGTTCTCTTCATCGCCGGTCTCGTGCTCTCGGTCCTGGCGAGTGTCGCGCTGGCCCGAAAAATGGTCGCTCCCATCCGGACGCTGCAGGCCGGCGCGGCCCGGATTGGCTCGGGGGATCTCGGCCATCGCATCGATGTCCACACCGGTGACGAGCTGGAAGCGCTCGCCGAGGAGTTCAATCGAAGCACCGCCCGGCTTCAGGAGTCGTACGAGGGCCTGGAGCAGAAGGTCGTGGAGCGCACCGGCGAGCTGGCGCGGATGGTGGAGAACCTCAGGGCCTTGAGCCAGAGCAGCCAGGCCCTCAGCGCGACGCTCGAGCTGCCCGCGGTCCTGGACGCCATCGTCGCCAGCGCCACGGATCTCGCCGGCGCCCATGGCGGGGGCATCTACGAGTACGACGAAGCCAGTCAGGAGTTTCACGTCAGCGCCACCCATCGGATGGCGCCCGAGCATTTCGACGCCGTTCGCGCGGCGCCGATCAGGCTGGGTGAGAGCGCACTCGGGCTGGCCGGCGCCCGCCGGATGCCCGTCCAGGTCCGCGACATTCTCGACCCCCAGGAGCCCGTCGCGCCCCACATCCGGCCGATCCTGAGCCGGCTGGGCCAACGCTCCTTGCTGGCCCTGCCCCTCTTGCGTGAGCAGCGGCTCCTCGGCGGCCTGGTGGTTTGGCGGCCCGAGGTCGGCAGTTTCCCGACCGAGATCGTGGACACGCTGCAGACCTTCGCGGCACAATCGGCCCTCGCCATCCAGAACGCGCGGCTCTTCCGGGAGATCCAGGAGCAGAGCCGGCAGCTCGAAGTGGCGAGCCAGCACAAGTCGCAGTTCCTGGCGAACATGAGCCACGAGCTGCGGACACCGCTGAACGCGATCATCGGCGTGACGGAGATGCTCCTGGACGACGCCCGGGCCCTGCGACCGGAGGACGTCGAGCCGCTGGAGCGGATTCTCCGGGCGGGCAAGCACCTGCTGGCCCTGATCAACGACATCCTGGATCTCTCGAAGATCGAGGCCGGCAAGATCGAGCTGCATGTCGAGAGCTTCGCCATCACCCCGCTGATCGACGACGTGGTGACGACGGTGGGCTCGCTGGCGGAGAAAAACGGCAACCGCATCGTCGTGGACGTCCCTGCCGACATCGGCCGCATGAGTGCCGACACGCTCCGCGTGCGGCAGGCGTTGCTCAATCTGGCGAGCAACGCGAGCAAGTTCACCGAAGGCGGCCTCGTCACGATCACGGGCGAGCGACGCCACGAGGCCGGTCGGGAGTGGGTGACGTTCGCGGTCACGGATACGGGCATCGGCATGACGCCGGCCCAGACCGCGCGGTTGTTCGAGGATTTCACCCAGGCGGATGCCTCGACGACGCGGAAGTACGGCGGCACGGGGCTGGGACTGGCCATCAGCCGGCGCTTCTGTCGCCTGATGGGAGGCGACATCACGGTGGAGAGCACGCTGGGCGCGGGCTCGACGTTCACGATGCGGTTGCCCGCGAAGGTCGAGGGGGCCGCCACCGCGACGGCCCCCCAGGGGGCGCCGGTCGAGGACCGGCGGCCCGTCCGGCGGCCCTCGACGGCGCGCACGGTGCTGGTCATCGACGATGACCCGACGGTGCGCGACTTGATGGAGCGCTTCCTGATCAAGGAAGGGTTCTCGGTCGTGCTCGCCGAGGGCGCCGTCGAAGGGCTGCGCCGGGCGCGGGAAATACATCCCGCCGCCATCACCCTGGACGTGATGATGGGCGACCTCGACGGGTGGACGGTGCTGGCCGCGCTCAAAGGGGACCCGGCGCTCGCCGACATCCCGGTCATCCTCGTGACGATCGTCGACGAGAAGAACAAGGGCTATGCCCTCGGCGCCGCCGACTACCTGGTCAAGCCGATCGACCGCGACCGGCTGGCGCGTGTCCTCCGCAAGCTGTGCGGCGACCGCGCCTCGCGCGACGTCCTCATCATCGAGGACGATGACACGACGCGGGAGGTGCTGCGGGATGCGCTCGCCCGTGACGGATGGTCCGTCGCCCAGGCCGAGAACGGTCGCGTCGGACTGACGCGGCTCGCCGAGAAAATTCCCGACGTCATCCTGCTCGACCTCATGATGCCGGAGATGGACGGGTTCGAGTTCATCGCCGAGCTGCGCCGCACGCCGGAGTGGCGGCACCTCCCGGTCCTCGTCGTGACCGCGCGCGACCTGAGCGAGGAGGACCGGCGGCGTCTGAGCGGTGGGGTGCAGCAGATCATCCAGAAGGGCGCGTACGACCGCGACGCCCTGTTGTCCGAAGTGGGGCGGGTGCTCGCCGCCACCGTGGCGCGTGAGGACGATTTCGAAGCGACCCCCGAGACCCGGCCCGCGGCCGCCCCATGAGTAAGGACCAGACGCTGCTCGTCGTCGACGATAACGAAGACAACCGCTACACGCTGACCCTCCGGCTGAAGCGGGAGGGCTACAGCCACATCGTGACGGCCGGAAACGGTCGTGAGGCGCTGGAGCGGTTGCAGGCGGAACCGTTCGATCTGGTCTTGCTGGACATCATGATGCCGGAGATGAACGGGTACGAGGTGCTGGCGGCCATCAAGGGCGATGCGCGTCTGCGTCACATCCCCGTGATCATGATCTCGGCCGTTGACGAAATCGACAGCGTGATCAAATGCATCGAGCAGGGGGCCGAAGACTATCTGGCCAAGCCCTTCAACCCCGTCCTCCTCCGGGCCCGTGTCAGCGCGTGCCTGGAAAAGAAGCGCCTCCGCGACCAGGAAGTCCAGCACCTGGATGAGCTGGCCGAATTGAACCGCACCCTCGAGCAGCGCGTCCAGGAGCAGGTCGCCCAGCTCGACAACCTGGGCCGGCTCAAGCGCTTCTTCTCGCCGCAGCTCGCCGAGATGATCGTGGCCGGCGGCGCCGATGACCCGCTGAAGACGCACCGGCGGGAGGTGACCGTTGTGTTCCTCGACCTCCGGGGCTTCACGGCGTTCGCCGAAACGGCGGAGCCCGAAGAAATCATGGGTGTCCTCGGGGAATATCACGCCGAGATGGGCAAGCTCATCCTGGAGCATGAGGGAACGCTCGAGCGCTTCACGGGGGACGGCTTGATGATTTTCTTCAACGACCCCGTGGTGGTACCGAATCCCGTCGAGCGCGCCGTCCGCATGGCAGTCGCCATGCGCGGCCGCGTCGAGCAGCTCCGCGAGGGATGGCGGAAACGCGACTATGACCTCGGCCTCGGCATCGGGATTGCCCAGGGCTACGCGACCATCGGCGCCATCGGCTTCGAGGGACGCCGGGACTACGGGGCGATCGGGACCGTCACCAATCTCGCCGCGCGGCTGTGCAGCGAGGCCACGGACGGGCAGATCCTGGTCTCGTCACGCGTGGCCACCGCTGCCGAGGGCTTCGCCGAGGTGCAGGAGGTCGGGTCGCTCACCCTCAAGGGCTTGAGCCGGCCCGTGCGGACGTTCAACATCGGCGGGTTGAAGTAGGCGCTCGCGGTCACTTGATCAGCCCGTAGAACCTCCCCGCGTTCTCGCACGTCATCTTCAGGGTGACGTCTTCCGGTAAATGCTTGAACTGCTCGTTGATGTGCCACCCGCTGCCGCGTATCGGTAATGCCTCGGAGGAGCGGGGGATCTCCGAGAATGGGCCTTTATGTCGCTTACGCTCCTCTGGGGAGATTGTTTGAGGAATGGGGAAAGGGTCGCTGCATTGGGCAATGGTCTGAGCCTCGGAATGCGCGACAGAGCGTTGTGAAGAAATCCTACGTGAGTAGGACGGCTATGATTATAGCAGACCGGAGATGCCCAACGCGGCGCGCGCTACGTCGCGAGTTCCGGGTGGCCCGAGCGCGACCGGCGCACGCGTGCCTGCACGTCGCGCACCCGCTCGTGCTCCAGCGCGATCTCCACTTCGTGGTGCTCCACGTCCCAGTGACTCACGGTCGCGAGCCAGCCGAACGTCCTCCGGACTTGCGGAACCACTTTGTGGCCCCGATAGATCAGCGTCCGCCGGTCCGGCGCCCCGAGCTGCTCGAACTCCTCGCCATTCGGCCCGCACAGCCGCAGCACGTCTTCCCGCGTGGTACCCGGAACGATCTGAGCGAGCGTCTCCTTGCTCATGACTACGCCGCTCTGCTTCGCGGTCTCGCTGTCCCCGACCCGGCCGATGTGGAGCCGCGCGGTCATTGTCCGGCGGATTCGGCTGGCGAGCGTCTTGATGAGTGGCCCGGCCAGGTTGCCGGCTGCGAAGAACAGGATCGGGATCAGGATGGGCGCCCAGCTTCGGAGGCCCGAGAAGTAGCCGAACTCGACGGTCAGCACATGGGGCTTGAGACCTTCGGATCGGTCGAGAAACGCCGAGATCGTCTCGGTCGATTGACGCTCGTTGGTTCGCCGATTCGCGGTCGGCGGCGACACCTGGTCGATCTTGAGGTGATCGACGTCAGCGAAGTTGATCAGGAGCTGGGACGGATCGTCGCTGAGCCGGATGAGGCGGTCGCGGTTCTCGAGATACAGCGGGAACAGCCCGCGCCCCCGCAGGTCGTTGAACGTGAGCGTGATCAGGTGACGAGGGCCCCCGAACGCCTCCTCGACCCAGGTGGCGCGCTTCGGCTGCACGAGCTTCGGGATGGTGAGTCGGAGATCCATGAGGTTCGTCCGGTTCACCATCGCTGGAGACCACGGAATCCGGATATACGTCGCGGGCGCAGTCTGGCCGAGGGGTCCGCCGTTTCGAACGAACGTCACGAACGGCGCGTGAGCGATCGGGTCGGCAGGCGCGGTCGCCTGGTACAGGGGCCGCACGAACAGCGGGACGCTACCGCTGTCGACAATCTTCGAGCCGCGAGCCTCGATGTACTGAGCCAGGCTCCGGTCCGGCGCCTTCCCTGGCGCCTTCCCCGGCGCCTTCCCTGCCGGCGTCCCGCTGACGGCGTTGGGCCAGAGAAGGAAGATGTCCTGCTCGAGATCACTCGCGCTCCGGTCGGGCGGGACCACGAGGCTGAAGAAGACATCGACGGGGATCGGGTCAAGCGAGGGCGAGACCCGGGCCCGGACGATGAGCGGCCCGATCTCGAAGCCGGGGTGCGGCCGGGAGCCCAGGAAGATCTGGGCCTCCGCGGCGACGGGGAGAGCGCTGAACAACAGTGCCGCGATCGCCCAGATACGGATCACGCGCGCATCACAGTCTGACGGGCGTGAATTCTTTGGCGACGTGCTCGGCGAGCGGCAGCTTCGTCTTCAGCACGCCGTGCTCCAGCAGCGTGTCCTGCATCGAGCCGAGAGCCTCCATGCTGATCGTCCCGTCGTGCGAGAAGAGCCCGCTGGAGATCTTGTGCGCGGCCAGCACGGCGTCGGGGCTCCAGCCGATCTTCTTCGCGATGATCTCCGCGGCCTCGGCGGTGTTCGACGTCATGAAGCGCAGCGCGTGGAAGATCGCGCGCATGCTCTTGCGGATGGCGTCGGCGTTCTTCTTGATCCCGTCCTCGGAGACGTACTGGATCTGGCTGATCCACCTCGGCGTGACCTTGTCGAGCCGCATGAGGACGCGGGACTTGCCCTGGAGCTGCGTAACGGCGCCGCCGTCGCCCCAGACGAAGGCGTGGATCTCCTTGCGGGCGAGCGCGGCCACCTGCGCATCGAGCCCGCCGAGGCCGACGATCTTGACGTCGCGGTCCGGATCCCAGCCCTGCTCCTTGGCCACCATGCGCGCGAACACCCACGTGGTCGCGCCCACGGACGTGACGCCGATCGCCTTGCCCTTGAGCTCGGTGACGCTCTGGATCTCCGGGGTGACGTTCAGGGTGAAGTGGTTGCCCTCGGTGTGCGTGGCGACCATCTTCAGCGGCATCCCGGCCTCGCGGAACACCAGGATGTCGGTGGCCCCGGCGGCGCCGAGGAGGATCTCGCCGGCGATGACGGCCTTCACGAGGTTTGGTCCGCCGCGGAACGGAACGAACTCGACGTCCAGGCCCTCGGTCTTGAAGAACCCTTTCTCGGCCGCCAGGATGAACGGACCGGCGAGGGCGTAGTCGCCCATGACCGCCGTGCCGATCTTGAACTGTTGCTGCGCGTGGGCACGTCGCGACGGCAGGATCGCGGTCGCGGCGGCAGCGGCGAGAAAGCGGCGACGCGTGATCACGGTCATGGCGTGGGCCTCCGGGTGGCGTTGCGTTGACATGTCAGACATTTTTCCATACGTTAGGCGCGCCTCGCGAGTGCAGGAACGACGTGCCCGCGATTATAAACAATCGCGTATGGACAATCACCCGACCTCATGTCCGACCTCATGACGGACGAACCGGTCACGTATCAGGTCGACGACGGCGTGGCCTGGCTCACCCTCAACCGCCCTCGCGTGCTGAACGCGCTGAACACGGAGCTGGCCGCGGCGCTCGCCGACCACGCCGCGCGCGCCGCCGCGGACCCGGCCGTCATGCTGGTCATCGTGCGGGGCGCCGGCCGCGCGTTCTGTTCCGGCATGGATCGGACGGCGCTGGCGCAAGGGACCGTCAACGAACCGTTCTTCCGGCACTGGATGCGTGGGCTCAATGCGCTGGAAGACATGGCGAAGCTCACCGCGGCGATCTTGCACGGCTACTCGATCGGCGGCGGGCTGCAGCTCGCGCTCGCCTGTGATGTTCGCGTCGCCACCGATGACGCCGTGGTGGGTCTTGGCGCCACGCGGCACGGGCTCATCCCCGACGGTGCGGTGCTGCGTCTCGCGCGGATCGTGGGGCTCGGCCGCGCCAAGGAGCTGGCGCTGTTGAACGACGAGATCTCGGCGGCGGAGGCGCGCGCGATCGGTCTCGTCAACTGGGTGTGTTCTCCGGCCGACCTGGACCGCACCGTGAGCGCGCTCATCACCAAGGTCCGCTCGGCCTCGCCCACCGCGATGAGCCATACCAAGCGATTGCTCCACGAATCGTTCCATTTCGATCCCCGCAGCTTGACGGAGGAGGTCTTTCGCTCGCAGAACGAATGCATGACGTCGTGGGAAATGACCGAGGCGAACCACGCCTGGCAGGAGAAACGGGAGGCGCGGTTCTATCCGCCACCCGCGCCACGAGGTGGCCGGGCCGAGGAGCGCTCATGAGCTACACGGACATCCTGTACGAGAAGAAAGACGGCGTCGCGTGGATCACGATCAACCGGCCACACGTTCGGAACGCGTTCCGGACCCGCACGGTGGCGGAGCTGACGGACGCCTTCGTGGACGCGCGGTGGGATCGCGAGACCGGGGTGGTCGTGCTGACCGGAAGCGGCGACAAGGCCTTCTGCTCCGGCGGTGACCAGAAGGAGCGCGGCGAAGGCGGCTACGCCGTCGACGAGCGTCCGATGGCAGGAGGAGGTGAGGCGCTTCAACCGCCGAGCCGACGCTTCAGTGGCCCGATGGACGTCGAGGCGCTTCACAGCGCCATCCGCCACATTCCGAAGCCGGTGATCGCGATGGTGAACGGCTTCGCGATCGGCGGCGGCCACGTGCTCCACCTCCTGTGTGATCTGTCGATCGCGTCCGACAACGCGATCTTCGGCCAGACGGGCCCGCGCGTGGGCAGCGTCGATGCCGGACACGGCACCGGGTATCTCGCGCGTGCGGTCGGCGAGAAGAAAGCGCGGGAGATCTGGTACCTGTGCCGGCAGTACACGGCGCAGCAAGCGCTCGAGATGGGACTGGTCAACAAGGTCGTGCCGCCGAAGGATCTCCGTGCCGAGGTCGAGCAATGGTGCCAGGAGCTGCTGGAGAAAAGTCCGACAGCGCTCGCGCTGGCGAAGCAGTCGTTCAACATCGACTCCGAGCAGCGGGCGGGTGTGGCGCAGTTCGCCCACACCGCGCTGAACCTCTACTACAGCACGCCCGAGGCGATGGAAGGCCGGAACGCGTTCGTCGAGAAGCGGCCGGTGGATTTTCGCAAGTTCCGGAAGTGAGGATCGCGCCGCGATCCCGGCGGTGACGGCGATGACCGCGTTCGAGACGGATCTGACCGACGCCCGCATCGCCGACTGCGTTGGCCGCGGGTTCTGGCGTAACGAGACGCTCGAGACGTATCTCGACCGCTGGGCGACCGAGCGCCCCGCGGCGACCGCGATGGTGGACGACACCACCCGCGTCACCTGGCACGAGCTCGCGCGGATGGTCGAGCGCGTCGCGTACGGCCTGAAGGCTCACGGCGCGAGCCCCGAGACGGTGATCTCGTGCCAGCTTCCGAACTGGACCGAGTTCATCGTGGTGCTGCTCGCTGCGGCCCGGCTCGGCGCGGTGGTGAACCCGATCCCGCCGATCTATCGGGCGCACGAGCTGCGGTTCATGTTGAGCCGACTCGGCTCGCGCATTGTCGTCATCGCCGGCACGTTCCGCGGCTTCGACCACGCGGACATGGTCGCGCAGCTCCGTGCCGACGTCCCGAGCGTCGAGCACGTCTTCGTCGTTCGCGGCGCTCCGGGTCCGGACATGATGCCGTTCACCGCGCTCACGGCCACCGCGTGGGAAGCGCGCGAAGGGCGTGGTGGCCTCCCGGGCAGCGATCCGAACCGGGTCAACGAAGTCATCTTCACGTCCGGGACCACCGGAGAGCCGAAAGGGGTGATGCACACCCCGAACACCGCGCTGGCGATTGTCTATCCCACGATCGATCGCTTCGATCTCTCGCCACGAGACGTCGTCTTGATGTCGTCGACGTTCGCGCACCAGACCGGCTATCTCTACGGCTACTGTCTGACGCTGCTGCTTGGCGCCACCGGTGTGTGGCTGCCGATCTGGAATGCCGCGGAGGCTGCGCGGCTGATCGAGCGGGAGCGCGTGACGTTCACGATGGGCGCCACGCCGTTCCTTCAGGACCTGACGTACACGCCGGCCGACCATGATCGCTCGTCGCTCCGGCTGTTCGTCTCCGCGGGGGCGTCGATCCCGCGGCAGCTCGTGCGGGACGCGCGTGAGCGGCTCGGCTGCACGATCTCCGCGGGGTGGGGAATGACCGAGAACGGGCTGGTGACCTGTAACGCTTCCGGCGATCCCGAAGAGAAAGTCGTCTCGACCGATGGAGCGCCGCTGCCCGGAATGGAGCTTCGTATCCTGGACGATCGCGGACAGCCGGCGCCCGAAGGCGTCGAGGGGGATCTCGTCGTGCGCGGCCCGAGCCAGTTCGTCGGGTACTTCAAGCGGCCGGAGTTCACGAAGGAGGCCTACACGCCGGACGGCTGGTTCCTCACGGGGGACCGCGGCGTGCTCGACGCCGCCGGCTATCTGTCGATCACCGGCCGGTCCAAGGACCTCATCATTCGCGGCGGGGAGAACATTCCGGTCGTCGAGGTCGAAAACGTGCTGTTCGCGCATCCGAAGATCGCGGCCGTTGCGATCGTCGCCATGGCCGATCCCCGGCTCCAGGAGCGCGCGTGCGCGGTCGTGATCCCGAAGCCCGGTGAAACGGTCACGCTGGCCGAGATCGTGGCGTATCTCGACGCCAAGCAGCTTGCGCGACAGAAATTTCCCGAGCGCGTCGAGATCGTGTCGGAGTTTCCCATGACGCCGAGCGGGAAGGTGCAGAAGTATCGCTTGCGTCAGATCGTGGCGGAACGACTGGCCGCCGAGCCACGGGCATCGCGTTGATCAGGGACAGGCTCGCGACGTGACTGAGCAAGCTCGTCGCGGTGCTCTGTCCCCGGGGCAAAGGGCAGCGTTCTCTCTCGATGGCCGTGTGGCGCTCGTCACCGGCGCCAGCCGCGGGATCGGCCGGGCCATTGCCCGCGCGCTCGCGGCGGCAGGCGCGACCGTGGCATGCGCCGCCCGCTCGACCGCGCAGGTCGACGCCGTGGCGAAGGAAATCCGGACCGACGGGGGTCGCGCCGCCGGGTTCACGCTCGACGTCACGCGAACGGCCGAGATCGCGGCTGTCTTCGGCGACGTCGAACGTCAGCTCGGTGGCATCGATATTCTCGTGAACAATGCCGGGATCACGCTCGACAAGAACAGCATCGACGTCACCGACGAAGAATGGGACGCGATGCTGACGACGAACCTGACCGCGATGTTTCGTTGTGCTCGGCAGGTCGCCCCGGGCATGATGGCGCGGGGGCGCGGCAAGATCATCAACATCGGCTCCATGTTCGGGGTCATCGGCGTCGCGCGACACGCCGCCTACTGCGCGACCAAGGCCGCCGCGGACGGCTTGACGCGGAGCCTGGCCGTCGAATGGGCCCGTCACGGCATCCAGGTCAATTGCCTTGCGCCCGGGTACGTGAACACGGACATCCCGCGCGCGGCGCTGGCCGACGAACGGACTCGAGCGTTGTTCCTGTCGAAGATTCCGCTGAGACGCATCGCAGAACCTGAAGACCTGGGCCCGCTGGCGGTGTATCTTGCCTCGTCGGCGTCCGATTTCATGACCGGCCAGACCGTGTATCTCGACGGCGGCCAAACGATCGCATGGTAGCGCGAGCCGCAGCCCATTCGATGGGCGAGGCGAGACAACGAAGAATCGGAGCCAACCATATGGACCTGAATCTCGCGGGCAAGAGCGTCGTTGTCACCGGAGGCGGCTCGAATATCGGCCGGGCGATCGCGCTGGCGTTCGCGCGCGAGGGCGTGAACCTCACGATCGCCGAGATCGACGAGAGCCAGGGCCAGAAAGTCGCGGCCGAGGCGAATGCGTCAGGCGCTGCGGCGACCAACGTCGTCCGCACGGACGTGACGAAGTGGGATGACGTGCAGGCGCTGGTCAAGGCGGTCGAGAGCCGGTTCGGCCGGATCGACGTGCTCGTGAACAACGTCGGCTGGACGCATGACCGCCTGTTCGTCGAGAAGACGCGCGAGGAGTGGGAGCGCGAGATCCAGCTCAATCTCTGGGGCATGATCAACTGCACCCGCGCGGTGCTCGACGGCATGATCGCGCGGCAGTCCGGCGCCATCGTCAGCATGGGCTCGGACGCCGGCCGCATGGGCGAGTTCCGGGAAGCGGTTTACGGGGCCTGCAAGGCCGGCGTGATCGCGCTCAGCAAGAGCCTGGCGCGCGAGGTCGGACGGTACGGGATCCGTCTCAACGTCGTGTGTCCCGGGATGACCATGCCGAGCTCGGACGAGGAGATCGGCGGACTCAGCATGTGGGCGGCGGAAAGCAACCGCGGGTGGAACACCCCCGAGATGCGGGCGCGGATCGCGAAAGTCTATCCGCTCCGCCGGTTGGGTCAGCCGCAGGACGTGGCCGGCGCCGTCGTGTTCCTGGCGTCCGATGCGGCGAGCTTCATCACCGGCCAGACGCTCAGCGTGAGCGGCGGCTACACGATGATGTGATGAGCAAAGATGATGTGACGAGCACAGGGGAGAATCGAGGAGCGCCACGGGTCCCCCGGGGCGCTCCGGGGGTTGGGGGTCTGGGGGCCATTTCGGGGCCCCCAGCTCGCTAGGAGAGCTCCATGGCGTTGAGCACGGTGACGCTCACGATCGACGGCGCGATCGCCCGGGTCGTGCTGAACCGCCCGCAGCAGCTGAACGCGATCAGCCCCACGCTTCTCGACGATCTGTGGGCGGTCTGCGACGAGATCGAGCACGATCCGGCCGTCAAGGTGATGACGCTCACGGGCGCGGGCCGGGCGTTCTGCGCCGGCGCCGATCTCAAATCCGTCGAGACCCTCGCGGGCGATCCGCAAGCGTGGTCGCAGTTCATGGGCCTGTGGCACCGCGTCTTCAACCGCATCGAGACCTTGCCGGTTCCGGTCATCGCCGGCGTCCACGGGTTCGCGCTCGCCGGAGGCCTCGAGCTGGTGCTCGTCGCCGACCTCGTCGTCGCGGATGCGGAAGCGCGAATCGGCGATCAACACGCGAACTTCGGACTTCTCGCGGGTGGCGGCGGCAGTCAAAGGCTGCCGCGCGTGATCGGCGCGCGCCGCGCCAAGGAGCTGATGCTGCTCGGCGGCTGGCTGTCGGCAACCCAGGCCCTCGATTGGGGACTGGTGAATCGCGTCGCGCCCGCCGGAACGGTGACGAGCGTGGTCAACGAGCTGGCGACGTCGCTCGCCGCGAAGAGCGGCTCGGGCAACCGTGCCGTGAAGCTGCTGGTGAACCGGGCGTTCGACCTCGATCTCGCGAGCGGTCTCGCGCTCGAAACGCAGGTCGTCGCGTCCCACATGCGATCCGCCGACGCCGCGGAAGGGTTGCGCGCGTTCGCCGAGAAGCGGACGCCGATCTTTCCCTGAAGGACGAGAGACCGATGGATTTCGCATTCAGTGCCGAGCACGACGAGCTGATCCGCACGCTGCGGGCCTTCGCCCGCAAGGAGCTGGCGCCGCGCTCGCGCCAGTGGGACAAGACGGGAGAGTTTCCCTGGGATGCCTGGCGCAGCATGGGCGAGCTCGGCCTGCTCGGACTCCGCGCGCCTGCGGCATTCGGTGGTCAGGAAGCCGACCTCCTCACCGCGGGAATCGCGATGGAAGAGATCGCGCGCGGGGATTTCAGCTGCACGTATGGCATCCAGCTCGCGGGGCTCGCCGGCGAGATCATCGGCAAGAACGGCAGTCGTGACGCCCAGCAGCGATGGTTGCCGTCGACCGTTCGCGGCGAAACGATTGTCGCGCTGGCGCTGACCGAGCCCGGCGTCGGTTCGGACGCCGCGAACCTCGCGTGCCGGGCGGAGCGAGACGGCGACGATTACATCATCACCGGCGAGAAATCCGGTATCAGCCTCGGGATGGTGGCGCAGGCAGGCATCGTCTTCGCGCGGACGGATCCGGCCGCGAAGGCGCGTGGCATCACCGCGTTCCTGGTCGATCTCGGTCTTCCCGGCGTCTCGCGGAGCGCGCTCCACGATCTCGGCTCCCACGCGGTCGGTCGCGCCGTCCTCGCGTTCGATCACGTCCGCGTGCCGGCCTCGCACCGGCTCGGCCCCGAGGGCACCGGCTTCTACCAGGTCATGAAAGGCTTCGACTTCAACCGGGTCTTCATCGCGCTGGCCTGTCTTGGCGTGGCGCAAGCGTCGCTCGAGGAGACGATGGCGTACGTGAAGGAGCGGAAGGCGTTCGGCCGGTCGCTCGCCAGCTTCGAGGGCGTCTCGTTCCCGATCGCCGAAGCGGCCACGCACGTCGAGGCCGCGCGCTGGCTCAGTTACCGGGCGCTGTGGCTCGCGGACCACGGGCAGGCGTACACGAAGGAAGCGTCGATGGTGAAGTGGTGGGCGCCGAAGCTGGCCGTCGACACGATCCACCAGTGCCTGCTGCTCCACGGTCACTACGGCTACACGGACGAGCTGCCGTTCGAGCAGCGGCTTCGCGACGTGATCGGGCTGGAGATCGGCGATGGCACCGCCGAGGTCATGAAAGTCGTCGTCGCGCGGGAGCTGATGGGACGGGAGACGCTTCCATACTGAGCGCCTTCACGGCCGATCGCTTCGAGCTGCACGCCCGGGGGGTCCAGGCGGCCAGCGAGATCCGGGCCGGGCTGACGACCTTCATGGTCATGGCGTACATCATTTTCGTGAACCCGATCATCCTCGGGTTCGTCGGCGTCCCGGGCCTCGAGGGCAAAGGGCTTCCGTTCGCGCCGACGCTCACGGTCACCTGTCTCACGGCGGGTGTGATGTCGATCGCGATGGGGCTCGCCAGCAACTATCCGCTCGCGATGGCGCCGGGCATGGGGCTGAACGCGATCGTGGCGTTCGATCTCGTCGCCACGCGCGGGCTGAACTGGCCGCAAGCGATGACGATCATCCTGCTCGAGGGCGTGGTCATCACCGTGCTCGTTCTGACGCGGTTCCGCGAGCTGATGATGGACGCGGTGCCGCTCGGTCTGAAGCAGGCGATCAGCGTCGGCATCGGGCTCTTCATCGCGTTCATCGGATTCGTGACCGCGGGATTCGTGGTGAAGCCGTCGAGCGGTCCGCTGCCCGTCGCGCTGGGGCCGCTGACCGGACTGCCGATCGTGGTGTTCCTGATCGGCTTCGGGTTGACCGTGTGGCTCATGGTGCGCCGGGTGCACGGCGCGCTGCTGATCGGGATCGTGGGCGCGACGATCATCGCCATCGTCCTGAACGGCACGCTGGCCGACTGGAAAGGGTTCAGCACGCCGGGCGCCGCCACGATCCCGTCCGCGATCGTCCAGGCGCCGGACTTCAGCACGTTCGGCCGGCTCGATTTCGGGCTGTTCGCGAAGCTCGGCGCGTTGACGGCGGTGCTGACCGTCTTCTCGATCATGCTGAGCGACTTCTTCGACACGATGGGCACGGTCATCGCCGTCGCCGGCAAGGCAGGGTACCTGGATCGCGAAGGTCGCCTGCCGCGTGTCAACCGCGTGCTGCTGGTCGATTCGCTCGGCGCCGCGTTCGGCGGGTTCGCGAACGCCAGCAGCAACACGACCTACGTCGAGAGCGCCGCCGGCGTCGCCGAGGGCGGCCGCACGGGATTGGTCGCGGTGACCGTCGGCGCGCTGTTCCTCGTCGCGATGTGGCTCGCGCCGCTTGCGAGCGTCATTCCCGCGCAAGCCACCGCGCCCGCGTTGATCATCGTCGGCTTCTACATGATGAGCCTCGTGCGCGAGCTGCCGTGGGACGATTTCGAAGAAGCGATCCCGGCCTTCGTCACGATGCTGGTCATGCCCTTCACGTGGTCGATCACGAACGGGATCGGCGCGGGCTTCGTCACGTACGCGGTGCTCAAGGTCTTGAGCGGCAAGGCGCGCCAGCTCCATCCGATGGTCTACGTCGCGACGATCGCGTTCGTCATCTACTTCTGCCTGCCGCTGATCGAGCGCGCGCTCACGTGAGTTGGGAGCCTCCCTCCGGCGCGCGGAGTCCGGACGAGCAGATGCCAAAGACGTAAGGCGCGGCCTGCTGGTCCGTACGAAAAATTCGTACGACGGGATACGCTGCAATGTCCCGGTGCCGAACTCCACGCTCATGGGTGAGTCTTCGCCGGGCAAGTCGTTGGAAGAGCAAGATCCGGGCAGCTCCAAGCAGCCTTGGCAATTTCAGATACGCTGACGGACGCCGCAGCGTTTGTGATACACAGGTCGGCCTATTCGTGGGCCGAGTTATAGTTCGGCTGATTGACCGCACAGACGATTCTGGCTATATTCTAGCCAGATGCGCTACGAGGTCGTCTTGGCCCCTGAGGCGGCGAGGAGCTACCGGGCTCTGCCAGCCTACCGGCGAGCCGAGGTACGCGATAGCCTCGAACGGCACTTGCGGTACGAGCCAACCCGGGTGAGCAAGAGCCGGATCAAGCGGCTCCGTGGCCTGAGCCAGCCGCAGTATCGGCTCCGGGTTGGGGAGGTTCGAGTTTTCTATGACGTCACGCCTGAAGCCGTTGAAATCCTTGCGATCGTCTCGAAAGACGAAGCATCGCGCTGGCTCGCCGAGCACGGCACGCTCGATACGCCGGGTGGCGCTAGCCGAAGTCAAGGATGACCTGTCGCGATTCCTGCGCCTGGCCGAGTCCGAGGAGATCCTCATCACGCGGCATGGAAAGCCTGCTGGCGTCCTGATCGGCTTCGAAAGTGAGGAGGACTGGTTCGACTACCGCCTCGAGCACCACCCTGAATTTCTTCGCCGAGTGGCGGCGGCCCGGGATGCTCTCAGGGCAGGGCGCGGCGTGCGCCTAGAAGACCTGCCGTCATGACACGGCCGAACTCCGGCATGCAGCCGACGCGCTGATGCGCGCGGCTGATGCAAAACGTTGAGGCCCAAGGGTGACCACGTAGCGAGAATCGCACGATGCGCTTCGAGTGGGACGGCAGCAAGTCTGCAACAAACGTCAAGAAGCATCGCGTGTCGTTCGACGAGGCCGTAACCGTATTCTATGATCCTCTGACCGCGACCTTTGGAGACCCCGATCATTCGGACGACGAGAGTCGGTTCGTCACAGTCGGCTACTCAGCCCGAGGCTGACTCTTGATCGTCTGCCACGTTGAGCGAGGCGGAACGACGCGACTGATCAGCGCGCGCGGCGCAACCCCTCGCGAGAGGAAACGTCATGAAGGCTAAGCGTGCAGTGACGCCGTCAGACACTATGCGTGCCGAGTATGACTTCGACTACTCGAAGGCCGCCCGCGGGAAATACTACCGTCGTCTCTTGCAGGAAGGCGCAAACGTCGTCGTCCTCGAGCCGGACGTGGCCAAGGCGTTCCGCAACTCCGCCGCGGTGAACGAGGCGCTTCGGTCGCTGCTCAGGATGTCTGAGGCAACGCGCCGTCTCACCTCACGCTCTGGCGGACGGGCGGTCAGCGCCCGGCGTTGAGCGTACCGTCTATTTCAACTGCGACTCGAAGTCTCGCCTCTCCATGCCTATCTCAGCGAGCGCACGAAGAAATCCGCGACGCGCCGGTCGAAGTCCGCGGTGAGGTCGTTGTGGCGCCCCGGTCCTTCGAGGACGAACTCGGCGTGTGGATTGCGCGCAAGCGCCTCGCGAAGACGCTGCGCGTGGCCGAACGGGATCTGATCGTCGTGCGGGTTGTGGATCAGGAGGATCGGAATCGACAGGCTCGCGGCCGCCGTCACGGGCGCGGGTCTCGTGATGTCTGCGCCGAGGAATAGACGGGTCCAGAGGACCATCAGCTCCACGAGCGGGTACTTGAAGATCCAGAGTCCGGCGTAGAGCTCCCGGCCCAGCACGCGAAGATCGGAGAACGGCGCGTAGGCGACGACCGCCCCGATCCGCCTATCTTCAGCGGCGGCCACGATCGCCACCGCCCCGCCGAGCGAGTAGCCGAACACGCCGATGCGGCCGAATCCCCGGCGCTTCAGAACGTCGACCACGCGGATAAGATCGCGCCGCTCGCGGAAGCCGAGCGTCGTGGCGCGCCCCTCGCTGTGACCGAAGTATCGGAGGTCGAGCAGGAGCGTCGTGAAGCGCGGATGGAGCGCCGCCGCAAGCGGCAGCAGATCGGACTTCTCCGCCGGATACCCGTGCAGCAGGATCACCGCCGGCTCGCCAGCTACGGGCCCGGCGATTCCGGCTCGCGGGATCAGCCACGCCGCCAGCTTCACGCCGTCGTCTGCCGTGACGCTCACGTCCTGTGCCGGGAGTCGATACTGACCGGGAGTGCCGCCGAGCATCAGCCGCGGCGGCCGCACGGTGAACCAGAAGCTCCACAGACTCACCGCCAGGACCGCGATCACGGCGAGCGCGAGATAGATCACGGCCTTCACCGGAGCGGTATAGCACGACGGTCCGGTCGGAGCGGGGTCGTGACCCCAGGAGTTGTCCGCAACCGTTGGTGAATCGCCATCGCGGCAGACGAAACGGGTTCATGCCGGAACCTCCCTGGTCGGCGGTGAGAAGCACGACACATGGAGCGTTGCGGCAACCGATTATCACGCTCCTCCGCCCGAGTCAAAGCGCGCCGCGTCGATCGGCCGGCGTGCCCGGGGAAGCGTAAGTAGCCGTCATACTGGCCAAAATGCCTTGACACGCACCGGCCGTATCGCTACACTCTCGCCACTCGGCCGCCCTCCTCGGATCGGCAGTACACGCCAGCAACGGCGCGGAGGACATTTGGACGTAGTCGCGAAGGGCCCTTGGGGTCTGGATCCCGAGCACGACACGTTTCCGAAGCTCGTGCGGGACAACGCGCGGCGATTCCCCGCGAAGATCGCCATCCGCGAGAAAGACTTCGGCATCTGGCAGTCGTACACCTGGAGCGACTACCAGGCGCAAGCGCGGCTGATCGCGCTCGGTCTCGCCTCGCTCGGCTTCCGTCGCGGCGACAAGGTCGTGATCGTCGGCGACAACCGGCCCCAGCTCTACTGGGCGGTTGCCGCGACCCAGGCGCTGGGCGGAGTCCCGGTGCCCGTCTATCAGGACGCCGTCGAGAAGGAAATGGCGTACGTGGTGGACCATGCCGAAGCGCGCTTCGCCGTGGCCGAAGACCAGGAGCAGGTCGACAAGCTGCTCCTGGTGAAGCGCTCGTGTCCTCGGCTCGAGTACATCGTCTACGACGACGAGCGTGGCATGCGCGCGTACTCCGAGCCCGGCCTGATGAGCCTCGCGGAGCTCGAGGAGGCCGGCAAGAAGTTCGAGATCGGCCACCCGGCGCACTTCGACGACGAGCTCGGCAAGGGCCACGCGGACGACGTCGCCATCATCTGCTACACCTCGGGCACCACCGGGCTGCCCAAGGGGGCGATGCTGTCCCACCGCAACCTGCTCATCACCGCCCGGAACGCGGCCGCCTGCGACCAGGTGCGCCCGGACGAGGAGATCCTGTCGTACCTGCCGATGGCGTGGGTCGGCGACCACGTGTTTTCCTACGCGCAGGCGATCGCGCTCGGGTTCGCGATCAACTGCCCCGAGAGCGCGGGCACGGTGCTGCCGGATCTCAAGGAGATCGGGCCGACGTACTTCTTCGCGCCGCCGCGCATCTGGGAGAACCTGCTCACCACCGTGATGGTCCGCATCGAGGACTGCGCGTGGCTGAAGCGGCGGCTCGTCACGTTCTTCTTCGATCTCGCCCAGGACATCGAGCGCTCTCGGCTCGAGCGCCGGCCGGTGTCGCGCTGGCGCCGCCTCCTGTATCCGCTCGGCCAGCTCCTCGTCTACGGTCCGCTGCGCGACAACCTCGGCATGCGCCGGGTCCGTCGCGCCTACACGGCCGGCGAGGCGATCGGCCCGGAGATCTTCGTCTTCTTCCGCGCCCTCGGCATCAACGTGAAGCAGATCTACGGGATGACCGAGTCGAGCGTGTTCCTCACGATCCAGCGTGACGGCGACGTCCGCGTCGACACGGTCGGCACGCCGATCTCCGGCGTCGAGATCCGGATCTCGGACGGGGGCGAGGTGCTCTACCGGAGCCCCGGGGTGTTCCAGGGGTACTACAAGAACGAGGAGGCGACGCGGGAGATGCTCGTCGACGGCGGGTGGGCCCGCTCGGGCGACGCCGGCGTCCTCGGGCAGGACGGGCACCTGAAGATCATCGACCGCGCGAAGGACGTCGCGCGCCTGGCCGGTGGCACGCTGTTCGCCCCGAAGTACCTCGAGAACAAGCTGAAGTTCTCGCCGTTCGTCAAGGAAGCCGTGTGCGTCGGGCAGGAGCGGCCGTACGTGACGGCCCTGATCAACATCGACCTCGCCGCCGTCGGGAACTGGGCGGAGCGCCAGAACATTCCGTATACGAGCTACACCGACCTCTCGCAGAAGCCCGAGGTCTACGATCTCGTCGGCCGGGAGGTCGTCCGGGTGAACGAGAGCCTGAGGGAGGACGACGTGCTGCGCGGCGCGCAGATCAGGAAGTTCCTGATCCTCCACAAGGAGCTCGACCCCGACGACGAGGAGATCACGCGGACCCGCAAGGTCCGGCGGGGTCACGTCGCGCGAAAGTACGCGCCGCTGATCGACGCGCTGTATGCGGACGGTGATCACGTCCAGGTGGAGGCGCAGGTGACCTACGAGGACGGCCGGACGGGGATGGTCCGCGCCGACGTGAAGATCCGCGAGGTCGCCGGCCCCCCCGCGCAGGGAGTGCCCTAGTGCCGGAGGGCGCCGAGCCACTCCTCACCGTGACGGACGTCAGCGTCCGGTTCGGGGCGCTGCTCGCGCTGAACCGCGTGAGCCTCCAGATCGAGCGCGGCGAGGTCGTGGCGATCATCGGGCCGAACGGCGCGGGGAAGACGACGCTCCTGAACGTGATCAGCGGCTTCTACCATGCATACGAGGGGCGCATCGTCTTCGCGGGGCGGGACCGGACGCGGCTCGCGCCGCCCGACGTCGCCGCCCTCGGCATCGCCCGCACGTTCCAGAACGTCGCCCTCTTCAAGGGCATGACCGTCCTCGACAACATCATGACGGGACGCATTCTGAAGATGCGGGGGAGCTTTCTGCTGGAGGCCCTCTACTGGGGACCGGCCAAGCGGCAAGAGCTCCACCATCGCGCGTTCGTCGAGCGCATCATCGACTTCCTGGAGATCCAGCCGATCCGCAAGACGCTGGCGGGGCGGCTTCCGTACGGGCTGCAGAAGCGGGTCGAGCTCGCCCGGGCGCTCGCCGCCGAGCCGACCCTGCTGCTGCTGGACGAGCCGATGGCCGGCATGAACGTCGAGGAAAAAGAGGACATGTGCCGCTTCATCCTCGACGTCAACAGCGAGTTCGGCACGACGATCGCGCTCATCGAGCACGACATGGGCGTGGTCATGGACATCTCCGACCGGGTGGCCGTCCTGGACTACGGGCGAAAGATCGCCGACGGCCGTCCCGACCAGGTCCGCAAGGACCAGGCCGTCCTCGACGCCTACCTCGGCGTGAGCCATGAGTAACATCCTGTACGGTGTCTTCCTCGCGCCGTTCAAGGACATGGCCGGCTCGCCGGCGTTCCTCGCCGAGGTCCTGATCGGCGGGATCTTCGCCGGGCTCCTCTACTCGCTGGTGGCGCTCGGCTTCGTGCTGATCTTCAAGGCCTCGGGCGTGTTCAACTTCGCGCAGGGCGTGATGGTGCTCTTCGCCGCGCTGACGCTCGTCGGGCTCATGGAGCGCGGGGTCCCGGTGCCGGCGGCGCTCCTGCTGACCGCGGCGGTGATGCTGGCGCTCGCGTTCGTCATCGAGCGGGTGGTGCTGCGGCCGCTGGTGAACCAGCCGTACATCATTCTCTTCATGGCGACGATTGGGCTGAACTTCTTCCTGGAAGGGTTCGGCGAGATGCTGTGGGGCGCGAACGTCAAGAAGCTCGACGTCGGCATCCCGGACCGCTCGTTCATCGTGGCCGGGGTCCAGATCAACCAGCTCGAGCTCTTCGCGGCGGTCACCGCGGCGATTCTCGTCGCGGTGCTCGCGGTGTTCTTCCAGCGCACGCGAATCGGCCGGGCGCTTCGCGCCGTCGCCGACGACCACGAAGCCGCGCTGTCGATCGGCATCCCGCTCAAGACCATCTGGGTCATCGTCTGGGCGGTGGCCGGCGGCGTGGCGCTCGTCGCCGGCATCATGTGGGGCGCCAAGAGCGGCGTCCAGTTCAGCCTGTCGTTGATCGCGCTGAAGGCGCTGCCGGTGCTGATTTTGGGCGGGTTCACGTCCATCCCCGGCGCGGTCGTCGGCGGGCTCATCGTCGGCGTGGGGGAAAAGCTCGGCGAAGTCTACTGGGGGCCGCTCGTCGGCGGAGCGATCGAGAACTGGTTCGCCTATGTCGTGGCGTTGGCGTTCCTCCTCGTGAGGCCGCAGGGTCTCTTCGGCGAGAAGATCATTGAGCGGGTGTAGTGGCAGCGCGAGCCGAGAGGCGGCCGAGGAGCCGGAAGAGCGATGAGCGTCACGAGGCGAGTCTACGATTAAATGATCTACCGCGAAGCCGGCCAGTTCAAAATGACCTACGCGAGCGACCAGGCGATCTTCCCGATCGTCCAGGATCGCTGGCTAGTCGCGATCGGCATTGTCGCGGCCTTCGTGGTTCCTCCGCTCGTCGCCAACGAATACTGGCTGCAGGCGGTCCTGATCCCGTTTCTCGTCTACGCGCTCGCCGCGATCGGCCTGAACCTCTTGACGGGGTATGCGGGCCAGCTCTCGCTGGGCACGGGTGGCTTCATGGCGGTCGGCGGCTACGCGGCCTTCAAGCTGACGATGGCGTTCCCCTGGCTCGACATCATCGTGGTCTTCCTGCTCTCCGGCGTGATCGCGGCCGGCGTCGGACTGGTTTTCGGCATCCCGAGCCTGCGCATCAAGGGCTTCTACCTGGCCGTCGCGACGCTCGCCGCCCAGTTCTTCCTCGTCTGGCTCTTCAACAAGGTGCCGTGGTTCGTGAACTACGCGTCGTCGGGGACCATCACGGCGCCGAACCGGGCGGTCGCCGGCCTGATGGTCACCGGCCCGAACGCGACCGCGCAGACCCGGTATGTCGTGGCCCTGGCGCTCGTCGCCGTCTTCGCGCTCGTCGCGAAGAACCTGGTGCGCGGACGGGTGGGGCGGTCGTGGATGGCGATCCGCGATCGTGACATCGCTGCGGAGATCATCGGCGTGCGGCCGCTCCAGACGAAGCTGCTCGCCTTCGGGATCAGCTCGTTCTACTGCGGCGTGGCCGGGGCGGAGCTGGTCTTCCTCTATCTCGGCAGCGCCGAGACGCTGGCCTTCGACATCACCCTGTCGTTCCTGGTGCTGTTCATGGTCATCATCGGCGGGCTCGGCAGCGTGCTGGGCTCGTTCCTGGGCGCGGGATTCATCGTGCTCGTGCCGATCTTCCTGACGAACGTCCCGCACCTGATCGGCCTGCCGCTCCCGGTCGCGCTGCAGAAGCAGATGGAGCTGATGGTCTTCGGCGGCCTCATCATCTTCTTCCTGATCGTCGAGCCGCTCGGGCTCGCGCGCCTGTGGCAGATCACCAAGGAGAAGCTGCGATTGTGGCCCTTTCCACACTAACCACCAAGGAGGTCCTCATGAGATCGCGAACGATCCTGATCGGCGTGCTCGCGGCCGCGCTGCTGGCCGGCCCGATGCTCGCCACCGGCTGGGCACAGCCGAAAGAGGTCTTCATCCCGCTGCTGGTCTACCGCACCGGGGCGTACGCGCCAAGCGGTATCCCGATCGCCAACGGCTTCGTCGACTACTTCACGCTGCTCAACGAGCGTGACGGCGGCATCAACGGCGTGAAGGTCACCTGGGAGGAATGCGAGACCCAGTACGACACCAAGCAGGGCGTGGAATGCTACGAGCGGCTCAAGGGCAAGGGCCCGACCGGCGCGGTCCTGGTGAACCCGTACAGCACCGGCATCACCTACCAGCTCATCCCGAAGGCGGCGGTGGACAAGGTCGTCATCTTCTCGATGGGCTATGGCATGACCGCCGCGGCCGACGGCCGCTGGTTCCCGTGGGTGTTCAGCTTCCCGACGACGTACTGGAGTCAAGCGTCGGCGGTCGTCAAGTACATCGGTCAGCAGGAAGGCGGCCTGGACAAGCTGAAGGGCAAGAAGATCGTCCACATCTTCCACAACAGCCCATACGGTAAGGAGGCGAACCCGACCCTCGAGACGCTGGCCCGCCAGCTCGGGTTCGAGCTGACCCTGCTGGCCGTCGATCATCCCGGTCAGGAGCAGAAGTCCACGTGGCTGCAGATCCGGCGCATCAACCCTGACTGGATCTTCATGTCGGGCTGGGGCGTCATGAACCAGGTGGCGGTGAAAGAGGCGGCCGCCATTGGCTTCAAGATGGACCACTTCATCGGTAACTGGTGGTCGGCGAACGATTCCGACGTGGTGGCCGCGGGGGACGGCGCCAAGGGCTACAAGGGCGCGACGTTCCACGCGCCGGGTACGGGGTTCAAGGTCCACCAGGAGCTGGTCAAGAACGTCTACGACAAGGGCAAGGGCGCCGGGAAGAAGGAAGACATGGGCGCCCCGCTCTACAATCGCGGCATCGTCAACGCGATGCTCGCGGCCGAGGGGATCCGGACCGCGATGACGAAGTACGGCAACAAGGCGCTCACGGGCGAGCAGGTGCGCTGGGGCTTCGAGAATCTGAACCTCACCGAGCAGCGTCTCGATCAGATCGGGATGAAGGGCTTCACCCACCCGATCAAGGTCACCTGCGAGGACCACGAGGGCAACGGCCCGGTGCTCATCCAGCAGTGGGACGGCAAGAAGTGGAACATCGTCTCCGACTGGATCACGCCGATGCGTGACGTCGTGCGCCCGGCGATCGAAGCTGCCGCGGTGCAGGAAGGGCAGAAGCTCAGCTACACCAAGCGGGACTGCTCGAAGGAGAAATAGCGACGTGAGCGCCGGAAACGGCGGCACCCCGGGACCGATCCTGTCGGTCAACAACGTCGAGGTGGTCTACGACCACGTGATCCTCGTGTTGCGCGGGGTGTCGCTCCGGGTTCCCGAGGGGGGCATCGTCGCCCTCCTCGGGGCCAACGGCGCCGGCAAGTCCACCACGTTGAAGGCGATCTCCGGTCTGCTGCGGACGGAGCGCGGCGAGGTGACGAAGGGATCGATCGAGTTCCGGGGCGAGCCGATCCACCGGCGCGATCCGGGCGAGGTGGTCCAGCGCGGCATCGTGCAAGTCATGGAAGGCCGCCACGTCTTCGAGCACCTCACCGTGGAAGAAAATCTGCTGACCGGAGCGTACACGCGGCGCGACCAGCAAGCCGCGCGCCGCGACCTCGATCTGGTGTATAGCTACTTCCCCCGCCTGGTGGAACGGCGCGGCTTCAAGGCGGGTTACATCTCCGGGGGCGAACAGCAGATGCTGGCCATCGGGCGCGCGCTGATGGCCCGGCCCAAGCTCATGCTGCTCGACGAGCCGTCGATGGGGCTCGCGCCCTTGCTCGTGCACGAGATCTTCCAGGTCGTGAGTCGGCTCAACCGCGAGGAAGGCGTGGCCGTCCTCCTCGCCGAGCAGAACGCCACGATCGCGCTCAAGTTCGCGCAGTACGGCTACGTCATGGAGAACGGACGGATCGTGCTGGACGGCGACGCGAAGACGATCGGCGACAACGAGGACATCAAGGAGTTCTATCTGGGGTTGACCGGCGTCGGGCAGCGCAAGAGTTACCGGGACGTGAAACACTATCGCCGGCGGAAGCGATGGCTGTCATGAAAGCTCGGAGGGGGGCTCGGTCATGACCCCCGGCACGCAGCTCGAGATCCAGGAAGTGTCGAAGTCCTTCGGCGGAGTGCAGGCCGTCACGCGCGTGAGCTTCGACGTGCGGGCCGGTGAGCTCGTCTCCGTCATCGGGCCGAACGGCGCCGGCAAGACGACCGTGCTCAACATGATCAGCGGCTTCTATCACCCCGATCGTGGACGGATCCGCCTCGAGGGCCGCGACGTCACCGACCTCGCCCCGAGCAAGGTGGCCGAGCGCGGCGTCGCCCGCACGTTCCAGAACATCGCCCTCTTCCGCGGCATGACGGTGCTCGACAACCTCATGCTGGGGCGCCACGTGCACATGCGCTCGGGCGTCTTCGGCTCGTTCGTGTACTGGGGGCTCGCGCAGAAGGAGGAAGTTCGGCACCGCCGGCGCGTCGAGGACATCATCGACTTCCTGAAGATCCAGGATCTGCGCCGGCGGCCCACCGGATCGCTCGCGTACGGGTTGCAGAAGCGCGTCGAGCTCGGGCGCGCGCTCGCGCTCGACCCCAAGGTGCTGCTCCTCGACGAGCCGATGGGCGGGATGAACCAGGAGGAAAAGGAGGACATGGCGCGCTTCATCCTCGACGTGAACGAGGAATGGGGCACCACCATCATTCTCATCGAGCACGACATGGGGGTCGTCATGGACATCTCGGATCGCGTGGCGGTGCTCGACATGGGACAGAAGATCGCCGACGGCACGCCCGCCGAGGTCCGCGCCGACGCCGCCGTGATCAAGGCCTATCTCGGCGAGACCAAGCCGACACCGAATGGAGTTCGCCGTGGCTGATCTGACGACGCTGCCGCGCCTGCTCTTGCGTAACGCCCGCGAGTTCGGTCATCGGATCGCGATCCGCGAGAAGGATCGCGGGATCTGGCAACCGTTCACGTGGCGTCAGTATCACGACGAGGTCCGCGACTTCGCCCTGGGACTCGCGGCGCTCGGCTTCCGCCGGCGCGACACGCTCTCGGTGATCGGCGACAACCGGCCGCGCCTCTACTGGGCGCAAGTCGCGGCGCAGGCGCTGGGCGGCGTCTCGGTGCCGGTCTACCAGGATTCGATCGCCAAGGAGCTGGCGTACGTCTGGAACCACGCGGAAGTGTCGGTGATCGTGGCCGAGGACCAGGAACAGGTCGACAAGGTCCTGACCCTCAAGGACGAGCTTCCGGCCGTTCGGCTCGTCGTGTACGACGATCCGCGCGGGCTCAAGCAACACCGCTTCGACTGGCTGAAGTCGTTTGCCGAGGTTCAGAAGCTCGGACGCGAGCTGGCGGCGCGCGAGCCGGGGCGCTTTGAGGCCGAGATCGAGCTGGGCCGCGCAGACGACGTGTCGATGATCTGCTACACGTCGGGCACGACCGGCACTCCCAAGGGCGCGATGATCACCCACGCCAACGCCATCAAGACTGGGGAGACGTTCACGAAGGCAGAAGACGTCCGCCGCGACGACGAGTGGCTCGCGTACCTGCCGATGGCGTGGGCCGGGGACTCGTTCTACACGCTGGTGATGTCGCTCTACGTCGGATTCTGCGCGAGCTGTCCCGAGAGTCCCGAGACCGTCCAGCGAGATCTGCGCGAGCTCGGTCCTTCCGTCTTGCTCGCGCCGCCGCGGATCTGGGAGAACATGCTCACCTCGGTGCAGGTCAAGGCTGCGGACGCGCCGCGGCTCAAGCGGTGGGTCTTCGAGCGCTCGCGTGCCGCGGCCGAGCGTGCGGAGCTGCTGCGCTCCGAGGGCAAACCGATCCCGTTCGGGCTCCGTGTCGCGTGCGCGCTCGGCGAGTTCTTCGTGTACCGTCCTGTCCGCGATCAGCTCGGGCTCCGAGGCACGCGCTGGGCATACACGGGTGGCGCGCCGCTCGGTCCCGACGCGTTCCGGTTCTTCCGATCGTTCGGTATCAATCTGAAACAGGTGTACGGATCGACCGAAGTGAGCGCGCTGGTGTCGATCCAGCCCGACGACGAGGCGAACCCGATCACGGTCGGCAAGCCGTGTCCCGGGATCGAAGTGAAGATTGCGGACAAGGGCGAGGTGCTCATCCGGAGCGCCGGAGTATTCAAGGGCTATCTGAAGGACGACGAAGCGACGCGCGAGGTGATCGAGCCCGACGGCTGGTTTCACACGGGGGACGCCGGCTTCGTCGACTCGCGCGGCCATCTCGTGATCATCGACCGCGCCAAGGACGTCGGCGCGCTCGCCGATGGGACGCCGTTCGCGCCGCAGTTCATCGAGAACAAGCTGAAGTTCAGTCCGTACATCCGCGAAGCCGTCGCCTTCGGCCACGACCGGCCGTTCGTGGCAGCGATGATCGCCATCGACATGAACACGGTGGGCAACTGGGCCGAGCGGCGCGGGATCCCGTACACGAGTTACACCGATCTCAGCCAGAAGCACGAGGTGCGGGATGTGATCCGTGAGGAAGTCGTCAAATGCAACGCGACGCTGCCGAACGCCAGTCGGGTCAGGCGCTTCCTGCTCCTCACGAAGGATCTCGACGCGGACGATGCCGAGGTCACGCGGACACGCAAGGTCCGGCGACGCCTCGTCGCGGAGAAGTACGCGCCGTTCATCGACGCGTTCTATTCCGGCCAGGACGAGGTCGAGGTGACGACGACGATCACGTTCGAGGACGGCCGGCAGGCGTCGCTCCATGCGCGCGTGCGCGTGGAGGACGCGGACGCCGTGGTGACGAGATGAGACTTCGTCACGAGGTGACGGCGCGTGGCTGACTGGCAATTTCTCGTTCTGTTGCTGTCCAACGGGATCCTCATTGGCCTCATGTACTCGCTCATCGCGCTCGGGTTCGTCCTCGTCTACAAGGCGACCGACGCCGTGAACTTCGCCCAGGGCGAGTTCGTGATGATCGCGGGCTTCGTGGTGGTGGGCGGCCTCACCGTGCTCGGGGCGCCACTGTGGCTCTCCGTTGCGGCGGCGCTGTTCGGCATGGTGGGCTTCGGCTTCGTCCTGGAGCGCGTCATGCTCCGCAGGCTCATCGGCCGTCCCGTCATCGCGGTGGTCATGGCCACCATCGGACTCGCCTCCATCCTCCGCGGCCTCGGGCCCTTCACGATCTTTTCGGGCACACGACCGCTCCCGCTGCCGCTCCGCGAGGAGCCGTTCGAGATCGGCTTTCTGCTTCTCCCGCCGATCCAGCTCCTCGGCGCCGTGGTGAGCCTCGGTTTTCTGGCGGCGTTCAGCTGGTTCTTCCTGAAGTCACGCAAGGGTATCGCCATGCGCGCCGTGGCGGACAATCAGCAGGTCGCCATGGCCATGGGCATCGACGTCGAGCGGTACTTCGGCGTGGCGTGGGCGATGACGGGCATCGTGTCCGCGCTCGGCGGCGTCCTCTGGGGCAATCTGCTCGGCGTCGACGTGAATTTGGCGCTGGTTGGGTTCAAGGTGTTTCCGGTGGTGATCCTCGGTGGTCTCGACTCGATCCCGGGCGCGGTCGTCGGCGGTCTCATCGTCGGGATCGTGGAGAACGTCGCCGCCGGCTTCGTCGATCCCTACGTCGGCGGCGGCACCAAGGACTTCGCGCCGTACGTGCTCATGATCCTGGCGCTCATGATCCGGCCCTACGGCATCTTCGGCAAAAAGATCATCGAGCGGGTGTGACGCCGACGATGACGGCCCATCTGCTTCGTTGCCTCGTCGAGCCCTCCCTGCGACGTAGGCGGCCTATGTCTCAGTCGGGCTTCTCCTCGGCGCCTCGCATCTGGACCATCCTCGTCGGCGTCACCGGGGAAGGCCGATGATTCATCGCGAATGCGGAGTGCTCAAGACGAGCTACGAAGCCGACATGGCGCTCTACCCGCTGCCGATCGCGCGCTGGACCGTGGGGGTCCTGGCGGTGCTCTTCTTCCTCGTGATCCCGCTCACGCTGCACGAATATTTTCTCTCGGTCGCCAACCTCGTGTGGATCGCCGTCATCGGTGCGCTGGGGCTGAACATCCTGGTCGGCTACACGGGACAAGTATCGATCGGGCACGGGGCGTTCATGTCCGTCGGTGCCTACACGGCCGCGAATTTCGCCAATCGCCTGGGGTCTCCGTGGCCGGTCAACCTCATCGCCGGTGGGCTCATGGCCGCCCTCATCGGCGCGATCGTGGGGATCCCGTCGCTCCGGATCAAGGGCTTGTATCTCGCCATTGCCACGCTGGCGGGTCAGCTCATCATCGAGTGGACGATCAACCACGTGACGTTCATCAGCGGCGGCGTGCAGGCGTCCATCGAGGTCGCGCGGCCGCGGCTCGGCTCGATGGTCCTCAGCACGCAGCGCGACATGTACTACTTCCTGCTCGTCTTCGTCGTGCTGGGCATCGTCGGAACGATGAACCTCGTGCGCACCCGGATCGGGCGCGCGTTCATCGCCATCCGCGACCACGACATCGCCGCCGAGATCATCGGCATCAACATCTTCCGCTACAAGCTCCTCGCCTTCGCCATCTCGTCGTTCTACGCCGGGGTCACCGGGGTGCTGTACACCTACTTCCTCGGCATCGCCAACTACGAGCAGTTCCAGATCACCGTCTCGATCGACTATCTCGCGATGATCATCATCGGTGGGCTGGGCTCCGTGCTCGGCTCGATCTTCGGGGCGATCTTCGTCACGCTGCTCCCCATCGTCATTCGGTACGCCATGGAGGCCTCCGGCGGCGTCTTCTTCTCGCAGGCGACCGTGCTCAACCTGATCCCCAACCTCCGCCTCATGCTGTTCGGCGCCCTGATCATCGTGTTCCTCATCCTGGAGCCCGAGGGACTGAATCGCTTGTGGCGGAACATTCGAAGTTACTTCCGGGTCTGGCCGTTCGCGTACTGAGGTACGCGAGGAAGGAGAACGCGTATGAAACGCTACTTGGCCATCATGACGGCGTTGATACTGGCGGGCGGGATCGTGCTCCCGGCTGCTCCGTCCTTTGCCCAGTCGAAGAGCGAGGTTGTCATCGGGGTGCAATGCGATCGCACCGGGGCGACGCAGATCGTCGGCACGGTCCTGTGCCCGGCGTTCCACGACTACATCGCGCTGGTGAACTCCAAGGGCGGGGTCGAAGGTCACCCGCTCAAGGCGATCGAGATCGATCACGAGTACAAGGTGCCGCCGGCCGTCGAGTCCTACGAGCGCCACAAGAAAGAAGGCGCCGTGAGCATCGCCGTGTACGGTACGCCCCAGATCTACGCACTCGCCCAGCGGCTCACGGAAGACCGGATCCCGGGGACCTCGCCGGGCTTCGGCAGCGCGGCCGCCGCCGATGGCACGCGCTATCCGTACATCTTCCCCATTGCCGCCACGTACTGGTCGCAGGGCTCCGCGGCGGTGGAATTCGTCAAGAAGCAGCTCGGCGGAAGCCTCAAGGGCAAGAAGATCGCGTTCATCTTCTTCGACAACCCCGCTGGCCGAGAACCGATCGAAGTCATCGAGGATCTCGCGGCGCAGGAAGGATTTCAGCTCAAGACCTTCGCGGTCCCGCCGCCCGGCGTGGAGATGGGCGCGCAAGTGCTCGACATCGCCCAGCGCTTCCGCGCGGACTTCGTGATCGCGCACCTGTTCGGCGGGGCGCCGTCGGTGTCGATCAAGGAGTTCAAGCGCGTGGGCTACCCGCTGCGCAAGGTCGTGTCGTTCGTCTGGGGCGCGGCCGAGGCCAACATCGACGGCGCCGGCGGATTCGTGGCGGCCGAGGGGTACTACGGGATGCAGTTCGCCGGGGTGGGCGGCGATTATCCCGTGCTGAACGAGATCCGCGAGATGTACAAGAAGCAGGGCAAGGAGCCGCCCAAGGAAATGGCGTCGACCGTCTTCTACAACCGCGGCGTGCTCATCGCCGCGCTCCACGTCGAGGCCATCCGCAATGCGCTGAAGGCCAAGCCCGACGGCAAGATCATCGGTGAGGACGTGAAGAAGGGTTTCGAGAAGATCTCCAACTTCACGCTCGGCGGGCTGGTGCCGCCGCTCAAGATCACCGCGACCGACCACGAAGGCGGGGGGCTCGTCCAGATCTGGCAGGTGAAGGGCGGGAAGTTCGTCAAGGTCACCGACTGGTACAGCGCGTACGGTGACGTCGTCGCCAAGCACATCAAAGAATCAGGCGCGAAGAAGTAGCGGAGGGGGCGCGAGCGGTGAGGGAAATGGTGAGGGGAAGGGTGAGGGGGCAAGGCTCCGT
>JBGPTW010000059.1:0-34094 GCA_041490825.1 Methylomirabilia bacterium | reverse complement strand
ATCATCGACTGGACACCCACGCCCCTGACCGCGTTCCCCAGCGTTTCGGCGCTTGCGCCATCAGCTCGCGGAATTCCGGGGCGATCCCCAGCCCGGCGCTCGGTTTCGGCGGCTCGCGCGCGATCGTTCGTGAATAATCCGCGCTGAGTCAGTTGATGTCGAACGCGAGGCGGGAATGCGCCTCGCGCAGCGCCTTCTCGACCGCGTGAGGCGTGTCGGCGCGCGCGAAGATGAATCCGAGGTACTGCCAGCCTTCGGGTAGCAGCACGAGTTCCTGCTCGATGTGCGCGGTGATCGTCACTTCCTGAATACCCGGGACTTGTCCCGCCTGCTCCTGGCCGCGCACCGCCTTGAGACGTCCTGCGCGCGGGATCGGGATCATCATCACGCCAGCAGGCTGTCGCTCGCGGACGAGGGATTCGATCTCGAGACCGAGCGCGTGACGGAGGATCACTTCCTCGAGGCTCATGCCCGTGCCGAAGCTGAGCGTCCGAGAGCAGAGTCCCCCGATCGAGCGCGCCGCAACCTCGAGCACCCAGGGCCCGTGGTCGTTCACCCGGAGCTCGGCGTGTACGGGACCGTCGCTCAGTCCGAGTGCCGCGCATGCCGCTCGCGTGACACGCGTGATCTCTGCCTGCACGTCACCGGGCAGCGTGGACGGCGTCACGTAGATCGTCTCCTCGAAGAACGGACCGTCGAGCGGGTCGGGCTTGTCGAACAGCGCCAGGGTGTGAAGGTCGCCTTCGATCAGCAATCCTTCCAGCGTCACCTCGTCACCGGGAATGAACTCCTCCACGAGGATGAACTGTGCGCCATCACCGCTGACGTCGACGTCCGGCCGGCTCAGGAGCTGCGCGATGCGGAAGAACGCGTCCACGAACTGTGCCTCGTCGTTGGCCCGGATGACACCGCGGCTGGCCGACAGCGTCAACGGTTTGAGGACGCAAGGGTACAGCGCGTGAAATGAAACCATGCTCGGGTCCTGCTCGAGCGAGATGAGCCGGAATCTCGGCACCGGTACGCCGGCCTCTTCGAGGCGCTGCCGCATCGCGTGCTTGTGGCGCGCGGCGATCGCCGATGCGAGCGAGTTCGCCCGGAGGCCCAGCCGCTCGGCGATGGCGGCGGCCACGACCGTCGTCAGATCGTCCACCGCGACGACCGCGTCGATCGGGTGCTTCCCGTGGAACTCCGCGGCTCGTTGAGCCGCGCCAGCGGGATCGCTGAAGTCGAGCGTCATCAGATGCTGCGGATCATGCGGCTCGAACGTGCTCGGCTCCTCGGAGGCGCACACGATGTCGACGCCGAGCTTACGGGCTGCGTCGAGAAACGCCTGGGTGCGGTACGTCGTGGTGGGAAGAAGCAGGAGCAAGCGCTGCATGGACTCGCTACGTCTCGCGGGCGATGATTATCGCGAGCGGGGGCGTGAGGCTGAAGGGGTCTCAGTGTGGGGCAGGTCCAGGGGCGAGTTCGTCTTTCGAGCCATCGGATCTGCCCCACACTGAGACCCCTTCAGCCTCACGCCCCCGCCTCGCCCTAACCTTTGCCGGCGGTGTAGTAGGGATTCGACCCAGCGGCGTGATCCGTCGTGTCGAGAACCTCGCCGATCTCCGGGAGTTCTTCCTTCAGCAGCCGCTCGATTCCTGACTTGAGCGTGACGTCAGCGGCGCCGCAGCCCTGGCAGCCCCCGCCCATCTGTAGGTAAACGCGGTTGTCCTGGACGTCGATCAGCTCCACGTAGCCGCCGTGGCCGGCGACTGCGGGATTGATCATGTTGTCGATGAGGTCCTGTACCTTGACCCTGAGATCGTCGCTCATGGCATCACCTCCCGGGAGTTTCCTGGGGGACACTCCTCGTCTCTTCCGGTACTCTACCTGGATTTTCGCCAGCCTCAAAGTCCGCTGCGGCTCGCCGTGAGGGTCAGGACCTGACCCTTGGTTGGCTCCGCTCAGCAGAACCACGGCTCGGTCATCCGCGGCGGACGGCGTCGCCCGACGTCCACGGGATCGCCGGAGGAACGTGCAGTGACGCCGGCCGTCTCGTCGGCCAACCGGCGCACACCGCGGAATGTGACGAGCGCGTCTTCCGAGCGGTCGGCGGCCTCCGCCACGAGACTGCTCACGCGCTCGTGCAGGGCGTCCACGCGAGGATCCGGATGCCGCCACCGGTAGTAGAAATGTTCGGGGACGAGTCCTGTCACATGAGACCGCATTGCGGAATGCTGGAGGAGCAGTGAGCCGGGCGGCACCAGCAGACGGATCGAGTACTGCACGGGATCGACGTGGTCGACGAGGCCTTCGCGCTCCACGAAGTCGAGAATGTCGCGGTAGTCGTCGAGCGTCGTCCATGGCGTGAAGGGCACCCACGTCGGGCGGAAGACAATTCCCGCGTGTCGCACCACGCGGAGCGCCTCGAACGCGTCGGCGCGCGTATGTCCCTTGTCCAGATGGCCCAGGACCTGGTCGCTCAACGACTCGACCGCGGAGATGACGAAGAGGCATCCACGACCGGCGAGGGCCTCGAGATGCTGCCGGTGCCGGAGGAGATGCTCGACCTTCGCGGTGACGTCGAACGTGACGTCGGGGAATTCCTGGTGAAGACGTCGCGTGATCGCCATGGCGTGTCCCGGGCCGTTCAGGAAGTCGGGATCACCGAACGTGATGTGGCGTGCGCCGGCGTCGACGAGCTGTCGGATGTCATCGAGGACGACGTCCTGGGGCACCGCGAAGAACCGTCCACCGTACACGGGCGGAATCGGGCAATGACGGCAATGGTGCAGACACCCGCGCGTGGCTTCCACGTAGCCGGCGAGCACGAGGCCACCGTCGCGCTCGAGGTGCGCGTACTTCTTCAGCGGCGGCAGATGGCTCCGGCTCGGCACGGGGAACGGCAATCGGGCGAGGACCGCCCCGGCCGGACGATCACGTCGCGCGACGCCCGCCACCACACGACCGTCGTCGGCCTCCAGGCTTTGCGCGAGCTCCACCAGGGTCGTCTCGACATCGCCGGCGATCACGGAGTCGACGGCGTGGGCGAGGAGATACTCGGCGTTCAAGGCCGCATAGAGTCCGAAGAAGCACACGTGCGCATCCGGGTTGACCGCGCGCACTCGTTCGGCGACGGCCATGCCGAGGCGCAGCGCCGTGTGCATCGGCACCGCGATGGCGACGAGCCGAGCGTGGCGCGCCGTTTCCGCGTCGAACGGTTCGACCGAGACGTCCATCACGGCCGGAGCGTAGCCCGCGCGCTCGAGGAACGCTGCCGGCCAGGCCACGCCGAGTGGCTGATGACCGAGCTCGTAGCACGCGACGAGCAAGATCGCGCCGGACTCTTTCATCGCGGCCAGTTTACCGCCGGCGTAGTATTTTGGTAAGGCACGTCACCCATCCCAGGAGGATCCAATGACCGTCAAGATCACCGCTCGTCCGAACGGACCGTACCTCGTCGAAGGCGATGTCGAGGTGTACGATCCCGCCGGCAACAAGGTCGATACGTCGTCGCGGCCGAAAATCGCGCTGTGTCGCTGCGGCGCATCGGTGACGAAGCCGTTCTGCGACGGCACGCACAGCAAGATCGGCTTCCAGGCGGCCGAGGCCGCCGTCGCTCAGGAGAAGAAGTAGCGCGCGTTTTCTACTGCGGCGCGGAAGATCCGGCCTCGGTGAGGAGGATCCAGTCGTCTGGTGGATCGCCTGGCGGCCGGGTGTTGGGCGGGGTCGTCACCGTGCGGCTGCGGCTCGCGGAAAACCACTCCCACAGTCCTGTCGGCGCCCCCGTTTCCTGCGCCTCCCCCATCTCGGGCCCGGTGAGGCCGCTCTCGTCGCGCTCCGTCTTGCGCTGCCGCTTGGCCTCCTGCTTGGCCTTCTGGACATCAGCCTTGCGGCGCCGCTCGAAGCCATAGTATCCGCTCCGGCTCATCGTCTTCCCGCGATCATAAACGCTCCGCCATGGTCATGATGAAAAAAGAGCGCGGGACGGGGCGGCTCATCACCGCGCCCGCCCCGCGCAAAGTTTGCGGGTGGCTGTCGGTCACCCGCGCCGGTACTGCCTACCAGCGGCCGCCGCGAGCTGCCGTGCGACCACCGCCGCCGAAGCCGCCCCGACCAGTCGAGCGCGCCCCCGGATCCTTGGCCTTTTCGACCTGGAGCCGACGACCCTCGTAGTCCTGGCCGTTGAAGCGCGACACGGCCTGATCCGCTTCCTCCGGCGTCGCCATCTCGACGAAACCGAAGCCACGAGAGCGGCCAGTGTCACGATCCGTCACGACGACCGCGGACTCGACCTGACCGGTCTGGGCGAACAAGTCCCGAAGCTGATCATTCGAGGTTGAGTAAGGAAGACCACCGACGAACAGTTTCTGTGCCATGAACGTGTCTCCTGAAACCTTCCGAGTTGCCTGCACGCCCCAGAACCGGAAGGTGCACCGGAGACGCGGTCTGATAGACCCGATGGCTCACAACTGAACCGACTCGAACCAGACGCCCTGAGTGTACACGATATGAGCGCCGGGGGCCATATCGAAGAGCGCCCCAACTGTGCCGGGGCGCTCCGAGCGTGTGGGGGGATCGAGGAGTGCCTCGGCTTTGCCGGGGCACTCCGGGCGTGAGGGTATCGAGGAGTGCCTTGGCTTCGCCGGGGCACTCCGAGCGTTTGGGGGTGTGGGGGCCATTTCGTGGCCCCCACGTTTATCAGAAAATCAGCTTATCGCCGGGGTTGATCGGGAACACCTTCGTCGGCGTGTCACCGCCAAGAGCCTGCATGTATTCCTGCGGCGTGCCCTTGAGCGGAGGAAACGTCCCGTAGTGAATCGGGATCGCGAACTTCGGCTTCAACAGCTCCTTCGTCGCGTAGGCCGCATCCTTCGGGCTCATCACGAAGTGCCCGCCGATCGGGATCAGGATGAGGTCAGGCCTGTAGTACTCGCCGATCCACTTCATGTCGGCGAACACTCCGGTATCGCCCATGTGGTAGATCTTGAACCCGTTCTCCAGCTCGATGATGAAGCCGGCGGGCTCGCCGCCCGGATGCGTCTCGTCCTTGCCGGTCGCGGGGTTCTTCCACACGAGCTCGGAGCTGTGCTCGGCCCGGGTCATCGTGATCTTGATCTCGGCTCCGAGCGGCATGATCGTGCCGCCCTTGTTCATCCGGGGCACCAGATTGGCCGGCAGCACCCCGAGCGTGAGGAGCGACTGGTCGAGCCCGGCCGGACCCCACAAGGGAGCGTTGTGCTTCTTGGCGAGCTCGGGACCGTCGCCGAGGTGATCGCCGTGCGCGTGCGTGACGAGAATCAGATCGACCTTCCCGAGCGCGTCGAGATTCTTGTACTGCGGCGGCGTCTTCGGATTGTTCGTCAGAAACGGGTCGATCACGATCACTTTTCCGCTGACGGTCGTGATCTTCGTGGCGGACTGGCCGAGCCACTGCACCTCGACCTTGCCCGTCTGGGCGCTGAGCGGCGACAATGCGAGCGAGACTACGGCGATGAGCGTGGCCAGAATCCTGATTGCGTTCCGCATCGAGTCCTCCGTTCGACGATCGGGTGAACCGGCGACAACGATTGCCGGCAATCGACAGAGATGCTACGGCGATCCTTCCGGGTCGTAGAGGTGACAAGCGACGAGTCGGCCGGCGGCGGCCTTGAGCTGAGGCTCCTCGCGGGCACAGCGGCTCATCGCCTGCGGGCAGCGCGGGTGGAAGTGGCACCCGGACGGTGGGGCCAGCGGGCTCGGGACCTCGCCGGTGATGACGGTCTCACCGCGCGGCTCGTCAGGGTGCGAGGGCAGCGCCGCCGCGAACAGCGCCTGGGTGTAGGGGTGCTTCGGCGCGGCGGCGATGCCGGGGCCGTCGCCGATCTCCACGATCTTGCCGAGGTACATCACCGCGATCTGCTGACTCATGTGAGCCACGGCGGCGAGGTCGTGCGCGATGAAGAGATACGAGAGACCCAGCCGCGCCTGGAGGTCCCGCAGCAGGTTCAGGATCTGCGCGCGGATCGAGACGTCGAGCGCCGACACGGGCTCGTCCAGGACGATCACCCGGGGCGAGAGTGACAGCGCCCGGGCGATCGCGATGCGCTGGCGCTGGCCGCCCGAGAACTCGTGCGGAAAGAGATCGGCCGAGCGGCGCGGTAACCCGACAAGATCCAGCAGTTCGTGGACGCGGTTCTCCACCGCTACCGCTGTCAGTTGCTCATTCGTCACGAGCGGCTCGGCAATGATGTCATCCACCCGCATTCGTGGATTCAGCGACGCGTACGGGTCCTGGAAGACCGCCTGCACCGCCTTCCGATAGGCGCGCAATGACTGCGCGTCGAACCCGTTCAGGCGCTGGCCGTCGAAGCGAATCTCGCCGGCCGTCGGATCGATGAGCTTGAGCACCATGCGGGCGGTGGTCGTCTTCCCGCAGCCGGATTCGCCGACGAGCCCGAGACTCTGCCCGGGCTCCACCGTGAAGGACACGCCGTCGACGGCCCGGACCACCTGGTGGCTGGATCCGAACATCCCGCGTTTCACCGGGAAGTGCTTGGTCAGCCCCACGGCTTCGAGGACGGGACTGCTCATGCTCCTCTCCTCTGCGCGGGGCGGAGGCTCACGCCGGGCGCGCGGGTACGCCGGCGTGGAGCCAGCATCGAGTGCGCTGGCTCGCCGCGACCGCGAACTCGTCCGGTGCCTCGTCGTGGCAGCGGTCCATCACCTTGCCGCAGCGGGGATGGAAGGCGCACCCGGTCGGCAACGCGGCCGGGTCCGGGGGCTGGCCGTCGATCGCCGACAGCCGCGCGCGGCTGGCGGTCAGGCGCGGAATCGATTCGAGGAGCGCCGTCGTGTACGGGTGCGCGGGCGCGCTGAAGATCGTCCGCACCGAGCCTGACTCCACGATGCGCCCCGCGTACATCACGGCGACGCGATCGCACATCTTGGCGACGATGCCGAGGTTGTGCGTGATGAAGATCATGCCGAGCCCATAGCTGCGCTGCAGGTCCTTCAGCAGATTCAGATACTGCGCCTGGATCGTGAGATCGAGGCTCGTCGTCGGCTCGTCCGCGATCAGCAGCCGAGGGTCGCACGAGATCGCGATGGCGCCGACGACGCGCTGGCGCATGCCTCCCGACATCTCGTGCGGGTATTCGCGCATCCGCGCCTCCGGCGCCGCGATCCGGACGGCCTTCAAGAGATTGGTCGCCTTCGTCCACGCCGCTGGACGCGAAGCGCTGTCGTGAACCCGCATGGATTCGGCGACCTGGTCACCGATCCTGAACAGCGGATTCAGCGAGGCCATGGGGTCTTGCAGGATCATGGCGATGCGCTTGCCGCGGATCTTGCGCATGTCCGACGCGCTCTTGGTCAGGAGATCCTCGCCCTCGAAGCGGATCTCTCCGCCGACGTTCCGCGCGGCCGGCGGCAGGATTCGCAGCAGCGAGAGCGCGAGCGTGGTCTTGCCGCAACCGGACTCGCCGACGATCCCGAGCGTCTCCCCCGCGTCGAGCGTGAACGACACGCCGTCGACCGCCCGGGTCACGCGCGTGCCGCGTGAGCTCACGTAGTGTGTGCTGAGCCCTCGAACGTCCAGGAGCGGGCCGGCGGTCATAGCTGACGGAGCTGGGGGTCCAACTTGACTCTGAGCCAGTCGCCGATGAGGTTCGCCGCCAGGACCATCAGCATGATGCAGCAGCCCGGCAGCACGGTGAGCCACCAGTAGCCTGCCATCATCCCTTTCTTTCCGTCCGCGAGCATGAGGCCCCAGGCCGGCTTCGGCGGCGGCACGCCTACGCCGAGGAAGGACAGCGTCGCCTCCGTGATGATCACAACACCGAGCTGGAGCGTGGCCAGCACGATCGCGGTGTTGATCACGTTCGGCAAGATGTGGCGCTTCATGATGGTCCACTTCGAGCATCCGGCGACGATGGCGAGACGCACGTAGTCCCGCTCGCGGAGCGAGAGCACCTCGCCACGGACGACGCGCGCGTAGCGCGTCCAGTAGACCGCGGCGAGGATGATGATGATGTTGCTCACGCTCGGGCCGAGGATCACGGCGAGGAAGATCGCAAAGGTCAATACCGGCAGCGCGAGCCACGTGTCGGTGATCCGCATGATCACCTGATCGACCCAGCCGCCGACGTAGCCGGAGAGAATGCCGAGGAAGGTCCCGATCATGCCGGCGATGATCACGGCCGTGAAGCCGACGACTATCGAGACCCGCGCGCCGAACATGAGCCGCGACATTACGTCTCGGCCCAGGTGATCGGTGCCGAGCAGGTGGCCCTCCATCCCGCCCGCCTGCCACGCCGGCGGACGGAACCGATCGCCGAGCGTGCCGACCTCGGGGTCGTGAGGCGCCAGCACGTTCGCGAAGATCGCGACCAGGATGACGCTCAGAAGGATCGCGATCGGGATCGTGGGGAACCCCTCGCTGCGGAACGCGGCGAGGCGGGACCCGAGCGTGACGGTCGCGGCAGGGCTCGGGAGTGTGGTGGTGGGGTTACCGTTCATAGCGGATCCTCGGGTCGATCACCGCGTAGAGAAGATCGACCAAGAAGTTGACGACCACGATCATCACGCCGCCGAGAATCACCGTGGCCTGCACGACCGGGAAGTCGCGGAACGAGATCCCCTCGAAGAGCAGGCGTCCCACGCCCGGCCACGCGAAGACCGTCTCCACGACCACGGCGACGTTCACCATCAGCACCAGGTTGATGCCCGCGAGCGTGAGCACCGGGATCAGCGCGTTCTTGAGCGCGTGCTTGCCGATCACGAGGGCCTCGGGCAGACCCTTGATGCGGGCGAGCTTCACGTACTCCGAGCCGAGCACCTCGAGCATGGACGAGCGGGTCAGCCGCATGTGGGCGGCGGCGAACACCCAGCCCAGGGAGATCGCCGGCATGATGATGTGCATGGGAGTCCCGGAGCCCGACGATGGAAACCATCCGAGGTACACGGAGAAGAACAGGATCATCACCAGGCCGACCCAGAACGCCGGGAGCGAGAGCCCGAGCAGGGCGAAGATCTTGCCCGCGCTGTCCCACCAGCTGTTGACGCGCACGGCCGCGATGATACCCGTCGGGATGCCGACCGCGAGAGAAAAGAGCATCGCGACGGCCGCGAGCATCAGCGAGTTCGGCAGCCGCTGCAGATACAGCTCCATGACGGGCGTCCGGTAGTAGAACGAGTTGCCGAAATCCCCGCGCGCCATGCTCGCGACGAACGCTCCGTACTGGACCCACAGCGACCGGTCGAGCCCGAACTGCTGGCGGATGGCATCGAGATCGTCCTTGCTCGCTCCGGGCTCGACGAGGAGAACCGCCGGGTCGCCGGTCACGCGGACGAACAGGAAGATCGTGACGGACAGGAGGAAGAGCGAGATCAACGCGTAGCCGAATCGCCGCAGGATATACTGTTTCATGGTCGCTTTACCGTTGTCGCACGCGTGAGGTCATCTCGTTCTTCTCACCGTACTCCTCGAAGAAGAGGGACACCCAGCTCGAGCGATTCATTCGCTGCCTCCTTCTACGAACTGTCGCGAAGTCATGGCAACTTCGCCGCGTCACGACCGAGCCATGGTTCCACGGAACTGCAAGACGTGCGGGCGAAAAAGTGCTGTGATTATCCTCGAATCGTCCCGCCTGTCAATCGCAACCACCTGTAAAAACCTGTAAGGGGAGTCGTGCGGGAACCCTTTTCCCGTGTCCCGGATGATTTCGCTTGTCGCGTCACCGCCGGATAGTGCCGCCACGCTGAGCAGCGGCGCGTAGGCGGAGCGGCGCCGTCGTCGCGCAGCCGCCTCACCGTGCGGGCATACTGAATCCGTGGGTAGATGGCCCGCCAGTATTTTCCGGCGGCTTCGCGCAGTATTTCCCGGGAGCCTGTCCCGATGGCTGGCGCTCGGCCTCGGGTTGTCCACCGTTCTCGCGGTGACCGCCGTCGGCGTGGCCATCTACTCCGGCGTGGAGCTCGCTCGCTTCGAGCGCGAAGAAGCCCTGCGCGCGACCTTGGTCTATGCCGAGGGCCAGCGGCTCGTGCCCGGCGTGAGCGTACGCGCTGTCGACCTCGCGGCTATCCTCGGCCGACTCAGATACTCCGAGGTACAGGGCGGGGTGACCGCACCCGGGCAGTACCGTCGTGGCGCGGCGTCCTGGGAGATCTTCTCGCGGAGCGAAGGCGAGGGCGCCCATAGGATCCGGCTGGAGCTGAACGGCGACCGGATCGCGCGCGTGCTCCGTGATGACCGTGCGGCCGGAAGCGCCGAGCTCGAAGGCGAGATCCTCGCCAGTGCGGGCGATCGACCCGGCGAAGAGTCAAGGCCGGTCCGGCTCGCCGACGTGCCCCTGTCCGTCGTGCAGGCTGTCGTGGCGGCCGAGGACCATCGCTTCTTCGAGCATCGCGGTCTCGATCTTCGAGGCGTGATGCGGGCGGCCTGGGCCAATGCCCGCGCCGGCCGAGTGACCCAGGGCGGCAGCACCATCACGCAGCAACTCGTGAAGAACCGCCTGCTGAGCCCTCGCCGAACGATGTTCAGGAAGGTGAGGGAAGCCTGGCTCGCCACCCTGGTGGACTGGCGTTACCCGAAGGAGCGGATCCTTGAGGCGTATCTGAGCGAGCTCTACCTCGGTCAGCACGGCCCGTTTGCGATCCGCGGCCTCGGCGCTGCCGCGCGCGTCTATTTCGGGAAGGAGGTCCATCAGCTCACGCTGGCCGAAGGCGCGCTCCTGGCCGGGATGGCGCGCGCGCCGAACAGCTACTCTCCGGTGCTCCATCCCCAGCGTGCCCGAGAGCGTCGCAACGTCGTCCTCGGTCAGATGCGCGGATTGGGGATGATCGGCGACGCCGATTACCGGGCCGCGCTGGCTCAACCGATCCGGGTCCGATTCTCGGCGGTCGGCGGGCAAACCGCGTCGTACTTCATGGACCACGTGAGACAGGAGCTCGAGGAGCGCATCGGTGATGAGGCGACCGAAGCAGGCTCCAAGATCTTCACGACGCTCGATCTCTCGCTCCAGCGGTTCGCGGAGGCGGCAGTCACGCGAGGCCTCGATCGCCTCGAGACGAACCGGCCGCGGTTGAGGCGTTCCGAGCCGGGCGCACGACTTCAGGCGGCGCTCGTCGCGCTCGATCCGTCGACCGGTCAGATCAAGGCGATGGTGGGTGGGCGAGAGTACCGTCAGAGTCAGTTCAATCGCGCCGTATCCGGCCGGCGGCAGCCGGGCTCAGCGTTCAAGCCATTCGTCTTTGCCGCGGCTCTTGCCACGCACGGCAATCGACCGGCCGTGACCGCGGCCACGCTCGTCGACGACGCGCCGATCACGCTGACAGTCGGCGGCACGCCGTGGAGTCCCCGCAACTACCAGGACCGGTACGAGGGCCGCGTGAGCGTCCGCCGCGCGCTCGAAGCATCGCTCAACGCGGCGACCGTCAGGATTGCCGAGACCGTTGGACTCGCCGCCGTCATCGAGACCGCGCGCACTCTCGGTCTCGAGACCGAGCTCTCGCCGGTGCCCGCGATGGCGCTCGGCGCATTCGAGGTGACGCCGCTCGAGCTGGCGCACGCCTATCTGCCGTTCGCCAATACCGGGCTTCGCACTCCGGCGCCGGCCGCGGTCCGCGCCGCGGCTGCGGGCGACGGTTCGCCGGTGACGCTGCACGAGGAAGAATCTCAGCGGGTGCTGAGCCCCGCCGAGTCGTATCTGATGACGTCGCTGCTCCAAGGCGTGATGACGTCCGGCACGGGCGCGGCGAGTCGGGCTCTCGGCCTGGAGCGACCGCTCGCCGGCAAGACGGGAACCACCAACGAGGGGCGCGACGCGTGGTTCGTCGGATACTCGCCGACACTGCTCGCGGTCGTGTGGGTCGGTTTCGACGACGCGGCGCCACACGGGTTGAGCGGCGCCGAAGCCGCGTTGCCGATCTGGACCGATTTCATGAAACAGGCGCTCGACCTCTATCCCGGGACGCCGTTCACGCCGCCGCCGGGCATCGTCTTCGCGGACGTCGATCCCACGAACGGCAAGCTCGCGAACCGGTTCTGCCCGATGAGCGTACGCGAGACGTTCCTTGCCGGGACCGAGCCCGAGCCGTGCACCGATCACGGAGGCGTCGGGGAGAAAGTCCTCGATTGGTGGAACCGCTTCCGGGACTGGCTGCGCCGCTGAGGCGCGGTAACCAAGCGGGCTGCCGTCAGGCTCGGCCGTGACGTGCGTCAGCCGAGCGGCGGCGGTGTCGTCGTGGCGACCGGTCGCCCTTGGCGCTTGGCATCGTAGAGTGCCTTGTCGGCGGCCGCAATCAATCCCTCAGCGGCGACCGCGTCGTCCGGAAGCGTCGCCACGCCGAAGCTGAGCCTGACCGGGCCGTGGCGGAAGGGATAGCGCTCCACCAGGCCCTTCATTCGCTGCGCATAGCTGGTGACTCCCTCCTTCGGCGTGTTGACCAGGAGGATGGCGAACTCGTCTCCTCCGTAGCGGGTGACGGTGGTGAAGCTTCGCGATTGATTGACCAGGAGCTGCGACACGCCCCGCAGCACCTCGTCGCCGGCGGCGTGACCGAACCGGTCGTTGATCTGCTTGAAGTGGTCGATGTCGATCAGGACGAGCGAGAGCGCTTGACCGAATCTCGCGTGGCGGTTGATCTCCTCGTCGAGTCGCAGCTTGAGGTATCGCCGGTTGTGCACGTCGGTGAGCGGGTCCTTGAACGAGAGCTCCTCCAGCCGGGTATTCCGAATGGCCACCGCCGCCTGGGACGCAAGCGCGCGGACCAGGCTCTCGTACTGCGGGTCGAAGGCGACGATCTCGCCGGCGTCGTCGAGGGCGTTGATGAGCTGCAACACGCCCAGGACGTATCCCGAGGGATCCTGGAGCGGGACGATCAGCACGGATCGCGTCCGGTAGGCGTTGCGGGCGTCAAGGCGCCAGTTGAAGCCGTACGGACGGTCGTTCGGGACGTGATAGGCGTCCGGCAAGTTGATGACCTCGCCGGTTTGTGTGACGTACCCGGCGAGGCTCGGATTGCTGAGCTTGAGCGGCTCGTACTGGAAACGTAGCCTCATCTCCCGCTCACCGAAGCGGTGAGCCAGCGCGTCGTTCTGGACCACGGCAAACACGAGCTGATCACCTTCGCGCAGGAAGAGGGTGCCCGCGTCCGCGCCCGTGAACCGGCGGGCCTCGGCGAGAATGCGGTCCAGCAGTACCCCGAGATCGCGTTCGCTCGTCAGCGCGATTCCGATCTGGATCAGTTCAGTCAAGAGCCGCGTGTGGTCATGCGCGGGGAAGTTTTCCGGCGCAATCGTCGGTAGCGACGGGATCTCGGCTTTGAAGTCGTCGGTGTCTGCGGTCGCGGTGTCCATGCAGCCTCCTTTGAGCGCTGCCTTGGGGACTGCGAAACACATGCCACGTTCCCGTTCCGGCTCTTTTCCGTGATAAATCCCGCATCAGTGGCCATTCCGTCCTCTTTCGCCACGGGCTATGGGGACGAGGAGCGGTCACTTTTCTTGCAGGTGGTCATTTTCTCAACGGGGTCCAGGTGCTAGAATCGCCTCTCGACTTCGATGGACTCAATCCTCGTCATTGACGACGAACGGAACATCCGGGCGCTCGTCGCCAGGGTCATCGGCGAGGAGCAGATCGACGTTCACGGCGCAGGGACCGGCAAAGAGGGCCTCCAGATGGCCGACGAGGTCGGGCCCGACGTCATCCTGCTCGACCTCAAGCTGCCGGACATCGATGGCATTCACATCCTCCGGGAGCTGAAGACGCGGCATCCGGACACCGCGGTGATCATGATCACCGCGTTCGGTCAGATCGAGACCGCTGTTGCGGCGATGAAGAGTGGAGCGACGGACTATCTGGAAAAGCCGTTCGCTCACCTCGACAAGCTCCGACTGACGGTGGCCCGAGCGCTGGAAGAGGTCAAGGCCCGCCGTGAGATCCAGCGTCTCCATGGTCTCCACGAAGGGCGCTACCGCGCCGACCAGATCGTGGGTGAGTCGGCGGTGACGCGTCAGCTCCGCGACATGATCACGCAGCTCGCGCGGAGCGAGGCTGCAACGATCCTGATCCAGGGCGAGAGCGGCACCGGCAAGGAGCTCGTCGCCAAGGGACTGCACTACGAGAGCGCGCGGCGCGCGTTTCCGTTCATGGAGGTCAACTGCGCCGCGATCACCGACACGCTCTTCGAGAGCGAGCTGTTTGGCCACGAACGCGGGGCCTTCACCGACGCCAGGGCGACGAAGAAGGGCCTCATGGAAGTGGCGGATCGGGGCACGCTGTTTCTCGACGAGATCGGCGAGATCTCCCCGGGCGGCCAGGCCAAGCTCTTGCGCTGCTTGCAGGAACGGATGTTCAAGCGCGTGGGCGGCGTGCGGGACATCAAGGTCGACGTGCGTGTCATCGCGGCCACCAATCGGGCACTGGAGACGCTCGTCACTGCCGGCAAGTTCCGCGAAGACCTCTTCTATCGGTTGAACGTGATTCCCGTCACCATTCCGCCACTCCGTGAGCGGCCCGACGACATCATGCCTCTGGCGCGGCACTTTCTCGCCGAGGACAACAGGACGTTTCACAAGGCGGTCCAGGGGTTCACTCGGGACACCGAGCAGCTTCTTCTGGGATACACTTGGCCTGGAAATGTCCGCGAGCTAAAGAACACGATCGAGCGGCTCGTCATCCTGGGCACGAGCGACTCCATCGAGCCACATCACCTGCCACGACAGTTCGGTCAGCGGGCCGAGCTGCCGGCGGGCGACATCGTGGACGCCCCCATGAGTCTGGCCACGATCGAGCACAGCTACATCGTGAGCGTCCTGGACCGCGTCAAGGGCAACAAGAGCGAGGCGGCGAGAATCCTCGGAATCACCCGGCAGACCTTGCGGAAGAAGCTCGCCGGAGAATAACCGGGCTCCCGGTCAGTTTTTCGCCGTCGCCCGGCGCCGCGCTGAATAGTTCCTCACCGGGCTGCCACGGCATCCGTCTCGATCATCGATCAGCGTCACTGTCAGGAACTCCGCTTTGTTTCAGCTGAAAATGCGAATCCACGCCGTCCGGTCACGGTTTGGTATCGCTCTTGCGTCTCGTCGAGTCCCGACATGACTGATTCGACGATCGCCACCTACGGAAAGAGGACAGGCGCGATGAACGTACTGCTGAAGAAGCTGGACGTGACCGGGCTCGACGACCTTTCGCGCCTCGTCGCCGACAACATCGACGCCATCGAGCCCGGCCTCCGGGTGATAGAACCGCGAGTCTTCCTGGGGCCGGCGACCATCGACATCCTGGGCGTGGACGCTGACGGCACACCCGTGCTGCTCGCGGTTGGCTTCACGGCGGACGACGAGCTTCTGCTGAGGGTCATCGACGCGTACTCGTCGTGGCTGGAATATCCGCAGTCGGTGAGCCAGCATCATCCATCGATCCTGGTTTCCGAAGACCGGCGGCCACGTGTCATCGTCGTCGCCGAACGCATGCCGGAGGCGTTTCACCGAAAGGTCAAGCGGCTCGACGTCCCGCTGATCGACTGCGTCGAGTTCCGCCGCGTCGAGGTCAATGGCGCGCCGGCGATCTATTTCGAACGGATCGTGCGACTGCGGCGGAATCCCGACAGCCCGCTCCAACCCGGCGCCGCCATCGCCGCGAAAGTCTCGAGGGCGCTCCACCTCGTGACGGCCGAGGCTCACGACAGCTCGACCGACCGCGCGAAGCCCACCGAGACGCCTGGCATCGGCGGTCGCCGCAACGCGGCGCTGATCGGCACGGCCGCGTCGTTCTCCATGGATGGAGTCGTGACACGCCAATGGATGGACTTTCTCAGCCAGCTCGCGACGAGATGATGGCCGCGACCGGCCGAACGATCGAAGCATTTCGCGCACCGGGCGTGCAGAGTCCGGGAGCCGACGCCGAGCGGGTGCTCGTCGTCGACGACAATCCCTCCGTGCTGCGATTCTTGAGTCTCGCATTCACCGCGAAGGGGTGCGCGACGTGGCCGGCGTCCACGGCCGAGCAGGCGCTCGAGCTGCTCCGGGACCAGCGCTTCGACCTCGTCGTGTCCGATATCAAGATGCCGGGATTGAGCGGCCTCGACGTGCTCCGCGCCGTGAAGGCCAGCCAGCCCGCGACTCCGGTCGTGCTGATCACCGGGGCGCCGTCCGTGGACTCCGCGATTTTTGGGCTCAGGCACGGAGCCTACGACTACCTCGCGAAGCCGTTCACGACCAAGGACATCCACGACCTGCTGGAGCGGGTTCGGCGCGATCGCCAGGAGAGCCGCATCGGTCTGCCGGCGGGGCTCGCCGACGAGCTGGCCCGGCGACAGTTCGGTGTCGAAGCGCTCCTGCGGCTCGGTCAGCTCGCGCTGAACGGCGTCGCCCCGACGATGTTCGTGGAGACCGTGCTCGAGTACGCCCTGCAGAGTCTGCGTGGCGCGGGCGCGCTCATCGCGCTCCGCGAGAACGACGGGACGTTCAGCGCGAGCCGGCGCGGTGATCCTGGCGCCGTTGGCCGTCTGTCGGCGCTGCTGCACTCGGGGTTCGACCGCCTCGTCGGCACTGGCGGAAAGGACGTCCTCACGCTGACGGATGACGCGGGTGGGTTGAGCGCGATGGCGGCCGTGATTCCGGGTCTCGGGGAATCGATGGGCGTCTTCGGTGTGGCGCGGTCTCTGGAGGACGGCGCGTTCGTCCCCGAGGAGAAGCAGCTGTTGCTGGGCTACGCCCAGACGACCGCGATCGCCCTCCAGAAAATCTTGCTTCGGGAGAACGTCGAGAAGACGCTCGTCGACACCATCAGCGCCTTCGTGAACGCGATCGAGTCGAAGGACCTGTACCTCAAGGGGCATTCGGCTCGCGTGTCACTGTACGCCGGTGAGACGGCCACGGTCATGGGCATGCCGGAGACCGAGGCGCTGATGATGTCGCGAGCCGGCATGCTGCACGACCTCGGGAAGATCGTGATGCTGGACTCCATTCTTCGAAAGCCGGGACGCCTCTCGGGCGAAGAGTACGCGCTCATCAAGACGCACCCGGTTGTCGGAGATCGGATCCTCACCCCGCTGCGCTTCCTGGCCCGCGAGGCGCTCGCCGTGCGCCACCATCACGAGCGGTATGACGGCAACGGCTACCCCGATGGCTTGAAGGGAGAGGGCATTCCGCTCATTGCCCGCGTCGTCAGTGTCGCCGACGTGTTCGACGCGATGACGTCCACGCGGTCGTATCGCAGGTCGCGCTCGCTGACCACGGCACGAGACGAGATCGTCGCGGTCGCCGGCACGCAGCTCGATCCGGTGGTCGTGCAGGCGTTCTACGCGATCCCGACCTGCCGGCTGGAAGAGATCAGCCACACGTACGCCCAGCAAACCGACGGTGCCGGTGCCGTGGCGCCGTCCGACGACGCGCTGCCCTGCCGTCAGGCGGCTGCGGTGATGAACGGATGAGACGGTCCGAGAAAAAGATCCTCGTCGTCGACGACGGTGGGCCCGTGGTGGTCCTTTGCCTGCACGTGTTGCAGACGCTGGGCCATGCCGTCAAGGGCGCCCCGGGAGCCGAGGCCGCCCTGGCGCTGATCGAGAAGGAGCCGTTCGACCTGATCGTCGTCGACTACAAGATGCCGCACATGAACGGGTTCGAGTTTCTCGAGCAGGCGCGACAGATCTCTCCTGCGCTGCGTTCGATCCTGATCACCGGGCAGGGCACGCGCGACGTCGTGAAGGAGGCGACCACGCACGGCGTCGACGCCGTTCTGTTGAAGCCGTTCACGTCCAACGAGCTCCGCGAGACCGCCGAGCAGGTGCTCGCCCGACCGGGGCCGTCGTAACACGACGCCAGCCGGCTGGGCACGGTGAGCGGGTCATCCACTTGGGCTTCGGCTCCGCGCTCGGCCGCGCTATGATGCTGCGGGCCGCCGCGCCCTGAACAAGGAGCTGACATGGCAACCCCGCCGACACGACCGCCGCGCAAGGCGACCGGCCCTCGCATCGTCCACATCGAGGACAACCGCGAGAATCGGATGCTCGTGCGCGCGATTCTCGAGGCCGAGGGTTACGTCATCGTCGACGCTGAAGACGGGCTGTCGGGGATCGCGGCGACGATCCGTGAGCAGCCGGATTTGGTCCTGCTCGACGTCAACCTGCCCGGCATCGACGGCTACGAGGTCGCGTCGATCATCAAGTCGTTTCCGAACTTCGCGACGACGCCGGTGATCGCCGTGACCGCCTACGCCATGGAAGGTGACCGGCAGCGCACGCTGGTGGCCGGGTGCGACGGCTACATCCAGAAGCCGATCGACGTGGATGCGTTTCCGCGCCAGATCGGCGAGTTCCTCGAGGGCAAGCGGGAGCGCGTCGAGCCGCGCGAGGAAGGCATCTATCTCCGGGAGCTGAACCAGCGTCTCGTCTATCGACTGGTCAACCAGGTCGAAGAGCTGAAGCGGCTCAACGAGCACTTCGTCCGCCGGGCCACGCAGCTCGCGGAGCTCCACCGCGCCGTGCAGGACATCACGTCAGAGGTTGGTGTCGAAACGCTGCTCGGCGAGTTGTTGCCGCATCTCGCGCGAGCGCTCGGGACCGCGAGCCTGGCCGTGGAGTTGAACGACCCGCCCGGCACGCGAGTCTCGGTCAAAACGGCACAGGATGAGCGGCTCTCCTCGGGCCTGACCGCGGGGGACACCGCGCGGGTCGCCGATTGGGTCGATGTGGACTGGACTCTGCCCCTCGCGGTCCGCGGTCGCTCGCTCGGGACCATGACAGTCCGTCACTTCTTGCCGCAAGGGGCCAAAGCCGACGAGGAGCATCTCCTCAATATCGTCGCCAACCAGGTGGCCATTGCGGTCGAGAACTCTCGTCTGTATGACGGCGTCAAGCGCCAGATGGTCGAGCTGAAGCAAGCCCAGGCGCAGATCATCCAGTCGGCCAAGCTCGCCGCGATTGGCGAGCTGGTCGCCAACATCGCACACGAGATCAACAATCCGCTCACGAGCGTGCTCGGCTTCGCGTCGTTCCTGGTCGAGCGTCTGGGGCCGGCGGATCCCATGCGAGAGGAGCTGAGCCTGATCCAGGAAGAAGCGACTCGGGCGCGCGACATCGTGCGCGACCTGCTGCAGTTCAGCCGCCAGAGCGATTTTCTCCCCGCCATGGCGGATCTCAACGCGATCGTCGAGCAAGTCGTCGCCATGCTGCGCCGCCAGGGCGCGGTCAGCAGCATCACCGTCACCGAGGATTATGCGTCCGACCTGCCGCTGGTCGAGGTCGACGTCTCGAGGCTGAAACAGGTCTTCGTCAACATTCTGAACAACGCGATCCATGTGATGCCCGCCGGTGGCTCGATGAGGATCCGGACGACCCTGGTCGACAACGCCGTGTGGATCGCATTCACCGACACCGGCGGCGGCATCCACGCCGATCACCTCGCGAAGATCTTCGATCCATTCTTCACGACCAAGCAGGACGTCAGCGGTACGGGCCTAGGGCTCTCGGTCAGTCTCGGCATCGTCCAGAGTCATGGCGGCACTATTGACGTCGAGACCGAAGTGGGCCAGGGATCGACGTTTACCGTGAAGCTTCCGATCGGCGGTGTCAAATCGGTCATTGAGCATTCGCCGACCGACCCTTCTTCGTAGCTTCTGGTCAGCTGACGCCAGGCTGACCACCCTCAATCGGTAAGAAATCATCCAAAGCACACCGGACAGATCCGGCATCCTGGCCGTGTGGTTACGTATCGACGCATAGTTAAGTCGCGTCGCGCCGGTTTGGTAGCCTCCTTGCAGTATGTTTAGCGCGCAAGCGATTCAGTGTGTAAGGGGGCCAATAGTGCCAGATCGGGTCGTTGTCCAGCAGCGCGGGGGCCAGCAGGGATTCGCCCTCACCGAAATTTTGGTCGCGATAGCCATCATCAGCATCGGTCTGCTAGGGCTGGCCGGAGCGATGGCGGTCCAGAGCGGCGGCCTTTCGAGCGCGGTGGCGGCTGGGCAAGGCGCCGTCACCCGCGGCTACTACGTCTCGACGGCCACGCTCCTTGCGCAAGACCGGCTCGAGCAGGTCAAGCGCCTCCAGTACACGATCGGACCGCCCGCCGTCGACCAGATCGGCACGCCCACCCCGACCGGATTCTCGGACGAGGCGCTGGGCAGCATTTCCGGATATGCCAACTTCGGCCGACAGGTGCGCGTCCAGAACTACCCGACGTCCAACGTGAAGACCGTGACGGTGACGGTGACGTTCAACCTGCCCACCCCCACCGGGATCAACAGCGAGAGCGTGGCGCTGAGCACGCTCATCGCCGCGCGACCGTGATGGAGCCGATCATGCGTGCGTGGCGGCGTGCCGGAAGCGCGGCGGGATTCACGCTCATCGAACTCCTGATCGCGATCGCCATCGCGAGCCTGGTCGCCACGGCCATCCTCCAAATCTTCCAGGGATCGATGACGCAGGTGAGCCAGGCGACGTCGCTGGAGGACGCGCAGAGCAGCGCCCGCATCGGCGTGGACGAGATGGTGACCGAGTTCAGGTGGATCGGCGCGTACTGGAACGGTATCTCGGGAGCCGGCAACACGATCACGGCGGCGACGCCGAGCAGCGTCACGTTCATGGCCGACATCGATGCCGATACGGTGACGGGCACGACCGAGACGACGCTGACCACAGCCTCCGCGGCCACGACGCTCACAGTGAGCGGCAACGCGAGCGCGTTCGACACGTACTCGACGGCTTCGTTCAACGACTACGCCTACGTCGCCAATGGCAGCACGCGCGAAGTGCGGCAGGTCACGGCCGTCGCGGGGTCGGTGATCACCCTTGCCTCGGCGCTGACGAACACGTACCCGGCCGGCAGCATCGTACGGTCGGTCGAGAAGGTCACGTACACCTTCAGCTCGTCGGCCAAGACGCTCACGCGCACCGTGGGCGGGGCGGCGGCCGATACCGTGCTCGACAACGTCACGGCGCTCACGTTCAGCTATTTCGACAGCTCGGGCACGGCACTGGCCGCCACACCGCCCGACCCCAGCCTGATCAAGGAAATCCAGATCAGCATGACCGCGCAGGGGACGGGCGGCAACCGCCGGACCATGTCGTCGCGCGTGAGGATGCGGAATTGAGACAGATCAAGATCGCGCTGCTCTCAGGCACTCGAGACGAGACGGGATTCATCCTCCCGCTCGCGCTGATCGCGCTCGTCGTGCTCGCCGCGCTCTCGGGCGCGCTGCTCGCCGTCGGCAGCACCGAGGTGCCGATCGCAGCGAACCATCTCCGCGCCATTCAAGCGCAGTACCTGGCGGAAGCGGGGCTCGAGGATGCGTTCGATGCATTCCGGGTGAATCCCACCACCGTGGCGACCGCCCCGACGCTCTTGACGGCGGTCCCGAACCTGAATGGCGCCAGCCCCACGCTGGCGGCATTCGGGAGCTACACGGTCAAGTACCAGAAGACGGGCGGCAACACGATCCGGGTCATCTCGACGGGCCTGAACGCCGATGGCATAGCGACCAAGGTACTGACCGCAGTCTTCACCAACGACTTCGGCGGAAGCGGCGGCCCCGGGATTCTCACCGGCGGCGACTTCACGATCAACGGCAACCCCACGATCACCGGCACCTGCGGCAACATCTTCGTGAACGGCAATCTCAGCGTCTCCAACCCGACCGTGGCCGGCAACGTCCTCGCGACCGGCACGTACACGGTGACCGGGACTCCGGTGATCGGCGGAACGTCGGGCGGAGGTCAGCCGGCGAGGACCGTGCCGAACGTCGTGCCCTCGGATTTCCTGATCGCCGCGAAAGCGTCGCTGCCGGCGAGCGAGGTGTTCCAGATGAAGTCCGACGGGCGGGTCCTCGACGGCAACAACAACCTCCTCACGACGCTGACGTCGGGCGCGACCTATCGGTACTTCACGTACACCTCGGGGTCGACGGCGAGCTGGAGCCAGACCGGCAACACGGGCTCCGATGGGGCGTATTACTTCGAAGGAAACGTCAGCATCGCGGGAAGCCCCGGCAGCAACTTGTCGCCGTGGAAGGCGTCGATCCTCGCGACCGGGTACATCGACGTCGCAGGTACCCCCGTGATGCAGACTCACCTCACCGACACACTGCTCGTCGCGGGTACCGACGTGTGGGTCCACGGCAATGTGAGCCTCACCATCAATCTCCCCGGCCTCGTCGCGGCTCACGAGCAGGTCAACATCCAGGGCAGCGTGTCGATGAGCGGTTACATCGTGGCCCAGGGCGCTGGCTCGAGCAGTGGGCTCGTCGTTTCGGACGGGCTCGGGGGCAACACGACGATCACGTCGAACTGTGGGTCGATCAGCCCGCCACTGGCGGATCAGCTCCGCATCCTTTCCTGGGGGCGGTAGAGAGGCTTACTCAAGGCCTCTCGCGGAGGCCAATCCCTGGCAGGACGAGGGACACCCCGAGAGGAACGGCTGAGCTGCGCGGCGCGCTGAGACCGTCCGCCGCGCTACACTCGCGCCGGCATGGAAATGCGGCCGCTTGGACGCAGTGGACTGGTCGTCCCCGTGATCGGCATGGGAACGTGGCAGACCTTCGACGTCCGCGATCCCGCCGAGGTTCAGGCGGTCACCGACGCCGCGATCGCCGGCGGCGCGACGTTCTTCGATTCGTCTCCAATGTATGGCGAGGCCGAGCAGGTGCTCGCGACGACGCTGGGGAATCGGCGCCCGCGCGTGATCATTGCCACCAAGGTGTGGGCGGGGACCGCGCGCGAAGGGCGCGCGCAGATCCACCAGGCACTCGAATGGTACGGCGGCGTCGTCGACCTTTATCAGATCCACAACCTGGAAGCGTGGGCCACTCACCTGCCGTATCTGGAGGAGCTCGCCGCTGCGGGCAAGATCAGAGCGATCGGTATCACGCACTACAGCTCCTCCCAGTTCGGTCCGATGGCCGAAATCGTCGAGACGGGCCGCGTCACCGCGATCCAGGTGCCGTACAACCCGCAAGAGCGTGAGATCGAGCGGATGCTGCTGCCTCTGGCCTCGCGGCGGAACGTCGGCGTCGTCGCGATGCGTCCCCTCGGCCAGGGACGGCTTGCGCGCGCGTCGCCACCGGAGAGCGAGATCGCGTTTCTCGAGGCGTACGGGCTCCGGACCTGGGCCCAGGCGCTCTTGAACTGGGGTGTCAGCGATCCGCGCGTCACGGTCACGATCCCGGCGACACGTCGAGTGGAACACATGGCGGACAACTGCGCCGTGGGCGTGGCGCGGCGCTTCGATGCGGTGGCGCGCGAGCGCGTGGAGAAGCTCGCTGCCCGTTTGACCTAGCTGGCAGCCGCGGGTACGCTCGGGCGCGCTTGGTTCTACGAGACAAAGATTTCGATGAGCTCGAGATTTCGCCACCGGAGCCGCCGGCGCCGGTGAGAGCAGGAGCTGAACGCGATGGCCAAGATGACTGGTGGCGAGGCGCTGGTGAAGTCGTTGCACCGGGAGGGTGTCCGTGTGGTGTTCGGTCTTCCCGGCGTGCAGCTCTACGGCGTGATCGCCGCGCTGCGGGACGAGCCGGAAATCCGGTTCGTCGTCACGCGACACGAGCAGGCCACGGCGTACATGGCCGACGGTTACGCTCGCGCGGGCGGCGGCTTCGGTACCGCGCTCGTCGTTCCCGGTCCCGGGGTGCTGAACACGCTCGGCGGACTGAGCACCGCGTTCGCCGCGTCGTCACCGGTGCTCGTGATCTCGGGCCAGGTGCCCAAGGGCAACATCGGCAAGAACGTCGGCGTGCTGCACGAGGTCAACGACCAGCTCGACGCCGTCCGCACCGTCACCAAGTGGAGCCAGCGCGTGCTCGACATCCCCGACATCCCGGCCGCGGTGCGCGAGGCGGTGCGGCAGCTCACGAGCGGTCGGCCCCGTCCCGTCGAGATCGAGATGCCGCCCGAGACGATGGAGGAAGAAGCGGACGTCGAGCTGCTCGATCCGGCGCTGCGCACGCGCGCGGTGCCCGACAAGGCGAGCGTCGACCGCGCGACCGACATGCTGCTGGCCGCGCGCAATCCCGTCATCTACGCCGGCGGCGGCATCCACGCCTCGGGCGCGCACGAAGCGCTGGCGTCGGTCGCGGAATATCTCCAGGCTGGCGTCGTCCAGTCCGCCGAGGGCAAGGGCGCCGTCAGCGATCACAGCGACCTGTCGCTCGGCGCCGCGCTCTGGCCGCGGTCGACGCTGCGCGAGTATGTCGACGCCGCTGACGTCGTGCTCGCGGTCGGTACGCGGCTGGCGCTCGCGGCGTTCAAGCCCGACCAGCAGGTCGTTCAGATCGACGTCGATCCCGACGAGATCGGCCGCAACCACAAGAAGACGTTCGGGCTCGTCGGCGACGCGCGCGCGACGCTGGAGGCGCTGCTCGAGCGACTGCGCTCGGTGACGCCACCGCAGCAGCCGCGCAAAGCGGAGCGGGAAGCGCTGCGCGCGAAGATCGCCGAGGCGAACACGCAGGAGCCGCAGGCGTCGATCACCAAGGCGCTGCGCGCCGGGATGCCCGAGCCCACGATCGTGGTCGCGGGCATGACACAGATCGGGTACTACTCGCGGCCGTTCTGGCCCGTGTACCAGCCGCGCACGTATCTCACGTCGTCGTACTCGGGTAACCTCGGCTACGCGTTCCCGACGGCGCTCGGCGCCAAGGTCGCGTGTCCCGATCGTCCCGTCGTGTCGATCTCCGGTGACGGCGGGTTCATGTACAACGTCCAGGAGCTGGCGACGGCGGTGCAGTACAAGATCAACGTGGTCGCGCTCGTCTTCAACGACAACGCGTACGGCAACGTGGCGCGCGATCTCGACGAGTCGTGGGGCGGCACCTACGGCGCGGCGCTGCACAACCCGGACTTCATGAAGCTCGCGGACGCGTTCGGCGCGGTCGGGATGCGCGCGAAGGAGCCGACCGAGGCCGGTCGTCTCGTGCGCGATGCATTGCAACTCGATCGTCCGGTGCTGATCGAGGTCCCCGTGGGTCGGATGGCGCGACCGGCGTTCTTCGCGCAGCGAAAGCCGCCGGCGAAGTACCAGCGCTAGTCCGGATCATTCCGGAACGCTCCCCGTCAATCGAGTGCGTGGCGTCGCGGGCCGGCCGGGTCGGTGAGGGGCCTCTGACCACGAGGCCCTGTGGACCGATGACCGGTGAGTCGTTCCCACTCCTGGCCTGGTTGCCCTCGATTGCACGCGACGGGAACGGGTCCGCCGGCCCCCCACCGACCCGGCCGGCCCGCGGCAACTCGCTGTCCCGCGGCCCCGGTCGTTCATCGATGATCCGCGCGCGTCGTTCGTTCATGAATTATCCGCGCTAGTCTCCTCGGACGGGGGCGTGGCCCGTCGCCTTCGTTTTCATTCGATGACCTGGTCCGCCCGTAGCAGCAGTGACGGCGAAATTGTGAGTCCGCGCGCCTTCGCCGTCTTCATGTTGATGACGAGCTTGAACGTCGTCGGCTGCTCCACGGGGAGATCGGAGGGCCTGGCGCCCTTGAGGAGCTTGTCGACGTAGACCGCGGCCCGCCGAATCAAGTCGGCACGGAGAGCGCCGTAGGACATGAGGCCTCCGCGCTCGACATTCTCCTTGAGCTGGTACATGACGGGTAGTCGGTTCTTCGGTACGCGCGGCAGAGTCACCATCGCCTGGCCTCCGTCGCATCCGCCAGCCGCTCACTCCGCGCGGAGTGAGTCGAGGAAGCCGCCGACGATCTTGTCGAACATCGCCGGCTGATCGAGATTCGACGCGTGCCCGGCGCCGGGGATCATTTCGAGCCGGGCGCCCGCGATCTTGCCCGCCATGTAGCGGCTGGGCGCGAGGAATGGCTCGTCCCGGTCGCCGACGACGATGAGCGTCGGCACGCGGATCGACGGCAGCGAGTCGATCACGCGCGCGTCCTCCTGCGCGAGCATGCCGCGCGCCGCGTGCGCGAGACCCTGCGCCGAGCGGTGATGCCGGATCGCCTCGCGCGCTTCCACGCTGCGTCCCTGCAACACCTCGAGCCCGCGCGCTTCGAGATCGCGTGCCCGATCGTGCGCCCGCGCGTTCCACGCCGCGCGCGCCTCCGCGTTGCGGTAGCCGGGACCGGAGTCGCAGATCACCAGCGCGCGCACCATCTCGGGATGCGCGGCGTGAAACGCCAGCGACATGTAGCCGCCGAGCGAGAGCCCGCCGACCACCGCGCGGCGAATGCCAAGATGCGCGAGTAGCCCGCGCATGTCCGCCACCGTGAGATCGGCGGAGTACTGCGTCGGATCGTCCGGCGAGTCCGTGTCACCGTGGCCGCGCATGTCCCACGCGATCACTCGAAACCGGTCGCCGAACGCTCTGCGCTCGGCGTCCCACATCCGCCGCGTGGCCGAGTAGCCGTGGCTGAGCAGCAGCGCCGGGCCGCTGCCGCTCTCGTCGTAGTGAATGGTGATGCCGTTGACTCGTGCCGTCGCCATCGTCACTCCGGTAATGGTTGGTAGTAGCGGTTGCCCGTCGAGACCCACGCCTGCAGCATCTCGCGGAACTTCGGTCCCATCGGATCGATGCCGCGGATCGGCATGGTCCCGCGCCGGATCGTGAAATCGTGCGGCGCGAGCTCGCCGCCGCGGACGAAGTGACGCTCGGCTGCCTCGACCCGGCCCTGTTTGTGAAGCCACCAGCCCAGTCCGAACTCGGCGCGCGCTTGTTGATCGGCGGGAGTCGGCTTCGACTGGAGCGCCCGCGCTTTCTCCGAGCTCAACGCCGGCGCGTCACCCTTGACCCATGCTCTCAGCGCCGCCAGGTGCTTTGCTGCCTCGAGGCCGGTGATGTGCTTGAACGTGTCGGTCCCGAACGCGACGTCGTTCGGGCGCACGATGCGGCCGGATTCGTCGATCCACAGAATCGTCGGGACGTTGACGATGTTGTAGAGATCGACGAACGCGTGCTCCGTGTCGATCAGCGACGGATGCGCCGGCGTCGCCGCTTCGATCCAAGGCCGGGCATCGTCGGGACTCCTGTCGATCGCGACCGTGATCACCACGAAGCCGCGGTCCTTCAGCTCCTCGTAGACGGCCTGCCACACGGGCAGGTCGAGCCGGCACCCTCACCACGACGCGTAGGCGACGAGCAGAATCTTCTTGCCGCGATGCTCGGAGAGCGAGTGCGGCCGACCGTCGAGATCGGGCAGCGTGAAGTCGGGCGCACGGAGTGACGTGAGCGCGCGGGCGCGGTCACCGGCGGATACGCCGAGGTACGCGGCGCGCTCCGCGGCGTCGACCGCGAGCGGGCGATCGACCACCGAGGCCAGCGCGCGCAAATCGATGGCGCCGCCGTCGAGGAGTGTCGGGCCCGGCGGAATCGGGACGCACAGCCCATCGCGACACAGACCTTCGGGCTCGACGTTCCAGCCGAGCGCGATCTTCACGGATTCGGGCGAGAGGCGAACGTGATCAGCCTCGATCGTGGCCTGAACCTGAACGGGCCGACCGTCGTCGATGATCGTGAACGTCGTGGGCGGCATCAGTGACTCCTTCGTGGCCAGTCTGGCGAAGCCGGATCTCGACCGCAGCGCCTGATGAAGACCTTACGGGCGCAGGCGACGAGGTGTCAACCGCGCGCCGTCTACGACTGTCGCGCCCTCGTCACACGCGCGACGATCCGGTCGAGCGCGTCCGGGCCAGGCCGCCAATTTGCGGTGTCGCGGGCCGATGGTGTACCTCTATGCTGCGGTTCGGCGCGGGACTGGTTCGATACGGGAGCGACAGGAGGCGCGCGATGCATCGTCAGGCACTGGCATTCGTCGTCGCGGGGATCATGCTGCTCGGCTCCGTTCCCGCGGTTCACGCGCAAGCGGGTGGCGCCGGCACGCTCGTCGTCGGTCTCGTCGCCGAGCCCGTCAACCTCGACCCGCCGCAGGTGACCGACCTGAACTCGAATCGCGTGGGCCGGCGCATCGTCGAGACGCTCGTGACGTTTCCCGACGAGAGCACGCAGGTCGTGCCCGGGCTGGCCGAGTCGTGGACCGTGTCGAAGGACGGGCTCCAGTACACGTTCAAGCTGCGACGCGGCATCAAGTTCCACGATGGCACACCCTTCAACGCCGCCGCCGTGAAGTTCTCGATCGAGCGGCAGATCAATCCGGACCATCCCGCGAACAAGCTCGGCAAGTATCCGTTCGCGAGCTACTTCTTCGGCAACGTGAAGGCGGTCGAGGTGCTCAGTGACGACCGCGTGGCGTTCCTCCTGAAGGAGCCGCGCGCCTCGTTCCTTGCGATTCTCACCGCCGGCGCCGCGTCGATCGTGAGCCCGACCGCGGTGCTGAAATGGGGCCCGGATTACCCGTCGCATCCGATCGGGACCGGGCCGTTCAAGTTCGTCCGCTGGGACCGCGGCCAGCGCGTCGTGCTCGAGAAGAATCCCGAGTACTGGAAGTATCCGGTGCAGGTGGATCGCGTCGTCTACCGGCCGATCGTCGAGGATCAGGCTCGCCTCACCGAGCTCTTGACCGGCAGCCTCGACATGATCGTCGGCGTGCCGCCCGACTTCGTCGGTACGCTCGAGGGCAACGCGAAGATCGCGGTGCAGAAGCAGGTCGGCGCGCACGTCTGGTACCTCGGCATCAACAACCAGAAGAAGCCGTTCGACGACAAGCGCGTGCGCCAGGCGATGAACTACGCCGTCAACGAGGAGGCGATCGTCCGCGACGTGCTGAAGGGCACCGGCGCGGTGTCGCGCGGACCGGTGCTGCCGAACACGTGGGCCGCGGACGCGGCGCTCAAGGCGTTTCCGTTCGACCCCGCGAAGGCGAAGAAGCTGCTCGCGGAGGCCGGCTATCCGAACGGCTTCTCGACCACGATCTGGGTACCCGAGTCGGGCTCGGGCATGCAGTCACCGGTGCCAATGGTCACCGTGATGCAATCGAATCTTCGCGCCGTCGGGATCAACGCGACGCTCCAGACGATGGAATGGGGCGCGTATCTCGCCAAGCTGCGCACGAAGGAGCAGGAGCTCTTCGCATTGTCGTGGATGGCCGGCACCGAGGATCCCGACATGGTCCTCTATCCGCTGCTCCACTCGAGCCAGTGGACGCCGAACGGACCGAACCGCGCCCTCTACCGCAACGACAAGTTCGACGAGCTGCTGAGCCAGGCGCGGCTCACCACCGACCAGGCCAAGCGCGCCCAGCTCTACCGCGAGGCGCAGCGCCTCCTGGTCGAGGACGCGCCCTGGGTCTTCGTCGACCACGAGATCCAGATCGCCGCGTTCTCGCGCCGCGTCCAGAACTTCAAGCTGCACCCGAGCTTCGATCTGCGCGTCGAGACCATCTCGCTCCGCTAGGGCGCGCGGCGATGGGGGTCGAGGCGGGCGTCGGCTCTGAAGCCCAAGTCAGGGCAGCTCGAGCGTGCGGCGCCGCCGCGCTGGCGCTCAGGAAAACCTCGACAAAGCAGCTCGAGGACGGTCGAGCCGAGCCGAGGGACGGAAGCTCGCGTTCGCGGCGTAGCGCTCGGCGTTCCAGGTCTGTTCAGTCGCCATCAGGGCCTCCAACCTCTCGATTGACAATACCGGATCGGGTGACTAGATTCGCGTCCACCTGACCTCGCGCGCAGACCCGCATAGGCCGTCTGCGGGGGCGACGTCAAGTCTCGAGCGACGCAAGGGCCGATCCAGCCACGAAGGAGGCGACCGATGCCCACGTACATCACGTTCATCAACTTCACGCAAAAAGGGGTCGAGACGATCAAGGACGGCCCGAAGCGCCTCGATGCCGCGAGGCAAGCGTTCCGGGCGGCCGGAGCCGAGCTCAAGACCTTCTTCCTGGTCATGGGCCAGTACGACGCCGTCGCGATCTCGGAGGCGCCGAACGACGAAGTGGTCGCGAAGCTCGCGCTCGCGACGGCGGCGGGGGGAAACGTGCGGACGACGACGTCACGCGCGTTCACGGAAGACGAGTACCGGAAGATCATCGCGTCACTTTCATGAGGCCGCAACGTTTCATGAGCTGGCAGCGCGTGTGCCTGGAGCTGACCGTCTAACGCCGGGTCGACCCTTGCGTCTTCGAATCGAAATCCACGGCAGCAGGTGAAAGCATGGATGCGGCACCGTTCTTCTTGCTCCGGTACCAACCGCTTCACGGCGCGATGATGGATCGTCTGTTCGCCGACCTCACCGATTCGCAGCTTCGCCGGCGCCCGCAGAACCAGAACTCGCTCGTCTGGTTGCTCTGGCACGTGGCGCGCGCCGAGGACATCGGCATCAACCGTTTCGCTGACGACCGCACCGAAGTGTTCGACGAACCGGGATGACGAGCCCGGAGGTCGACAATCTCAGCGCGCGAGTCGACATCGTCGCGCTCCGAGCATACTGGGACGCGGTCGGTCGCCGGACGACCGAAGCGATCCGATCCGCCGGCTCGAAGGAATGGGACGACGCGGTATTGGCCGCGCGCATTCGCCGCATCGTGCGCGATGAGGGCGATTACGGACCGAACGTCGCTCGGCTGGCTTTGAGCTGCGCTTCTTGCGGTAGCCAGCTCGTGCCCGGCGCGAAATTCTGTAGCGAATGTGGGCGAGCGGGCTCGACGGCCGGAGCACCCGCTGTCGGGTGCGAGCTACGCGGTCTTCTTCCAGGTCGAGGACGAGGTGTTGCGGCTGGCGGCGCACCAGGGAGGCAAGGCCGAGTGGCTCGAGGTGATGCGCCGTCGCCCCGTGCCGCTCCATCCCGACAGTCCATCCGGCCGTGCGGTGCTGGAGCGGCGTGTTATTTTCCTCGATGATGCGCTGGCGAAGGGAAGGCGCGAGGCGATGGGGGTCGAGGCGGGCGTCGGGTTTCCCGGCGCCCGACGAGCGTGTGGGGGTGTGGGGGCCATTTCGGGGCCCCCACGTTAATTGAATGCCGCAGTACGTAGTCCGCCGGCTTCTGCTCCTTGTGCCGGTGCTGCTCGGGGTCTCGGTGATCGTCTTCCTCGTGCTGCACCTGTCGCCCGGCGATCCCGCGGAGATCATGCTGGGCTCGCAGGCGACGCAGGAGGACCTCACGCGTCTCCGCGCGGACCTTGGACTGACGCAGCCGCTCTACGTCCAGTACGCCCGATGGATGAGCCACGTGGCGCGAGGCGATCTCGGCCGCTCGCTCTGGACGAAGCGGCCCGTATTGCGCGAGGTGCTCGAGCGATTCAAGGCCACGCTCGTGCTGACGGCGACGGCGCTCGTGATATCCACGGTCGGCGGCATTGCGCTCGGCATCGTGTCGGCCACCCGCCGGAACTCGCTGATCGACCGGTTGAGCGCGGTCGCCTCGCTCTTCGGCGCCAGCATGCCGGTCTTCTGGCTCGGGATCGTGCTGATGGTCGTGTTCTCGCTCTGGCTCGGGTGGCTGCCTGCGTCAGGGATGTTTGCGCCGTACGGCGGCGGCGACGCGCGCGATCTCGTGACGCATCTCGTCTTGCCCGCCGTGACGCTCGCCGCGGCCTCGGTGACGATCGTGGCGCGACTGACGCGGAGCACGATGCTGGAGGTGCTCGGCCAGGATTACATCCGGACGGCGCGCGCGAAGGGGCTGGTCGAGCGCCGTGTCGTCGTCCGTCACGCGCTGAAGAACGCGTTGATTCCGATCGTCACCGTCGTCGGCATTCAGGCCGGTTATCTCCTCGGCGGCGCCGTGCTGACCGAGACCGTCTTCGCGTGGCCGGGAGTCGGCACGCTCATGGTGCAGGGAATTCTCGCGCGCGACTTTCCGCTCGTGCAGGGCTGCGTGCTCGTCGTCGCGGTCACGTTCGTGGCCATCAACCTCGCCGTCGATCTGCTCTACGTCTGGCTGGATCCGCGTATCCGGTATGAGTGACAGTCTGCGAGCGCGAGGCGCGCGGACCATCGGTCGCAATCTTCTGGCCGCGGTCGGCTCGATCGTGCTCCTTGCGACAGTTGCGGCCGCGCTGTCTGCCCCGTGGCTGCCGCTGGCGGATCCGGACGCGGTCGACACGCCCAATCGTCTGCGCGCGCCGCTGACGTCGGGCCACGCGCTCGGCACCGACGAGTTCGGCCGCGATCTGCTGAGCCGGCTCGTCTGGGGCGCACGGACGTCCCTGGTGGCGGGCGTCGGCGCGGCCGGGCTGGCCATGGTGGTTGGCGTCACGCTCGGCGTCGTGGGCGGTTACTACAGCGGCTGGCCCGAGGTGACCGTGATGCGGCTCACCGACATCCTGATGGCGTTTCCCTATGTGCTGCTCGCGATCGCGATCGTGGCCGGGCTCGGCCCCGGCCTCAGGAACGCGATGCTCGCGATCGCGATCGTCGGATTTCCGTTCTACACACGACTCGTCCGGGGCGTCGTGCTGACGGTGCGCGAGCGCGAGTTCGTCGAGGCGGCGCGGGCGCTGGGAAGTCCTGATCGGCTGATCCTGGCGCGTCACGTGGTGCCGCACCTCGTGTCACCGGTCGTCGTCGCGTTCAGCCTCGACGTCGGCGCCAAGATCCTCGCCACGGCGGGACTGAGCTTCCTCGGTCTCGGCACCCAGCCGCCCACGGCAGACTGGGGAAGCATGCTCGCGACGGGACGTCAGTTCGTGGTGCTGCGTCCGCACGTGGTGCTGCTTCCTGGCCTGGCGATCTTCATGATCGTGCTGGCGCTCAACCTCGTGGGCGACGCCCTGCGCGACGTGCTCGATCCGCGGACGAGCTCGACGTGACGCCGACCGACGTATTGCGATACGAGCTCGTCGGTCGTCCTCGGCGAACAGTTCGGGCCGCAGCGTCTCGCGGGCATGGCGCTCGTGCTGGTCGGGCTGGCGATCATCGCGCCGTGGGGCCGGGCTACTTGACCGTGTACGCCTTCGCTTCGGCCGCGATGTGCCTGGCGTCGAATTTGTTGATCTCGTCGATCAGCTCATTGGTGACGAGATCCTTCGCGTCGACCTTCTGCTTGATGATGCCCCACTTCAGCATGAAGTCGGCGTATGCGCCGTAGTTGGCTTCCGAGCTTTCACCCCAGCGTCTGACGCCGCCCTTCTCGAGCTTGAAGTTCTCCGCGCGCGCCAGCAGCACTTTCACGTCATCGCGGATGGCGGTGGCCTCGTCCTTCCCGGTGGGCTTCGTCTGCGGGAACACGTCGTAGAGGATCCGGATCGTCGCTTCGGGATTGTTGATTGCGAAGATGGTGCCCTTGGCATAGGCGCGACCGAGACCGATGAGATCGCGCCGGCGGTTCTTGATCGTGTCCTCGAGCGCCTCGAAGCCGTTCGCGGGGAAGTGCGCGATGTCACTCGGGATGCGGCGCATCTTGACGCCGGCGAGCTCGATCAGCGCGTACTGCGTGTCGAACTGGCTGAGCGCGTCCACCTGCTTGTTGCGCAGCATGGCGGCGGGCTGCGCACCTTCGCCGGCGACGACGATGTTGACGTCCTTGTCGGGATCGAGGCCGTGCGTCGCCGCGATCGCGCGCGCGATGATCACGCCGGCCGACGCCATGTTGGTGACGCCGATCGTCTTGCCCTTGAGATCCTCGACGCGCCTGATGGGGCTGTCGTCCGGGACCGCGAGCCCATACGTGTTGCCCTGGTAGGCCGTGTAGAAGACCTTCGCGCGGATGCCCTGCGGCCGGCCGATCGCGAGCGGTTCCACGCTCGGCAGCGCCACGTCGATATCCCTCGTGGCAACGGTCTTCACGCAGTCAGTGGATCCCGGGAGCTGCAGGAGCTCGACGTCGATGCCCTCTTGCTTGAACCAGCCCATCTTGATCGCGACGGCGAACGGCGCGCCGACGCCCGCGGTGATCGTGCGCGCGCACGTGGCAACCTTGAGGCGGGCCTGCGCGGCCGCTTCGCCCGAAAGCACGAGGCTGGGACCGAGGAGGCCGATGAGGGCAACGAGAAGGACCGATCGACGCATTGCCTGACTCCTTACTTCGCTAGCCCGGGTTATTTGTGAACGCCGCCGTCAATCGAGCGCGTGGCGTCGCGGGCCGGCCGGATCGGTGAGGGGCCTGCTGACCACGAGGCGCTGTTGACCGATGACCCGCGAGCCGTTCCCACTCCTGGCCTGGGTGCCCTCGTAACATGCTGCGGGAACGGGTCCGCCGGCCCCCCACCGACCCGGCCGGCCCGCGGCAACACGCTGTCCCCGGCTTCGGTCGTTCATCGATGATCCGCGCGCATGATTCATGAACGTCTGTACCAGTGTCGGCGCGCGTGTTGTTCGT
>JBGPTW010000058.1:0-34516 GCA_041490825.1 Methylomirabilia bacterium | reverse complement strand
TCCACACGTCTCTGACCACGGTCCATCCGCCTCCGATCATCCGCTTTGCACTTCCCAGCCTTGACGTCGTCGGCCTCACGGCGCTTGGCCGGAACGGGTCAACCGACCCCACCCGATCCGCCGCCACCGCGGTCGGCGCCGCTTGCTCGTGTAACGCGACCTGATTCCACACGCATCGCCGTGCCGTGATCCCCCGCCACCGCGATCATCCGCTGCGCTGCTTCGTCAACGCTAGTAGTCCGCCCGCCAGCAGGATTTCCCTCTCCCTCGGCGTCAACACTGACGAACCCGTGAACGTTGACCCAGATCTTGCGTTGTGGATCCTGATCCTGCCGTCGGTGGCCAGCGAGGTGCGCAGGCTCTCCAGGCGGAGCACGTCGTCGCGCTCGACGTTCTCCCACGCCGAGGAATCGTCGAAGGTGAGCGGGACGACTCCCCAGTTGATCAGGTTCGCGCGGTGGATGCGGGCGAACGACTTCGCGATCACGGCGCGGATACCGAGATGCATCGGCGCGATGGCGGCGACCTCACGGGACGACCCCTGACCGTAGTGCTCGCCGCCGACGATGATGCCGCGCCCGGCGGCCTTCGCGCGCGCGACGAACTCCGGATCGACGTACTTGAAGCTGAACTCCGCGATCGCGGGGACGTTCGAGCGGAATAGCAGCGCGGCAGCGCCGGCCGGAGAGATATCGTCGGTCGAGACCTTGTCGCCAAGCTTGATCAGCACCGGCGCCTCGAGGGTGTCGGCCACCGGCTCTCCGAGCGGGACGGTCTTGATGTTCGGACCTCGGACGACATCACCCTGGCCGTCGGGCTCGACGAATCCCGCTGTCGAGGCGACGAACTGCGGTGGCAGTTGCACGCGTGGCGGCGACCCGAGCGTCCGCGGATCCGTGATCACGCCGGTGAGCGCCGACGCCGCCGCGACGACAGACGAGCAGAGATAGACCTCGTCGCCCTTGACGCCGCTACGCCCGGAGAAATTCCGATTGAACGCCCGAAGACTCTTGGTCCCGGCGGCGGGGACGTGGCCGATGCCGGCGCACGAGCCGCACGTCGGCTCGGACACCGTGGCGCCCGCGGCGAGCAGATCGGCCAGCAGCCCTTCGCGCGCCATCGTCTCGAGGACGCGATGACTGCCCGGGAACAGGACGAACGACAGCGAGGGATGCACCCGGTGACCACGCAAGACCTCGGTGACCGACGACATGTCGTACCACGATCCGTTCGTGCACGAGCCGACCATGACCTGCTCGATCGGAGTTCCCGCGACTTCTTCCACCGGCACGACACGATCCGGTGACCCGGGCAAGGCCACGAGCGGTGACAGCGCCGAGAGGTCGAGCTCGATCTGGTCGTCGTATTCGGCATCGTCATCCGGCAGGGCCCGGCGCCAGTCATCGGGCCGTCCGAGCCGCGTGAGGAACGAGCGCGTGACGTCGTCGCTCGGGAAGACGCTCGTGGTCAGCGTCAGCTCGGCGCCCATGTTTGCGATGGTCATGCGCTGCGCGGCGAGCAGGGTAGCGAGACCGGGACCACCGTACTCGAAGATCTTTCCGTTGCCGCCGCGCACGCTGAGCCGTCGCAGCAATTCGAGGATCACGTCCTTTGCGGTGACCCACGGCCGCAGCTCGCCCGTGAGCCACACACGCACGATCGACGGCATCGTCATGAAGTACGGCCCACCGCCCATCGCCACCGCGACGTCCAGGCTGCCGGCACCGATCGCCAGCATGCCCGCGGCGCCGCAGAGCGGCGTGTGGCTATCGCTGCCGAGCAGCGTCTGGCCCGGGACCGAGAACGTCTCCATGTGCACCTGGTGGCAGATGCCGTTGCCCGGCTTCGAGAAGACGGCGCCGTACTTCCGCGCGGCGGTCTGCATGTACCGGTGGTCGTCGGTGTTGCGCGAATCGAACTGGTAGACGTTGTGGTCGATGTACGCGACCGCGCGCTCCTGGACCACGCGCGGCAGTCCCATCGTCTCGAACTGGAGGAACGACATGTTGCCGTTGGTGTCGGTGAGGAGGATCTGGTCGATCTTGATCCCGATCTCTTCACCGGTCACCGGCTTTCCGGCGACGAGATGGCTCTCGATCAGCTTGCGTGTGAGGCTCTTGCCCAACTCAAGTCCTCCGTGAAGTGTCAGGCGCCATGACTCTGATTCGCGCGGCGCCTCGCTCGCGCTGCTCGGCGTCCCACGTGACGAGAGGCAGCCGAAGGTGCGCCGCCGTCGCGACATACACGGCGTCCGCGCCGCGCAGGTGCAAATCACCGGCGAGCCGAGCGGCGACCTCGGCCAATCTCGCATCGATCGCGACCACACGCAGCTCGGGCAGGCGCAGAAGCGCCGCGATGGCTCGACGTGCCAGCCCGCGGTTCGTGCGGCGGGCAATCGCGCCAGCCAGCTCCGGCAATAAGAGCGCGGGAGCTATGAGCAGCCCTCCGCTGGCGATGTGATCGTCGAGCCAACGGCGGCTCGCCTCGTGATTCACGTCCCCCGCCACGAGTCTGCTGACCATCACGCTGGCGTCGACCACCATCAGAGTGCGCGCCGGCCTTTGCGCACCTCGTCAGCCGCCGATCGACCGCTGGGCCAGCGAGCTCCGATCTCGGCGGCAACCCGGTCGAGGTTGGACCATGCCCGTACCGCTCGTTGCGCCACCGACCGTTCCGACACGGCCGGCACGAGGCGCGCCACGACCCGCCCCCGATATGTCACCTCGACCTCGAGGCCGCGTTCCCGGACCCCGCGCACGAGTTGACTCGCCCGCGCTTTCAGCTCCCGCACGCCTACCGTCGCCATGAATGCCCTCCCGCCCGATCGTGGCCACAATCGTGACCACATTATCGGCGCGACGGACCCGGCAACGCAACGGCTCGCCGGGTGAAACGACGGTCGGCGTGCCGAGCGCGGTCAGCGCTTGTTCAGCGGCACCCAGGTGCGCCGGCCCGGACCAAGGTACTCGGCGCGTGGCCGGATCAGGCGGTTGTCGTCGTGCTGCTCGATGATGTTGGCGGTCCAGCCCGCGATGCGGCTCACCGCGATGACGGGCGTGAAGAGATCCACCGGGATCCCGAGCGAGTAGAAGAGCGGTGCCGAATAGAAGTCGACGTTGGGGATCAGCTTCTTCGCCGCGTTGATGCGCTCGTTGAGCTTGACCGCCATCTCGTACCACTTGAACTGCCCGGACTGCCGGCACGCCTCTTCCGCCATCCCCTTGAGGATCGCCGCCCGCGGATCGCCGCCCGTGTAGACGCGATGACCGAAGCCCATCAGCCGTCGCTTCGTCGCGATGGCCTCGTCGGAAAACTTGTCGACGTTGGCAAGCTCGCCGATCTCCATCAGCGTCCGCATGACGGCTTCACCGGCGCCGCCGTGGAGTGGCCCCTTCAGCGCGCCGACGCCGCCCGCCACCGCGGAATGCATGTCCGACTGCGTGGACGTGATCACGCGCGTCGTGAACGTGGACGCGTTGATCTCGTGCTCGGCGTAGAGCGTCAGGCTCGCGTCGAACGCCTTGGCCGCCGCGGCGGCTGGCCGCGTCCCGGTCAGCATGTAGAGGAAGTTGGCGGCGTGCGACAGCTCGGGCGCGGTCGCGATCGGGTCCTGGCCCGAGCGCACGCGATGGTGCGCGGCGACCGCCGTCGCCATCTGGCTCATCAGGCGGATCGACTTGCGAACGTTCGCCGCGTGCGAGTTGTCCGTCGCGTCCGGGTCGTGCATGCCGAGAATCGCGACAGCGGCCTGGAGCACACGATTGGCGTCGGTGTCCTTCGGCATCAGCTTGAAGCCGTCGACGAGCTGGCGTGGGATCTCGCGCGCGGCTACCAGCTTCACCGTGAACCCGTCCAGCTCGCCGGGCTTGGGCAGCTCGCCGTACCAGAGCAGGTAGGCGACCTCCTCGAACGTCGCCTGTCGCGCCAGATCGTCGATGTCGTAGCCGCGGTACGCCAGGCGGCCGTTCTTGCCGTCGAGATCGCAGAGACGGGTCTCGGCGGCGACGACGCCCTCGAGCCCGCGGATGAGCTGGCTGCCTTCCGTCATGCGTCGGTCCTCTCGTCGATGGGGTGAATGAGACGGTATACCGCCTCGCCGGAGAGGGCAAGGTTGCGGCACGTCACGACCGACTCGTCCGCAGGAGCCGCGCCGCCGACCAGGGTGCCGAGGACGACGAGCAGAACGCGGAAAAGCATGGTGTATGCTAGCGCACTCGATTCCGTCAACGATAGCGCCAGGAGGTTCCATGGGCGGGCCGGATCGAGCAGTCATCGACGACATCTCACGGCTGACGCGCGAGAAGATCGCTCCGCGCGCCGCCCAGTACGACGACACCGCCCAGAATCCGATCGATAGCTGGCAAGACCTCTGGAAGCCCGGCTTTCTCGCGATGGCGATCCCGCAGACCTTCGGCGGTCTCGGGCTCGACATGCCGACCTACATCGCCGCGATCCGCACGATCGCCGGCGGGTGCGCCAACACCGCCATGACCGTGCACATGCACTCGACGGTCATGCGGTTCATCGACGCGCTCGGCACCGCGGCGCAGAAGCGTCGTTACTTCGACGAGGTCGTGGCGCGCGGCAAGCTCTTCGGAAGCTGGGGCAGCGAGCCGGCGGTGAGCCTGTCGCGGGCGTTTTTGATGGAGACGGCCATCCGTCGCGACGGCGAGGGCTACGCCATCGACGGCATCAAGCACTTCTGCACGATGGCGCAGGGCGCCTCCTACTACATGGTCTGGTGCGCGCTCGACGGCAACTCCGACATGGCGACCTCGCTGCTGCTCGCGGTCGTTCCCGCCGGCACGCCCGGCGTCGCGACCGACGGCAAGTGGAACACGCTCGGCATGCGCGCAACGTTCAGCCCGTCGGTGACGTTCTCGGGCGTGCGAGTCGGCCACGACGCGGCGCTCGGTGATCTCGGCGCGCCGCTGGGTGTTGGCGTCATCGAGAGCTTCGGTCTCGGCTACGCGGCCGTGTTCCTCGGCATCGCGGAGGCCGCGCTCGATTTCGCCATGGACTACGTCAAGAAGCGGGTGGTGAAACCGGAGAACATCGCGGTCGCGAACGATCCGATCGTGCAGCGCCACGTCGGCGAGATGCGCGTGCATCTGGACGCCGCGCTGCTGGTGCTCGCCGACTCCGCCGGCCGCTGGGAAGCGGCCAAGCCTCCCGAGCGCGCTCTGCTCGCCAACCGCGCCAAGTACCTCGCGAGCGAGATCGGGCTCGAGGTGACGTCGAAGGTGATCCAGGTGGTCGGCGGCCGCGGCGCCTATCGCGACTATCCCGCCGAGCGCGCGTTCCGCGATCTGCGCACGTCGACGCTCATGCCGCCCACGATGGACCGGATGCTGGAAGCGATCGGCAAGCACGCGCTCGGCATCCAGACGGGGCTGTTCAGAATCGGCGCGGGGCCGCAGGGGGCGTAGGCGTCGACACCCGTCTCTCGGACTGGTCCGCGGATCGACAGGGCGTGGCGCTCTCCAGCGACTTCTGTTATCGTCCGGACCCTCAACCCGCGCGCGGTAACCCGGCGCCGGCAGAGGAGGCAACGATGGCAGACCGCCAGGCCGATCCCCAGCGTCCCGTTTCCGTCGATCGTCGATCATTCCTGAAACGACTCGGCGCGGTCGGAGGCGCGGCGCTCGCCGCGCGGGTCGCGACGCCGGCGCCGACTGAGGCTCAGGAGTTCAAGCTCAAAGCTCCCGAGCCGAATCCGAAGTACGGGGGCACGCTCCGATACGGCGTGCTGAGCGCGCCGGCACATTTCGACATCCATCAGTCCGGCACGGTGTCGAACATGGCCGCCCAGGGCCCGATGTACGACAACCTGATCCGGCGCGATCCGCGAGACGGCCAGACGATCATCCCGGACCTCGCGTCCAAGTGGGACATCTCGAAGGACGGCAAGACCTACACGTTCCACCTCCGCAAGGGCGTCAAGTTCCACGACGGCGGAGACTTCACCGCGGAGGACGTGAAGGCGACGTTTTCGCGGATCGCGTGGCCGCCGAAGGGCATCGTCATTCCTCGCACGCCACTCTTTGCCGCGCTGTCCGAGATCCGTGTCGTCGATCCGCACAAGATCGAGTTCCGTCTGAAGGAGCCGCGCCCGAGCACCTTCATGCTCGGCTCCTTCGCCAGCGGCTGGAACGTGATCGTGCGCAAGAAGACGCTGGACGAGAACGAGGGGAACCTGCGCCAGGTGATGAACTTCCCGGGGACCGGACCGTTCCGTCACGTCTCCCGGAAGGACAAAGAAGTCTGGAACATGGAGAAGAACCCGAACTACTGGAACAAGGGCCTGCCGTACGTCGACCGCCTCGATATCTACCATCTCTCGGCGTTCTCGCCGGAGCTCGGCTCGGCGCTCCTCGCGGGCAAGGTCGATTACGCCCGCCTGCTCGATCCGGTCAGCGCCAAGAAGGTCAAGGACACGCCGGGCATGACCAGCACTGACTTCTACCAGAGCGTCATCCAGGCGGTCTGGGTCAACAACAAGCGGAAACCGTACCAGGACCCGCGCATCCGGCGGGCGATGCACCTGGTGTTCGATCGTGCCGTGCTGGTCGACGTGGTGAAGGAAGTGGCGCCGATGCTCGTCGGCGGCTTCATCTATCCGTTCTCGGAATGGGCGTCGCCGGCCGGGGAGATGGACAAGCGACTCGGCTACCAGCGCGACCCGAAGGCCGCCGTCCAGGAAGCGCGGAAGCTGATGGCCGAGGCCGGCTATCCGAACGGCATGAAGGACGTCGACTTCCTGGTGCGCGAGATCGCGACGTTCAAGCTGTGGGCGGTCGCGATCCAGGCCATTCTGAAGGAAACGCTCAACATCGAGACGAAGCTCCGTACGGTACAGGCGTCGGCGTGGTTCGACGAGGCCGAGGCGGGGAACTTCGACATCGGCATCAGCGCGATCGTCTCGACACTGATGGACCCCTCGGACTACTTCAACGCCTGGTACGCGAAAGACGGACCACAGAACTACTCGCGGTGGCACAATCCCGCGTTCCAGGAGCTGTTGCCGCAGATCGACCGCGAGCTCGACCACGGAAAGCGCAAGGCGCTCGTGAAGAAGGCGGAGATGATCTTCGAGCAGGATCCGCCGCTCCTGCCCATCTCGTGGGAGAAGATCAACGACGGCTGGTTCAACTACGTGAAGGGCGTGAACCCGTACAAGATCTTCGGGATCTACGACGTGGTCCGCTGGGACACGGCCTGGCTCGGCAAGTAGCGCGCGTCTCTCGGCGGCGCTGAGAGCATGTCGGAGAATCGAGGAGCGTCACGGGTTCCCCGGGGCGCTCCGAGCGGTGGGGGTCTGGGGGCCATGTCGGGGCCCCCAGTTCGGTAATTGCGGAAGTACCTTCTGCGGCGCGCACTGTTCGGAGCCCTGACGCTCTTCGGCGTCTCCGTGATCGTCTTCGTCGTCATGCGCATCCTGCCCGGCGATCCGCTCGTGGCGATGTTCGGCATGGAGGGCTTCGCCAAGCTCGCGCCCGGCGACCGCGCGCGTATCATGGCCGACCTCGGGCTGAGCGATCCACTGCCGGTGCAGTACGTCCGATGGCTCCACGACATTGCCACGGGCAGTCTCGGCAAGTCGTTCTTCCGCGGCGACAAGGTGTCCGAGCTCATCTTGCACCGTGGTCCGCTGAGCGCCGAGATCGGTGTGCTCGCGGTACTCGTCTCCTGGCTCGTCGGTCTTCCCGTCGGCATCATCAGCGCCTTCCGGCCGAACCGGCTCTCCGACAACCTGGCGCGCTCGATCTCGGTCCTCTTCATCGCGATTCCCGGTTTCTGGCTCGGGATGCTGATCGTCCTCGCGCTGCTGTTCTGGTTCGGCTACAAGGCGCCGCTGACCGTCGTGCATCTCTGGCAGGACCCGTGGACGAACTTGCAGCTCGTGATCGGCCCGGCGGTGGTGCTCGGACTCGGCCAGGGCGCGTACATCGCGCGCATGTCGCGATCGTGTCTGCTCGAGGTGATCATCGAGGACTACGTCCGCACGGCGCGCGCCAAGGGCGTGCGCGAGGTGCTCGTCGTGGTGCGACACGCGCTGCCGAACGCGCTGCTGCCAGTCGTCACGCTCTCGGGCGTCCTCATGGGATTCGTGCTCGGCGGCTCGGTGGCCGTCGAGCAGGCGTTCGGGGTGCCGGGGCTCGGTCGCTCGCTGATCACCGCGATCATCGAGCGTGACATCATCGTCGTCCAGAACCTGGTCCTGTTCTACGCGGTGATCTTCGTCGTCGTCAACGTCCTGGTCGATTTCAGCTACGCCTGGCTGGATCCTCGGATCCATCATGCCTGACGGAGAGGCGCGCGTGGCGGTCGCGCGCGTCACGATCGATTCCGCTCCGGCCCCGTCGCTCCTGCGCGAGGCGCTGGTGTTCGCGAGACGCAACCCTCTGTCGATGGTCGGCGGCATCGTCGGCCTCCTGATCGTCGTCATGGCCGTCACGGCGCCGCTCATCGCTCCCGTGGATCCGCTGAAGACCAATTTTCGCCGGATGTCCAAGTCACCCGATGCCGTGCACTACTTCGGCACCGATCAGGTGGGTCGCGACACGCTGAGCCGCGTGATCTACGGCGCGCGGATGTCGCTGACGGTCGCGTTCGCGTCGGTGCTGCTCGGCACGACGGTGGGCTCGCTGTGGGGCGTGGCCTGCGGGTATCTCGGCGGGCGCTTCGATCTCGTCAGCCAGCGCATCACCGAGATCCTCCAGTCCTTTCCCGATCTCATTCTCGCCATGGCGATCTCGATGGCGATCGGCACGGGGATGTCGGCGGTGATCATCGCGATTGCCATCACGCGGATCCCGTTCGGCAATCGCGTGATCCGTTCGGTGGCGCTCACGGTTCGCCAGCTCACGTACGTCGAGGCCACGCGCGCGTCGGGCGCGTCCGAGCTCCGAGTGATGGCGCGCCACGTGTTGCCGCAATGTGTCGCGCCGTACCTCGTGCTGGCCACGGCGCATCTCGGTGTCGCCATCGTCATCGAGGCCGCGCTCGGCTTTCTCGGCGTCGGGATCCCACCGCCCACGCCGACGTGGGGCAACATGCTGGCCGACTCGCTGACGTCGCTGGTCCCGCACTGGTGGCTCGTGTTCTTTCCGGGCCTGGCGATCACGGTGACGGTGCTCGCGTTCAATCTGTTTGGCGACGGCATCCGCGACACGCTCGATCCGCGGCTCGCGCCGGCGTTCTTGCGCATGGTGACGGGCGGCCGGCGGGTCCGCTGACTCTTGATCAGCGGGTCCGAGGTTCGAGTCCTTGACGGCCCACCAACCAAATCAGGGACTTCAACTTCAGCGACCGCGCATCGTCAAGGGACGCGTGGGAACGTCTCAGTCCTCGGCGTCGACCGCGACCCGCAACGCGCGCTCGAGTTCCTCAAGCTTCCCCGGCGACAGCGCTCCCACGAAGTTGGACAGGGCGGTCTTGGGTAGGCTGACCAGCTCGTCGCAGTGGATGCTGCTGTCGTGCTTCAGGCCCTCGGCGACGCCTACCGCAACCTGGGTCGACAGCCCTTCATGCGTCGAGTAGATCGGAGCGCAGATCACCGTCGAGAATCGCGACTCGATCAGCGTCTGACGGCTGACGACGACGAACACTCGCGAGCGCCGCGGGTCACGCGCCGAGGGGTGCGCGACGCGGAAGAGGTCGCCACGCGTCAGGGGATCACCTGATAAGCAAGGACGTCGACCGCCTCGCGGTTCAGGCGGGTCGCGCGGCGGTTGAGGATCTCGAGGTCCCTGGCGCCTCGCTCGTCCCGCATCGACTTGTCGAGAAAGGCTTGCAGGGCAGCCTCGATGAACTCGGATCGGCTCCGCCCGCGCCCCGTCCGGGCGTCGATGGCATCCAGCAGCTCGCGCGAGAGGGTGATCGACGTCTTGACTTTCATACCACCCAATATACTCCATCTGGGCCTGCCAGATGAGCGACTGCGGTGTCTTTCTGGGCGCAGAGGATGAGGCCGAGGAACTCGAGTACGTAGGAATCCTTGATCTCCTCTTCCGGAGTGACCAGGTCCTCGAGTCTCCTCACCGCGGCGCCATGGAGCATCGCCACCTTGTTCTTTGACAGCAGGGTACGCTGGTAGAACTCAGCGGCGATCTGTTGGTCGAGCTGGCGCACCGTCCAGCCTCCGCGCAGGGCCTCGGCTTCGTAGAAACTCCTCGCCCTCGGGCTCCGGAGCGCAAGCAGACGGACGTAGTGCGACCAGGGTAAAGGGAACGCCCGCGAAGAAAGTGCAGACACCGTCCGCACTTTTCAAGCACACTTCGGCTCGAGCGTATTCTGGGTCCGGCATCTGGCCGCATGGCAAGGCGAACAAGCCGCGACATGGATGGTCGAGACCGCTCGCCGACTCGAAAAGCGACGGCGCATCCAGCTTGCTGGCGTGTGCCTCGACGACATCACCGTCGCGGCCGAGGTGCTATGATCACCGCCAGTCACGGATAGCCCGCATGTCACTCCTAAGTGTCCGCGATCTCAGCGTGGCGTTCGAGACGCGCGACGGAGTCGTACGCGCAGTGAACGGCGTGAGCTTCTCGCTCGACGCCGGGAAGGTCCTCGCGCTCCTCGGTGAATCAGGCTCCGGGAAGAGCGTCACCCTCCGCGCGATTCTCGGCCTCCATCCGGCCGTGCGCACGCGCGTCACCGGCGAGGTGCTCCTGAAAGGTCGCGACGTGAACCGGCTCGACGAGCACGCGCGCGAACAGCTACGGGGTGGCGTCGTGTCGATGGTCTTCCAGGAGCCGATGACCGCGCTCGACCCCGTCTACACGATCGGCGAGCAGATCGTCGAGACGCTCGCGCAGCACCGCGGCCTCGATCGCCGGGCGGCGCGCCAACGAGCCCGCGAGCTCCTCGATCTCGTCCAGGTGCCATCGCCGGAGCGGTGCCTCGCGAGCTATCCGCACGAGATCTCCGGCGGCATGCGCCAGCGCGCCATGATCGCGATCGCGCTTGCGTGCGAGCCTGAGCTCCTGCTCGCCGACGAGCCGACCACGGCGCTTGACGTGACGGTCCAGGCGCAGATCCTCTGGCTCCTGCGAGATCTGCAGAAGCGGCTCGGTCTCGCGGTCATCTTCGTCACGCACGACCTTGGCGTTGCCGCCGAGATCGGGGACTCCGCCGCGGTCATGTACGCCGGGCGCATCGTCGAGCAGGCACCCATACGCGAGCTGTTTCATCATCCCGCGCATCCCTATACCGAGGGGCTCATGCAGGCGACAGTGCGCCGCGGCCAGAAGGGACGCCCGCTCGTTCCAATTCCCGGCGCGCCCCCGAACCAGGTCGCGCTGCCACCGGGTTGTGCGTTCGCGCCGCGTTGCCCGCTCGTGCGCGCGGAGTGCCTCGGCGTGCCGCCGTCGTTCCATCCCGTGGCAGGGCGCCACCTCGCCCGCTGCCACCTCGTCCCCGAGCGCTTCGCATTTCGGCACGCCGAGGCGCCGGCCATCATCTCGACCTTTAGCCAAGGAGACCCATCATGAGACGCCTCGTCACCCTCCTCATCGGTCTGGTCCTGTCGCTGTCGCTTGCGAACGGCGCTCTGGCGCAGGGAACGCTCCGCATCGGCATGACGGCGAGCGACATCCCGTACACCGGCGGCCAGACCGACAACGGCTTCGAAGGGTTCCGCTTTGTCGGCTATCAGATCTACGAGCCGCTCATCGCGTGGGACCTGACGCGTGGCGACCGGCTGGCGCCGCTCGTACCCGGTCTCGCCGAGTCGTGGGAAGCGCGCAAGGACGAGCCAACGAAGTGGGTGTTCAAGCTGCGCCACAACGTCAAGTTTCACGACGGGAGCCCGTTCAACGCCGAGGCGGTCGTCTTCAGCTTCGAGTCGATCAAGAAGAGGGACGCGCCGCACTTCGATCCGTACGGCTCCGGTCAGGTCAGCTTTCGACTCGCGTCGCTCAAGGCCGTCAAGAAGCTCGACGATCACACCGTCGAGTTCGAGACGGACAAGCCGACGAGCTTCGTGCCGTACCAGCTCTGCTACATGTTGATCGTGTCCCCGACGCAGTGGCAGAAGTTCAAGGACTGGCGCCAGTTCGCCGAGCAGCCCTCCGGAACCGGCCCGTTCCACGTGACCAGGTTCGTTCCGCGCGAACGCCTCGAGCTCGAGGCGAACAAGCAGTACTGGGATGTGAAGCGCCGACCGAAGATCGACAAGCTCGTGCTTCTGCCGCTGCCGGAGCCGACCACGCGCCTGGCGGCGCTCCGCAGCGGCCAGGTCGATTGGATCGAGGTGCCGCCGCCGGATTCGATCCCGCAGCTCAAGGGCTCCGGCTTCCAGATCGTCATGAATTCCTACCCGCACAACTGGACGCACACGCTGCGGCTCGACAAGGAGCCGTGGAACAACAAGCTCGTGCGCAAGGCGGCGAACTACGCGATCGATCGCGTCGGCATCTGCAAGAGCCTCCTCAACGACACGTGCATCCCGGCGACGGGCGTCGTGTACAAGGGACATCCGTGGTTCGGCAAGCCGAAGGAGCTCTACCAGTACAACCCGGCGAAGGCGAAGGAGCTGCTGCGTCAGGCCGGCTTCGATGGGACGAAACGCCCGGCGAAAGCGGTGCACCTCATCTCCACATCGGGGTCGGGCCAAATGCTACCGCTCGCGATGAACGAGCTGATCCAGAAGAACCTCAAGGAGGTCGGCATCGACGTCGATCTCCAGCCGGTCGAGTGGAACACGCTCCTCACGCGCTGGCGCGCGGGCTTCAAGACCGCGGAGAACGAGGGCCTCAACGCCTGGAACATCTCCTGGAACTTCCTCGAGCCGTGGAGCGGGTTCGGACGGTTCTTCCACTCGAAGTCGGTCGTGCCCGTCTCGGTGAACACGATGCCCTACATCAATCCCGAAGCCGACAAGCTCATCGACGAAGCCGAGCGCACCTTCGACATCCCCAAGCAGAACGAGATCCTCGCCAGGCTCCACGAGATCATCGTCGACGACGCGCCGTGGATCTTCATCGTCCACGACCTGAATCCGCGGGCGCTCTCACCGAAGGTGAAGGGGTTCGTGCAGCCTCAAAGCTGGTTCGTGGACCTCACCTCGGCGACGGTCAGGTAGCGTCGCGCGGTGTGGGAGTACGTCGGCCGGCGTCTCCTGCTGGCGGTCCCGACGCTGCTCGGGGCGAGCGTCATCGTGTTCGCGATGGTGCACCTCGCCCCCGGCGACCCGATCGCGGCGGTGATGCCGGCCGAATCGAGCAAGGCAGAGATCGAGGCCACCAAGCGCGCGTACGGCTTCGACAAGCCGCTGCCGGTGCAGTACCTCGTCTGGCTCGGGCGGATAGCGCAAGGCGACCTCGGACGTTCAGTCGCCACCCGCCGGGCCGTGATTCTCGACGTCCGCGACGCGCTCGCGAACAGCCTCGTGCTCGCGCTGTCGTCGTCGCTGCTCGCTTTCGGCCTCGGCGGCGCGCTCGGCTTCCTTGCCGCCTTTCGGCAGGGCCTCGTGATCGACAAGCTCGCGAGCGCCCTCGCGATCGTCGGTGTGTCGGTCCCGCATTATTGGGCGGGCATCATCCTGATCATCGTCTTCTCCGTGCAGCTCAACTGGCTCCCCGCGATGGGCGCCGCCGACGGAGGCGGCCTCCTCAACTACCTGCGCCACATGGCGCTGCCCACGGTGGCGCTGTCGCTGATCCCACTCGGCGTGATCACACGCGTGGTGCGCTCGGCCGCGCTCGACATTCTGAACCAGGAGTTCGTGCTTGCCCTGCGCGCGAAGGGCCTGGCGGCCCGGCGCGTGTTCACGCACGTCGTGAAGAACGCGGCCCCGCAGATTTTCACCGTGCTCGGGCTCCAGTTCGGCTTCCAGCTCGGCGGCTCCGTGCTGGTGGAGGTCGTGTTCTCATGGCCCGGGACGGGCTATCTCCTGAACCTCGCTATCTTCCAACGTGACCTTCCGGTGCTGCAGGGCGTGATCCTGGTCCTCGCGACGTTCTTCGTGCTGCTGAACCTCGCCGTCGATCTGCTGCAAACGCTCGTCGATCCGCGGATCGCGCGCGACTGACGGAGGTCCGAAGCCGCGTGCCGTTGATGCACATCGAAGCCGTGGGGGGTGTCGGGGAGGATCGGGGCTCGCTCCCCCCGACGGTGAATATGTCGTACTGGCGCACCGTCGCGTGGCGGCTTGGGCGCGACCCCGCGACGCTCGTTGCCGGCACCGTTCTCCTCCTCATCGCGCTGTCCGCCGTCCTCGCGCCGTGGCTCGCGCCGTATGATCCGAACTCCGGATCAATCCGGCTACGGCTCGCGCCGGTCGGCACGTCGGCGCACGTGCTCGGGACGGACGAGCAGGGTCGCGACATGCTGAGTCGCCTGCTGTGGGGTGGCCGCATGACGCTCGTCGCCGGACTCACCCCGGTTCTCGTGGCGTTCGTACTCGGCACGGTGCTCGGCGTCTTCGCCGGCTATATCGGCGGCCTCACGAATACGATCGTGATGCGGACGATGGACATCTTTTACGCGTTCCCGGCCGTCCTGCTGGCGATCGCGATCTCAGGCGCGCTCGGCCCCGGCCTCCCGAACACGCTGATCTCGCTCTCGATCGTGTTCGTGCCGCGCGTCGTGCGCGTCGCGGAGTCCGCGACCGTGCAGGTGAAGGGCCTCGAGTACATCGCCGCCGCGCGGGCGAGTGGCGCGGGCGTACGCCAGATCATGCGTCATCACCTCCTCGCGAACGTGCTCGGGCCCATCCTCGTGTTCGCGAGCACCCAGGTGTCCCTCTCGATCATTCTCGCCGCAGGTCTGTCCTTCCTCGGCCTCGGCGTGACGCCACCGGCCGCCGAGTGGGGGCTGATGCTGAACACGCTGCGCCAGTCGATCTACGTCAACGCGCTGGTCCCCGCGCTCCCCGGGCTGGCGATCTTCGTCACGTCGATGGCATTCAACCTGGCGTCCGATGGCTTGCGCGATGCGATGGAGATCCGCGCGTGACCACCGGAAACGGGCGGACGCCGCTGCTCGAGGCGCGCCGGCTCCGGAAGCACTTTCCCCTGCGCGGTGGCCTGCTCCAGCGCACGTACGCGTGGGTGCGCGCGGTCGACGACGTCTCGTTCGACGTCTATCCGGCCGAAACCCTCGGGATCGTGGGCGAGTCCGGATGCGGGAAATCCACCCTTGCGCGGCTCATCCTGCGCTTGATCGAATCCGATGCCGGGACTCTGCGGTTCGGTGGCGAAGACGTGCGTAGCGCGTCCGCACCCCGGATGAAACGGCTACGCCGCGATATGCAGCTCGTGTTCCAGGACCCGTACGCGTCGCTGAACCCGCGCCTCACGATCGAGGATGCCGTCGCGTTCAGCCTGCTCGTGCATGGCACGCCTCGCGGCGAAGCGCGCGAGCGGGCGCGAGCGCTGCTCAGCCGCGTCGGCCTCGATCCGCGGCTCTACGGCCGCCGGTATGCGCACGAGCTCAGCGGGGGTCAACGCCAGCGCGTGAACATCGCCCGCGCGCTCGTGCTCGATCCGAAGCTCCTCGTGCTCGACGAGCCGGTGTCAGCGCTCGACAAGTCAATCCAGGCCCAGGTGCTCAACCTTCTTCAAGATCTGAAGGCGGAACGCGCGCTCACCTACGTCTTCATCTCCCACGACCTGAACGTGATCGAGTACGTGAGCGGTCGCGTGCTCGTCATGTATCTCGGACAGGTCGTGGAGACGGGCACCGCCGATGCGCTCGCGGAGTCGCCGAAGCATCCGTACACGCAGGCGCTCTTCGCCGCAGCCCCGAGCATGGATCCGGACCTTCGCATGGATCGGCCGCCGATCACGGGCGATCCGCCGAACCCGATCAATCCACCCTCCGGCTGCCGCTTCCGCACGCGGTGCGCGTTCGCGATGCCGCGCTGCGCGGACGGGCCGCCGGCGCTGCTGCCGGTTGGCCCGACACACGACGTGGCCTGTTACCTGTATCAATAGGCCATCGGGCCCATCACGTTGTTCCAGCGCCGCTGCCTTTTCGAGCCAGAGCGTCGTCTCCAGCTCGTGATACATCGACCTGGCGGCTGTGAGATGTTCGCGAGCTTGGTAGGGTGTGTGCCCCTCTCTCGATGGACCGGTCTCGCCGAAGTGCCGTCTACCGCGGCGCGTCGACCCGGTCGGCTCCCGCTCGCTCGTCCACCGCGCCCGGCGTCGGCAACGCGCGTCCGAGGCGGAGCAGGCGTGCGAGTCGTCTCCGTCCCGCCCCCGTCGGCGTTCGCGTGAGGAGCCCTTCGGGCCGGAAGAGCACAACCACCACGATGACCAGCCCATAGAGGATCAGCCGGTACTGGCTCGCGAAGCGGATCAGCTCCGGGATCGCGGTGAGGATGATCGCGCCGAGCACCGGGCCCCAGAGCACGTGCATCCCGCCGAAGAGCAGGAAGATGATGTACGTGAGCGAGTTGAAGAAGCCGAGCTCCTGCGGGTTCAGCGTGAGCACGTAGTGCGCCTGGATCGCGCCTCCGCCGCCGATGAGCGCCGAGCCGAGCGCGAACGTGAGCGTGCGACTGGCGCGGACCGACACGCCGGTCGCCGCCGCCGCGAGCGGATCGTCGCGCACCGCGCGTGCCGCCAAGCCGAGCCGTGAACCGTCGAACCGCCAGGCGACGTACAGCGCGATGATGGTGGCGATCAGCACGACCTTGAGGTTCGTGTAGAGCGGAATGCCGGTGAAGCTGTTGGCGCCGCCGATGTACTCGATGTTGAACGCGATGACGGAGACGGCCTCGCCGAACGCGAGCGTCGTCAGCTTGAGGATGAAGTCTCGCATCTTCACGGTGACCGTTGCGATGCCGGCGCCGACGATGGCGCCGCTGACGACCGCGACGGCCACGGCCGGAACGAAGGGCCAGTTGAAGTTCGTCGTCAGGACGGCAGCAGCATAGGCGCCGATCCCAGCGATGGCGGCCGTGGCGAGCGAGAGCTGGCCGGACAACGCGGTGACGTACAGCCCGGTGACCAGGATGACGTTCAGCAGGGTGAAGATCGCGACGGGCTCCCAGAACGCGAAGCTCAGCATCCGCGCCTCACACCGCGTACGATCCGAACAATCCGTCCGGACGGAAGTACAGGACGACGATGAGCACGAAGAACGCGACGGCGTCGCGCAGGCTCGACGAGAAGTAGCCGGTCACCAGCGCTTCCAGGACGCCGAGCGTCAGCGCGACGAGCATGACGCCATCGAAGTAACGGTTGCCCGCGACCAGCATGCAGACGAAAGACTTCAGGCCGTAGAGCAGGCCGACGAAGGCCCAGGCGCTCCCGTACAGGAGCCCCACCGACACCGCGGCGACCCCGGCCATGCCGGACGCGAGGACGACGGTGATCTGTGACACGCGGTTCACGTCGACGCCGAAGGCGGCGGCCACGTCCGGCCGCTCCGCGATGGCCCGGGTGGCGCGGCCGTACCTCGTCCGTCGCACGTAAAAGCTGGCCGCGGCCAGCATCACGACCGAGAGCCCGAAGTTCACGACCTGGAGCGACGAGATGCTGATGTCGCCGGTCCCGAACGCGACGTTCGGGACCACTCGAGGATAGGCGACGGGGTCGGGGCTCATCAGCGCCGCCATGCCGTTCTGGAGCATGATCGCGACGCCGAGCGTGCCCATCAGCGTCATCAGCACGTCGCGCGACCGGAGCGGGCGTAGCACCACCCGCTCGAGCCCGTACCCGACGGCGGCGGCACCGAGCGCGCCGGCCACCAGCACGACGATGAAGTTCTGCGAGATGTGCGCACCCGCGAGGAGACCCGCGAACATCCCCACCATGAAGATGTCGGGATGCGCGAAGTTGATCACGCGGGCCACGGTGAACACGAGCGAGAAGCCGAGCGCGACCACCGCGTACGTGCTCCCGATGATCAGGCCGTTCAGCAACTGCTGGAGCAGCAGCGTCACGCCCGCCCTCCCAGGAAGATCTCCTGCACGCTTTCCTTGCCCGCGATGTCGGCAGCGCGGCCGCTCTCCACCACGCGGCCCACCGACAGCAGATAGGCCCAGTCGGCGACCTTCAACGCCTGGCGCGCGTTCTGCTCGACCATGAGGATGGCGACGCCGCGGCCGTTGATCTCTTTCGCGAGGCGGAACACGTCCCGCACGACGAGCGGCGCCAGGCCGAGCGACGGCTCGTCCATCAGCACCAGCTTCGGATCGGACATGAGCGCACGCGCGATCGCGAGCATCTGCTGTTCGCCGCCGGACAGTGAGCCCGCGACTTGCGTCTGCCGCTCCGCGAGACGGGGGAAGCGCTTGAACATGTGATCGACGCGTTCGGCAATCTTCGCTCGGTCGTTCTCGAGGAACGCGCCCATGCGCAGATTGTCGAGCACCGTGAGACTGCCCCAGAGCTGGCGCGCCTCGGGCACCCAGCTGATGCCGAGCTGGTGGATGCGATGCGAGGGCAGGCGCAGGAGCTCCTGGCCCGCGAAGCGGATCGCGCCCCGATGCGGCCGCGCGAGGCCGAGGATCGCCTTGATGATCGTCGTCTTGCCGGCGCCGTTCGCGCCGAGGATGACGCGGACTTCGCCCTCGCAGATCTCGAGGCTCACGCCGGCGACGGCGGGAACGGCCTTGTACGAGACGTGAAGGTCGGAGATCGTCAGGAGCGGCGTCATTCGTCCGTTCCGAGGTACGCCTCGATCACACGGGCGTCGTTCCGGATCTTCGCGGGCGGCCCCTCGGCGATCTTCTGGCCGAAGTTGAGCACGACGACGGTGTCCGAGACCGACATCACGACGTTCATGTTGTGCTCGATCAGCAGGAGCGTGATCGCGGAGGCGGTGAGCTTGCCGAGCAGCTCCACGACGGCATGCGCCTCGCCCGGCCCCATGCCGGCGGTCGGCTCATCGAGGATGAGCAGCTTCGGATCGCTGGCGAGCGCCCGCGCGATCTCGACTCGGCGCTGGTCGCCGTACGGCAGCTCCTCGGGCTTCGACAGCCGATGCGGGTACGCGCCGACCCAGTCGAGCAAATGCTCGGCGCGGTCGATCGCTTCGCGTCGTTCGCGGCGGTGCCGCTCGAGCCAGAGCAGCGCATCGACGAGACCAGCGCGTGTGCGGCACGTGAGGCCGATCATCACGTTCTCGAGCGCGTTCAGGTGACGGAACAGGCGCACGTTCTGGAACGTGCGGGCGAGCCCCCGCGCCACGAGCTGGTTGGGCGGCCGGCCCGTCACGTCGGCGCCGTCGAAGTGGACGCGGCCGCCGTCCGGTTTCTCGACGCCCGAGATGACGTTGAACAGCGTCGTCTTCCCGGCGCCGTTCGGTCCGACGAGCGAGACGATCGTGCCTCGCGGGATCTCGAGGCTCACCGACGAGACGGCGGTGAGCCCGCCGAAGCGCTTGGTCACGTTCTCGACGCGGAGCATCGGGCCGGTCGAGGACGTGACCATCCGACGATGCCGGTCAGCTCGTGACGGTGTACGTGCCGCGGCCGGTGACCTTGATGACGGTGACCGAGGGCGTGAGGTTCTCGCCCTCGGGCGGGTTCTTGAAGCTGATCTTCGTGCCGATCGGGCTCGTGAACTCGAGCACCGCGAGCACCTCGCGCACCTTGGCGCGGTCCGTGGAACCGGCGCGCTTCACGGCCTCGACGACGGTCCAGACGGCGTCATAGCCATACGTGGAGAACGACGTCGCCTCGAGCTTGAACGCCTTGTTGTACCGGTCGACCCACTCCCGCAGCTTGCCGGAGGCGGACTTGATGTCCTGAGCGAGCCAGGTGTACCCGCCCTTGATCGCGCCGTTCGTGCCGTCCCAGTACACGGGATCCTCGAACGACCCGAAGCCCGTCACGAGCGGTGCCTCGATGCCGCCGCTGCGCACCTGCGACGCCACCTTGACGCCGTCACCGGTGGCGGCGGCGATGTAGACGGCGTCCGGCTTGGTAGTCCGGATCTTCGACACCTGGGGCGAGAAATCCTGATCGCCGGTCCGGAACGCTTCGAACGCGACCAGCTCGTAGCCGAGCTTGTCCTTCATGTCGCGGCAGATCATCGCGTCGCCCGCCTGCGCGTCCTGGGTCTGGTCGTAGATCACCGCGAGGCGCTTGACCCGCTCCGTCTTGGTCACGGCCCTCAACATGACCGGCACGGCGGATTTCGAGACCGGGTTCACGCGGAACGCCCACACGTTCCACTTCTTCACCGGCGCGCCGGAGCCGGTGCCGACGAGCGGCAGCTTGAGCTGGTCGGCGACGGGTACGCACGGGAGATAGCCGACGGAGTTCGTCGGGCCGATCGACGCGATGATCTGCGGGTCGAGCGCGTGCTGGCGGAAGAGCGTCACGGCCTGCTTCGGGTCGTTGGCCATGTCGTCTTCCGTCACCGGCATCGTGTACGTGTTTCCATTCGCATCGGCGAAGCCGCCGGCGTCGTTGATCTCCTTGATGGCCATCGCTCCGCCGTCCCGCGAACGGATGCCGTACGCGGCCGACGGGCCGGTCAGCGGCTGGGTGTGGCCGAGCTTCACGACGGTCGCGGCCTGCGCGTCGCGGATCCAGGCGGGCGCGGCGAGCGCCCCGGCCGTCGCGGCGGCTGCGCGCAGGAACGTGCGACGGCTGAGAGGAGTCCGGTGGTCGCAATGCTGATGGGGCGTAGCGCTCTCACGGTCGTTCATCGTTCGTCCTCCAGCGGGGGCAGGCGTCCTGGGCGGCGAGTGCCTCCCTTGTGCCCGCCATCGCCACGAGTGTCAAGGGGAAACTGGCGCCGCTCCGAAGAGCAGCTCGCGCATTCTCGCAGGATCGCCGACCACGCGGCCCAGCTTCGTCACCGCGTCGTCGACCGCTCTGGCGAACTTCTCCGGCCCACCGAACTTCTCGAGCGTTTCCGGCGGGATGAACTTGAAGAGGATGTTCGCGGTCCCGGGGGGCATCCCCACGAAGTGCACGGTCAGCATGCCGTGCTCCTGGAGCAAGAGCATGCAGAGCGCTGCCGCGGCCTCGTAGGGGACGACGGCGGGTTGGCGCACTCCTCCGCGCTGCATCGCGAGCTCGAGCAGATCGTCCGCGAGGAGCTGAGCGGTCGTCGACGTCTCGTGGATCTTGCCCGGGAACCGCTTCTTGAGCTCGGCGGCGACCTTCTTCGTCGCGTCGAGGAGATCGTGCACGCGGCGCGGGTTGTAGCGCTCGAGCGTGCGCACGATCGCCGCGTAGCACATCGGTCGCGCCTCGAGCCCGAACTCGAAGACCTTCGCGCGGATGTTCCCGACGAGCTCCTTCTCGCCCGCGAGGAGGCCGAAGCGGGGGCCGATCGTCCCGTACTTGTCGAGGCCGGTGGCGCCCACGTCGACCCCCAGCTCGAGCATGCGCGGCTGATCGAAGAGCGCGGGCGCCACGCGCGCGCCGCCCGCGTCGTCGACGTACACGATGGCGCCCTTGTCGTGCGCGAGCTTCACGGCCGTCCGGATCGCGTCCACGGGCATCAACTCGTACGTCACCGCGAGCCGCGTGAGCGCGACGAGCGCCACCTTGTCCTCGCGCTCGATCGCCTTCGTGAACGCGTCGATCCCCGCGGTGTCCGTGAACTTCGATCCGCTGTGCGCCGCCGCGCGCTGCACCGACGGATGGCTGAAGCTGGCGGAGACCCCGATCACCGCGTCGCCGGGCTTCACGATCGTCAAGAACGTCGCGAGCGTCGCGCCGGTGAGCCGGTTCGTCGCCACGACGTCGTGCAGCTCCGGCGAGCCGCCGAGATGACCGAGCGCCAGCTTTTTCAGCTTCTCGCCGTGAAGCGCCGGCGCGATCTCGTCGTCCGCGAAGCGCAGGTCTTCGGGCTCCATCGGCAACGCGTGCTCGAGGCCGGTGAAGATGAAGACGTTCTCCGCGCCCCGCTGCCGGATGAGGGCGTAGGCGTGCTCGAGCTTTCGATAGTCGTCGGCCGTCGACGAGAGGATTGTGCCGCGCGCGTACGGAAGCGTGGGCGCGAAGACGTTGCCGAAGCGGTCGGTGCCGGTGCTCATGATGACGACCCCTTTCTGAGTGCTACTCGTCGAGAATGGCGACGGCGCGGATCGGGCTGCCGCTGCCTCCCTTGATCTTCAAGGGAAACCCGATGAAACGGAAGCGTCCCTTGCCGACGAGCTTGTCGAGGTTGCACAGGCTCTCCATGTGCGTGAAGCCCATGTCGCGACACACCATGTGCACGAGGAAGTTGTTCTGGCCGGGACGGCCAGGGCTCACCGCTTCGACGCCGAAGCTCACGATCCCCTGTCGGCCGAGCCACTCGGCCGATTCCTTCGTGAGCCCGGGGAAGTCGGTCACGTACTCGGGCTTGCCGAAGAGGCGATCGTGCACCGCCATGTAGAGGAAGACGGTGTCGCGCGCCTTGATCTCGGCGCCCGCCTTCCTCGTCGCCTGCTCGAGGTCCTCGATCAGCACGTCGGACTTGAGCGGGATGTGCGAGAGGTCGAGGCAGACGGCGTCCGTGTAGAAGTTCTCGAGCGGCACCTGATCGACCGTGAGCGCGCCCGGCCGCGCGTCGAAGTGCGACGGCGCGTCGACGTGCGTGCCGGCATGGTCGCCCATCGACATCACCATCGAGCGCGAGGAGAACGTGACGTCGGCGTCGCGCCTGATCTCCGCGTGGGTGTTCCAGTCCATCATCGTGACCGGCGGGTGGCTCGGGTGCGTGGGCGTCCGGTGGTACAGCTCGCGGCTGAGGTCGACCAGTTTCATGTCGGGCTCTCCTTGCGCGTCGCGCGCGCGACCGGTCAAGACTCGTCGAACATCCGCGGGATCTCGTTCCCGTCGTCGCTCACGGTCAACGCGAGCATCGCCAGCACGCGCGCCTCGATCAGCGCCTCGTTCGCCGCCGGCGTCGGCACGCCGGGCGCGAGGCCGGCGGACACGATCGCGCGCGCGCCGGCCGCGACGTGCGCGCGAATCGCGGCGCCATCCGCACCGGCGTACGAGTACGCGATGTCGACGCGCGGAAGCTCCGTGCGCCCGCGCACGTCGAACCCGGTGTCATCGGGACCTTCTCATGCGGGAAGCGCACAGCGAGACAGGTGACTCCTCGTAGCACGCGGCGCGGCGGAGTGTCAAACGGTCGCGGGGTTCGCGGGGTGGTGTCGGGGCCCCTCGGCTGCGTCGACGGCGTCGCGGACAACCGCGTGGCCTTACGGTGCCGGATCGGATAGGCTCGGCACGAGAGAATCGCGCCGGGGATGGTAGGGCGAGCTGGAGGTCGTCGGCGCAGCCGCAGACGGAGCCCGTCCGAGGCCAGTCTGTGAGGAGAGATGGACGCATGCTCGATCTCGTGATTCGCGGAGGACAGGTCGTCGCGCCGTGGGGCGTCGGCGCGTGGGACGTCGCCGTGCAGGGCGAGAAGATCGTCGCGGTCGCGCAGCCCGGACAGCTCGGGCGCGACGTCGGCCGCATCGTGGATGCCACCGGCAAGATCGTGATTCCCGGCGGCATCGAGCCCCACGCGCACGCGTCCATGCCGCTGCCGTATCCGAACGCTCGGGAGAAGGGCACGCGCTCGGCGTCGCCCGACGTGATCTCGAAGGCGTGCGTGTTCGGTGGCACGACGACGATCGTGGACTTCGCGAACTGGCGGCCTGGCATCCGGCTCGCGCAGGTCATCGACGAGAAGAACCGGCTATACAAGGGCTCGAGCTACGCGGATTACACGTTCCACGGCGTGCTCGTCGGCATGGGCACCGTCGGCTCGACGCCGGAGCGCAGCATCGAGCTTCCGCTGTCGCTGATCGACGAGGTTCCCGAGCTGATCCAGGCGGGGTTCAACACCGTCAAGGTGTGGACGACGAACGCGACGACGCAGCGTCCGCGCCAGATGATGGACTTCGGTCACGTGTGGGGCGTGATGGAGCAGGTCGCGAAGGCCGGCGGCGTGCTCGCCGTGCACGCCGAGGACGAGGACATCGTGATGTACATGTACCGGCGCCTGCACGCCGAGGGCCGGACGGCGACCGAGTTCCTCCACGAGGCGCACAACACGCTGTCCGAGGATCTGTCGTTCCGTCGCACGATCCGTCTCGCCGAGCGCACCGGCTGCGCGATCTACCTCATGCACGTGAGCGCGAAGGACGGCGTCGAGGCGATCGCCGAAGCGCGGCAGAAGGGCCTGCCCATCTATGGCGAGACGCTGCATCACTACGCGAGCTTCACGCACGCGGTGTATCGCAAGCCCGAGGGACCGCTCTATCACACGTATCCGTCGCTCAAGACGTCCGACGACAATCGCTCGCTCTGGCGCGGGCTCGTCGACGGCGACATCTCCACGATCGCGACCGACGTGCTGTTCTGCCCGGCGTCGATCAAGCTCGCGGGCCACACGATCGAGGACACGGTCGGCGGCAACGCCGGCACCGAGGAGCGCGTCGGCATCACCTACACCGAAGGCGTGGTGAAGCGCGGGATGTCGCTCCAGCGGTTCGTCGACGTGACGAGCGCGAACGCCGCGAAGATCTGCGGCATGTATCCGCGCAAGGGCGCGATCGCGCCGGGAAGCGACGCCGACATCGCGCTGATCGATCCGGGCATCCGGAAGCGCCTGGCGCTCTCCGATCTCCACGCGGCCGATCACAGCGTGTGGGAAGGCTGGGAGATCCACGGCTGGCCGGTCACGACCATCCTCCGTGGCAAGGTCATCGTCGAGAACGGCACGCTCGCCGGCACGCTCGACGACGGCGCACTCATCGGCGGACGGAAGACGTCGGCGGACCTGTTGCGACGCCCGGCGTGCTGAGTCCGCTCACGCCATGACGACCCGTTCCTTCCGCGTCGGCTGCGACATCGGCGGTACGTTCACCGACTTCGTGATCCTCGACGAGGCATCGGGCGCGATCACGATCGGCAAGGACTTGACGACGCCGGCCGATCCGTCCCTCGGCGTGCTCGACGGCTTCGCCGCGCTCGACCGCGGCACGCCCGGCTACGCGCAGCGCACGCGCTTCCTGGCGCACGCGACCACGCTCGTCGCGAACACCGTCATCGAGCGGCGCGGCGCGCGGACCGCGCTGCTCACCACCCGGGGATTCCGCGACGTGCTCGAGCTGCGCCGCCACGTGCGCGTGACGACGTACGAGCTGTGGGTCGATCCTCCGGAGCCGCTCGTGCCCCGGTATCTGCGGCTGCCGGTGACCGAGCGCACCGCGAGCGATGGGCGCATCGTCACGCCGGTGAGCGTCGCCGAGATCGAGCAGATCGCGCGCACGCTGCGCGACGAGCGCGTGGAGTCCGTCGCGATCGCGTTTCTCCACTCGTACGTCGACGCGACGAACGAGCTCGCGGTCGCGCGCCTGCTCCGCGAGCTCGTGCCCGACATCGCGGTCACGACGTCGTCGTCCGTGCTCCCGCAGATCAAGGAGTACGAGCGGTCGAGCGCGACGGTCGTCAACGCGTACGTGAAGCCGCTGGTCCGCCGCTATCTGACGAATCTCGATCACGGGCTCGGGCGGCTCGGCTTCGCCTCGCCACTGCGGATCATGCTTTCGACCGGCGGCGTCGCGTCGACGGAGACCGCCAGCGAGTTCCCGGTGCGCCTCATCGAGTCGGGCCCGGTCGCCGGCGCGCTCGTCGCCCGGCACTACGCAAGGCTGCTCGACATCGGCGACGTCCTCTCGTTCGACATGGGCGGCACGACGGCAAAGGCCTGTCTCGTGCGCGACGCGGATCTGCCGGTCACCGACGAGCTCGAGGTCGCGCGCTCGCGTCGCTTCACGAAGTCGAGCGGCTTCCCCGTCCCCGTGCCCGCGATCGATCTCATGGAGATCGGCGCGGGCGGCGGATCGATCGCCGCGGTCAACGCGCTCGGTCTGGTGCAGGTCGGTCCCGAGAGCGCCGGCGCCGATCCGGGCCCGATCTGCTACGGACGCGGCGGCCGTCATCCCACGGTGACCGACGCCGACGCAACGCTCGGCTACCTCAACCCGACGTACTTCGCTGGTGGCGCATTCCACCTCGACCTCGACGCTGCCGCGCGCGGCATCGAGACGCATCTCGCGCGGCCCCTCGGGCGCGGCGTGCTCGCCGCCGCCTGGACGGTGCACGACGTCGTCAACGAGACGATGGCCGCCGCGGTCCGCATGCACCTGACCGAGCGCGGCGGCAATCCGGAGCGCGCGACGCTCTTCGCGTTCGGCGGCGCGGGGCCCGTGCACGCGTTCAGCCTCGCGACGAAGCTCGGCATCCCGCGCATCCTCGTGCCACTGCGTGCCGGCGTGCTCTCGGCGCTCGGACTCGTGATCGCGCCGCTCGCGTACGACGTCGTGCGCACGCACAAGATGCCGCTCGCCGCCGTCGACGCCGCCGCCCTCGAGACGGTCTTCCGCGAGATGACCGACGACGTCGCGCTGACGCTCAGGAAGGCCGAGCCCGACGCGACGCCGATCTTTGCTCGCGCGGTCGACGTCGGGTACATCGGTCAGGGCTACCAGGTCAGCGTTCCCGTCGAGACGACGCGCGAAGCGATCGCGAGCGATGCGCTCTGGCAGCGATTCGGGGCGATCTACCGCGAAAAGTACGGCTACTTCTACGACGACGTGCCGGCAGAGATCGTGAACCTCCGCGTGACGGGCAAGGTCGGTGGCCGGGAGATCGCGCTGGCGCCGCTCGCCGGCCGCGGTGGCGCCGGCGTCGCGTCGAAGGAGACGCGGCTCGCGTTCTCCCCACGCCGCGGTCGCATGATCGAGTTCTCCATCCACGACCGCGCGGACCTCGAGCCCGGCGCGACGTTCGAGGGCCCCGCGATCGTGGAAGAGCCGTCCGCGACGGCCGTGATCGACGCCGACGGCACGGTCGAGGTCGACGCGTACGGCTCGCTCGTGATCTCCGTCGGCTCGGGAGCGCCGCGATGACAGATCTTCGCCTCGACGTCATCTGGCCCCGGCTGATCGCCATCGCCGACGAGATGGCGACGACGCTCTTCCGCACGGCGTTCTCGCACGACGTCATCGAGGTCCACGACATGTCGACGGGCCTCTACGACGATCGCGGCAACCTCATCGGCCAGACCTGGCTCGGGGCCACCGGCCACACCGGCGTGATGCCGGTCTTCGGCAAGAATCTCGTCGCCGCGTTTCCGCCGGAGACCGTGCGTCCGGGCGACGTCTTCATCTGCAACGATCCCTGGATCGCGAACGGTCAGACCGCGGATGTCTTCATCACGACGCCGGCCTTCGTCGGCGACCGGCTCATCGGCTTCTCCATCAACAGTGTCCACCACGTCGACATCGGAGGCCGCAAGGGCTCCGGCGCGAGCGAGGAAGTGTTCGAGGAAGGCTTGATCATCCCGCTGCTGCGTCTCTATCGTGCGGGGCAGCCGAACGAGGATCTCTTCGCGCTGCTCCGGCGCAACGTCCGCTTCAGCGAGAAGGTGATCGGCGACGTGCGCGCGCAGATCGCCGCGGGCTGGATCGGCGCGAGCGCGCTCGAGCGGCTCGCGCGCGAGTTCGGGCTCACGTCGCTCCGACCAGTCGCCGACGAGATCATCCGCCGCACCGAGGCCGGGATGCGCGCCGGCATCGCGAAGCTGCCCGACGGGCGGTACCGGAAAGAGCTCGCGATGGAGATCGCGGGCGTCGACGAGCCGCAGACGATCGCGCTGACGCTCACGATCCACGGCGACGCGCTCACCGCCGACTTCACCGGCACGTCGGCGCAGGTGCGCCGTCCCGTGAACTCGCCGATGAACTACACGCGCGCGTACGTCGCGGTGCCGATGAAGATGGTGTGCGATCCCGAGCTGCCGAACAACGAGGGCACGTACCGGCCGCTGACCGTCACCGCCCCCGATGGCTGTCTCGTGAACCCATCGTATCCCGCGGCGTGCTTCTGGCGGCTCGCGGCCGGCATGCTCGTGTCCGAGCTGATGTTCCGCATTCTCGGCGAGGTCGCGCCCGACCGCGTGCCGGCCGATTCCGGATCGATGCCGACGTGGCAGTTCTACGTCAACGGGGTCCGGAAGAACGGCGAGCTGTTCGCGCTGCATCAGCACGCGTTCGGAGGCATGGGTGCGCGACCGGGTCGCGACGGACTGGCGTCGGTCAGCTTCCCGTACAACGTGCGCGACGTCTCCGTCGAGTGGTCGGAGCTCGAGACGCCGCTCGTCTTCGAGAAGCGCGAGCTGATCCCCGACTCGGGCGGCGCGGGCCAGTACCGCGGCGGGCTCGGCGAGGAGATGGTGATCCGCGCGGCCGACGGCGATCGTATCGATCCGAGGAAGCCCATCGTGCTCTCGGGCTCCGCAGGCCGCATGCAGTTTCCGCCGGCGGGCGCCTTCGGAGGACACGCGGGCTCGTTCGGCCGCATCGACGTGAACGGCCGGCCGATCGCGCCGACGTCGTCGCCGGAAGTCGTCTTCACCTCGCGCGACGTCGTGCGGCTGCTCCTGCCGGGCGGCGGTGGCTACGGAGATCCTCTCCGGCGGGACCGCGCGCTGATCGAGAGCGACCTCCGCAACGGCTACATCACGCGCGAGGCCGCCGAGCAGGAGTACGGGTGGACTCCGACCGCTTGATCCGCGATGGCCGGATCTGCCCCGAGGACGCGCCGCCGGCGCGCGGGTCGGTCGCCCCGGCAACGACGATCGCATCGCCCTCGGGGCCGCGCGCCGACAGGCTCACGACGCGCGCGCGGGGTAGCGCTCGTACCACCAGCGGGCGATGTCCACCCGCCGCGCGAACCAGAGACAGGAATGATGCTCGTCAGCCCAGGCGCTTCAGGTACTGCGCGACGAAGTCGAAGTCCACGAACCGGCAGTACGCCTCGGTGAGCTGCCGCGTCACCGGCCCGGGAATGGCCGCGCCGATCCGCGCGCCGTTGACGCTCGCGATCGGGCACACGCAGAGGCTCGTCGACGTCAGGAACGCCTCGTCGGCGTTGTACGCGTCGTAGAGGTCGAGGTCCTTCTCGACGACAGTGATCCCGGCCTCGCGGGCGAGATCGATCACGGTCTCGCGGCTGATCCCCGACAGCACCATCTGTTCGCGGGGCGTCAGCAGCGTGCCTCGTGAGACGACGAAGACGTTGCTTCCGAGTCCTTCGGCGAGATTGCCGGCCGCGTCGAGCAGGATCGCCCACGCGCCCGGGTCTTGCGCGCGCACCTCGAGATCGCCGGCGATCATGTTCAGGTAGTTGTGCGTCTTCACGCGCGGCGATAGCGCTTGCGGCGGCGTGCGCCGCACCGACGGCGTGAGCACCCGGATGCCGTCGCGATACAGGGGCGCGCGGTCTCTCAGCGGCAACGGGACGCACTCCACGATCACGGTCGCGCCGTGCTGGTTCCACATGTCGCGGTGCGCGGGATCCAGGCCCCGCGACACGCGCTGGGTCACCCAGTAGTCGTCGTCGGGCTCCAGCAGCGGCAGATTCCGTCGCAGCACCTCCTCCGTGATCTCGATCATCGTCGCCGGCGTCAGCCCCGGGTCGATGCGTAGATAGCGCAGGGATCGATACAGGCGCTCGACGTGCTCGGCCACCTTGAACGGGCGGTGTCCGAACGTGCGCGTCGTGTCGAACACGGCGTCACCGTACTTGAAGCCTCGGTCCCGGAACGGCACGAGGACTTCGCGCTCGGGGACGAAGCGGCCGTTGAAGTATGCGATGCGATCCGCGGATGCCATGAGGGACCTCCTCTGCGCCGTCTCGGCCGGTGGCGTTATCGCGCCACGCCCTTCATGCCCCAGCGCTCGATCGTGACCCTCTCGAGCCAGTCGAACGCCCAGTTCTCCATGACCCAGCCGATGAGGGCGATCGTGATCATGCCGGCCACCATGATGTCAGGTCTGAGCTGCCAGCGCCGCCGGCGTGTACTCCCAGATCTCGTGGAAGGCGCTCTTGCCGCCGTTGAAGGCCGGCACGCCCCACGCCGGACACCACCGGAACGAGAAGCCGTCGCCGCTCGTGCCGTCGGCGAAGAGCACGTCGGGCTCGCCCACGAACCTCAAGATTCCGAGCGTGCCCGTGATGTAGCAGCGGCCCGCGTTCGCATCCTGCGGGTAGCCCTTGGGTCCTCCCACGTCATCGAGTAGTACGAATCGGCGTAGCGCGTGATCTCCGGCATGGGTGATCTCCTCCGAGACCTCTTACCTTATCAAATGACGCCGCACCGTCACCGGCGTGATCAGCAGGCCGGGCGCTGAAGCTGCGCGCCTCCTTGACCTTCCCATCGCTGGAAGGTCTATCGTTGGCCATCCCTTCAAAAGAAGGAGGCGAGTCGATGGCGCAACCCCTCACAATCGGCCAAGTCGCGAAGACAACGGGCGTAGCGGCGAAAACGATTCGCTACTACGAACAGGTCGGGATATTGCCGGCCCCAAGCCGCACCACATCAGGCTATCGACAGTACGATCAGGAGGGCGTGGAACGGCTGCGCTTCATTCGACGGGCACGCTCGTTGGGGCTGCCGCTTCGGCGGCTGAAGACGCTGACGAGCACTCTGAACGGTGCGCCACGTCCACCGCTCCGTCCTCGGCTTCTGGCTCTGGTTCGGGAGCAGCTCTCCGCCGTCCAGCACCAGATCGCCGAGCTCGAGCTGCTTCGGCAGCAACTCGAACAGGTGTCGCACCGAATGCTGACCTCCGCGGGCGGGCGTCACAAGGGACCGTGCCGGTGCTTGGAGACCGAGCACGGTACGGCACGTCAGCCGCGACGACGACCAGCCCGACTATACGGACGCTCCTGAAGCGAAGCCGTGACATTCGTTCGCGGCGCACTGGAGCAGCGAGCACCGATCGCGGTCCTGACCGCTGCATTCTTGTTCAATCTGGGCCAGGGAGTGCTTCGTCCGTCGATGCCGCTCTACCTCGAACGGGCGTTCGCCGCAAACTATGGGATGGTGACGATGATCCCCGTCGTGTTCGGCGCGGGGAAATGGATCGCGAACCTGCCGACCGGATACTTGCTCGGCCGCCTCGGGCGACCGCTCATGATCTGCGGGCTGCTGTTGATTGCGTTCATCGATATCGCCAGCATCACGACTTCGAGCTACAGCATGTTCCTCGGCTTTCGCGCGCTGGGCGGCGTGGGTTGGGCCATGTTCGCGACGGTTGCGACGACCGCCATGGTCAATCTGCCGGCGGCGCAGCGACGAGGCCGGGCGGTCAGCTTGTTACTGATGAGTGAGACATCGGGACTCTTGCTCGGCAGCGCCGCCGGAGGTTGGCTCTATCAGGGAGTTGGCGTCGCCAGCCCCTTTCTGTTCGAGGCGGCGTGCATGATCGTGGCAGCGATCGCAGTCGCACGCTGGGCATCACTCCCGGCGGAAGGGGCAACGACTCCGCACCCATCACGCGACCGGCGTCTCCTGGGATCGGTTCTTCGCACGCCCGGTGTACTTCTCATGGGCGCGACGAACGCATTGCTGATCGCGATTCAGACCGGCGTTCTTGTCTTCTTGTTCCCTCTCTATCTCCTCGAGCGTGGAGGCATCGGACCGGAAGCGATCGGCTTCCTCGTCAGTCTGAGCGTGCTTGGTCGACTCGTCGCGCTGTGGCTTGGAGGCGACGTCTCGGACCGGTGGGGCCGCATGCGCGTGCTGATTCCCGGCTTACTCATCTATGCCGCGTTGCTCGGAAGCATGTCGCTCCTCACGCATCCAGTGGTCCTCGGCGTCTGGAGCTTTGCGATCGGAGCTGCCGCGGGGTTTGTGGCGCCCGTCCCGACAGCGCTCACGAGCGATCAGGTTCCGCGTTCGCTCCAGGGCGTGACGATCGGCTGGCTTCGTACGATGACCGACGGTGGCCAGATCGTGGGCCCTCTGGTCATGGGCGCGATTGCAGACGCCATAGATCTCTCCGCTCCGTTTATTTTTGGATCGATACTCCTCGCGGCGGCGGCGTGGCAGTGCCGTCGTCGGGCGGGCGCCATGTCGCTCGCCGTCGCCACCGGAGGGCGAGAGTCATGAACGCAGCGAATGGGCGGGTCATGGTTGTCGCCGCGCATCCAGACGACCCCGAGTTCTTGGCTGGCGGCACCGTCGCCCGGCTGGCCAAGGAAGGGCGCGAGCTCACCTACGTCATCGTGACCAACGGCAACAAGGGGTCGGGTGATCGCAGCGTCACGTCGGAGCAGGTGGCGCCTGTTCGAGAAGAGGAACAGCGCCGAGCGGCCCACGTGCTCGGCGTCGGGCGCGTGGAGTTTCTCGGCTACGAGGACGGCGAACTGGAGGACACGCGCGACCTGCGGCGTGACATCACCCGTCAGATCCGGCGGTGGGGACCCGATCTGATCATCACACTCAATCCGCACCGCACGTACGACAACTTCCCCGGCTGGCATCGGGACCACCGGACCACCGGCCGCGTCGTGCTCGATTGCGTCTATCCCCTCGCGCGCGACCACCTCGCCTTTCCCGAACTGCTCCCGGAGTACGAGCCTCACAAGGTTCGCGAGGTGTACCTGATCCAGTGGGAGCAACCGCGTCTCGTCATCGACATCACGGACACCATGGATCTGAAGCTCGAGGCGATCAGATGCCATGGGAGCCAGGTCGGTGACGTCAAGGCGGTGGAGACTCGCATGCGGAATCGCGCAGCGACGCTCGGGAAGGAGAAGGGGTATTCCTACGCCGAGGGCTTTGACCACATCGTCGTGCCGGGGTAGCCTCCGAAACGCGCTTGAGGTCGCCGTGTCGTCGGCCTACCGTCGCCCGTGACCGACCTCGTGTCTTGGAGGCTTCCGATGATCTTCGACGTGCCCGACCCCGAGTTCGCGCGGCGGATCCGGACAAGCTTTGCGGGGCAGGGCCTCAACGAGACGATCGGTGCGACGCTTGGACGCGTAGCGGCCGGAACCTTGAGACGCTGGTCATATCCTTGTACATTGATGTGTACATCTGGAGGAAACTGCATGACCCAGCTCACGATTTCTGAAGCGCGGAAGGGACTGCTCGATCTTCCGGAGAAGCTGGCCCGGACCTCGGAGCATGCGGTGACGATCACGCGTCGAGGGCAGCCGGTGCTCGCGATTTTGCCGTGGGAGTTTTACGAGAGCATCGTGGAGACGCTCGACATTCTCGGCGATCCCGAGATGGTGACGGCGCTTCGCGCGAGCGTCGACGACCTCAAGCGCGGGCGCGTGGTCGGTAATGCGGAGGCTAAGAAGCGCCTCGGCGTATGACCGCGGATCGCACCTTCGCGATCACGTGGACACAGACCGCCCTCAAGCTCGTCGAGGCCATTCCCGACCAACGGATCCGACGACTCATCAGTCAGCGGGCGGATCAGCTGGCCAAATCGCCTGAGCACCAGGGCCAGCCGCTCATCGGAGAGCTCGCCGGCTTCCGCAGTGTCCGCACCGCCGGCCAGCGCTATCGGCTCGTGTATCGCGTCGAGCGACGAGAGGTCGTCGTGCTCATTGTCGCCGTCGGCCGGCGGCGATCCGGCAACAAGAGCGACGTCTACGAGCTCGCCAAGAAACTGTTTCGTCAGGGGCTCCTCCGCTGACGTTCGAGGAATCCCTCGATCGTGTCGCGGAGGATGCCCGACGACTCAATCCATGTCGTTGTTCGGAATCGCCGACGTCTTTCCCTCGGGTAGATCGGCGATCAACGCCTCGGTGGTCAGCAACAGTGATGCGATCGACGCGGCGTTCTGCAACGCTACTCGCGTCACCTTCGTCGGGTCGATGATGCCCGCCTCCAGCATGTCCACGTAGCGCATCGTCTCCGCGTCGTAGCCGTGGGTCGGCGGCGTCGAGAGCTTCACCTTCTCGACGATCACGCTGCCTTCCAGGCCGGCGTTCTCGACGATCTGGCGGATCGGCGCTTCCAGCGCGCGCTTGACGATCATGGCGCCGAGCTTCTCGTCGCCCTCGAGACCCTTCAGCGCGTCGATCGCCTTCGACGCTCGCAGGAGCGCGACGCCCCCACCCGGGACGATGCCTTCCTCGACCGCTGCTCGCGTGGCGTTGAGCGCGTCCTCGACGCGCGCCTTCTTCTCCTTCATCGCCGTCTCGGTCGCGGCACCCACCTTGATGATGGCCACGCCACCGGCCAGCTTCGCGAGCCGCTCCTGAAGCTTCTCTCGGTCGTAGTCGGACGTCGTCTCCTCGATCTGGGCCCGGAGCTGCTTGATGCGGCCTTCGATCGCGGAGCTCTTGCCGGCTCCGTCGATGAGCGTGGTGTTGTCCTTGTCCACGACCACCTTCTTGACGCGGCCGAGGTCCTCCAGCTTGACGTTCTCGAGCTTGATCCCGAGATCCTCGGTGAGCGCCTTGCCTCCCGTGAGGGTCGCGACGTCGTCGAGCATGGCCTTGCGGCGGTCGCCGAAGCCCGGCGCCTTCACCGCCACACACGAAAGCGTGCCGCGGAGCTTGTTCACCACCAGGGTGGCCAACGCCTCGCCCTCAACGTCCTCGGCGATGATGAGGAGCGGCTTGGCCGCACGCGCCACCTGCTCGAGCAGGGGCAGCATGTCCTTCATCGCGCTGAGCTTCTTCTCGTGGATCAAGACGACCGCGTCCTCGAGCACGACCTCCATGCGCTCGGCGTCCGTGACGAAGTACGGCGAGAGGTAGCCGCGGTCGAACTGCATGCCCTCGACCACGTCCAGG
>JBGPTW010000057.1:0-34639 GCA_041490825.1 Methylomirabilia bacterium | reverse complement strand
GCCGAACGGTCACGATCACCTGCGGACCGCTGCGCGGTCCGTCGGGTGGATCGAGATGTTCGGCTGCTTGGCTGCATCTCTTATATCTCGAGTGCCCTTGCATTCGCTGCTACGAGATACCCCGCCGCTACCGAAGTGAATACCTCTGCAGCGAGTTTCTGAAGAGAAGCGGCCACGTTCTTGGTGGAGTTGCGCGTGAAGCGAGGCAAGCTCGCCAAGCTACACGTCGCGTCTCCCGAACCACTCTAGAGACCCTCGGCTCCAACGCCGGACAGGCGCTCGCCCCGACGACGATGTTCAAGAGCGATTCTGGGAGACCCCGCGCCTCGACTCAGCGCAGGCCGCCGGCGATCTGTCGAATTTCCGCGGGCGTGTGCTCCTCAGCCAGCGGCGTACCGGGGAGCAGGTACTTGCCCATGGCGAGGCCGCCGACGAGGACAGGTTCGAACCCGATCCCGCGGATGAGCCCCTCGGCGAGGGCGATGGCCTTCGGATCGTCGCCGGCGATCGGCACGCCGACGAGGCCGCCCGGGCGGTGCGCGATCTGACCCACCCTCCGATAGCTGATCCCGTTGAAAGCCCGCACGATGCGCGCTCCCGGCAGCAGCTTGGCACTGGCCAGCCCGGCCCCGCCCTGCTCGCCGACCCACTTGACCAAGTCGTCACCGTCGCGCCGGGCGATCGGATTGCAGACGTCCATGACCAGCGGTTTGGTGGCGAGGACGCGGCCGTGCGCCTTACCGATCCCCTCCAGCGCGGCGTAAGGGACGACCATCACCACCACGTCGCCGAAGGCGAGGGCCTGCTCGACGGAGCCGGCCTGGGCGAGAGGCCCGAGACGCGTGGCGAGGGGCTTCAGGTTCTCGGGATGGCGCGACGAGAACATCACCGGGTGCCCGGCCTTGATGAACAGCTCGCCGAGGGCACCGCCCATGCGTCCGGCCCCGACCATGCCGATCTTGAGCGGCGACGCGGTCGTCGTCTGGGCCCTCGCGCGAGCCGGCCCAGTGGCGAGGGCAACCATGCCAAGCCCGCACCCGGCAAGCTTGAGAAAGTTTCGTCGGCCGTGATCAGCGGCGTGATTCCCTGCCATATCCCGCTCCTTGTCCGAGCCCATACGACTCGATGACCCACGACGCCCGCACCTGGAACGACTGCGGCGGATAGACGCCAAGTGCCCGGACCGCCTCGAAGTTTACTCGTCGTTTCGGTCAGTGGCAGAGCGGGCAAACACGTGCTCATAGCGCTTGTCGAAACGGCCTTTGTCACACGGCTGGATCACGAAGCGCTTGCCTCATCGCGACTCTCGCCTCATCGGGCGTTCTCCGTGTGCGTCACCTTGTCCGCCGAACGCTCACGATGACCTGCGGCGGCTGAGCAACGCGAAGCCGGCGTCAGGTCAATCGTGATGTTGGGCAGACCCTTCTGAGACTCGAGGAAGATCGGTGCGACCGACATGCGCCATTCCTGCAGCATCTATTTCGTCCCCGCGCCGATCAGCAGCTCACACGGCGAGTCGTAGCCGTTCGGGCCTACGAATTTCCCGAGCGCATGCTCGATCTCGGCCCAGGCCTGCTCCTGTTCGGCGTCGCTGAGCCTGACCATGAGCTCGCGCAGGGGAAGCGGCCCCCTCGCGTACTGCATGGCCTCGGCTATGGATGAAAAACGCCGCCGAGTAGGAACCGTACGGACGGTTACCTCCCGGAAGCCGGCCGTTCGGTAGGCGTTCTCCAGAACGCCGGGAGCACCCAGCCGGAACTCGCCGAATCGCTCCGGCGCCGGCGACGTGAGGCGACCCACACGAAGCGCGATCGCGTGCGGGATTGAGAGATAGGGGCACCGGTCAGGGGTCGAAAAGACGATCGCCGCGAACCGGCCGGCCAGCTTGAGAACGCGCCGAATCTGGATCAAGGCCTGTTGGTAATCGGGAATCAGCATCAGGCAGTTTCGTGAGATGGCTGCGTCGAACGAATCGGGCTCGAGGTCGAAACGTTGAGCGTCTGCAACTTGCGTCTCGACGTTGCTCAGGCCTCGTGCCGTGCCGATTCAGCGGCGATCTCCAACATGCTCGCGGAGATGTCCGTCGCGAGGACGCGGCCGCTGGGGCCGACACGTTGGGCCGCCACCAATGTCGAATCTCCCGCGCCTGCTCCGACGTCGAGGACCCGCCTGCCGCCGTCGACCTTGGCGAGGTCGAGCATGATCTCCGTCGCCGGTCCGAAGGCCTGGACCCGTGCGGCCGCCCCACGGCGCCACTCCGCCGCCGCCTCCCGGGGTCCCCACGTGCCGCCTCCTTGAGCCTCACGAACTTGCTCTGTCATCGCCTTCCCTTTCGCAGGCAGCCCGCCAACCTCTTCGAGGCGCATGACTTGCCGCACGGGCTCGGTGCTGCCCAACGGTCATGGTGAGCGGCCGGCCGCCCTGGGCCGGCCCGCTCGACCATGTTGTTGGGCCGCATCGTCGATTCCTGCGCCGTCGTTCACCGTCCCATGACGAAGAGACCCCACGACGCGACGAAGCATACGCTCGACAACGCGATCCCGACGATGGGCGTCCTGAACCAATACCGAAGCCCAAGCAGCAAGTAGAGCCCGGAGACCACGATGGCAAAAGGCAGGAATACGCCCGCTTGCGCCTGAAACGAGGGCTGACTCCGCCCGACGAGCAGGACCACGGCCCCGAACAGGACCGCGCCAAGGCTGTGACTCAAATTGAAGCCCACCCATGCCAGCCACAGGGTCGTGCGGCGGGTAAGTAGGACGGTGTCCTTCGTCATCGCCTCGCGAAGCACGGAATCACGCGGCGAGAGCCCCTTAGACTGAGCCGGCGTGCGCGGTGTCGCAAACGCATGGGCTATGCCCAAGACCACGAAGGGCAGTGCCCCCATCAAGGAGATGTACCGACTCAGCTCAGGCATGTCTGGTAGTCGTCGGTTCGACCATGGATGATACCCTCGTCGGCCCAACGTCAGGGCGTTAACCTGCGGGCCGAAGGCCCGTCGGGTTCAACGCCGGGTTAGCCGGCTGCTCACTCAGTAGTCGATCTTGGACCGCGAACGCGACCGGGGTGAAGGACTCGAACATGCGCTGCAGGTATGCGAGGTAGAGACGACACAGATTCGCCATTGAGGTGTCAGCGAGTGGCTGGTCGAGATGGCGCTCCGGCGGCGGCAACCCGTCAACGGTAATCGAGCCAAGTGGCGGCATGTTCTCGCCGTATCCGTAGAGCAGAACGCTGATCGCCGGGGCGTCGTGGTGGATGACCATGGTCCGGAGGGTGTAGAAATAACGCATCAACGGATCGCCCTTCATCTCCTCTTGCCAGGACGAGTACCACCGATCGAATGCCTCTTGGTCATGCTTTCGAAGGTTCTGCATGACAAGCGTCATTGAACGCCCAAACACTACGACTGCGAGAAATCCGAGCAGGATGCGGTCCTGGTCAGTTTCCTGCATGTCGCGGAGACCCTGTCGCACCATGCGTAGCATGGTGCCAGCTCGGGTCACGACCTGACTCGGGGCGATCCGAGCCGACAAAGCAGCACTTGTTTCCGCGATCACTCGGTCCATTTCGGGATCATCGACGATCATCGCGTCGTTCGCCTCCGTCGAGTCATGGTCCGGCTAACGTTCGCGTTGACCGGCCGCGGCGAGCGAATGCGAGCCAGCGGTCCGGTCGAACGCGTTGTTCGACGCGTCACTTCTTGGCGGCCTGTTCTCGAGCGAGGGTTAATAGGAGACGCAGGGCTGTGTTCACCGCCGTGGAATCCGTGAACACTTCTGCCACATCCGGATCGAGGAGGACAACGTTGGTGCCCCTGCGGTAGGCCTCATGATGCTTCCCGCGAACGCCGCCAGAGAAGTCGTACTCGTCGCGGAGGTTGTGCTGATCACTCGCTGCGTTCTCACTCATAATCTCGTCTTTCTCTGGGAGTCGCCTCCCGTGCGCTGATGATCCGGACTCGGGAGCCGCGTTCGGTGTAGGACACGACGAGTAGCCGATCCGCCTCGGATCTTCCGAGGCTCAAGAAGCGGAGCTCCCCATCCGAGTGGTCGGGATCTGGAATCGTGATTTCGAGGGGATCTCCGAAGACGGTTTGGGCTTCGGTGAAGGCTACCCCGTGACTCCTGAGGTTCTCCCCCGCCTTCTCGGGATCCCATTCGAACTCCACCGTTCGAGTCTACCGCGATCGCGGGTAGAGCATCATGGCGTTGTCATGCGGCGAACTACAATTCGGCCCCGAAATACGCAGACCGGTGGTACAGGGCCAGACGCTGCGGCATTCGGTCAGCCTATCTGGGATTGCAGGTGTCTCTGATTTTGCGCCGTCGCCCTGATCTTTCACGCGGTTCCATCCCCGAACGATGTCTATCGATTCCAGTGTTCGCGCTGGGGCGGCTGCAGCGTATCCGGTCGGCCCTATAACGTAGCACTGCGACGCCGCCTCTCGGAGAGTGGAAACTCACGCGTCCGGCATCCCATCCACCGGACTCCGCACCCCGGACGGCCCTCGGTTCAGCACGTGCGTGTAGATCTGCGTCGTGGTCACATCCCGGTGTCCGAGCAGTTCCTGGACTGTCCGGATATCGTGACCGTCCTCGAGCAGATGCGTCGCGAAGGAGTGGCGGAAGGTGTGCGGCGTGGCGCGCTTCACGATGCCAGCCTGGCCGACAGCGAGCTTCACCACGCGCTGGAGCACCGACTCGTGGAGATGGTGCCGCCGGCGTTCACGCGTGGCGCGCTCGGTGTAGATGCGGGTTGCCGGAAATACCCATTGCCACGTCCACTCGCGGTCGGCGTTCGGATACTTCCGCGCAAGCGCCGTGGGGAGTTCGACCCAGCCCGCCCCGTGCTGGAGATCGCTCTGGTGCTGTTCCCGGACCTCCTCGAGGTGACGAGCGAGCGCTACCTTGACCGCTGCGGGAAGCATCGTCATGCGATCCTTGTCGCCCTTGCCGCTGCGGACCATGAGCTGATTCCGTGCGAAGTCCACGTCCTGGACGCGGAGCCGGCAGCATTCGAGCACCCGCAATCCGGCGCCGTACAGCAGGTAGGCCATCAGCCGCGGCACACCGTCGAGCCGCTGGAGGACGGCGCGTACTTCGTCACGAGTGAGGACGATCGGCAATCGCTGCGGGCGCTTCGCACGCACGATGTTGTCGAGCCATGGCAGGTCGAGATCGAGCACGTCACGATAGAGAAACAGCAAGGCGCTCAGCGCCTGATTCTGGGTGGACGCCGCCACGTTCGCGTCGACTGCCAGTGAGCTCAAGAACCGCGTGACCTCGGGCGCGCCCATCTCGGAGGGATGCCGCTTGCCGTTGAACAGGATGTAGCGGCGAATCCACGCGACGTACGCCTCCTCGGTCCGCCGACTGTAGTGGCGACTCCTGAGGCTGGCGCGCACGCGATCGAGGAAGCGAGGCTTCGGCGGCTCCGCCAGGCTGGTCTCGTGAACGGCGCGCCCGATGTCGCGGCAGGCGTGCTCTGAGAGAACGCGATACGAGAGGGCGGGAGCGCTATGGATTCTCATCAGTCGCCGTCCGGACTGGCCGCAGGGTAGGTCATAGGTGGTCGCCGCGCAAGTCTCGGTTTGGATACAGGACGCGGGCCTTCTCCACGCCTTGCCCCCAGAGCCCCAACGCTCGGAGCGCCCCGGGACACCCGGGGCGCTCCTCGATTCCCGACGTAGTCTCTTACCCGAGCGTCGAGTCCACCACTGCAAGCGGATGCTTGCCCGGCACATACGTGACGTCCGTCACGCCGATCATGCGCCGCGCCTCGGCCTCGGGAATCTTCATGGGCCCCGGCGCGGGCGCACTGCCGGGCGCCGGTTGCGGAAACGCCGTGGACAGCGCGGTATGGAACGAGATGTTGCCTTCGACTTTCCGGAGCACCTGATGGATGTGACCGTTCAGGACGGTGATCGAGCCGAAGCGGCGGAGATACGCCAGCCCGCGCTCGGCATCTTCCGTGGTCCAGCCCCACTGCGGGTAGACGGCCCAGAGCGGCACGTGGGAGAAGACGACGATCGGGGTGCTGTTCGAGAGCGGCGCGACGTCCTTCTCCAGCCACTCGAGCTGCTCCTCGCCCAAGGCGCCCATCCCCTCACCCTTGTACTTCAGCACGTTCACGAGTCCAACGAAGTGCGTTCCCTTGTAATCGAAGCTCTGCCAGCCGCGCCCGCCGACGGTGCCCTTGCCGTAGCGGCCGAGATATTCCTTGCCGCCATCGAGGAACACGTCGTGCTCGCCGGGCACGTAGAAGATGCGTTCGGCCTTCACGGACTTCAGAATCTCCGCGACCGTGTCGAAGGCGCCCGCCTTCTGCCCGTGCGTCTGATCGCCCGTATGAAGGACGAACGCGGGGGCGGGCCGCAGCCCGTTCACACGGTCCACGACCTGCTGGAGGGTCACTGCGGCATCCGGGTTTGCCTGGCCCTTGAAGCCGACGTGCGTGTCACTGATCTGCGCGAAGGTGAAGCTCTCTGTCGCGGCGTCCGCAGCCGACGCCTCCGTGATCAGCCGCGACGACAGCACGCCACCCGTCGCGGCCCAGACGACACCCGTGCCCGCCCAGGCCATGCATTCGAGAAATCCCCGCCGGTCGATCCGATCCATACCGTCCTCCTTACCGTTGTCAGCGTTTACTTCACGACCACAGTGGCTTTCATCTGCGGATGAATCGCGCAGTAGTACGCGTAGGTGCCCGGTTTCGCGAAGGTCTGCACGAAGGTGTCGTCGTTCACGAGCCCGGGGGAGCTGAAGGCGCCGGTCGCCGACGTCACCGTGTGCGGCTCCTCGTCGTGATTGATCCACGTCACCGTGGTGCCGACCGGAACGGTGAGAACGGGCGGCGCGTACTTGAATTCCTTGATCCCGATCGTCGGCGGCGTCACGGCCAGCGCCTGCGCGCCGGCGAGCAGTGCCACCACGCCGACGGCGACTAAGCCCCGCCTGGACCACGCCACCGCCCCGCTCCTGTCTTTCATGGGTCTCTCCTTGCTCCTGCTCACACGTGCAAACGCTCCGCGACTGGCGCCGTTCCATCCGGCCCAGAAAGTTTTCCCGAGGGAACGAATCGTGGCGTCAGGCGTTCACACATGTCAGGTAGATTCTGGCGAGCCGCCGGACCTGCGCGACAGGCGGCTTGAAGCGCCGGGCGAGTGTCCCTATCCTCGTCCCATGACCACGGTGTCCGCACGCGTCGTCTGGCTCCGGTCGATCGTCACCAAGAACGTCCTCCTGTTCCTGCTGATCCTCCTCGTGGCCGTCGTGCCGCTCGCCGTCCGCTACTACCAGGACAGCCGCGACTACGAGATCCAGAATCTCGCGTCCCAGCTGGAGTTTTTCGCTTCTCGCGGCGCCACGTGGATCGACGTCAACGCCGTCGAGCGGCTCCACAGTCCCGAGGACAAAGCGACGCCGGCCTACCGGTCGGTGCTCGCGACGCTGCAGCGGATCGAGCGCGACTTCGGCGTGGACAACGCGGTCCTCATGCGGCGCGGGAGCGACGGCCACTACGTGTATCTCGCCGCCGGGCACGACGGGTTCGACCCGGGGCAGCCGGCCGACATCCACGACGTCTTTCCGGCGACGTACAAGGCGACGAACGACACGTGGGCAGCCGGCGAGATGATGCACAGCCAGCTCTTCGGCGGCAAGGTGGGCGACACCGAGTACGACAAGTTCCTCCAGATCAACATCCCGCTCAAGCGGAACGACCGGGTCGTGGCCATCCTCATGCTGAACAAGTTCGCGAACCCCGTCGCCGTGGCCGTGCGCATGAAGACCATGAAGGTCGTCGCGCTGAGCGTGGCGCTGCTCGCGGGCGGGCTGGTCCTCTTCGCCATCGTGTCGTCTCGAATGCTCCGGCCGTTGCGGCACCTGACCGCCGCCGCGGGCGAAGTCGCGGCCGGCAACCTCGCGGTGACTCTCCCGGCGCCTCGGAGCCGCGACGAGGTGGGACGTCTGTCGGGAACCTTCCGCGGCATGCTGGAGGGGCTGCGCCAGCGCGATTTCATCCGCGACACGTTCGGTCGCTACGTCACCAAGGAAGTCGTCGACGAGCTGCTTGGCTCGCCGGATGGGTTGAAGCTTGGCGGCGAGGCGCGCGTCATCACGATCCTGGTCACGGACCTGCGTGGATTCACCGCGCTTGCGGCGAGACTCTCGCCTGGCGAGATGCTGGAGATCCTGAACCACTATCTCGAGCGCATGGTGCCGATCATCCGCCGGCATCGCGGAACGATCGACGAGATCCAGGGCGATGGCATTCTCGCGTTCTTCGGCGCGCCCGTGGCAACTGACGACGATGGCGTGCGGGCCGTGGCGTGCGCGCTCGAGATGCAGCTCGCGCTCGTCGAGTTCAACCAGGCTCAGCACGAAGCCCGGCTGCCGGAGCTCGGGATGGGGATCGGCATCAACACGGGCGAGGTAATCGTCGGGAACATCGGATCGGAGCAGCGCACGAAGTACGGCGCCGTCGGCAGCGCCATCAACATGGCGTACCGGATCGAATCTCACACGGTCGGCGGACAGATCTTGCTGAGCCCAGAGACCTACGAGCGCGTGCGCGCGATCGCGCGCGTGCGGGGGACGATGACGGCGGAGTTCAAGGGTCTCGACCGCCCGCTCACGCTCTACGACGTGAACGGGCTTGCCGGCGAGTACGATCTGGCGCTGCCGGAGGAAGCAGCCGAGGAGCTGGTCCCGGTCTCGCCGCCGATCGCCGTCGCGTGCTTCCCGCTGGAAGGCAAAGTCGTCGCGTCACGCGGGATCCCGGGCACGCTGCTGCGGCTCGCCGCCAAGACGGCGGAGATCGCGGTGGAGGCGCCGATCGCACGCCACACCAATCTGAAGATCCTGCTCAGCCCCGACGGATCGCGCGCTCCCGCGGAGCTCTACGCGAAGGTCGTCGACTCACCGCCGGCGCCGGACGAGAAGGGTCTCACTGTCGTCAAGATCGGCCTCACGTCAGTGTCCGAGCGGGCCACGGCGATGCTGCGCAAGGGATGAGCGTGAGGGTGCTCGCTTCTCACCGGCCTGCGCGCGTCCGGGTTGAGCGTGAGGTTAGGCGCGACTTGGCTTCCCGCAAGCGCCCCGACACGTACTTGTGCAGCACGCTGGCGATGAGGGTTTGGTAGGGCACACCTTCCTCCATGGCGCGGGCCCGAATGCCCATGAGATCTGTGGACGACAGACGAATGTTCACGCGCTTGTCCTTGATGAGCGTGGCGCGCGCGGCGTCGCGCGTGGCCTTCCGGCTCGGAATTTGTCATCACGCCGCGAAGCGCTGCCGGCGGCATGCGTTGCTTCGGTCACCGCTTCAGGCGTAGCCCTTGACGCGGTTCGCGCACGCGTGTTACCCCGGTGCGCCCGCGTGAGCAGGATCACTGGCCGGACGGACGCGCGCCGCAGTAGACTTCACTCGATGTGCCGACCTCTTCCCGTCCACCCCATGCGCCACGCGGGCACGTGAAGCGGCCATGAGCAAGTCTCACAAACATCGTGACAACGAACGATCGCCTGGAAGCGCCGTCGCGGCCGATCCTGCGTCGAAGGCCCGGGTCGAGGCCCTGCTCGTGGCCGGCAAGACACGGGACGCGGTCGACGCGGCGAAGCAGCGCTTCAAGGAGATGCGCGACGCGGAGTCGGAAGGGCTGCTGGTGGACGCGTACGAGGCGCACGTCCGGACGCTGATGGGGCGGGGAATGCACCGCGAGGCGCGTGCGCTCGGCGCGATGACAGCCGAACGCTTTCCCCGGCATCGCGACCGGTTCACGGCGCTGATGCGCCAGAGTGGGCTGTTCTCCACCGGCGACGTCGAGCCGCTCCTCGCCGAGCTGGCCTCGGCCGAGGGCGAGGGCGAGGGCGAGCGCCGGCGCGAGCTGGAGGCGATCCTCCGGCGCGAGCTGAGCGATCCCGCGCTCGTCGCTGACTCTCGCGCGCTGCGCGAGGACGATCCGCTCAAGCAGGCGGCCAGGGCGGTGCGCGACGTCTTCACCGCCGTGACGACGGGCTCGCTGCCCGAGGGCGTGCTCGCCCGGCTCGACCCCATCCCGCGCCAGTCTCCCCTCGCGCCCTGGAAGCTCTTGATCCGCGCGATCGACGCGTATTACCGCCGAGCTGACGCTGCGGCACTCGCCAATCTCGCCGCGATCCCTACCGACTCGGCGCCAGCTCGCCTCGCGCCGGCGCTGCGAGCCCTGCTTGGAGACCCCGAAGCCATGCAGGCCCCGTCGCTCGCCGTCACCGCGTTGCTCGACAAGGTGAGCGACGGTCGCGCGCACTTCCAGCGCTACGTCACGCGGCTCATCGAAGCTCTCTCGGCGAGGGACGCGCGCCAGGGCGCCACCGCCGTCCAGGACCTCCTTATCGTTCTCAGGTCGGCCCCCACGGCTGTGAGACGGACGGCGATCGCCACGATCCTCCGCCACTGGATGCGCCACGATCTGGATCCGGAACCGTTGATGGAGATCCTGAACCGCAAGCCGGATATCGACACGTCGCGTCTGGTGGCGCTCGCGCTCGAAGGCACCGGCGCGTGGGACGTCGCGCTTCACGCGTGGGACCGCTACTTCTCCGCCGCGCAGCGGACCCGCGTCTTGCCCGGCTCGGGCCCGGAGGTCAGTCGCGTGCTGCTCCACATGGCCGGGCTCTTCCCGCCGGATCCGGAAGACGTGTATGACGCGTTCGACGTCGACTCCGAGGAGGAGCTGCAGGCGTGCGTGCGGTCGGGTGAGCTGGCGGCGTACGCCGACCGCGGCCGGCTCCTCGAGCAGGCGCGCGATGCCGACGCGGTGCCGGCCGTCTTCCGCGCGCTGGTCGCGCACCACGACAAGCGCGAACCCAAGCGCGCGGAAGCGGAGGCCGAAGCCTGGCGCCTCGCATACCCGAAGGACCTCGAACCGCTGCTCTACCTGATCCGTACCGCCGAGCAGCGCGGCGCCCTCCGGAAAGCGCTCGATCTGCTCGCCGACGCCGAGGCCATCGACCGTGTGCACCAGGACGTCCGGCGGAGCCGCTTCCGGCTGTTGCTCGCAAGCGCGGAGCGCAGGCTGAAGAACGGCAAGCTCGCGCTGGCCGCGGCCGACCTCGACCATCTGGAAGCCGAGCCGAGCGCGCACGACGGCGACACGATGTCCTACCTTGCCGCGCTCCGCTGGGTTGCCGCCCGCAAGAGTGCGGAGGCTTTGCCCGACGGCCAGGTCGCGACGCGTCCGGCTCTGTCCGCGCTGATCCTGGAATCGGTTGCCATCTCGTTCGGTCTCGAGCCGCCGCCGCCCGCGGAAGAGCCCATCTCGCAACGCCACGCCGTCGAGGCGCTGGCCCGGGCGTTCGACCTCTTTGCCGTGCTGGATCGGCCGCTGCGGGTGGATGCAACGCGGCTGGCACGCGTCGAGCAAGACCTCGCGGGCGCGACGCTCACCGCGCTTCACTCGCTCTGCGCCGGCGGACTCGCGTTCGGCTGGCCCTCGCTGACCTACGCCGCCTCCGGTCAGGGGCTCGCGCACGACGGCGCGCAGCTTCACCGATTTCTCCTCGCGCGCGGGCGCGCGCTCGCCCTCGCGTGGACCGAACGGGAGCGTCAGCGCGCGCGGGCGTGTCTGCGCGCCGCGCGTGAGCTTGCCTCGCGCGCTCGTGACATGGAGGCGGTCCGCGAGGCGACGACTGCTCTCCGAACGGTATCGGCCGGCATGGACGTCGACCCGTTCGCTCGCGACAATCGGTCGCCGGACGGTGAGCCGCTGACGCAGGCGGAGATCACGAAGATCGTCGCTGACGAGCGCCGGCGGCGCGAGGTTCTCCGCTTCGCCACCGAGGCGGCGCCGCGCAGGCAGCGACGGCGACGAAAGCGGCAGCCGCGGCGGGGAGTGTTCGACGACTTCTTGTCATTCCTGGAGAAGACTCTGTGAACCCGTTCGCGATCCTCGGCCTCGACGAGACCGCGGACGACGAGGCCGTGCGCGCCGCCTACCTGGCGGCCGTGCGGCGATCCCCGCCCGACCGGGATCCCGACGCGTTCCAGCGTATCCGGGATGCGTACGAGGCGATCCGCGACCGGGAGCGGCGGCTCGCCTTCCGCCTGTTCGGCCCGCCGCCGCTGGAGCGACTCGAGGAGCTGCTCGATATCTTCCCCGACGAGCGGCGTCACGTCGGGCCGAGCCCGTGGCTCGACGTGTTCCGGCGGGGCCGCGCGTGAAGCGAGACCGCGCGTGAGGCGGGACCGCTCGTGAGCACGCTCGACCCCGAGCACCGGCGCCGACTCCTCGAAATCGTCACCGGGTGGATCGACGAGCTCGCCGAAGCCGAACCGCCGCCACCGGGGCTGGCGGAAGCGATCGCGGCGTCCGAGCCGGCGCCCGACCTCTTCGCGCTGCTGGGCCAGCTCACCGCGCTCACGCGTGAGACCCAGCTCCAGGGGCGCGCGACGAACCGGCTCCACACCGAGCTGGGCGCCACGCTCGAGAAACTCGCACAAGCCACGACGAGCCCGGAGGTGATCGCGCGGAAGCTCAGCGAGGTCAGGCGCGAGGCGCGGCTCGAGCTGGTGGCCGAGCTGCTCGACGTGCGGGATCGGCTCGCGCGTAACCTCGGAGAGGCCGAGCGGCGCCTCGCCGCGCTCCGCGGGCTCCGCGCGCGCCTTGGTCAGCGGCCCGTTCTCCAGGCGCTCGTCGAGGGCAACGCGCTGGCGCTCGAGCGTCTGGACGACGTGCTCGGGAGGCTCGACGTGCGCGAGATCCCGTGCCTCGGCCAGCCGTTCGACCCGGTCACGATGCAGGCGGTCGAAGCGGTGCGAGACGCGGCCGCGACCCCCGGCACCGTCGTCGAGGTCTTTCGCGCCGGCTACACCGGGAACGGGCGCGTGATCCGCTTCGCCGAGGTGAAGGTGGTCGCCGGCACGCCGGCAGCGGGAGGGAACGACGACGATGGCTGACGTGATCGTGGGCATCGACCTGGGTACGACGAACTCCGAGGTGGCCGCCGTCGTGGACGGCAAGGTGCAGGTGATCGCCGCCGACGGCGAGCAGATCATGCCGTCCTACGTGGGGCTGTCTCCCGAGGGCACGCTCCTCGTCGGCACGCCGGCCCGCAACCAGTTCGTGCTCTACCCCGAGCGCACCGTGAAGTCGATCAAGCGGAAGATGGGCGGCGCGGAGCGCGTCGCGCTGGGCGACCGCGCGTATTCGCCGCCCGAGATCTCCGCGATGATCTTGCGCACGCTCAAGACGCGCGCCGAGGCGGCGCTGGGCACGGAGGTGCGCCGCGCGGTGATCACCGTCCCGGCCTACTTCTCCGACGCGCAGCGGCAAGCCACGCGCGATGCCGGGGAGATCGCCGGCCTCGAAGTCGTCCGCATCTTGAACGAGCCCACGGCGGCGGCGCTCGCCTACGGCGCCGACCGCGAAGGCGACCGGACGGTGCTCGTCTACGACCTCGGGGGCGGCACCTTCGACGTGTCGCTCGTCCAGGTGCACGGCGACGTAACCGAGGTGCTGGCGAGCCACGGCAACAACCACCTCGGCGGCGACGATTTCGACCAGCTCCTGCAGGAGCTCGTCCACACGCGCTTCATGGCCGCCGGCGGCCCCGACGTGCGCGACGATCGCCGGGCGATGAACCGGCTCCTGCGCGCAAGCGAAGAGGCGAAGAAGCGGCTCTCCTTCGAGCCCTACGCGCGGATCCTCGAAGAGCACCTCGCCGAGCGCGACGGGATCCCCGTCCATCTCGACCTGGAGGTGCCGCGCGGCGACTACGAGCCGCTGATCCGCCATCTCCTCGAGGAGACGCTCGACAGCGTGCACCGGGCGCTCAGCGACGCCGGCAAGCGGCCCGATCAGGTGGACGCGATCTTGCTGGTCGGCGGCGCCACGCGAACGCCGCTCGTGACGGCGCTCCTCGAGGAGGCGACCGGCCTCGTGCCGCGCCAGGAGGTGCACCCCGACCTCTGCGTCGCTCTTGGCGCCGGCGTGCTCGCGGCCAGGCTCGCCGGTCACGACATCGACCGCGTCCTGGTCGACATCTCCCCGTACTCCTTCGGCCCGTCGCATTTCGGGCTGCTCGACGGCGTGCCCTCGGAGCACTGCTACCACTCGATCATCGCCCGCAACACGCCGGTGCCGGTCACCCGGACGGAGTCGTACTTCACGATGGTCGACAACCAGGAAGCGTGGCAGGTGTGCGTCTTCCAGGGCGATGACCCGAATGCGCTCAACAACATCCTGGTCGGGCGATTCACGATCGAGGGGTTTTCGAAAGTGCCGGCCGGCAACGAGATCCTCTGCCGCATGGATCTCGACCTCGACGGCATCCTGAAGGTCACGGCGATCGAGAAGCGCACCGGACTCGCCAAGCACATCACCATCGAAGGCGCGACCACGGCGCTGTCCGAGGCGGAGCTGGCCAATGCGCGCCAGCGCGTGCAAGAGCTGTTCGGTGACGCGGACGAGGAGGAGCACGATGTCGGGCCGCTCGACGACGAGGACCATTCCGCGGAACCCGAGACGGCCGGCCGCGACGAGCGTGTCACGATCTCGGAGGCACGCGCGCTCCTCGAGCGAAGCCGCCGGCTCCTCGATCGCATGAGCGCCGAGGACCGCGAGGAAGCGATCGCCCTCCACGAGACAATCGAGGACGCGCTCGCGGCGAACGATCCGGAACGGCTGCGCGAGGTGACGGCCGAGCTCGCCGATCTCCTCTTCTACGTGGAGGAAGGATGACGCACGTCTTCCGCTGCCCCACGTGCCGCTCGGCGTGGCGCGGCGTCGCAACCTGCCCCCGCTGCGGCGGCGACCTGGGCGGGCTCATGCGCCTCGCGGCGCGAGCGTGGGAGCTGCGCGAGGCCGCGCGCGCTGCACTGTGCGCGGGCGACCGCCCCGCCGACGCGCTCGCGCTGGCGCGCGAAGCCTGCCGGCTCCACGAGACTCCACGGGGGCAGCATCTCCTCGCGCTGGCGCTCCTCGCGAACGGTCAGCGCGTCGAAGCGGCGCGTTACGCCGGTCGCATCGTGCGCGCCGATGCCAAGAGCGCCGAGGACGCATGACGGATGTTCCGGTGTACGATGACCCCACATGGCTACGTTGGAGTCGGTCGTGCAGGTCGACCCCGAGATCCTCGGGGGCACGCCGGTCTTCCGAGGAACCCGAGTGCCGGTGAAGAACCTCCTGGACTACCTGGCTGCGGGTGACACGCTGGATCAGTTCCTCGACGACTTTCCCACGGTGAAGCGTGAACAGGCAGTCGCGGCTCTTGAACTCGCCAGGGATGTCCTGACCGCCGGTTCGCATCCTGCTCGATGAGTCGTTGCCCCGGCGGCCGCCGACTTCGACGTGTTGCTGACTGCCGATCAGAATGTCGCGCACCAGCAGAACCTCGGCGCGCTCCCAGTTGCCGTCGTCATTCTCGTCGCGCCTACGAACCGGATCGAATCGCTCCGCCTGTTGATGCCCACTCTGCTCCAGACTTTGCAGACCCTGGCACCTCGTCAGTTGGTCCACGTTCGCGTCTAACGATTCAGTTCACCGGCCCTGTGCAAGCGGGGCGCAAGCCCTGCTTGCACGGGTCCGGTGCAACTGATGGTTAAGACCCCAATATCATTGCCTCGCGCGGCACGCACGAACAACACAATGGCGACCGCCCCAGGCAGCGATGAAAACCAAGGAGAGAACCATCATCATGGAGCTGACCGGCGGCTTCAGGAGAACCAGCCGATCCAAGACCTCTGAAACCACCAGTGTTCGCTCGACTTGAGGCTCTCTTCCACGTCGCGCTTAACAGTTGCGCGATCCGCAGAGAAGAAGTCCAGACCGGGCGCAAGCTGCTTCTCGATCAGGCTGAGACGGTGTTCCCAGCGGGCTTGCCAGAACTTGCTGCCGAGGCTGACAGCCAACCACAGGACCAATGTGATGAGCCCGACCACCGCCAAGAGCACGGAATACTCCGCCTCCTTCAAATTGAAGAAACCTAGAGCCAAGGCGGAGTTGAGAACAAGAAAGTAATTGCACCGCTGCCGAAACAGCGTGATCTCAAGGTTCTTGGTATCCAGGGCGACGCGGTATAGATCCTTGTCTTCTATCTTCGTGCCTTCCACAATTGCCCCTGTCGGTCTAGACGTTGGCGTTGAGCCGCCGCCGGGCACTATGGCGCAGCCACGATGCCGGGCAATGTCCGGCGGGCGGCTCGAACGTCTTGTTCGACGGGATTGCCCACTTGGCCTTGGCGTCCACGTTTCGATTCGGAGTTTCTTTGCTGGCGCCTCCGCACGCCGGGTTGTGACGTGCTGCTGCAGCTCCACTTTGGAGACGGACTGAGCGCCCGATGTAAGAGCACCAAGCATCAAGTCCGCCAACTGTAGCAGCAAGCTTGCCTTGGAGTCGACTGGCTCGAGCACCTTCAGATTGCGTCGCCGCAGATTCCATTCGTTGCGTCGAGCTCGATTCACGAGGAAGTGGAGGCTCGCCCAGCGGTACGGCTTCTGCAGCGACCGTTGATCAACGTAGACGTTGTAACGTGAGAAGGGTCCCGCGTTGCGGAGGAGAAAGACGTAGTAGGCCTTGAAGACGCGCTCCTCCTCCGATATCGCCCACGTGCGCCAGTGTTGTCCTTTGACGACGGTCATCAGCGAGAATCGCACGAACGGGTCATCGAAGAAGAAATCAACGAAGGCCTGAGGCGATAGGTGCTCGTCGTGCAAGTTGGGATCCCGATGAATCAGAGGCCGCTGACGACTTGTCGTCGCCGTAGCGCAGTGGCATGGTGTCGGACGTGCCATTGCTCGAAGTCCGGAATCTCTCCCGCAGCTTCTACGGCGTCCGCGCCCTCGACGGTCTTGATCTCGACGTCCAGGCCGGCACGATCACCGGGCTGATCGGACCGAACGGCGCTGGCAAGACCACGCTCTTCAATTGTGTCTCGGGCGTGGTGCCGCCCGACCGCGGTACCGTCGTGTTCGACGGGCGAGACATCACCGGTTGGGCGCCGGACCGGGTCACGCGCGCGGGGGTCGTGCGCACCTTCCAGATCGCTCGCGGGTTCCCACGGCTGTCGGTGCTCGAGAACCTGCTGCTCTACGGCGCCGCGCAGCCCGGCGAGACGCTGTGGCGCGCGGTCGCGGACTCAGGCGTGCGCCGGCGCGAGCGCGAGCTGATCGCGCGCGCGTTCGCGATTGCCGAGCGGCTCAATCTCCTGCGCGTCATCAACGATCCCGCCTCCGATCTTTCCGGCGGCCAGAAGAAGCTGCTCGAGCTCGGCCGCGCGCTCATGACCGATCCGAAGCTGATCCTGCTCGACGAGCCGATCGCCGGCGTCAACCCCGCGCTCGCCAACGAGTTGGCGGAGCATCTTCGAGCGCTGCCGCGCGAGGGCGTCACGCTCTTGATCATCGAGCACCACCTCGACATGATCGCTCGCCTCTGCGCGCCGGTGATCGTGATGGCGGAAGGGCGGCACCTCGCCGAGGGCAGCTTCGCGGAGCTGGCCCGAGACGAGCGCGTGCAAAAGGCCTACATGGGACGGCGACAGTGGGTCTCCTGACCGTCGAGGGCCTCGTCGCCGGCTACACGGCGGCCGACGAGATCCTCAAATCGGTCAGCCTCACCGTCGAGCCCGGTGAGATCGTCAGCGTGATCGGCCCGAACGGCGCCGGCAAGTCGACGCTGCTGAAAGCCATCGCCGGCATTCTCAAACCGAGTCGCGGGACGATCCGCTTGCGCGGCGAGGCGATCCACGGACGACCGGCGCGTGAGATCAGCGCGCTCGGCGTCGCGTTCGTCCCTCAGGAGCAGAACATCTTTCCGACCATGACGGTGCGCGAGAACCTCGAGATGGGCGGCTTCGTCGATCGACGACGGCTGCGAGCGAAGATCGACATGGTCTTCGCGCGCTTCCCCCAGCTCGCCGACAAGCGCCGACAGGCCGCGCGCACGCTGTCCGGCGGTCAGCGCCAGATTCTCGCGATGGCGATGGCGCTGATGGTCGACCCGGTGGTACTGCTGCTCGATGAGCCATCCGCCGGGCTCGCGCCCCTCGCCGCCGAGCGTCTCTTCGAGACGATCCGCGCGATCAACGCCGACGGCGTCGCCATCGCCATGGTGGAGCAGAACGCGCTCGAGGCGCTCGCGATCGCGACCCGCGGCTACATCCTCGTCGACGGGCGGAACAGCCGAAGCGGGCCCGCGGCCGACCTCGCGCGCGACCCCGACGTACGCCGCATCTTCCTGGGCGGCTGATCAGCGGCATCCGTCGCTATACTGTAGGCTGCGGAGTTTTGGGACCACGATGCCGAGCGCATGGCGCGCGATGGCTCGACGCGCAGCATCTCGATACAGCGCACCCTCGGCAGTTGCGGTCTCACGGACCCCGATACAACAGGAGGCCACACCGATGAGTCACGCGCCATCCCGGATCTCGCGCCGCGATCTGCTCCGCGGCGCCGCCGTGCTCGCCACCGCGACCGCGCTGCCCGCACGCGCGTGGGCGCAAGCGGGGCCGATCAAGCTCGGAACGCTGACGCCGTTGACCGGCGCCGGCGGCAACTACGGGCCGTCCATGCTGAAGGCGATGAGCTGGGTGGCCGACCAGGTCAACGCCGCCGGCGGCGTGCTCGGCCGCAAGATCCAGCTCGTCAGCGAGGACGATCAGACCAACCCGGACGCGGCCGTGCGCGCTGCGCGCAAGCTCATCGACGTCGACCGCGTGGCGGCCATCATGGGCACGTGGGCGTCCGCGGTCACGACGGCCGTGGCCCCGCTGTGCTGGGAGAGCAAGACGTTCCTCACCACCGTGTCGGGCTCGGACACGATCACGCTCTTGCCGCACCAGGGTTATCTCATCCGCACGCAGCCCAACTCGCATCTGCAGGCCAGGAAGTTCGCGGAGTTCATGATCGGCCTCGGCATGAAGCGGGTCTTCGTCATCTCCGTGCAGGCGCCGTTCGCGCAGCCGACCCACAAGCTGCTCGCGGAATTCCTGCCGAAGGGCGGCTCGGAGCTGGTGGGCGGGCTGATCTACGACAAGGACAAGGCCACCTTCCGGTCCGAGATCGATCAGGCGCTGCGGACGAAGCCGGACATCATGTACTTGAACGGCTACACGCCCGATGTCACGGTCGTGCTGAAAGACCTCTACAAGGCCGGCTACGCCGGCGCGAAGATCGCGCAGGCCTACGCGGTCAACCAGAAGCTGCTCGACTCGCTGCCGCCCGAGGTCACCGACGGCACGTACACGATCGCGCCGTCCCCCGCGGTCGACTCGCCGGGTTACAAGCGGCTCGTTGCCGCGATGGGCGCGAAGGACCTCGATCCGTACTCGTGCCAGACGCACGATCACATCAGCCTGGTGTGCCTCGCGATCGCCAAGGCGCACGAGCCGACCGGCACGGCGATCAAGGACGCTGTGCGCAAGATCTCGCAGGGCGGCGGCACGAAGGTCGACAACGCGGTCGACGGCCTGAAGCTGCTGGCCCAGGGCAAGGACGTCAACTACGAGGGCGCGAGCGGTCCCTGCGAGTTCACCGAGATCGGGGACATCATCGACACGAAGTTCCGCTACGAGCAGGCCGAGAAGGGAAAGTTCAAGCTGCTGAAGATCACCTGAGATCTTCCGTGCTCCGGGAGATCCTGCAGCTCTTCGTCAACGGGGTGATGGCCGGCACGATCCTGGCTGTGCCCGCCATCGGCTTCACCGCGATCTACGCGGTGCTGCGATTCCCGAACTTCAGTGTCGCGTCCCACCTGACGATCGGCGCCTTCGCCGGCTACGTGGCCAACGTGAGCTTCGGACTCCCGGCGTGGATCTCGGTGGCGTTCGCGTTCCTGGTGGCCGGGATCTTCGGCGTGCTGAACGACGAGCTGGTCCTCAAGCCACTCCGCCCCGCGGGCGCGCTCACCAGCGCCATCGGGTCGGTCGCGTTGACGATCGCGCTGGAGAACGTCGTGCGATTCGTGTTCGGCAACACCCATCGCGGCTACGATCTGCCGATCCAGCGCGACTGGCAGGTTGCCGGCATCCGTATCGGTCCGCAGCAGGTGCAGGATCTCGTGATCGCGCTCGCGGCCATGACCGCGGTCTTCCTCTTCCTCGCCTGCACCCGCACCGGCAAGGCGATGCGCGCCGTCGCCGACAATCCCATGCTGGCCGGCATCAAAGGCATCAACGCCGAGGCCGTGGCGCGCCTGGTGAACTTCGTCGGCATGGGATTGGCCGGCCTCGGCGGCATGCTCATCGGGCTCGACACGACGATCGATCCGCTGACCGGGTTCCGCGTGATTCTCTCGGTCTTCGCCGCCGCCGTCGTGGGCGGCCTCGGCAGCATTCCGGGCGCGGTGGTGGGCGCGCTGACGATCGGCGTGGCTGAAGAGCTGTCGCTGGTCGCGTTGCCGCCGGCCTACCGGAGCGCCGTCGGATTCGTGGCGATCCTGGTGGTCCTGACACTACGTCCGCGCGGGCTCCTGGGCGAACGCGCGTACTGAGCGATGGAAAACTATCTCGTCGCCATGCTGACGTTCGCCGCGCTCTACGGCCTGCTCGCGCTGGGCCTCAATCTCATCTGGGGCATGGCGGGCATGATCAACCTCGGCCTCGTCGGCTTCTTCGCCGTCGGCGGGTACGTGTCGGCGCTCGCGACGAAGCGCGCCGGCCTTCCAATCCCGCTCGGCGTGCTCGCCGCGTGCCTGGCCGCTGCCGGCGCCGGCGTCGCGATGGCGTTGATCACGGCCCGGCTCCGCGGGGACTACCTGGCGATCATCACGCTCGGCTTCTCGGAGGTCGTTCGCCTGATCGCGAGCAACGAGATCTGGCTCACCAACGGCACGGACGGCATCTCCGGAATCCCCGGTCCGTTCCGGGGCCGCGTGACGCCGGCCACGTTCAACGTGATTTATCTGGTGATCGCCATCGTCATGGTGGCGCTCGTGCTCCTCGTGCTCGAGCGGGTGCGCCGGTCGCCCTACGGGCGCGTGCTGCGGGCGATCCGTGACGACGATCAGGTCGCCGCCGTCGCCGGCAAGCGGGTGATCGCGTTCAAGGTGGAAGCGTTCGCGGTGAGCGCGGCCATCCTCGGGCTCGCCGGCGCCCTCTACGGACACTACACGTCGTTCGTCTCTCCGGACAACTTCGTACCGCTCGTCACGATCTACGTCGTGCTCGCGCTCACGGCCGGCGGTGTCGGCAACAACTACGGCGCGGTCCTGGGCGCCGTGCTCGTCGTGTTCTTCCTGGAATCTACGCGCTTCACCACCGCGTGGCTGCCGGGGCTCGAGCCCGTGCAGATTGCCGCCGTGCGCGAGTTCCTGACGGGCGCGAGCCTCATCGTGGTGTTGCGGTGGCGTCCGAACGGTCTGATCCCCGAGCGCATCACGCGCGTGGAGGCGCCATGAGCCGGCAGGTCCACATCGATCCGCGTCCTCACCTCGACGCCGTCAGCGCCGCGCTCACGCAAGCCGGCCAACCGGAGCCGCTGTTCCGCGCGCTCGACCGCGCGCTCGGCGCAGTGATCGGCCACAAGCTCTTCACGCTGCTCGCCTATCATCCCGAGTCTGCACAGTCCGAGCGATGCTACACCAATCAGCGGGCAGCGTATCCGGTGGGTGGCCGAAAACAGGTCGTCCCGTCGCCGTGGACGGAGCGCCTGTTTCGCGATCACATTCCATACATCGGACGCACGGCCGCCGATATCCGGGCGGTGTTCTTCGACCACGAGCTGATCGCATCGCTCGGTTGCGCCTCCGTCCTCAACGTCCCGGTCGTCTGGAACGGCCGGACACTCGGTACCATCAACCTGCTGCACGAAGAGAGCTGGTACGACGAGAGCGACGTGCCGATTGGTCAGGTCTTCGCCGCCCTTGCCGTGCCCGGCTTTCTCGCTCTCGCGCAGGAACGACGCTGAAACGCCGTAACCCCTGGACCCTACGAGCTCGCAACGTCAGCGGTACGTGGCTTGCACTTCCTACCTCGGCGGACATCAATCTTCCGCGAGGGAGTGTGGGCATGAAGAAGAAGCTGTTGACGACTCCGATGATCGGCTTGTCGCTGCTTGCGCTGGCGACCGGCGCATGCGGCACCGCGACCGGCGCGGCCGTCGGTGCAGGTAGCGGCGCCGCTGTCGCGGCGGGCACGGGCCACAGCCCCGGTAAGGGCGCCCTGATCGGCGCAGGTGTCGGTGCTGCCGCAGGCGCGATTTACGACTTTACCAAACACTGATACAGGGAGGACGCGATGATGAGCTGGAAAGCGCTGACCGCGGCCTTCGCAGCCGTGCTCATGCTCCGGAGCGGCGCGGCGGTCGCCCAGGATAAACCTGCGAGCAAAGCGGGATGTGACCAGGCGCAGCCGTCGGCATCAGTCGGCGCCAAGACGACGGCGCCTCCGAACATCGAGGGTGAGGTCACGAACGTCGATCAGGTCAACCGGACGGTCACCGTTCGCGCCAGCGACGGAACGACGCACCAGTTCCGCGCCCACCCTGAGGACGTCCAGAACTTCAAGATGGGCGACCACATCGAAGCCAAGCTGCGGGCCCAGCCAAATTGCTAAACGTGAGGGGATGACTCATGTGGGGACCCCGACACGGCCCCCACACCCCCAACGCTCGGCGCGCCCCGGGACACCCGGGGGATAACTAACGTGGGGGCCCCGATGGCCCCCACACCCCCGACGCTCGGCGCGCCCCGGGAAACCCGGGGCGCGCCTCGACCTACCGCGCGTCCCTCACTTGTCTGCTGCGCCCTATCGGCGTCCCAGAGCGAGCTGCCTGCTCTCCGGCAGGCGGCGCAGCATTGCCATTGCCAGGGTTCCGAGTATTGGCCCGGGCGCGAGGAACGTGAACGCCGAGGCCCAACCCCACGTCTCGGCGATCGCCGGCACCAATCGGATCGATACGAGCGTCAGCAAGAATCCCACGCACGTCTGAAGGGAGAGCGCCGTGCCCACGTACTCAGGCGGCGCCAACTCGCTCACCGCCGCCGAGAACTGCGCCGAGTCGGCGACGATCGTGAAGCCCCACAGCAGCGCCACGGCCACCAGCACTCCCGGCCGGTTGAACGTGAGCCCGATGAGCGCGGCGCACGCGCCGCTGCCGATCATCGCGAGCATCGTGGTCGTGGTGCGGCCGATGCGGTCGCCGGCAATCCCGGCGAGCACGCAGCTCACGCCGCCCGCCGCGATCACGATGGCCGTCGCCAGGCTGCCGACGCGCGGCGCGGCGGCAAGCCCGGCACGCGCGAACGCTTCGCTCAGGTAGACGCCGATCCAGCTCCACATCGCATACAGCTCCCACATGTGACCGAAGTAGCCGAGATTGGCGAGCACGACGCCGCGCCTGCGCACGAGCGCGCCGATGCACGCCGGATTGAACGGAGCCCGCACGGTGACATGAGGGCCATCTCTGACGAACGCGACCATCACGAGCGCCGCCGCGAGCGACGCGACGGACGTGGTGACGATGACGCGAGACCAGGCCAGCCCGCCGAGGTAGTTGATGAGATGCGGCGCTGCGGCCCCGAGCGTGAGCGCACCGACGAGGCTTCCCACCGCGAGGCCGCGGTCCCGCACGAACCAGCTCGCGGCCAGCTTCATCGCGGGCGGATAGGTTCCGGCCATGGCGAGGCCGGTCACGAGCCGGCACGCGATCACCGCCGGAAACGAATCGATCAATGGCCACAGCGCCGCGTTCGCGACGGCACCGAGGATGGCGGACAGCGTGAACAGCCGACGCGCGCCCAGCGTGTCGGCGAGCGTGAGCGCCGCGCTCCCCGCGGTGCCGATGACGAATCCCAGGGTCACCGCCATCGAGAGCCACGCCTTGGCGCTCGCGGTCATCCAGCTCGTCTGGAGCGTGGGGATGACGGCGGTCGCCGAGAACCAGAGTGACAGCGCGCCGAGCTCGGCCAGGCAGATCCAGCCGAGCATGCCCCACCGGCGCGCTACCACGTCGTTACCCGAGACGCTGCTGCATCACGTGCCGCCGATTCTTCGTGTAGGGCCGCACCTCGCCCGGCCAGCGACCCGCGTCGACGACCTTCGCCCACGCCGGGCTCACCAGGACGTCGGGACTTTCCAGCTCGTAGAGCGCGCTGTACTTCGGCTGGTTCTCGACCACAATCGTGCGGCGCTCGCCGCCGAGGACCATGGTCAGCTCCTGCGTCTTGAAGCGCGCGACCGCGATGACGCCCGGAACCTTCAGCAGCAGCGGGACGTGCTCGGTGTCGTAGACCTCGTTGAAGATCGCCTCCTTGTCCGGTTCGACGTCCATCGAGGCGGTGAAGAGATAACGGCCCTGGATTGGCATCGTGTCTCCTTTCCGGGATTCACCGAAGTGTATGAGATAGGACAGTATCCTCGACATGACAGGCGCGCGCTACGGGCGTGGTGCTCGTCGTGCCTTGACCGGGAAGCCCGTCGGTGTCACACTCGCTCTGGACCACAATTCTGGTCAATCACGGTGAAGGCCGATGGCGAAGATCCTGCCGATCTCCGAGGTGAAAGCCCGCCTCCCCGAGCTGGTTTCCGGGGTGCGTGATCGCGAAGAAGAAATCGTCATCACGCGGAACGGAAAACCAGCCGCTATCCTGATCAACGCGGCCGAGTACGAGCGACTCAGAGAGACCGTCGACGTGCTCAGCGACCGCGACTTGATGCGGCAGATCCGTCGCAGCGTGCGATTTTATGCCCGGGGTCAGACTGGGCTCTCCTTCGAAGACGTGTTTGGCGAGCCCCTGAAGCGCCCGAAGGCGCGTGCCCGGTAGGACGGCGTTCCACCTCGACATCCCGCCTCACGTCGCAGAGGTCATCCGACACCTGCCACCGGATGTGAAACATGGCGTCAAAGCCGCGCTCCGTTCGCTCAGCGCTGATCCGCACCGTGGCGTGCCGCTCCGCCGGGAACTGGAAGGACTGCACAAGTACCGAGTGAGGAGATTTCGAATCGTGTATTCGATCCATCAGGGGAAGCGGCTCCTGCGTGTCGTCGCGGTTGGTCATCGCCGCGACATCTACGACGTGGTGTCGTCACTGGTGCATCGAGGGTCCATCGAGGCGCGCCACAGCTTTGCTGGGGTGCGCCGAGCGCTGGGGGTGTGGGGGCCATTTCGGGGCCCCCACGTTTACTAGAACGCGATCGCGCCCCGGCCCAGGAGCGTCCGCGCGCGCAGCTTCGCGTGCAGCGTTCCGACGTCCTCGAGCTTGACCACTTCGGACACCACCGGACGGATCCGCCCGGCCGCGACCAGCTCGGCAGCCTGCGCCAGCTCGTACCGCGAGGCGTACCGCGACCCCATCACGCTGATCTCCTGCGCGACGAGCCGCCGCGGGGGGACATCCATCGTCACGCCTTGAAACGTGGTGAGCAGCACCAGCCGACCGCGCGGGCCGAGGGCGTCGAGCGCGAAGCTGAGTGTCTCCCGCGAACCGACGAGATCGACAGCGACCGAGATCCCGCGCGGCGCTGCAGTGCGCAGTGTGTCGAGCGCACCCGGCGCATTGAAGTCCAGCGCGACGCTGGCGCCGGCCTCGCGACAGGCGTTCAGCTTCGTCTCGCCGAGGTCCACAGCGATGACGTCGGCACCGAAGAGACGCGTCATCTGCACCATGTGGATCCCGACACCGCCGGCGGCGCCGATCACGAGGACGACGTCGCCGCCGCTGATGCCGGCGCGCCGGCTGACGTGAAACGGCGTGGCGATCGCGTCGGGGATCGCCGTCGCGGCGACGGGGTCGATGCCATCCGGCACGGCGATGAAGTTTGCGGCCGGCAGCACCATGAATTCGGCGTAGCCGCCGTCGGCAGCCACGCCGACCTGGCCACGAAGATTCCGGCACAGCGGCTCGTGTGCGAGCCGGCACATGTCACAGACGCCGCAGAAGAGATAGAAATGGCTCATGACGCGCTGGCCGATCCGGAGCCCCGTCACGTGAGCACCGACGTCCACGATCGAGCCGACGACCTCGTGGCCCGGAATCCTCGGTAAGTCCTCGGGGCGCCGGCTCATGTTGCCGTTCATGTAATTGAGGACGGTGAGGCCGACGCCACACGCCTCCACCTTCACCAGCGCGTCGCGCGGCCCGGGTGACGGCACGGCCACGGTCTCGAGACTCAGTTGATCGCCCCACTGATGGAGGACTTGAGCCCGCATGGGTTACTTCGCGCCACGGTGGCGGAAGAGTCGCAGCAGCGAGAATCCTCCCGTCACGAGGGCGAGGATGATCTCCTTCACGACCGAGGTCTGCGTCGCCGCGCGGCCACGCTCCGTGTCGAGCGTGGTCTTGAGCCGTTCGAGCTGGATCATGCTGAACTTCAAGAAGTCGACACCGCACGCATCGCACGTGCCCCCGTGGCGCTGCGTTGCCTTGCAAGCCGGGCAGATGTAGCGGAGCGGCGTGTGGCAGCGGCGACAGAACCGCGCGTCATCCGCGTTCGGCTCCCGGCATTTCGGGCACGTCTCGGTCATTGCAGGTCCTCACCTCCGTGCTGACTATATACTCGGCGCCAGGAGAAAAGGAGGCGGCCATGGCAGCCACGGTAAAAGAATTGTTGACCTCGCGCGTCGCGCGGTTCGTGGAGCGACGGGGTGACTGGGACGCCTTCGCAGATGCCCGCATCGACGGCTATCGCCGCGCTCAGCACCGGTTCATCGGGAGCGGCGCCTCCGGCAAGGCTGACTCGACCGTCATTCCGGCCGAGCATTTCACGCTGAGCGTGATGTTCGTCCCGCCGGGGCAGGGCAACGCGGCGCACACGCACGAGGTGGAGGAAGTCTTCTTCATCCTGGCAGGCAAGGTCGCCGTCTTCCTCGAAGACGAAGCGGGCAATCGCGCCGAAACCACGCTCGGCCCGTGGGACTGCGTCTCGTGTCCGGCCGGCGTGCTGCACGGCTTCCAGAACGTCGGTCTCGAGCCGGCGTACCTGCAAGTCATGCTCGGCAAGGCCAAGCCCGATCTGATGACCTACAAGGACCAGGCGCTGCAGCAGCGTCGCGACGAGCACCTCGCCCGAACGTAGTCTACGGGCTCCCGACCGATCGTGGCGTCGTAGAGCGAGAGGATGTGGTTGCCGGACAGGCTAAAGAGATGTTTCACCCCACGGGCGACCAGCGTGTCGATGACGAGCTGGGCGCCGGGGTGCGCCATTTCGCTCTACCGCCCCGCCGAGTAGCGCGCTTCGAACACCGACGCGCCCGCGGTCAGCGCGCGCTTGATCCCGTGGTCAGGATTCGCGCTCGCGTGCTCCAGAATCTTGAAGACCGTCTCGACCTCCAAGGCCGGATCCGTCTCGCGAGCGAGATCCTCCGCGGTGAAGCTCTGGCCCTGGTGGGCCTTCAGGAAATCGAGGACTCTCTTCTGGCATTCCAGCACCGTCGCGGCCGCCTTCTTGCCCGCCTCGACGCCAGGCTGGTGGTAGGCGTTGACGTTCACGAGCGACGCGTAGAGACCCACGGCACGCTCGTAGAGCGCGATCAGCTTGCCGACCGTGGCGGCGCCGGCATCGGGGACCGTGATCGTGATGCTCTCGCGGCCGTTCTCGTGCAGGGCACGGCGCGTGCCCTGGTAGAAGCCGCTGAGATAGTCGCCGCTCGTCACGCCGGGCTCGACCCACATCGACTTGCCGGCACGATCGCGCAGCACCTCGACGAACGTGACGAAGAAGTTGTTGATTCCGTCCCGAAGCTGCTGGACGTAGGCGTGCTGATCGGTGGAGCCCTTGTTACCGAACACGGCGATCCCCTGGTGCACGACGCGTCCGTCGAGGTCGCGCTCCTTGCCGAGCGATTCCATCACGAGCTGCTGGAGGTACTTGCTGAAGAGCATCAGGCGATCCTTGTACGGGAGGATCACCATGTCCTTGGCGCCGCGACCACCACCGGCGTGGCACCACGCGAGCGCCAGAAGCGCGGCCGGGTTGCGTCGCGGCTCCTTCGTCCGTGTCACGTCATCCATCGCGCGCGCGCCCGCGAGCAACCTGCCGATGTCGATGCCCTGCAGCGCAGCCGGCAGCAATCCGACGGCGGACAGCTCGGACGTCCGGCCGCCGATCCAGTCCCACATCGGGAAGCGCGCAAGCCACTTCCCCTCGACGGCGTACGCGTCGAGCTGAGAACCGACCTGCGTGATTGCCACCGCGTGCTTCGCGAACGTCAGTCCGGCAGCTTCGAAGGCTCGCCGCGCCTCCAGCATGCCGTTTCGCGTCTCGAGCGTGCCGCCGGACTTCGAGATGACGATGCACAGCGTTTCCCCGAGCGCCGGGCCGAGCTGCGCCAGGACCATGTCGAAGCCGTCGGGATCGGTGTTGTCGAAGAAGTGCGGATGGAGCTTGTCACGTGTCGAACCGAGCGCCATGGCCACGAACTGCGGCCCGAGCGCCGACCCGCCGATACCGATCACCAGCAGTCGGGTGAAGCGGCGCGCCTTCTGTGGCTTGATCGTGCCCGAATGCACGTCCCGGGCAAAGCGCTTGATCCGAGCCAGACAGCCGTCGATTTCCTTTCGGATCGCGGGGGTCGGCGCCCGGGACGAGTCGCGGAGCCAGTAGTGCCCGACCATGCGGTTCTCGTCGGGATTCGCGATGGCCCCCGCCTCGAGCCGCTCCATCGCCGAGATCGCCTTGCGGATGTCGGCGTCCTTTTCGTCCAGGAAGCCGGCGGCGAAGTTCATCCGGCTGATGTCCACGCTGACGCCGACCGGATCGCACGAAAGGAAGTGGGTCTTGAAGCGGCTCCACGACGCGGACTCGGTCATGCTGGCCTCCTCCTGGACGTCGGTCGAGGCGGACGACGGCTTTGCCGGCGGCCGACAAGCGTGTGGGGGTGTGGGATCGAGGAGCGCCACGGCTTTGCCGGGGCGCTGCCGAGCGTGTGGGGGTGTGGGGGCCATTTCGGGGCCCCCACTACTGCGGGAGGAGAAATCGCTGGCCTTCATAGCTCAGCACCGCCCCATCTCGAGCGATGTGCACGAGGACCGCCTTGCTCTCCACCGTTTGCCCCTCGACGTATTTCCGGCCGTTGATGAACACCATGCGGTCCGTGGCGACATCCGCGTAGTAGAGGACCTCGAGCTTCAGCGGGGACAGGCTCGCGCGCAGCGGTGCCGGCATTTCTTGAAACACGCGAGGGGCGCCGGGTGATGGCGGCGGCTGGCTCACCGGCGCGCTCGGGACCACGACGCCGACGCGCGGAGCCGACTTCTTCTCGCCCACCGAGTCTGGAGGTTTCGGCTGGGTCGCCGGCGGCGACATGGCGGCTGGGGGCCGCGCAGACCCGGCTGGAACGTCGGCCCCGCTGCGTTTCACCGTGTCTGGTCTCGCGACCGCCACCGGCGCCGGCAAGGTTTGAGGTCGGTCGACGATGGCGCTTGGAGCCGGCGTCGAGCGCATCTCGGTCGCCGGCGGCGGTGCGGACGCCTGCCGCGTATCCTTGCCGTGCAGCGCGACGATGACGCTGGCGACGATCATGAGCCCCAGCGCCACGACGACCCACGGCCATCGTGGAATCCGACGCGCCACGCCCGACACATGCACGGTGCCCAGCGTGGGGACGCGGGCCCGGTGGCGATCGCGCTCGGCTTTGCGGAGAGCGTCGAGGATGTAGGACATCAGGGCGTCTTCGCCGGCGTGAGGATCGGAACGCCTGGCTCGGCCGTCGCGGCGATCAGATGTGCCAGCGTTTCCTCGCCGGCGATGCCGTCGGCGACCAGCGACCTGCTGCGCTGGAAGGCGACGACGCGCTGGCGCAGATCTTCGTCGAAGACCTTGCGGCTGGCTCCACTCCCGGCATCGCCAAGTCGTTCACGCAACCACGCCACATCGTCGCCGCGGTCGCCCGGGTTGATCGTCGCGCGGCCCGACCCAGCCGCCTTCCACAGCACGACGAAGGGACCATCCCAGTACCGGTCCACCTCCGCCAAGGCGAACGTGAGCTCGCGCGGGCCGAAGGCGAGCGTCACCGTGTCGTTGCCGAGTGCGGTGACGGCGGCATAGCGCGGGGTCCCTCGCGGCGCGGCGAGCTCGATGACCGCGGGTAAGTTGTAGCGGCGCAGCCGGTTCCATGCGCCCGATCGCGCCGCGCATCGAAGCGTCGCGCCGCGCGCAGCATCACACTCGAAACCTGCCTGGAGCGCGGCGGCGCCGAGCCCCCACCGCCGATAGACCTCGGCGAAGGCGGAGAGACGATCCCCGGGCAGCGACGCGTCGGCCCACACCTCGTTCAGCGCCGATGGCCGCGCGCGACCGGCCGGTGTCGCCGCCGCCACCGGCGGCTGCGGCTCCTGGGCGCGGTCGTGCGAGGCGCGATCGAGCGAGGTGAGCGCGCCCCACGACCCGACGAGCAATGCGGCGAGCACCGAGCCCGCGGCGAGCCATCTCCAGGCGCGGAGCGAGCTGTTCATCGTACGGTGGCCCCGCACTTCGCGCGCGGCGCGGCGCACGGTGCGCGCGTCGACCTCTCGCTTCTCGCCGGCGTAGGCGCCGAGCAGCGCGCGATCGCAGATCACGTTGATCAAGCGCGGCAGCCCGCCCGACAACGCGTGGACGCGTCGCACGGCCCCGTCGGTGAAGATTGGCCCCTTCTGACCCGCCACGTCCAGCCGATGGCGGATGTAGGCTCGGGTCTCTTCCTCCGCAAACGGCAGGAGGTGATAGCGCGCCGTCACCCGCTGCGCGAGCTGTCTCAGGTCGTCGCGCTCGAGGAGCTGGATGAGCTCCGGCTGGCCGATCAGAATAACGAGTAGAAGCTTCTCGCGTATCGTTTCGAGATTCGTGAGGAGACGGATCTGCTCCAGCACCTCCGCGGAGAGATCCTGCGCTTCGTCGACGATCAGCACGGTGCGCCGGCCACGCGCGTGCGCGTCGAGCAAGTGCCGGTAGAGCGCGTCCACCAGTGTCTTGAGGCTGGTGGTTCCATCCGGATACGGGACGCGCAGCTCGTCGCACACCGCGGCGAGCAGCTCCAGGCTGGTCAGCTTGGGATTGAAGATCAGCGCGACGTCGACTTCGGGGGGCACCTGCTCGAGGAGGCAGCGGCACAGCGTGGTCTTGCCGGTGCCGACCTCACCGGTCAGCTGCACGAAGCCGCCGCCCTCACCGATCCCGTAGAGCAGGTGCGCCAGCGCTTCCCGGTGGCGCTCGCTCATGAAGAGATAGCGCGGATCGGGCGCGATGGAGAACGGCGCTTCCTTCAGGCCGAAGTAAGCGGTATACACGGATCTCCCTTGGCCTGCCGTGCGGGGGTCCCGCACATCCCGATACGACCGCTACGGACGTCCGGGCTCTTGCGTCCCTACGGCTGATCCAAGTGAGGTGACTCTAAGTGCGGCCCACAACGCTGTCAAGGAGCCGACCTACAGCCCCCACGACAGGATCTGCAGCAGTCCGATCAGCGTCGGGCTGGCGAAGCCGCAATTCGAGACAATCGTGGCATGACCGGTGAACGTGTCGGCGGTCACGAGGCTGCTCGTCGAGCTCGTGGCCTGAGCCACGACGGCGCCATAGATCGTCGCGCTGCCGGAAATGCTGATCTGCTCGTGAGCCGCGATGATCCCCGGGAGCGTCGCCGTGCCGAGCGTCGCGTTGCCGCTGATCGAGATGTCCGCGCCGGCGACGAACACGGTCCCGGTGAGCTGCGGCTGGACGACCGCGCTCCCGCTGACGGTGATCGAGCCGGTAGCGATCAGGGTCGTGATCCACGGAGTGAGAGGAGATCCCGGACTCCCGGAAACGCTGACCTCGCCCTCGAAGTAGTAGGTTCCATCCGAGCCGGTCGGCCCGGTCAGGCTCCAACGGGCCGGTGTTCCCGACGTATACGTCCAGTTCCGATAGCTGCCGCCCGGCGTCACCGTCGCGATGAGGCCGTCGCTACCGTCGAGAATCTGCCCGTTGGACTTCATCTGGAACACCTGGGTCGCTGACAGTGTCGCCTTAGCGGACGCCAGAAAATCTGCCGGGTTGATGTTCGGGATCGCTTGCGTCGGCCGCGCTCCACCCGTGATTCCTCCAGCGCTCGGACTGCCCGTGGCCGTGTACGTGCCGGTCGCGGTGAGATTGCCGGTCAGGTTCGGACTGCCGGAGATGCTCAGGTCGGCGTCCGAATGGATGCTCCCGCAGGTTCCGGAGACGGCCGGGCTGCCGCTGATCGTCAGGCTGCCGCCGGTGATGATGGCCGCGTCGGCGCTGTAGTTGTTGCTGAAGACGGCGGTCAAAACTTTCCTCGCGGTTCCGTCCGCGCCCAACCCCGTGGCAACCACCCGGACGGTGTTCTTGCCCACCGCCTGGTATTGCATGGTGTAGCTCCCGAACGTCGCCAGCGTCGGACTGGCGCCGTTCAGGTTGGGGACCGTCGTCAACGCTGTCGGAGCAGACGCCACCGTGGAAGGATGCGACAGAAACGCTTCGAAGGCATCCTCGAGCCCGGCCTCGGCCATGTACTGGGCCTGCAGGGCGAGCACGTGGTTCCCCGTGATCTGCGCCTCGGTCCGGCCGATGGCCAGGAGCGCGCTCGAGAGCGCGGCGAGAATCAGCAGCGCGAACAGCGCGAGGGGCAGGATGAGGCCGTCCTCTTGCTGGAATCCCGAGCGTACGGTGAGCCGAAGGTATCTCAATTTCGTAGCCTCACTCGAGAAGTCATCTTCCTGAGGTCTCCGCCGGTTCCCTGTGTAGTCACGCTGATCTGGACTTCCTTGATCGCCGTTGCATCCGGAGGCGTCGTGGCGAGCGCGCCGCCGCTGCTGTCGAAATAACTGAACGTCAGCGCCGTCACGTTGTCGAGCACCGTGTCGGTCGAGCCACCGCCGAGCGTCCTGGTCAGAGTCTTCGCCGAGGCGTCGAATGTGTAGCTCACTCGTTCGACCGAGCGCACGATGCTTCCCGCCGGGTAGCTGTTCGCGAGGGCGGCAGTCAGCGTGACCACAGAGCCCGTCACGCTCGCGAGCTGTCGAAGCTCTCGCGTGCCGCCGTCCGCGACGTACACATAGTCGTTGGCGGCGGCCGTCGCGTACGTATTGAAGGCGCTGGCGTTCGCGCTCACGGTCAGCGTCGTCGCGGTCGACGCGCCGGTCAGCGTCGTCTCGGTCGTCCCGCTCACAGTATCGGCGTCGATATCGGCCATGAAGGTGAGGGTGCTCGGCGTGGCCGCGGTGATCGCGTTGCCGGCGCCGGGAATGCCCGTCCAGTACGATCCGATCAGGCGCAGCTCCGACACCATCTGGTCCAGACCCACGCGAGCACTACTCTGCGCATCTTCGAGCGAGGTGGCATGGCTCACCTGACTCAGCGAACCCTGGAAAATCTCGACGATGGCCGCCGCCACCATCGCCCCGATGGCCAGCGCGATCAGAAGCTCCACCAGGGTAAAGCCGCGCTCGTCCGAGCGTCGCCGCCGGCTCATCGATGCTGCTTTCATGGCCGTGCCGCGATGAGCGTGCTGAGCGCAACGCTCTCGGTGTTCACGCCGGTCGACATCGGAGCCCTGAACAGCACCGTGACCGTCACGGTCTTGAGGGTCGACGCCGGGTAGTTCTCGACACGCACCTGACGGCTGAAGCCGGCGTACCCCGGAATGCTTCCGAAGGCCTCGTCATCGAGTCCCGTCGGAACCGGGGCGGCAATCTGATCCACCGCCGGTGGGCCGATGGTGTACTGGAGGCGCTTCACTTGCTCCAGCCGATCCTGGGCGAGCACGATCGCGGTCGACACGTAGTACCCGTGTGTGACCGCGCCCTGGCCGCCGGTCACGGCGCTGGCGACCGCGCCGCTCTGCACCGCCATGGCTCCGGCCACCCCGAGGAGCCCGATGCTGAGGATCGCCATGGCGACGAGGATCTCGACGAGGGCAAACCCTCGCTCGCCGGTGTGATCGAGTTCAGTCTTCGTTCGGTCTCTCATTTCGTCTCTCCGTCGCGAAAGCGACGCATCGCCCACCACCGGAGAACCTCGCTTGGCCATTGTCTGATTCATGGCCGATCATGGAATGCAAGATTCGCGTCAGGTCGTCCTTGAGGTCGGGCGATGGCGCGTAACCCGCTGGAGTCGTGGAGTTCCTGGTCGACGTCCTCGGCCGCTGCGAGGTCGACCGAGCCGAGTCGATGGTGCCGGCGCCATGGCACCGTCACCCGGTCATGGCGCCGATGCCATACCGGTTCCTTGATCGGGGAGGCGCTAGCGCGGATAATTCATGAACGAACGACGCGCGCGCCGGCCGGTGACCCGGCGGGAGACGGGCCACCGGGCGACCCTGGTACAGGCGTTCATGAATCGGATCCTGTGCGAGAGCGGGAAATCCTTGACGGGTGCACGACAGGATTTTGAGGTGACCTCACGGGGTGCCGGCTAACCGCCGCTCCCAGAAGTCCTCGAAGTAGCCGCTGAGCTTGCAGCAGCGGAGAGCGATGATGGCGTTGGCGCCGCCGACGGTCCAGTGCATGCCGGTGCGTTTGCAGCGGGTTCCGATGGCCACCTTGCAGCCGGCCTCGACGACGGTCCAGAAGCTCGACGGTGAGATCCCGAAGCTCGGAATCGTCGTCAATGACCAGGATCGTCATCGACACTAGCCCGGATTATTCATGAACGCTCACTGTCATCGAGCGCGTGGCGTCGCGGGCCGGCCGGGTCGGTGAGGGGCCTCTGACCACGAGGCCCTTTGACCGATGACCCGCGAGCCGTT
>JBGPTW010000056.1:0-35856 GCA_041490825.1 Methylomirabilia bacterium | reverse complement strand
GTGTCGTCGCCTCGCGAGGCGGGAATGGCTCCCCCGGACCCCGGCTGCCCATCTCCCGCCGGGTCACCGGCCGACCTTGGTTATAGGCGTTCATGAATCATGCGCGCGGATCATCGATGAACGACCGAGGCCGGGGACAGCCTGGTGCCGCGGGCCGGCCGGGTCGGTGGGGGGCCGGCGGACCCGATCCCGGAGCGTCCTATCGAGGGCAACCAGGCCAGGAGTGGGAACGGCTCGCCGGTCATCGGTCAAAGGGCCTCGTGGTCAGAGGCCCCTCACCGATCCGGCCGGCCCGCGACGCCACGCGCTCGATTGCCGGTGAGCGTTCATGAATAATCCGCGTTAGGAGTAGGGCGAGGCGAAATCGGCTCCGTACCCGCGTGATATACTGCCGTCCGCTGCGACGGAGCGATCCAAGGGAGGCCCGCGGTGAGTGACAAACGACCTGTCCGAAAGAAGCGGTGAGCATGGCGCTGGTGACGACGAAAGTCCTCAAGATCACTCCCGAGAAATGCACTGGCTGTCTGCGCTGCGAGCTGGCGTGCTCGTACATGCAGACGGGCGACTATCAGCCGGCCAAGTCGGTGATCCGCGTGTCGCCGTTCGAAGGGCACACCTCGTACGCCCCCTACACGTGCACCCAGTGCGCGGAAGGCTGGTGCATGACCGCGTGCCCCGTCGGCGCGATCACGATCAATGGCGCGGGCGCCAAGGACGTGGTCGACGACATCTGCGTCGGGTGCAAGCTCTGCACGATTGCCTGCCCGTACGGCACGATGTTCTACGATCCCGCCACGCGGAAGGCGTTCAAGTGCAACTTGTGCGGCGGCGCTCCGGCGTGCGCGGACGCGTGCCCGACGGCGGCGATCACGTACGAGGACGTGCCGACGGTCGACTGGCTCGGAGACTTCGCCGCCGAGCGGATGGCCCATGGGCTCGAGCTCGAGCGCGCGAGCGCGGCCAGCGGCCACGGCGGGCGCGGCGCGCGGAGAGGCGCGTGATGGCGGCCCGACATCTCGTCATCGGCGGCGGTACCGCGGGCATCAACGCGATGCGGACGATCCGTGAGGAAGAGGGCGAGCGCTCCAGCATCACGCTGGTCAGCGCCGAGCGACCGTATTCGCGGATGGTGCTGCCCTACTTTCTCGACCGGTCGATCTCCGAGTCTCGCGTCTTCACGGCGACGGCGACCGTGCTTGCCGGGTGGGGCGTCACGAGCCATATCGGCAAGCGCGCGACGAGCCTCGACATCAAGTCGAACACCTGCACGCTCGACGATGGCACGACGATCGAGTACGACGATTGCGTGATCGCGACGGGGTCGTCCGCCGTGCGCGCTCCCGTCCCGGGCGCCGACGGCCGTGGCGTCCATTCGTTCTGGACGCTCGAGCAAGCGCGGGGTGTCCTGGCTCAGATTCGACCCGGAAGCCACGTCGCGATGGTCGGCGCCGGGTTCATCTCCTTCACGATCTTGAACTCGATCCTGGCCCTCGGCGCCAAGCTGACGATCGTCGAGATCGCGCCGCGCATCCTGCCCCGGATGATCGACGGCACGGGAGCGCAGCTCGTCGAGCAGTGGCTCGAGAACCATGGCGTGACGATCCGCACGGGCGCGACGCTGACCGCCATCGCCGACGACAAAGGCAAGACCCCACGCAAACGCCTGCGCTTCAAGTCGGGGGCCGACATCCTCGCCGACGTCGTCATCATGGCCACGGGGATCAAGACGAACCTCGAATGGCTCAAGGACTCCGGGCTGCGAATCAATTTCGGGGTTGTCGTGGACGAGCACCTTCGATCGAACGTCCGGAACGTCTATGCCGCCGGTGACGTGGCCGAAGGGCGCGATCTCATCTCCGGCCACGGTGCCGTGCACGCGATCGAGCCGACGGCGCAGGAGCACGGCCGTATCGTGGGCGCCAACATGGCGGGCAAGGACGTGCGGTACCGCGGATCTCTGCTCATCAACATCGTCGAGGTGTGTCATCTCGACGTCGCGTCGTTCGGTGCCTGGGACGATGCTCAGGCGGTGGCGGTGACGGGACTCAAGAAAGACCGGCCGGCCTATCGCAAGCTGCTCTGGCGTGGTGATCGACTGGCCGGCGCCATCATTCTCGGACCGTCGAGCGACATCTGGACGACCAACGACGTCGGCATGCTGAAGGGGCTCGTGCAGAGCGCCAGCTCCCTTGCCGCGTACAAGGACCATCTGAATCGCAATCCGTTCGACATCAAAACGGCGTTCATCGCTTCCAGGACGACCGCAACGTTGCTTCCCGAAACCGTCCTGGGCCGCCCGTCGAAGGCGCCCGGCGACACCCCGGTGGCCGTATGACGACAGCGACGACGAAAGCTCCGAAGACGACCGCGGTCCCCGCCGCCGCCCAGCCCGGCTACGCCGGGCAGATTTTGCGCGTGGATCTGACGCGCAGGAAGACATGGGCAGAGCCGTGGGGCCCCGAAACGATGCGCGAGCTGATCGGCGGCATCGGTCTCGGCGCGATGATTCTCTACAAGGAGACGGGGACGCGCGGCGGCAAGGGCAACGTGAGCTGGGACCATCCGGATAACCGGTTGATCCTCGCAACCGGCCCGCTCGCCGGCCTGCCGGTCTGGGGTACGGGCGGCCTCACGGTGGTCACGATCGGCGCGGGCACCAATGGACCGACCTCGACGCAGGCGAACGGCTTCTTCGGGGCCAATCTGAAATATTCCGGCTATGACGCGATCGTGATCCAGGGGCAGTCGAAGGACTGGGTCTACCTCTACATCAACGACGACGTTCTCGAGCTCCGTGACGCGCGGCAGCTCAAGGGTCTCGACACGTGGGAGACGCAGGACGCGCTGTCCCGGGAGACCGGGCTCGCGGGCCACCAGCTCTCCGTGTACTCGATTGGCCCCGCCGGCGAGAACCTGGCGCGCTTTGCCGCGATCCAGGGTGACTACGGGCACGTGGCCTCGAAGAACGGTGTCGGCGCCGTAATGGGCAAGAAGAAGCTGAAGGCGGTCGCGATCGTGCGCGGCACGAAGCCGCTGAAGGCCGCCGACCCGCGAGGTGTCATGCAAGCGGCAGCGGACATCGCCCACGACCTCCGGACCGACCCGCAGGCCAGGTCGCTCTACGAGTACGGGACGCTGCCGGGCGTCGTGAACCTCTCGAAGATGGGCGCGCTGCCCATCAAGAACTACACGACGAACGTCGCGCAGATCGACCTCAACCGGTGGGAGGCGCCGAAGCTGCGCGAGGGCTTCGACCACCGCGGCCACCAGTGCAACGCCTGCGGCATGCACCACTGCCACATGTCGGTCATCAGGAGCGGCGAGAACAAGGGCAAGATTGTCGACGAGCCCGAGTACGAGGGCTGGTCGGGCGCGGGCTGGACGATCGGCGCGACCGATCCGGACGGCATCGCGTGGCTCAACACCCAGCTCGACCGCGCGTGCCTCGACGTGAACGAGTTTGGCTGGGTCTGCGGCTGGGTGATGGAGTGCATGGAGAAGGGCTACATCACCGAGAAACAGCTCGGGTTCCGACTGAACTGGGGTGACATCAAGGGCGCCGACCGTCTGGCGCAGATGATCTCGCGCCGCGAGGGCTTCGGAAACATCCTCGCGGAGGGCGTGAAGCGCGCCGCGGAGAAGCTCGGCGGTCCGGCCAAGGACTGCGCCATCTACTTCGAGAAGGGCGCATCGCCGCGCGGCCACGACCATCGCGCACGGTGGGAAGAAATGCTGGACGTTGCGACGTCGGGCACAGGGACGATGGAGACCGGCAACCCGGTCCATCCCACCGAGATCGGGCAACCGGCACGCATCAATCCGTTCGACGGCGAGCAGGTCGCGCATTACGTCGCCGGCTTGCGGGGTCGCCGGAACTTCGAGGACTCGCTCGGCGTGTGCATCTTCACGACGCGCACGCGTCTCGAGAACGTCTGCCACGCGCTCAGCGCGGCGACGGGCTGGAACTACACGGTCGACGAGGCGATGCGCTTCGGGCGCCGGACCGCGGCGATCAATCGCGTGGTCTCGCTGCGCTGCGGGAACACGCCGGATCTCGAGAAGCCGTCCAAGCGGTACGGCTCGACGCCAACCGACGGGCCCGCCAAGGGGCAGGCGATCGGCGAGCAGTGGGACAAGATGGTCGACATCTGGTATCAGGACGTCGGCTACGACCGCAAGACGGGCAAGCCGCTGGCGAAAACGCTGACCGGCCTCGGGCTCGACTGGCTCGTGAAGGAAGTCTGGGGCTCCAAAGCGTAGTCGTCTTCGCTGGATCGCCGCGTCGCCGAGTCCCGGTTGCGCTCGCGGCCATTCTTTGCGCGGTCTTGGCGCTTCTCGACGTCTCGCCGGCGCTTTTCGGCGATCCCGGGATTCCACCGCACGCGGTTTCCGTGCTCGAGCAGATTCGAGCGCGCCACGGCGAGCCGCCGGCCGGGTACGTCGGGGGAAGTCGGTTCTCGAACCGCGAGCACCGGCTGCCGCCCGGCAACTACCGCGAGTACGACACGCACCCGCACGTGCGGGGCAAGAACCGCGGTCCCGAGCGGCTCGTGATCGATCAGAAGAGCGGCCGGGCGTATTACACGCCCGATCATTACCGGACGTTCGTCGCGGTGCCGCCATGATCAGCTCTGGCAAGCAGCTCGTCGAGCACCTCACCGCGCCCCGGCCCCCGTGGACCGTCACGGCGCTGCCGGAGACCTGGGCTCTAGCGCGCGAGAGACTGGCCAGTCGGGCTTCCGTGTACGTCGTCGAAATCTCCGGGCGCGAGGGCCGGACGAAGCGAGGCTTACTGGCCGTAGCGGCGCGGGCGCTGAGATTTCCGGACTACTTCGGCGAAAACTGGGACGCCTTCGAGGAATGCTTGCGAGATCTCGAGTGGCTGCCGGCCCGGGCGTACGTCGTCGGCGTGAGCGACGTCGATCAGCTCCTGGCCGAGAGCGAGCTGGACCGTCGAACGTTCTTCGACATCGTCGATACCGCCGGCGCGTTCTGGGCAGCGCGCGCGCCGGGCATCGCGTTCCACGTCGTGCTCGTGACGACTTCTCCCGGTTGAGCCTCGACTACCCATCGGTCGCGCTGCATCGGTTGACCCCGGGCGACGCGACGGCGACAATGGCGGCCCATGCCCCGCGGGAACCAGGTCGTCCGTCTCTGGCGCTTGCTTCAGCTCGTCAGCCGCCCCGGCGGACTCACCGTCGCCGCCGCCGCGCGGGAGCTCGGCTGCAGCATTCGCACCGTCTGGCGCGATCTCAACGCGCTTCAGGACGCCGGCTTCCCGATCTACGACGAGCATGAGAATGGCGGACGGGAAGGCGTCTGGCGCGTGCAGGCCGGATTCCAGAGCCGGCTCTCGTTCCCGATCACGCTCGACGAGATCGTCGCGCTGGTGCTGAGCGAGCGCCTGCTCGCGCCCGCGCACGTCTTCCCGCTCGGGCCGGCCGTGACGAGCTTCATCGGAAAAGTTCGCGCGCTGCTTGCGCCGTCCGCGCTCGGCCGCCTGGACGACATGGCGGATCGTGTCGGCGTCCGCGCGCTCGGCGCGAAGCTCCAGGGGGCCGCGGTCGAATACTTGCCGGCCATTCAACGGGCGTTGGCCGAGCGGCACGCGCTGCGCGTCCGGTACTTCTCGATGAGCCGCGCGGCGGAAACCGAGCGCCGTATCGACCCCTACCATCTGACGTACTTCAACGGCGGGTTCTACCTGATCGGCTACTGTCATGTGCGGCGTGCCGTCCGCATCTTCGCCGTCGAGCGGATTCGCGCCATCGCGCCGCTCGGCGAGACGTTCACGCCGCCGTCGGACTTCGACGCCGGCGCGTACCTTGCCAGCGCGTGGGGCCTCGTGCGTGGCGAGCGCGTGCGCGTACGCGCGCGATTCACGGTCGCCGTCGCGCCGTACATTCGCGAACGAATCTGGCACCCGACCCAGACCATTCGGGAGCTCGGCGACGGTCGTATAGAGCTCGCGCTCGACGTTGCCGACACGGTCGAGGTTCGGCGCTGGCTGCTCGGCTTCGGCGGCGACGTGGAAGTCCTCGAGCCGGCGTCCCTGCGGGAGGCGATCGTCCGCGAGGCCGAACGCGTGCTTGCCGCAGGACAACGCGAGGGTCCCGCGCGGGTGGCGGATGGCCGGCGTCGACCGCTCGCGCGTGTCCTTGCCGCGAGAACGTCGACCCCGAACCGGCGGCCGACTCGGGGCAAACGAACGCGAGCCGCACGGCGTTCGTGACGGCAACGACACCGACCCCTGGCGCCAACGGCGCTGGATCACTCGCGCTTGCGCGTTATCGCGTCGCCTTCGAGGCCGTCGAACCGCTGGACCTGCCCGAGTACCTCGGGTCCACCCTGCGTGGCGCGTTCGGCCGGGCGTTCCGTCAGCTTTGCTGTCCCGGACGCCCGAACGAGGCGTGCCCGATTCCCGAGGCGTGTCCGTATCACCTCGTCTTCGAGACTGCGCCGCCACCAGACGCGGAGGCTCTGCGCACGCACGACGAGATCCCGAGGCCGTTCGTCATCGCGCCGCCGCCGAGCGCCGCGTCCGCCTATCCGCCCGGCGCCTCGGTCGTCTTCGACCTGAGCCTCGTCGCGCGGGCGCGCGAGTTCCTGCCTCACTTCGTCGTCACGTTTCGCGAAGTGGATCGCATCGGCCGGGGGCGCCGCGCGATCGCGTTGCGACGCATCGAGGCGACGCAGCCGATCAGCGGCGCGCAGGCGCTCGTCTACGCGGCCGAAGACAGCCTGGTGCGCGCGCACGACCTCGGCGTCACGCTGGCGGACTGTGCCGTGGTGCCGTGCCCAACGGACGGCGTTCGCGTGCGGTTCCTCACGCAGACGCGTCTGACCCACGAGGGCCGCATGGCGCGCCGTCCCGAGTTCCACATCCTGTTCCGCCGGCTCCTTGGCCGCCTCTCGTCACTGGCGCGGTTTCACGGCGACGGCCCGCTCGACGTGGACTTCCGCGGGCTCATCGCGGCGGCTCAGGAGATCCGCCTCGTGGCCGACGAGACGCGCTGGACCGCCTGGACGCGGTACTCTGCGCGGCAGGATCGGCGGATGGAGTGGACGGGCCTCGTCGGCGCCGCGACGTACGACGGCGATCTCGCGCCGTTCTGGCCGTATCTCGTGTTCGGCCAGTGGACGCACGTCGGCAAGGGCGCGACGTTCGGCCTGGGGCGCTACTGCGTCGAGCCCATCGGTGGAGACGTGGAGTGATGCTCGAGATCGTGCTTCCCGAGAAGGTGTGAACGTGAAGCGCAAGATGGAATGGGATTCTGCGTCGTTGCGATGGATTCACGAGATCCGCGAGGCCCGGTACCGCGAGAGCGAGGGCTTACGCATCGACGCTTGGCTGAGACCGGTCGATCCGGACAAGGCGGCCAGAGCCTGTCGCCGGCTTGGCCTGAAGGTACGCATCAGTCGACGGCCTGGGAAGAAGCGCGTTCGGATGGCATGACGCCGTTGAGTTGGCGGCAGGCGCCGACGCCTCCGGCGAAGGGAGATCATGGCCCAAGTTGGCCGCAATGACCCGTGCAGCGGCTGGAAGGGCGCCCTGCGTACGACTTCGGCTGGATGTGGGCGGAGCTGCGGCTCGAGCGGCCGGGGTGAGCGAGGAGCTCGACGTCCTGAAGACGGTTACCCAGCGGCTCGACTCTGCCGGCATCCTTTACATGGTGACAGGGTCCATGGCCGTGAACTATTATGCTGTCCCACGGATGAGACGCCACGTCGACGTCGTCGAGGTCTCGCGGTGAGGGACACGTCTCCGGAGATGGAAGCGCGCTATCACGCGATGCTGCTCGCGCGCTCGGGCGAGGAGCGCCTGCGGATGGCCGGGTCGATGTATGCAACGGCGCGCGCTCTCGTCGTGGCCTCGATTCTGGAATCGAACCCGTCCGCATCGCCGGCCGAGGTCCGCCAGGCGCTCTTCCTCCGCTTCTACGGCCACGAGTTCGACGCCGAGACCCGCGGGCGCATCCTGGCGCGCCTTGGCGACACGACAGGCGATCTGTGACCTTCCCTGTCACGGGCGGGTGAGAGGCTGGACGCGTGTCATGAGCATCCCGGGGCATGAGGGGAGACGACGCCAGGTCCCGATTGACTGGGATGAGCTCGAGATCGCACTGACGTGGCACTCGGACGAGTCGGAGTGTTACCTGGACCTGCGCACCGGCGAGGTGCACAGGGTATCTTCGTTTCCGGTCGATCGCACGGACGATGAGTTGTCGGAGGAAGCGGTGGAGGAAGCGTTCGCCGAGGGTCATCTCATCCGAGTGGAGCCGTTCCCGTCATCGGTGGAGTACGGCTGGATGGCGGAGTTCACGGCGACGGTCAAGGACGCGCGCCTGCGCGATCTCCTGGAGGTTGCGCTGAACGGCCGGGGCGCGTTCCGGCGATTCAAGGATGTGCTCGCCGACTATCCGGGCGAGCGGGAGCGGTGGTTCGCGTTTCGCGATGCGCGCGTGCGGGAGGCGATGCGGGAGTGGTTGGACGAGAACGGGATCGAGGCGACGCCGAGGCCGCCTGAGCACGCGGCGGGATGACCAGATGACGGCGACGCCACACTTCCTGCAGCCGACGGATGCAGCGGCGGTCGCGGAGTTCGCTGACAAGGTTCGTGGCGCGCTTGGCGACGGCGTGCTCAACGTTACACTCTTCGATTCAAAAGCCACCGGGGCGACGCGCCTGACTCCGACATCGACATTCTTGCTGAAGCACGGATGGACGGCGAGGACTGGATCAGATCCCGGTAATCGCGTTCGACGTCGACCTCGCGCGCGCCGTCTTCATCTCTCCGAGCGTCGTGGGCCGGGCGACGCTCGACGATCCTGTCTGGCGGATCACGGCGTTCCTCAAAGCCGCCCTTGCTGGGGTCCCCTTGTGAGAGCGGAAGTCAAGGCGCGCGGGCGTGATCGATAACCGATGGTTGAACGAGCTGGGCTCCCGCCCAAGACGGTGCTCGCGATGAACCTTTCACGCTTCCAGGCCGAGAGCCAGGTGATCCTCAAGCAGGGCAAGGATCTGCTGCTGGTTGCGCCGACTGGCCTCGGCAAGACGCTCGCCGTCACAGCCGACTTGGAGGAGGGCTTCCGCAAGATCGTCTACGCGGTGCCGCTCCGCTCTCTCGGGTCCGGCATTCGTGATGCGCTGGGCGAGTTGAGTCGTTGGGGTTCGCGCCTGCGCCCCGTCATCCATCATGGCGACCAGGAAGAGAGCCAGCTATTCGGCGAAGAGGTTATCGTCACTACCTACGATCAGGTTGTTTGCGGCGTGCCCGGCCTTCCGCTGAGCCTTCCGCTGAAGGCCGGGCACGCCGTCGCCGGCGCCCTCCTGATGGCCCGGCTGATCCTCGACGAAGTCCACTTGGCCTGGGCCATATCGAGAGAGTCCCTCTCGATCCTGCTCGGAATCATCCAATTTCGGCGCAAGCTGGGGCTCCAGACCGTCGTCATCACGGCTACACTGCCAACGGACGTTGCGGAGGCTATGTCGAAGGCGTTGGAGATGGACCTTCTTGTTGTCGGGGAGGGCACCGTCGCCGAAGACGATGCTCTGAAGCTCCGCGACCAGAATCGCAACGTGAGCCTCAAGAAAATCGAACTTCGCACGGCCGGCCATAAAGACGAGAAGAAGATCGATCGCGCGCCGGTGGAGGATCTCCTCGCCGAAGGCGAGGATCGCCGTATCTACTTCGCCAACACCGTTGAACGAATCCAGGAGACCTACGACCGTCTCAGCGGCAGGATTGATCCGGAACGGATCATCGTCCTGCACAACCGCATGCCACGAAGCATGCGCATCGCCGCCGAAGGTCGCGTCCGTCAGACCTTCGGCAAGCAAGGGGCGCAAGGGAACTGGCTGTTGCTCACGAACCAGGTCGCCGAGGCCGGGTTGGACATTTCGGCGCCCTTGGTCGTGTCGGACCCAGCTCCCGTCGACACCCTCGTACAACGAGCGGGACGCTGCGCGCGCTGGTTCCGCGCCGGAACCGTCACGGGCGAGTTCCACGTGGTTTCAGTTCCCACCACCCAACTCGAGGATTGGGCCCCTCCCTACTCCGAGATCCTGGTGGCCGCCGCGCTGAAACAGATGCCGCCCCACCTATCATGGGGAGAGGAGCGTGGGTGGATCGACAGGGCGTGGGGCCAGACGAAGACGCAGAAGGAGCCGAAAGGAGAGGACCATCGGAAGGGGAACCAGGCGAAGCAGAAGAGCCACCGCGTCGAACGCCTGGAGGAGCATCTGGCACGCGCGACCTTCGCTCTCAACCTCTTCGACCGGGCGGCTCAGAGCCGCAGGCCCGGCCAGATCGCAAGCGTGTTCAGGGAGATCCTTTCCGCCGACGTCGCCGTCGAAGACTGGGCGTCGGGCCGCGATCTCCAGGCCTTTCTCGACTCTGGCCTGCGCCCGGAGACGTCATCGATTAGCCTCGGTCGCGCGTGGGACCTGCTCCGGCAGGCACGCGGCGACGCGAAGGTGGTGCGATACCTGGAGGGCGACTTGTCCTTGGAGCGGGCAGAGTATGTGGAGCCGGGCGAGACTCTCGTGATTCCCTCCAGACTCGCCTACATCCATCCCGCCAAGGGTCTCTGCTTCTTGAAGAAAGGAGAGACCACGCCTGGGGAGCTAGGAATCGAGCGCGACAGCAAGTGGCTGGCCGATCCGGTGCAGTCGCGCACGCTTACTCGCACGGGCGGACGGCGCCAAGAACTCATGACGCACGCCCAAGGGGTAATGGACGGGACGCGCCGAAGGCTGACTGACCCCCATGGCAGCTACCGATCCACGCTGGTGAAAATACTGAGGGCGCTGGAGCCAGAGAAGAACGATCAGGCCATCGAGCAGCTTGCCGGCAGCGTCGCCGCGATCGCGACTGTCGCCGCCGGGTTTCACGACCTGGGGAAGGCCGATCGTGAGTGGCAGGACAAGGCGCGGGAGATCGACCCCGGATCGGCGGCCACCTTGATCGGGCGTACGGGGCACACGGCGCATCGAATCGGGAAGCCTCATGCGCACGCCGCGTTTCTCGGGACCGTCAAAGCCTGCGAGATCCTCATGGGTTCGCTGGGCTCCGCGAGACATCTGGTGGCGGCCATTGCTTTGGCGGCGGCGCGCCACCATTCGGCGTTCCTGAATCCCGCGGTCATGAATACTTCCTTTGAGCCACACATGGGCGCCGACGCGTTCGTGCGAGAGGTTCTGGCCCAGGCCGGTGCGAGCGAATCTGCGATCGCTCGCTCGAGGGAGGTTCTGGAAGCTGCGCGGCTCAAGCCGCTGGCGGATGTGGTGCCCTTGCTGCTGCCGAACGACGATCTCTTTCCAATCTACGCCCTGGTCGGACGCGCCATTCTCGCCGCCGACCGCGAGGATGCGGCGCAGCAGTCCCTGGAAGTGTGGCAGGCGGGTTCTCCATGAGCTTCGACTGGACGGCGGCGCGCGCGGCATTCGAAGATTTCGGAGGCAGTCCGGTCACCCTTCACGTCCCAAAGACCGGGCTGCCTTTCTTCGATGCGCTCCGGCTCTATGGCGCGATCGACCTGTACATCGGGCTTCGTGAAGAGACCTCGATCTACGACGCGGGAGCCGAGTGGGTCGTTGACGGACTGCGACGCAAGCACCGCGTCGAGGGCAGAGCGCTCAAGGCTGTTGAGCGCGTCTGGAAGAAGAAGAGCCCGTCACCGAAGTCCTTCAGTTCATCGCTCGACGCGTCTGTGGCATCGGCGCAGCCTATCCCTTCGGACCCCCGGATCAAGGTTGTCGGGGCGCTGCGCGGCATCGACGCTGCCCTCCAGAATGGTGTCCGCGACACGTCGGCAAGTTCTTACGAAACGCTTGAGACCGGATCGGAGGCGAGGTGCTGCGTTACGGATGTTCCGCTGTCGCAGGGCGTCCTCGCCTTCGCAGGCCGGGCGCGCGTTGAGACGGTGGGCGACGTGGTCTTCCTGCCGATCTTCGAGGGGCAAGTCGACTTCACCAAGATCGTGAGCCCGCTGCGCGCCTGGTTGTCGACCCCGCATGTGCTGTGTGCGCAGGCGCTCGTGCTGCTGTCGCTGAAGGCATCGCTTTTCGCGGAGGGCTATCAGGATCGCCTGACGGCAGTCGTCTTCACAACGAGACTGCCCTCCAGGAAACACGCCAACTATTCCGGTCTCGTGGCAATCTCCTCTACAGCTATCGGTCGAATTCGGTCGCCAGGGCTGGCAGCGCACTTCGTAGCGGCCTATCGCGAGCTCATACGGGCGGCGTGGCGCCGCGGCAAGGCTACGCCCCTCATGGCCGATGCGCTGAACACGACCTTCTGGCTGATGCAACCTATCCGAAAGAACGTGAGTGCGATGCTCGCAGCGCAGGAGCATCTTCGATTCGAGCGGAAGCCTGACATCTTCTCTGAAGGGCGCTGGGCGCGGGAGGTGTTCGAGATGACCTACGGTGACTGGCAAGGAGACCACGAGGCTGTTCGCGCGTTCGCCAGGGCGACGGCATCGGCGATCTATCACGCGCGGATGAAGGAGTGCGTCCAGAGAAAGGACTGGGCCGGTGCCGGGAAGGCTTGGTACGACGAAGTCGTCATGCTCCGGTCGAGCCCCTCAGCGAAGGCGTTCATGGAGCGGGCTCTGATCCTCCTCGAGCAGGGGCACCGGGAGCACTCTGGAGTAGCGACGCACCACAGGCAGGAGGCCTTCGATCCTGAGCCGATCCTGAAGAACATCAGTGAGGAACGCACGGACTTCGAGACCTTCCGCGACCTCTTCCGAATGTACCTGCTTCAGGAGAGCACCTGGGGTGTGAAGGCCGGGGAGGTGAACCTGATCGACGGTGAGCAGCCAGACGAGGCGGTGCCGGGCGGCGACCCCCAGTCGAACGAGGAGGACGACGAATGAAGCTCTGGAGCGTGGCGTTCAGCTACCGCCTCGGCCTTGCGTTTCACGCGCTCAACAACGAGGGCGCGGACGGCGGAAATCTGATGCAGCCCCGCCGGATCGATGTCGGGCGCGTGACGTACGACGGCATCAGCGGCGAGATCATCAGGCGGCACATCTTGCAGAACTTCGTCGAGGTGTGCCGCCGGGACGGAATTCCGATGTATCCGTTGAGCGAGGGTCTGCACCCCGACCGGGGGCCCATCGGTATCCGGCGCGCCGCGAAGGAACTCAATCACGACACGTTGACCAACGCGCATCTGCTGGGAAGCGTCCGCCAAGCGGTCGGGCGGTGTGCCGTCCTCGACGTTGGGGGCTACCTCGCCGCGTGGCAGGATGTAGAGAAGCAGAAGTACGTCGCCGAGGAGGAATACATAGGCTCGTTCTGTGCTCCCCCGGCCAAAGGGGAGAAGCTCGAACCCGTCAAGCGGGACTCGTGCTTCGACGTGGCTTGGCTGATCAGCGAAGAGCCTCAGGATCTCACGGTCACCCAGCATTCTGCTTTCCGTGACACTCCGTCGCTGAACAGCCGCTACGCTCAAACCATGCGCTCGAACATCTACGGAGGTGTAATCCGGGCCAACCTTCATCAAATCGGGACGGATGACCACTGGTACCTCCAGAAGGACAAGAACGGCGGCACGCTGGGGCGGCTCGCCGTCGCTCCGGGGGAACAGACCAGCCGGCAGAAGGCGCTGGTCGAGGCCATCGCCGGCTTCATCGCGGCCCCGACGGGCGCGAAGGTCGCCGGCTGGGCTCCGCATGTGTTCCTCTGCGAGGGAGCGATCCTGCTGACGTCGACCCGAACCGCGCCCTTCGAGTCGCCGATCAAGGTAGACCTCGCGAACACGGACAAGCCCGTGGGGGCCAATCCGAACTATCGGAAAGCCATGACGTCAATCGCCACGGAGAAGGACGACTGGGCTTGTACGTTTAACGGCGCCGCCGACCTCATCAAGAACTTGGGGAAGATCATCGGTGCCCCGACGGCTGGCGGCGCTGGGGGCGGCAAGGATGGCAGCGCGACCGAGACGCCGCAAGGCTGAAGAGCCTGCGACCCCCGTCGCGGCGGAGCCTGAGCCCGTGCTCACATGGCTGAGGGCAACGTACGCGTTCCACACGTTCGCGTACCGTGATCCCCGGGCGGCGTTTTCGACGGCCATCGGCTTGCCCGTGGTCTCCCCGACCACAGTGCTGCTCGGTATCGTCTCGACCCTCTTCTCGCTGGGTGATGCGACGGCGGCACATCAGGTGCTGGGCGTCGTCCACCAATGCAGAGTGGTCATCGATCCGCCGGATGGCGTCGTCTTCTTTCGTGCCTTCCACCAGTTGCGACGCTATCACTCGACACGGAAAGGACAGACCCACCGAGCCGGCCTGACCAACATCAGTCAAGGCACGCGTGAGCATGGACTGCTGGACGGCAGGATGTCAGTCCATGTCGGCGTCCCGGAGGCGGTATCCGAAGTAACCCTCGTCGCCCTTCGCAACCGGGACCACCTGGGCACACACGACTCGCTGTGCTCCCTCGTCGGCGATGTCGTTCGCTGTGACGAGCCCTCGGATGTTGTCTACTGGCCACCGGAGCGCTGGCAGCGCCAGATGCCCGATGTGACTGGGGTCATGGTCGTCACGCTCTCACGCTTCCGGCGGCAACCAGTCAAGCCCGCGGTCGGTGACCGATGGTGGATGTCGGGAGGGGAGGACACCGAGCTCGTTCCTTACTTGATTCGCGGACGATTCCTCGGCACCAGCAAGGGCAAGATCTTCTTGAAGGCCGCTGCATCAAGGGCAGTGGAATGATGTCGTCAAACACCTCGCAGCCGCGCGGCACGACGAGGCCGAGCCGCCGTGCGCTCCGCCCCAGGCCGCGCATGTTGATGGTGCCGAGAATTTCCATGAGCGGGCGCGCGCCAGTGCAGTGGGCGGCACGCCCCGCCTTGCCCCCGAGTGCCAGGAGACGGTCGTCCGCGTGGAGGACGACATCGACCTCGCGGCCTGCTGGGTACGAAAGAAACAAGGGGCCGGCGGCGCCGGCTGCCACGACGACCAGCGGAGCAGCTCGTCCAAGACGTCCGTCTCGAAGAGCGCGCCGTCCGGCGAGCCGGTTTGCTCGAGAGAAGACGGGCCAGCGCAGGATCCGTCCAGTAAAGCTGGGGGCTCTTGGAGAGACGCGCGGCTACGGTCGGGATCAAGGGGCGCAGGAGAACGCTCTGATACGAGATCTCCAGGATGCGCACATCCCACTGAGGACGGCGTCCGGCGGATTTCAAAACTGGTATCCCATATCCGTCCAGTAATGCCAGTCTTCCACCGCCTCCTTGGTCTGCTTGTCGGTCGCAACAATCGGCTTCAACTGGACGAGCGGCACGGCAAGGCCGTTCTTCTCCCAGCGGATGGTGACGAACATTTCGTGCTCGCATTCATCTTCGCCGGGCATACCAGTGACGTCGACCTCGTCCTTGAGCCGCAGAGGAGAGATGGCGCGCTTCAGGACACACGTTGCAGTGAAGGGGAATCGAAGCTTCTCCTGCAAGTAGTAGTACCAGCCCATTGCGCGTTCCTGATCGTCGTGGGCGTCGACGACGATCTCCATCTCGATGCGGCGCTCCCGCTTCGGATCGCGCTTCGCCTTCTTGTTCACTGGAGCCCGCTCCCCCGAGTCTTCGACGAACCGTTGTCAATGACGATCTTCGCGGCCGTAGCGAGTCTCGCGATGTTAGCGAGCACGGAGATCATCAGCTTCGCCACGCTCGACCGCTATGTCGACGCGCTTACACCTCACACTGGCCCGAACAGGCGCCAGTCCGGAATGGCCCACACGCCGTCGGCAAGTTGGTCCACCTCGCGGCCGCGCGTGACGACGATGCCCAGGCGCCAGGCGCGGCGCGCGATGCCGCGGACGGTGAGCGTGCCCAGGGACTCGGCAAGGGGCCGAGCGTCGGTGCGGTGCGCGCGCTGGGCGGCCTTGACTTCGATCGCCAGCATTCGATCCGCGGCATGAAGCACGAAATCGACCTCGCGCCCCGCGTGCGTGCGGAAGAAGTGGAGCGATGGCGGCGCGGGCTGCCACGACGACCATCGCAGCAGCTCGTCGAGCACGGCCGTTTCGAAGAGCGCGCCGTTTGCCGTGCCGTCACGCTCCGCGAGGTGACGCGCGAGCGCAGGATCGGTCCAGTAGAGCTTCGGACTTTTGACGATCCGCCCGGCGAGCGTTGGACGGAGCGGACGCAGGAGCGCGGCCTGATAGGAAATCTCGAGGAAGCGCACGTAGCGCTTGACGGTGTTGACCGCGACGCCAAGCTCTCTCGCCACCTCGGAGTACGACAGGAGCTGGGCCGTACGGGCGGCGAGAAGGTTCTGCGCCAGTGCGAACTGGTCCAGGTCAGCCACGCGCCCGAGGTCGCTGAGGTCCCGTTCGAGATATGTGCGGCGAAAGTCGCGCAGCCACACGTGTCGCTCTTCGGGTGTCAGGGGCTCGAGGGCCGGATAGCCGCCCCACGCGAAATGCTCCTCGGCACGCCCGCGCCAGAGACGCGCCGTGTCGGCGGACGGCGGCTCGCTGGCCATGCGCCTCACAGCGGCCTCACCCTCATGCCATATCTGATCGAGGCTGGAACGCGGCGCGTCCTTGCCCTCGACGCGCTCCGCGAGCGCCAGCGGCCAGAGCTCCAGCAACGTGGCGCGGCCGGCGAGCGTCTCCCGCACCCGCTGCAGGAGGAGAATCTGCGCCGACCCGAGGAGAAGGAAGCGATGACCCGCGCCGCGATCCGCGAGGAGCTTGACGGCGTCGAGCAAGCCCGGCTGCTTCTGGATCTCGTCGATGATGACCAAGCGGGAGCCGTGATCCAGGCGCCGAACGGGATCGGCGGCGAGGCGGAGGCGCTCGTCGGGGTCGTCGAGCGAGAAGTACGCTGCCTCGCGCCCGCCCGCCGCGGGGAGGAGGTCACGGACGAGCGTTGTCTTGCCCGTCTGGCGCGCGCCGGTCAGGACGGTGATCGCGCGGCTCTTGATGCGAGCCCGCAGGAGATCCGTCAAGCGCCGGGGGTGGAGAGCCACGGCAGGAATATTTGCAGCGATGCTGCAAGATTTCAAGGAAATATTGCAGTGAGGAAGCAAGCGTGACCGAGGATCTCGCGGCGGCGGCGGTCCCATCCCCATTGAGCCACGATCTCGCTCGATACGTCGAGCTGCTCGACCGCCGCTTCGCCTCCGACCTCGTCGGCGTCGTCCTCTTCGGCTCCCGCGCGCGGGGACAATCGCGGCCGGAGAGCGACATCGATCTGCTCGTCGTGATCCGTGGGCTGCCGCGAAATCGCTGGCAGCGCTACGAAGGATTCACGGACATCGCGCGCGAGGTGTCGACCGAGTTCGCCGACATGGTCGCGCTCATCCTCACCACGCCCGAGGAGGCCGTACACGTCAAGCCGTACTACCTCGGCATGCTTTCAGGTCACGAGATCGTGTACGACCGCGACGGCTTCTTCGCCGGCGTCCTCGAACGGCTTCGCCAGCGGCTCGGCGAGCTTGGCTCGCGCCGGTACGTCGATCCCGACGGCTACGAGTACTGGGACCTCAAGCCGGACTGGAAGCCTGGCGACGTGGTGGAGCTGTGACGTCCGATCAGTGGGCGCGTGACTATCTCGAACGTGCTCGGAGGCGCATGATCGCCGTTGACGCGCTCATGCGCGCGGGCGGTTTTCCGGACGTCATGCGCGACAGCCAGGACGTCGTCGAGCTGGTGCTGAAGGGCGCGCTGAGGTTCGTGGGCGCCGGGTATTCGACGACTTCGTCGATCGGTTCCCGGCGGAGTGGCGTCAGGCGCTCGAACGAGCTACGGGGAGATCTCGATCGGCTCGCGGCCGAACACAGTCCAGCCTTCTACGGCGACGAAGAAGCGAACATTCCTGCGTTCGAGCTGTTCGGTGAAGCGGACGCGAGCCGCGCGACGGCGATAGCAGACCGTTTGCTCGACCTGTACACGCGACTGCTCGGAGAGAAGCGATGAGGGCCGATGGGATCAGGCCAGCGAGCCGACGCGGGAGAGATGGCGTACCCGCTGAAGCGTATGGACTCGATCGAACAGGCGCCGGTCGGCGGTGACGCATGGACAATCCAGTTCGACTGCTAGCGCGAGAAACGAGGCGTCGTAGAACGTGAGACCAAGATCCCGGCCGAGGCGGGCGGCTCGCTTCAACAGGGGCGTGGCCGGCGGCGCCACGATGAGCGGAAGTGTCTCCAGGCGCGAGATGGCGTCGTCGAGCCCGGTGGATCCGAGACGGGTCTTCAGCAACAGGATGTTCCCGATTTCGTACAGTAGCAGGGCAGGGACGTGCACCTCGAGGGGCCGGGCCTCGACCTCCTCGAGAAGCGTGCGCGCTTCGTCGAGGAGGTCTTCATCACGGGTCTTGAACCACTTGATGAGAACCGACGTGTCAACGACGATCTTGACGGCCGTAGCGCGTCTCGCGGTAGTAGCGGACGATGTCGGTCGAGTTCCATTGGCCGATCCACCGCGGCTCCAACTCCTTCAGAGGAGCGAGCGCGTCTTTCCAGGAGTTCCGGGCATTCGCTTCGCCGGTGAGCACGGTCCTCAATGCCGCGCGGATCAGCTCGCTGCGCGAACGGCCCTGCGCTCTCGCGGTCCGGTCCACCTTTTTCAGGAACTCGTCTGGAAGCGAGATCATGATCTTGGCCATCGGAAGCTCGACCTCGATTCCAGCATAGGTCGGCCATGCGCCGATGGCAATACTTTTTATATCCCTTCCAGGCCAGCCGAAGTGTTCAAGGCTCTTTTGCAACGAGGCTGCAATCCGTGCCCAGGCGAAGCACGATGAGGACGAGGCCATGGAAAGCGTGATCGTCAGCGACTTCGGGGTGATGCTCGGCAAGACCAGCGAGCGGCTGGTGGTACGGGGTCCACGCCCTCGGCTCGAGCTGATCGAGGGTGGTCCGCAACTCTTCCTGCCGCTGGAGCTGCCGCCGCGGCCTCGGTTGCAGGTGCTGACGTCCAGCGGCGTGAAGAAGCCGGAGGTGCCATTGCGCGAGCGCCGCGCGCCCGCGGCTGGGCCCCGCACCAAGCCCGATCAGATCGAGCTGCCGCTCTTCCGCGTGAGCGAGATCATCGTCACCGGCGGCGGCGTCTCCATCTCCAGCGATCTCATCGAGGAGTGCTGCGAGCGGGGGATCAGGCTGTCGTTCCTCACGTCGGGCGGACGGCCGTTCGCCATGCTGTCGTCGCCGATGCTAACGGCGACGGTGCAGACGCGCCGCGAGCAATTCGCCGCATACGGCGACGCGCGCGGCCTCGAGTTCGCCAAGGCGGTCGTGAGAGGCAAGCTCGGCAATCAGGCGGCGCTGCTCAAGTACTTCGGCAAGTATCTGAAGGAGGCCGATCCCGCGGCGTTCGAGCGGCTCAGCGCTCCGATCCGCGGCATCGAGGCTGGGCGGCGCGAGGTCGACAAGATCACGGGCGAGCGCGTGGACGACGCGCGCGGCGCGTTGCTCGCCATCGAGGGCAGCGCCGGCCGCCTCTACTGGAGCGGCGTGAAGGTGCTCGTGAGCGATCACGCGACGTTCGAGACGCGTGAGCATCGTGGCGCGCCCGACGCCGTCAACTCGGCGCTCAACTACGGCTACGGCATCCTCTACACGCAGGTGTGGGGCGCGCTGATGAACGCCGGGCTGGAGCCGTTCGGCGGATTCATCCATGTCGATCGCCCCGGCAAGCCGTCGCTGGTGCTGGACCTGATCGAGGAATTCCGGCAACCAGTGGTCGATCGGGCGGTGATCGCGATCTTGACGAAAGGGACGAAACCGCAGACGCGAGAAGGCATGCTCACCGACGAAGCGCGGCGAGTCGTTGCGGCGGCAGTCCTCGAGCGGCTGGAGAGCGAAGTCGCGTTCCGTGGACGCCGGCACCGCGTGAAGTCCGTCATCCAGATCCAGGCCAGGAACCTCGCATCCTACCTGAGGGGCGGCGACGCGTATCGCGCCTTCGCCTTCAAGTGGTGAGAGGTCAAGAGCTCCTCACGCTGCTCATCTACGACGTCGAGGACGACGCCGTGCGCACGCGCGTGGCGAACATCTGCAAGGACTACGGGCTCGAGCGTGTCCAGTACAGCGCGTTCTGGGGACTGCTCGATGCGACCCGGCGCGGCGAGTTGTTCTCGCGCCTCACCGGCACGCTCGGCGACGACGTCGGCCGCATCCTGATGATGCCGGTGTGCGAGAAGGATGCCCAGGCGCGCCGCGAGCTCGTGAACGAACCGGTGGCGCGGGAGGCGCCCGGTGCGTGACGTCGCCATCGCCGCTGGTCGACGTCACCGTGACCGATCTCAAACAGTGGGCGTACTGTCAGCGGATTCCGTTCTACCGCTATGTGCTGCCGGTCTCGCCCGGACCGACGTACAAGATGCAGCGTGGCAGAGATGTCCAGGCCGCGGTGGAGGCGCTGGAGAAGCGCCGCGGCTTTCGCGCATACGGCATGGCGCAGGGCGAGCGGCGGTTCGCGGTCTGGCTGCACTCCGAGCGTCTGGGCTTGTCCGGCAAGCTGGATCTGCTGATCGTGACGCCGGACGCGTGCTACCCGGTGGACTTCAAGGATACCGAGGGTGGCGTGCGCCGGAATCATCGAACGCAGCTCGCGGCGTACGCGCTGCTCGTGGAGGAGGCGTTCGACCGGCCGGTCCCCGAGGGCTTCATCTACCTGGTGCCGCGGAAGGCGGTCGTGCCGGTGGGGTTGACCGAGGCCGACCGGGACGCGGTCCGAGCCGCCCTCGGTACGATGCGACGGATGGTCGCCCGCGAGGAGATGCCGCCGCCGACGGCCGTACGCGCGCGGTGTGTGGCGTGCGAGTACCGGAACTACTGCGCGGATATCTGGTGAGGTGCGTGATTTCGCAAATCGATGGGATTTCGCAGCAAGTCCGCGTCTCTCGAAGCTGGGCGGCGTTTTCCTTCTCAGAAGGCCGTGTTTTTGCGATATTTCGCAAGCGGTCGCAGGTTGTTCCCCGATAAGGAGGGGACTGAAAGCCATGGTATGTGCCTCTTGCCGAAGCAGGATCTCGGCGTCGCAGGTTGTTCCCCGATAAGGAGGGGACTGAAAGGCACGGGCGACCAGGCGCGGCTGACGATTGACTTCGGTCGCAGGTTGTTCCCCGATAAGGAGGGGACTGAAAGTCCGAGAAGAGGAATTCCGGATGTACTTCAAGGCCCCGGTCGCAGGTTGTTCCCCGATAAGGAGGGGACTGAAAGAACGTCACGCAGGCGGCGACGATCACGGTCGAGCTGGTCGCAGGTTGTTCCCCGATAAGGAGGGGACTGAAAGGGCACGGTTTGCTGGTCCTCGGCGTTGAGGTCGTTCAGGTCGCAGGTTGTTCCCCGATAAGGAGGGGACTGAAAGGATCTATCTGATCGAATGGGAGCAGGGCCTCTACCTCGTCGCAGGTTGTTCCCCGATAAGGAGGGGACTGAAAGTCAGACGTACTGCCCCGGGTGCGCGCGGTCGTCCTGCGTCGCAGGTTGTTCCCCGATAAGGAGGGGACTGAAAGAAAAGCCAAGTTCCCCATCGAATCCGAGGGTCATGATCGTCGCAGGTTGTTCCCCGATAAGGAGGGGACTGAAAGAAAATAGTTTTGACCGTCGCCATGAAGGCGTGGCTCGTCGCAGGTTGTTCCCCGATAAGGAGGGGACTGAAAGAGCCGACAGCCGAGTCGACAGCCGAGCCGACAGCCGAGGTCGCAGGTTGTTCCCCGATAAGGAGGGGACTGAAAGTCACCGCCTCAGGGCGTCCATGCCCTACGTCTTGAGTCGCAGGTTGTTCCCCGATAAGGAGGGGACTGAAAGGCGACGGCCGTGACGTGAAGGCCCGCGTAGAGCTTCTGCGTGGTCGCAGGTTGTTCCCCGATAAGGAGGAGACTGAAAGAGGCAAGATCCGCCGCCTCCGGCGGAAGCCTGAAGGAGTCGCAGGTTGTTCCCCGATAAGGAGGGGACTGAAAGGCCCGCCGCACGTCTGGCATGGTCCCCCATCGCGCCAGTCGCAGGTTGTTCCCCGATAAGGAGGGGACTGAAAGGATCTTCATGGAGGCGTCCCGGAGCGCTTCCTGCTCGGTCGCAGGTTGTTCCCCGATAAGGAGGGGACTGAAAGCTCGAGCCCCGCAAGACGATCGAGGCCGACGTCGACGGTCGCAGGTTGTTCCCCGATAAGGAGGGGACTGAAAGTCGATCACTTCCGCCGCCTGCTGAATCGCCCGCAGGTCGCAGGTTGTTCCCCGATAAGGAGGGGACTGAAAGGAATCAGACGGAGCCGGGGTCCGGGGAAAAGCTCGGTCTGAGTCGCAGGTTGTTCCCCGATAAGGAGGGGACTGAAAGACGGGCACGCCGGCGACGCCCATGGCCATCGCCAGCAGTCGCAGGTTGTTCCCCGATAAGGAGGGGACTGAAAGCCAAGCGCTCCTCGACAAGTGGGATCACGCGAACGAGTCGCAGGTTGTTCCCCGATAAGAAGGGAATTGAAAATCAGTTCCAGAAAAAAGTCGAGTCGAGGTACCCTGCGCCGATGATCACGCTCCTCGTCAACGCGCACGTCATCACGATGGACGCCACGCTGCCCGTGGCGGAGGCGCTCGCGATCCGTGATGGTCGCATCGTCGAGGTCGGCGGGACCGACGAGATCCTCTGGCTCCGCGAAGGCGAGTACGAGCTGATCGACCTCGGGGGGCGCACGGTGATCCCGGGCTTCGTCGATCCCCACAATCACTTCTCGATCGGCGCGCTGGAGTGTTTCTGGGCGGATTGCCGCGCGGCCTCGAGCGTGCGCGACATCCAGCACGCGCTGGGTGAGGCGGCGGCGCGCACGCCTGCAGGTGAGTGGGTCCGCGGACTCGGCTACGACCACACCGCGCTCGCGGAGCGGCGCCATCCGACGCGCTTCGAGCTGGACGACGCCGTCCCGGATCGCCCCGCGCTGCTGATGCACTTTTCGCATCACCAGGCCGTGGCCAACTCGCGGGCTCTCGCTGCGGCCGGCATCTCGCGCGGCACTCCCGACCCTCCGGGCGGAGAGATTGCGCGAGAGAAGAGTGGCGAGCCCACGGGTTTGCTGTTCGAGCGTGCGATGAGCGTTGCCGAGTCGAAGTCCCGGCAGGGCTGGGAGACGCGTTTCGTCGACGTGGCCCGAGCCGCCAGTCTCGACTACGCCGCCGTCGGCATCACGACGATCCAGGATGCGGCGGTCACGCCTTCGATGGCGCGTCGCTACGCCGAGGCTCGTGAGGCGGACGTCCTCGCGATCACCGTCGGCGAAGTGATGGTCGGCTCGCGCGGGTGGTTCGAGCGGCCCGACGGTGCGGTCGATCGCGATGCGCTCAAGGTCTTCGTCGACGGCGGCTACCGGTGCGCCATGCGGATCGTTCGGGACGGAACGATGCGCACGAGCGGCTTTCTCTTCTACGAGCGCGACGAGCTGGCTGCGATCCTGGTCCACGCGTGGCGCGCCGGGCGCCGCGTCGTGTGCCACGCCATCGGTAACCTCGGCGTCGATCGGGCCGTCGAGGCGATCGAGGATGCGGTGCGACGTGAGCCTCGGGGCCGCGAGCTCGTCAGGATCGATCACGCGATCTTTCTCACGCGTGATCTGATCCATCGGATCGCCGACCTCGGGATCTGGGTGGTCAGCCAGCCCTCGTTCTTGCACGACGTGGGCGGGACGACTCCGTCCGCCGAGATCCTTCTCCGGCCGTTCAGGCAGCTCGCAGATGCCGGCGTGTTGCAAGCGTTCTCGTCAGACTTTCCATGCGGCTCGCTGTCGCCGCTCATCGGTATTCACGCCGCAGTGACGCGGCGATCCCGATACGGCACGACGCACGAGCCGCTCGAATCGCTCACGGTGCAGGCCGCGTTGGAGGCATACACGATCCAGGCGGCGCGAGCTGCAGGTCTGGGCGCCGAGTGCGGCAGCCTGGAAGCCGGAAAGCGAGCCGATCTCGCGGTCTTATCGGTCAGCCCACTCGAGTGCCGGGCTGACGATCTGCTCACCGCTCGCGTGCTGGAAACGTGGGTCGACGGCCGCCGTCTTAGCAATCTGTCTTGACCAGTGCTATCCCCATGTGTTAACAGTCTGCGGGCGCGCAGACGAACGGCGGTTCAGTCGCGCCAACTCCCAGAACAGACATGGCACAAACTATTGGATTCATTGGTCTTGGCATCATGGGCCGGCCTATGGCCCGGAATCTGCTCAAGGCTGGTTATCAACTGGTTGTCCACAGCCGGAGCCGGCCGCCCGTCGACGAACTGGCCAGCGCCGGGGCGCAGGCCGCCAATTCCGCGCGCGAAGTGGCCGGCAAGTGCGATGTCCTCATCACCATGCTTCCCAACTCGCCTGACGTCGAGCTGGTGGCGCTCGGCAAGGATGGCATCGCCGAGGGGGCGCGGAGCGGACTGATCTACGTCGACATGTCGACGATCTCGCCGATCGTCTCGCAGAAGGTCGGCAAGGCACTCGGCGCGAAGGGCGTGCGAATGCTCGACGCGCCGGTCGCGGGAGGCGAAAAGGGCGCGGTGGATGGCGTGCTGTCGATCATGGTGGGCGGCGACCGCGCGGTGTTCGACGCCGTCCTCCCGATCTTCCAGGCCATGGGCAAGACGATCACGTTGCTCGGGCCGCTCGGCTCGGGTGGCTTCACCAAGCTCGCCAACCAGATCATCGTCGCGATGAATCTCACCGCTCTCGGCGAGGCCTTGACGCTTGCCAAGAAAGCGGGGCTCGACCGCGAGCTGACACTGACTGCGCTGGCGGGAGGGCTTGCCGGCTCGAAGTGCCTGGACCAGAAAAAGCCCAACTACCTGGCCGGCAGCTACAAGCCCGGCTTCAAGATCGATCTGCACTACAAGGACCTCGGACTCATCATGGAATCCGCGCGAGAGCTTGGCGTCCCGCTGCCGGCGACTGCGGTCGTGCAGGAGCTGTTCAGCGCGCTCCGGGTGAAGGGGCGCGGCGGGCTCGACCACTCAGGCGTCATCACGCTGCTGGAAGATCTCGCGGGCGCCGCCGAGTGACCGCGGGCCTGCAGCGCCTCCCGCTCAGGGCTGCGGCGTCACGGGCCCCCCGGCAAAACATTGCGGGCTCGCGATCCCCGCTACAAAAGTGAGAGCGACCGTCGATCGCGCCGGCGTCGACTCCCACGGTCGGTTGTCGAAGCTGCAGGTTCGCCGCGTGCGAAAGGGCGATCTGGGCAGGGTCCGGGACGTCATCGAGCAGGCGTTCGGCGACTTCTTCGAGCGCCAGATGGGATCGCGCCCACGCCAGGTCTTCGGTGGCGCGCAGTACGTCCATCATCGCTGGCTCATGGAGCCGTGGGGCTGCTTTGTCGTGGAGGAAGACGGCTCGAAGATCGTCGGAGCGGCACTTGCCGTGACATGGGGTTCGCTCGGCATCCAGGGGCCGGTCGCCGTGCTCACGAACTACCAGAATCAAGGCGTCGCGCAGCAGCTGATGCATGCCGTGGACACGTTCTTCGAGGAAAACAAGGCGACGCTCCACGGGGTCGTGACGTATCCGATGAGCCCCAAGCACCTCTTCCTGTATCACAAGCTCGGATACCGACCGAAGGGCCTCGCCGCCCTCATGAGCCGCAGGATCGAGCGCCGGGACGAGAAGTCGGCGCCGGCGATCCGTCCGAACAAGCTCGGCCTCACCACCCGAAAGTTCTCGACGCTGGAAGAAGCGAAGAAGAAGGCGACGCTCGCGCGGCTCCACCGGATCACCAATGCTGTCTGCCGCGGTCTGGATCTGTCGAAGGAGATCGAGATCGTGGATGGCCTGGCCCTCGGCGACACGCTGCTACTGGAGCGTGGCCGCGATCTGGTCGGATTCGCGATCTATCACACGCCAGGCGTGAGTGAGGCACCAACCGGGTCGCTCTACGTCAAGTTCCTCGCGCTCGATCCCCAGCACCGCCGTGTGGAGGTGCTCGAGCAATTCGTCGCGCTGCTCGAAGAGCTCGGCGCGGAGGTCGGCGTGCAGCGGGTGCTGCTGCCCGTGTATCTTCGTTACTGGGTCGCCTACAGCACGTTGGTGAAATGCGGGTATCAGATCGACTTCACGATGGTCCGCATGCAACGCGGCAAGCAGGAGGATTACGAGGACCCCACCCACCTGGTCCTCGACGACTGGCGGTAATGCGCCGGTCGCTCCCCATCCTCGTCGCTGCCATCACCCTGACCGTCGCCAGCGTCACAGCAGCCCACTCGCTTCTCCTCCAGTCGTCGCCCGCTGCCGGCGCCGTCGTCACCGCGTCGCCGCCCCGAGTAAGCCTCCGGTTCAACAACCGTATCGAGAAGACACTGTCACGGCTTCGGCTGGTCGATGATCATGGGGGACGTCGGGATCTCTCGGTGGCGTCCGCGGATGATCCGCCCGACCTCGTGACCGCATCGGTGCCGCGACTCGACGCCGGGCAGTATCGCGTCGAGTGGCAGGTGCTCTCGACCGACGGGCACATCGTCAGCGGGCGATTCTCGTTCCGCGTCGCTCCCTGAACGACTGTCGGTATGATTCTCCTGTTTTACCGTGAAGGCTTACGCCTGTGAGGGCTAACGCCCGTGAGGCTGACGCGGATTATTCATGAACGCTCACTGTCATCGAGCGCGTGGCGTCGCGGGCCGGCCGGGTCGGTGAGGGGCCTCTGACCACGAGGCCCTTTGACCGATGACCCGCGAGCCTTTCCCACTCACGCCGGGGTGGCCCTCGATCGCCCGCGCGGGTAAGGGGTCCACGGGCCCCCCACCGCCCCGGCCGGCCCGCGGCAACACGCTGTCCCCGGCTGCCCATCTCCCGCCGGGGCACCGGCCGGCGCGCGTGGCGTTCGTTCATGAATAATCCGCTCTAAGGGCGCGGCGCTGAGCAGCTACGCGATGCGGTAGCGGCGGACCATCGCCTCGTCGAGGATCACGCCGAAGCCCGGATCTCGCGAGACGTCCATCATCCCGTCCTTGATCGCGGGGCGGTTCGCCCACACCGCCTGCCACATCGGATCGCGCTCGGGGTCGGCGAAGCACTCGACGTAGGTCCCGTGGGGCACCGCGGCGATCAGGTGCTGGGCGATCTGCGGCTCTTCGTGATGGGCCATCTCCACGCCGGCCGCCCCGCAGAGCGCCGCGGCCCGGCGCCAGTCGGTGACGCCGCCGCCTTCCGAGGCGTCGTAGTTGACGAAGTCGACGGCACCGGCGTCGACCAGCCGCCGTACGGCATGGCTCGTGATCTCGCTTTGCCCGGCCGTGATCGGAATACGCGTCGCCTGGCGCACCCGTGCCATCATGGCGGCATCGTCGTACCAGTGACACGGCTCCTCGAACCATCGGAGGTCGAGGGGCTCGACGAGATGCGCGAAGCGGATCGCCTCCTGCGCCGACCAGGCGCGATTTGCGTCGACGGCGAGCACGAAGTCTGGTCCCGCGGCACGACGTGCCGTCTCCACGCGCTCGGAGTCGGCCTCCGGCGTGAGACCGCCGACCTTGAACTTGCAGCCGGCCATCCCGGCTTTGCGATACGCCTCCATTTCCCGTCCGATGTCCGCGTGCGTCTTGCCTTCCATGTAGTAGCCGCCGATGGAGATGATCGGGAGCGCCGAGCGGTAACCGCCGAGCAGCGCGCAGACGCTGTTGCCGAGCGCCTTGCCGACGAGATCCCACAGCGCGCAATCGACGCACGCGATGGCTTCGAGGAGCGTCTTCCTGTCGCGGCTGGTGTGCGTCAGTGCGAACATCTCCTCCCAGACGCGCTCGCTCTCGAAGATGCTCATGCCCTTCACGCGCGGAAAGAGCTCGTCGCGGATCAGGCGGGCGATCTCGCGGCCGTGCTCGCGGTTGTCGCCGTTGTAGACCTCGCTGACGAGTCCCTCGTCGGTGCGCATGCGGGTGATGACGGTGCAGCGTCTGAGCACGTGATACGTGCTGCCGCCGAAGTCTCGGCTGAGAGGGATCTCGATCGGAATCGCGTCGACGCTCTGGAGGCGCATGGGTCCCTCGATCCCTCAGTGCATGACGAGGCCGCCGGTGACGTTGATCGCTTGCCCGGTCATGTACGCCGCGCGGCTCGATGCCAGAAATCCGATCACGTTGGCGACGTCCTCTGGCCGCTCCATCCGGCCGAGCGGCACCTGCGCGACGCGCTGGCGTGTGAACTCCTCGGGCGAGAGTCCGAGCAGCGCGCCCTGCTCACGCGCGACGAGCGCCCACATGTCGGTCTGGACGAAGCCGGGGCAGACGCAGTTGACCCGGATCCCATCAGCCGCATGGGCGAGCGCGAGGCTTTTCGTCATGCTGATCACGGCGGCCTTGCTGGCGTTGTAGGGCAGGTTGGTCCGGCTGCCGATCTTCCCTGCCATCGACGCGAGGCTGATGATGACGCCGCGCTTCTGCGCGATCATCGTGGGCAACACCGCCTGAGTCGCGAAGAACACGGCCTTGGCGTTGATGTCCATCACCGCGTCCCAGTGCGCCTCGGTGGTGTCGAGCGTCGATGCTGCTCGATAGATGCCGGCGTTGTTCACGAGCACGTCGATCTGTCCGAGCTCGGCCTTCGTACGGTCGGCCATGGCGCGAAGGTCGGCGAGTTTCGTGACATCGGTCGGCACGACGAGCGCTCGACGCCCGAGCGTCTTGACGTCGGCGGCTGTGCGCTCGGCTCCCGCGCGATCCAGCTCGGCGACGACGATGTCGGCGCCCATCCGCGCCAGCTCCAGCGCGGTGGCGCGGCCGATCCCGCGACCCGCTCCGGTGACGATCGCGACCTGTCCCTCGAGGTCCATGCATGTTCTCCTTTCGTCGTCTGAGGCCGCCGACGGTGACCGCGCGCGGAGTGTAACAGGCGGATCGGCGTACTATCCAGCGGGAGGCGACGACATGAAGATCACGATCCTCGACGACTACCAGGACACCATTCGAACGCTGGCGTGCTTCGGCAAGGTCGCCGGCCACGACGTCACGATCTGGAACGATCACACCAAGGACGTCGACACGCTGGCGTCGCGGCTGAAAGACACCGAGGCGCTCACGCTGCTGCGCGAGCGCACGCCCATCCGCGCGCCGCTGCTCGAGCGGCTCGACAAGCTGCGCATCATCAGCCAGGTGGGCGTGTATCCCCACGTCGACGTGGATGCGTGCACGCGGCGCGGCGTGATCCTGTCGTCGTTGATGGGGGCCGGCCGACCGTCGTATGCGACGGCCGAGCTGACCTGGGGACTGGTCATCGCGGCGTTCCGCCGCATTCCCCAGGAGATCGCGGCGCTCAAAGCGGGGAAGTGGCAGGCGTTTCCCATCGGAATCGGATTGCGGGGGAAGACGCTCGGCATCTACGGGTACGGTCGGATCGGCGCGGTCGTCGCGGGCTACGGCAAGGCATTCGGCATGAACGTGCTTGCGTGGGGACGCGAGAAATCGATCGAGGCGGCCCGTGCTGACGGCTATGCGGTCGCGGCGAGCAAGGAGGCGCTGTTCGAGCAGTCGGACGTCCTGTCGCTCCACTTGCGGCTGGTCGACGGCACGCGTGGCATCGTCACGTCCGCCGATCTCGCGCGCATGAAACCGACGGCGCTGATCGTGAACACGAGCCGCGCCGGGCTGGTCGCACCCGGCGCGCTCGAGGCGGCGCTCCGCGCGGGCCGGCCGGCGATGGCCGCGGTCGACGTCTACGAAGACGAGCCGGTGTTCGGTGGCAAGCATCCGCTGCTCGCGATGGACAACGTGGTCTGCGCGCCTCATCTCGGATACGTCGAGCGGGATGGCCTCGAGCACATGTTCAGCACGATCTTCGATCAGATCGTGGCGTACGCGAGCGGCAAGCCGATCAACGTCGTGAACCCGGAGGTGCTCGCATCTACATAGAAAGCGCGCGATCAGGCCGCGCGCCTGCCAGCTCTCGTACGTCACGCGCTTCGAAGCCGCCAGGTTTGCGGTGAACGCGCGGTCCACCTCGGTGGCGAAGGCCTCGTCTGGTATTCGTAGATGTCGATCCCCGCGCGAATGGAGAACGCATCGAGCGAGGACGACGGGACAGCGGCTACTTCGCCGGGCCCGCTTCCTGCAGTTGCCGGACGTGCTCGGTCCAGTGCCGGGCGAGTAGCTCCAATCGCTGCCGTCCGGTCATGACTTCGCCGGTCGTCCGCTTGAAGCATGGCTTGTCGAGATCCGCTGCGTTGCGAGAGGCGCGCATCAGCCGGGCGTGCGCCTGCCGGAGCTGCGTGACGAGCTCGTCGATACTTTCGTGCTCGTGGAGACCGCGGCAGACCTCGTTCACGGTGTCGGCGTCGGCAGACACGAGCCACGGCGGCCCACCCCGCGCCGCCGACTGAATGCCCCACGCGGTGGCATCGTGGAAGTAGATGAAGTGCATCAAGATGTCGCGCGCGTGCCACTGGTCGACGCGAGCGTTCGTCGTCCGACCTGGCCCATCGAAATAGGCCAGTGTCTCCTGTGCGACTCGATCCATCTCAGCGATCAACGACTCTTTCGAACCGAGCGTTGTCATTGGCCCGTCTCCTATTGTAGCGGGAGCCGCGAGCTCGCAATCCTCTCGGGTGGGCTGTATCCAGATGCTCGTGGCTCCGCTCCCCCGGGATGACTGCGCTGCGACGCGTGGCTCCGCGTCCTGTTGACTTTCCTTATACACGTATACTGCGACATCGTCGCGAGCCGGACGCTGTCGGAGTATCGAGGCGGGCGCCGGGTTCCCCGGCGCGGGGCGAGCGTATGGGGGGATCGAGGCGGGCGCCGGGTTCCCCGGCGACCGACGAGCGTATGGGGGTCTGGGGGCCTTCGAGGCCCCCAGCCAACGAGGAGGCACTCGGCATGGCCCACGGCACAGAGCTGTCCTTCATGTACTTCCCCGAGAACTACCGCTGGTCCCACGGCCTCAGCCTGGCGCTCTCCGCGGCGCCGTGGGGTGGCGGAGAGATCGACGAGATCCACCGTATCGGCGACCGGCTCCGCGACCGGCTCGGCGACGATCATGCCTGGTTCGAAGAGTGGACGCGCATGGCGGAGCGCGTGGCAGCGATGGGACGTGAACGGTTGGCGGCCGGCCACGCGACGACGGCGGCGAGCTGTCTGCTGCGCGCGGCGCATTACTATCACGTCGGCGAGCGCTTCCTGCAGCCGAAGAGCAAAGCGGGACTGACGGCCTACCGGTGCGGCGTGGAGGCGTTCCGCGAAGCGGCCACGCTGCTGCGCCGGCCGCGCATCGAGCACGTCGAAGTGCAATACGAGAGCGCCAGCTTGCCGGCACTCTACGTCCACGCCGAGCATGCGGCCCGGCGGGCGCCGGCGATGGTGTTCTTCGACGGCTTCGACATCACGAAGGAGATCCAGTATTTCAGAGGCGTGCCGGATCTCGTCGCTCGGGGCATCGCCTGCCTCATCGTCGATGGCCCCGGCAACGGGGAGTCGATCCGCTTCCGGAATCTTCCGCTCCACCACGAGACGGAGCGCTACGGCACGGCCGCGTACGAGTTTCTGGCGCAGCGGCCCGAGATCGATCCGGCGCGGATCGGGGTCATGGCGATCAGTCTGGGCGGCTACTACGCGCCACGCGCCGCCGCGTTCGAGACGCGCTTCGCGTGCTGCCTCGCGTGGGGCGCCCAGTGGGATTACCACGCGGTCTGGAAGGACCGGCTCGAGCGCATCGAGCGCGGCGAGACGCTGTCGCTGTCGGTGCCGTGGCAGCATCTTCTCTGGGAGTTTGGCGTCGCGAGCAAGGCGGAAGCGCTCCAGGCGCTCGAGGGTTTCCGCCTCGACGGCGTCGTGCAGAAGATCCGGTGCCCGTTTCTGCTGACGCACGGGGAAGGCGATGCCCAGATTCCGCTCGCGCTGGCGCAGAAGTGCTTCGACGCGGTCGGGTCGAAGCGGAAGACGTTCAAGGTCTTCACGCGCGACGAGGGTGGCTATCATCACTGCCAGGTGGACAACCTGACGCTCGGCACGTCGTACATGTGGGACTGGCTGGAGGACGTGCTCCAGCCGAGCCGATAGCGAACTCCCAAGATCCAGGAGCGAGACATGCGAACGCTGATCCAGGGCGGCTGGGTGGTTGGCTTCGATCACGGCGGCCACGAGCTGATTCCGAACGGCTGTGTCGTGTTCGAGGACGATCGCATCGTTCACGTGGGCCCGCGCTTCGAGGCGGCCGTTGACCGGCGGATCGACGCGACGGGAAAGCTCGTGTCCCCAGGGTTCGTCAACTGTCACCTGCACGCTGCCGTCAACTCGGCGCAGTGGGTGTTCCTGGACGGGCAGAAGACGGATTATTTCGGCAGCAACTTCATCGGCTACGTCGCGCCGCGCCGCGGAGCGTCGCCGCCTCGATCGATCGAGCGCGGCGAGATCGCCGGCACGTACGGGATGTGGTCCGCGGCGGTCCCGGACCGTTCACGAAGCTGGTCGGCGACATGGGGCTGCGCGCGTACCTCGGACCGGCGTTCCGCTCGGCCGGCTACGTCTTCGACGGCAGCCGGGCCATGTGGGACTGGAACGAGGCGCAGGGCCTGGCGATGCTCGACCGCGCCGTCGCGTACGTCAAGGAGTACGACGGCGCGTACAACGGTCGGATTCGCGCCATGCTCTACCCGGGTCAGATGGACACTTGCACGCCGGATCTCTTGAAGCAGGCGCGCCGCTGGGCCGACGAGCTGAACGTCCCGATGCAGTTCCACGCCGCGATGAACCTGCGCGAGTTCCACAAGATCCTCGAGGAGCACGGCAAGACGCCGATCGAGCTCCTCGATTCGATCGGCTTCCTCAAGCCGCGGACAGGGCTCGGTCATTGCGTGTTCCACAACGGGCACTCCTGGTGTCACTACCCGTACGGCGACGATCTGAAGCGACTCGCCGACAACGGCGTGACGGTGGTTCACGCGCCGTACAAGTACGCGAAGATGGGGATCATGCTCGAGTCGTTCGAGCGCTACCGCGCGCGCGGCGTCAACATCGCGATCGGGACCGATACGTATCCGCAAGACGTGATCCACGAAATGCGCTGGGCCGCGCTGGTGTGCCGGATGGCGGACCAGAGCTTCCGCGTCGGCCGGCCTCAGGACGTGTTCGACGCCGCCACGCTGGGCGGCGCGCGCTACCTCGGTCGTGATGATCTGGGGCGACTCGCGCCCGGCGCGAAGGCGGACATCATCGTCGTGAATCTACAACAGGTCTACTACGGCGCCGTGCACGATCCGATCAAATCACTGATCGAGCTCGGCAGCGGTCGCGACGTCGAGACCGTGATCGTCGACGGCCAGTCCTTGATCGAGGGCGGCAAGGCGATGCAGATCGATGAAGCGGCGCTTCTCGCCGAGACGCAGGCGGAAGCCGAGCGCCTGGCGCATGCGATCCCGACCTGGCACTGGACCGGCAAGCCGCTCGACGAGATCGCGCCGCCGAGCTACCCGGTGCGGCAATGAGCGCCGCGTGGTGTCGTCGCCTCGCGAGGCGGGAATGGCTCCCCCGGACCCCGGCTGCCCATCTCCCGCCGGGTCACCGGCCGACCCTGGTACAGGCGTTCATGAATGCACGCAATCCATGTCCCTGCGCTCCGTCGCGGGGCGCTGAGGTCGGAATCCGGCCTGCATCTAAAGAGATGAGGGTAGGGCGAGCCGCAGCGCGCCCGGCGCGCGAGGCGAGTCTGTGAGAGGTAGACACCATGTCTTCGCGGGAAGTGGCGCAGGTCGTGACGCCGGAGCCGGTCGTGGAAGGGGCGGGAGTTCATCTCCGCCGGAGTATCGGGACTCGAAAGCTCGACCACCTCGATCCGTTCCTGCTCCTGGATCACTTCGAATCGGCCGAGCCGGCGGACTACGAGGCCGGGTTTCCGTATCACCCGCACCGCGGCATCGAGACGGTGACCGTCGTGCGGAAAGGCAAAGTCCAGCATCGAGACTCGCTGGGACATCGCGGGACGATCGGAGAGGGCGACATTCAGTGGATGACGTCCGGAAGCGGCATCCTTCACGAAGAAATGCCCCAGGTCCGCCCTGAAGGAATCGCCGGACTGCAGTTATGGCTCAACTTGCCCGCGCGCGACAAGATGAGCCGGCCGAAATATCGCGAGCTGGCGGCGAATCGCCTGAGCGAGACGGAAACGGACGGCGGGGCCAGAATTCGAGCGATCGCAGGTGAAGCGGCTGACGGGCGACTCGTAGGCCCGGTGGAAGGCTTGGCGGTCGCGCCGAAGTTCGTCGACGTGACGTTGCCGCCTGGCGCGGTGTTCCGCGAGGCGGTGCCACGCGGCCACACGGCCTTCGCGTACCTGGATCACGGCGACGTTCACTTTGGTCCCGAGCGGACTCACGTGCACGGGCCCGCGCTCGTCGTGTTCGGCGACGGCGACATCGTGGAGGCGTCGGCTGGCGCCGATGGCGGGCGGTTTCTCATCGCGGCCGCGCGGCCGCTCCACGAGCCGATCGCTCGCTATGGACCGTTCGTGATGAACACGCGCGCGGAGATCGACCAGACGCTCGACGAGCTTCGCAGCGGCCGCTTCATTCGTGAGGAGCCACGCGACGAGTGAGACGACGCCGGCGTCAGGTCTTGACCGGTTCGATCACACCGTCCGCGTGAAGCCGCGTGAGATCGTCGGCCTTCAGTTCCAGGAGCTCGGACAGCACGCGATCCGTGTCCTCGCCGAGCATCGGTGCGCGGCGCTGCACCGTCCCCGGCGCCGCGCCATGCAGTCGGATCGGCGAGCGTGGCACCCGCGTCTTTCCGCGCCGCGGGTGATCGATGTCGATCCAGACACCGCGCGCGTTCAAGTGCGGATCGTTCGCGACCTCGCGCGTCGTCCGTACCGGCGCGCATGGCACGTGCGCCTTCGTGAGGATCGCGAGCACCTCGTCCTTGCCGCGCTCCCGTGTCCACGCTTCGACCATCGCGTCGATCTCTTCCATCCTGGCCGCGCGATCCGGCGTGCCCGCATAGTCGGGATTGGTCAAGAGATCTTCGCGGCCGAGCACGCGCGTGATGCTGTCCCAGTGGCGATCGGACGCCGTGAAGATCGCGACGTAGCCGTCCTTGGACGGATAGACGTTGTACGGCGCCATCGCGAGCGCCGGATGACGATTGCCCGTGCGCGCCGGTATGCGGCCTTCGTCGCCGTCCATGAAGACGCCGAGCGCGCTCGCGAGCGCCATGACCGCGGCCTCCAGCATTGCGACTTCGACGAGCTGGCCCTGGCCCGTGCGCTCGCGATGCAGCAGCGCGCTCATGATGCCTCCGAACAGATGGACGCCGCCGAGGAAGTCGCAGACCGCGGGCCCGGCCTTGACCGGTGGACGATCCGGGAAACCGGTCGCGTTCATGATCCCGCTCATCGCCTGGATGGTGAGATCCATCGCGGGCAGATCACGGTACGGCCCGGTCAACCCGAAGCCGGTGGCCGTGCCGTACACCAATCGCGGATTCTCGGCGCGCAGCATCTCCCAGCCGAGACCCAGACGATCCATCACGCCAGCGGCGAAGTTCTCCACGAGCACGTCGGCCTTGCGCGCCAGGCGTAAGAAGAGCGCCTTGCCGTCCGGGTGTTTCAGATCGAGGACCACCGACTCCTTGTTGGAGTTCAGCATCACGAGCGGGTACGGCTCGACGTTGCGTTTGCGGCGGCGGACGACGTCGCCCTCGGGCGCTTCGATCTTGATGACGCGGGCGCCCATGAAACCCAGCAGGAGTCCGCAGTACGGGCCGTTGTAGATCTGGCCGAGATCGAGGACCAGCATGCCGTCGAGTGGACGGGATAGAGGGCTCGTCATGGCCCGCAAATGGTAACTCAACCTTGACTATAATGACGCGCTCGGATTCGTCGCACGTGATCCGAGGACGCGACCAGGACCGTGTCGGGGCCGGCGTGAGGAGCCAGAGGTCCGTTGCTCGAATACCCCACTCGCACGGACCTCTG
>JBGPTW010000055.1:0-36875 GCA_041490825.1 Methylomirabilia bacterium | reverse complement strand
TGACCCGTTCCCGGAGCGTGCGATCGAGGGCAAGCAGGCTGAGAGTGGGAACGGCTCGCGGGTCATCGGTCAAAGGGCCTCGTGGTCAGAGGCCCCTCACCGACCCGGCCGGCCCGCGACGCCACGCGCTCGATTGCCGGTGAGCGTTCATGAATAATCCGGACTAGGGCGGTGTCGGAATCGCCGGTATCGAGGAGCGGCCCGGCTTGGCCGGGTCGGTCCGAGCGTTTGGGGGTCAGGGGGCCATTCGGGGCCCCATGTTCAAAGGAGAGAAAGGAAGAGACAGATGCGTGAACGACGAATGCTGACAGCGGTGGTGGCGCTCGGGATGCTCATGCTCCTGGCGGTGCCCATTGCCCCCAGCGGCGCGACCGGCAAGCAGGACCTCGTCGTCCTTCTCAGCCGCGAGTTCGGTCATCTCGATCCCGTGGAGCTTCAGGCAAGCGATCAAGGCATCCTCTTCCACCTGCTCTTCAGTTATCTCTACCGGCTCAACAAGGACGCCGTCCCGGTTCCGGATCTCGTGGAAACCGAGAAGATCGAGAAGGACAACGTGACGTGGACCCTGACGCTCAAGAAGGGCCGCACGTTCCACGACGGGACGCCCGTCAACGCGGACGCCGTGAAATACACGATCGACCGCATGGTGGATCCCGAGCGCAAGGCGCCGCAGCGCGTGCTCTTCGCGCCGATCAAGGAGGTCAAGGTTCGCGGCGAGTACGTGGTGCAGCTCATCACGAACGCCCCGTTCCCGGCGCTCCGCTACAACCTCGCCCACTCGAACGCCGTGATTCTCAGCCCCACCGCCGACCGCAAGCTCGGCAAGGAATTTGGCCGCAAGCCCGTCGGGTCCGGTCCATACCGCTTCGTCGAGTGGGTGGCCGGCCAGCGCATCGTGCTCCAGCGGCGCGACGACGTGGCGGGACCGAAACCCTACTGGGAAACGATCACGTTCAAGCCGGTGCCCGACACCGTCACCCGCGAGCTCCAGGTGGAGAAGGGCGAGGCCGACGTCGCGGTCCGCGTGAACCCGCTGGACACGGCGCGGCTGCAAGCGAACAAGGCGGTGCGGCTCCTGGTGGCCGAAGGCGCGCGCAACGCCTTCCTGCAGCTCAACATGACGCGGCCGCCGACGGACAACCTGAAAGTCCGCCAGGCGCTGAACTACGCCGTCGACAAGGACGCCATCATCAAGGTGGTCCTCAACGGCGCCGGGTTGCCATCGCGGACCGTGCTCGAGAAACCGCTCCTCGGTTCGAAGCCACTCGGGCCCTATCCGTACGACCCGAAGAAGGCCCGCCAACTCTTCAAGGAAGCTGGCGCCGAAGGCGCGACGATCGACATCATCGTCTCGCAGGGGAACCACGTTCAGGACGCCGCGACCGGCGAAGCGGTCGCAAACTATCTCAAGGCCGTCGGCCTCAAGGTCAACCTGAAGACGATCGGTGACCAGCCCGCCTACATCGAGCTGATGCGACGGCGCGAGCACAACGCGGCGTTCATCGCGTGGAGTCCCGGCACCTTCGATCCCGACCAGGTCCTGCGGCGGCTCCTGTGGGGTGAGAACGCCGGCAAACCGTGGAACTTCGGCGGCTTCAAAGATGAGGCGGTGGACGCGCTGATCGACCGCGCGGCGCGGACGCTGGACCAGGACGCGCGCAAGGCCCTCTACGAGGAGATCCAGGACAAGATCTACGCGCAAGTGCCGTGGATCTTCCTGCACCGTCTCAACGGCGTCTCGGCGTTCCGGGCCGACATCGAGAACCTGCACGTGCTGCCGGGCGTCGAGATCCTCCTGCTCGCCGACGCGCGGCGCGTGAACTGACGATCCGGACTCGAGACGCGGCCGGCGATGACATCGACGAGGAGCCCACGATGCCCAGAGTAGGTTTCGCGACAGGCTACGATCCGGCGCTCGGCGTTCGCGAGATGGCGAAGCTCGCGAGCGAGGCCGAGCGGCGCGGCTACGACATGTTCTTCTTCTCCGAGGCGCTGCTCTGCAACCGCGACTCGGTCACCGCCATGGCGGCGTTCGGTCTCGCGACGACGACGATCACGCTCGGCTGCACGCAGGTGGTGCGCCTGCGCACGCCGCTGTTGATGGCGCAGACGCTCGCCACGCTCGACGAGCTGGCGGGCGGGCGCGTGGTGCTGGCACCCGGCGCGTGCACGGAGAAGCACGCGCGACGTCACGGGCTCGCGCCGTTCACCCCGGCGGTCGCGCTGAGGGAGTGGATCGAGACCATCCGGAGGCTGCTCGCGGGCGAGCGCCTCACGTATCGGGGACAGTCGGTCGAGCTGGAGGAAGCCCGTCTCAACTGGCGAGCGCCGCGCCCGCGGATCCCGTTCTGGATCGCCGCCATGAGCAAGACGGGACTGCGCGTGGCTGGCCAGATCGCCGACGGCGTGCTGCTCGACGCCCACACGTCACCGGACTACGTCGAGAACGCGATCAAGATTCTCCGCGACGCGGTGCGCGAGGCGGGGCGGGACTGGGGATCGTTCGAGGTCGCGCAGATCGTCCCGTGCTCCGTGGAGGAGACGCACGACGAGGCGGTCGCGGCGGTGCGCTGGGAAGCCGCCAGCCGGTTCGAGTCGCTGAACTTCCCGGCCGAGACGGAGCGGCGCCTGCGCGTCGGTGAGCCGGCCATCAACCGCGACGACTTCCCGATGCTGATGGCCGCCCTGAAGCAGGGAGGCAAGGCGGCCGTGGCCGAGGCCTTGCCCCGGACGCTTATCGAGAACACCACGGCGACGGGCACGCCCGACGAGGTCGTGGCGCGCGTGGAGCGCTATCGCCGCGCCGGGGTGACGTTTCCGCTCCTGAGGCCGCAGGCGCCGCACCAGCTCGCGCGCGTGATGGATCTCTTCGCCAGGAAGTAGCCGGGAGTGTCGGGCGGGGCGCTCGGTGAGCCCGGGAGCTCGAGCCGGTGTGCGCGAGCTACTCATGCGCCCGCTCCCACCCTCTCGAACCTCGTGCCGTTCTCTCGCGGGGCGGGACAATCCTCAACGGATCCTTCGGAGGATAGACGAGCTCTGCGCCCTCAACGATCAGTCAACTCGGCGGGGGGGATATAGGGGTATGGGGCGCGCCCGGCGCGGTTCGGGGCGTACCAGCTATACTTCGCGCCAGGCAGGCCGCTGACCCCGGAGTCTGAACCGAGATGGATTTCAACAGAGACGAGCTGTCCGTGCTTCACACACGGTCCATGGCGCTGGGCACGGGCATGATGGCGTGTGACGTGGTTGGCTATGTCCTGTCGCTCGTCTATATCGCGCACGCACCATCGTGGCCCGCTCAGGCGCTGTTTGCCGCGTTCTTAATGGTGTTTGTCGGCCGCCTCTTCATTCTCGGACATGATGCGTGTCACCAGAGCTTGACGCCGAGCCGGCCCCTCAATCGCTGCCTCGGCACGCTGGCGTTTCTGACGTCGCTGCATCCGTACAGCCTGTGGGATCTCGGCCACAACCGCATTCATCATCGCTACACGAACCAGCGCGGAATCGACTATGTGTGGGAGCCGCTCGATCCAGAAGAGTACGCGCGTCTGCCGGCGCTCAAGCGATGGCGTTATCGCGCCTACCGGACGCCGCTCGGACATCTGGCGTACTACGGCATGGAGATTTGGTGGCGCAAGATGTTCTTCCCACGAACACGGGAGATTGGCAGATATCGCCTCGAGTACGTTTGGGATCATGTGCTGGTCGCCGCGTGGGCCGCGCTGGGGCCCGCACTATTGATCGCGCTGCGCCGCCATTGGTTCGGACCGGCCGTGCCGTGGAGCGATCTCATGGGCACGCTCATGTGGGGATGGGTCCTGCCGATCGCTGCGTTCGATGTCGGGATATCCGCCGTCATCTATCTTCACCACACGCATCCGAGCGTGGTCTGGACGAGCGGCGAGCCGATCATGCCGGACGCACAGCTCACGGGCGCCGTCCACGTGATTCTCCCAGCCTTCCTCGAGCGCACGATGCACCACATCATGGACCACCCGGCGCATCATGCTCGGCCGGGGATTCCGCTGTATCGCCTGTCGGACGGACAAGCCCTGCTCGAAGAGCGGCAGAAGTCCGTCATCGTGGAGCGATGGTCGCTCCCGTTCCATCTCGACACGCTGCGACGATGCAAGCTGTTCGACCTGCGCCAGCGGCGCTGGGTGATGTTCGATCGGTAGGCTGACAAGATCCTCTTGACCGAGCCCTCACGCTCCCGCGCGATGGCGAGGCACCGCACCGAGCAAGCGGAACAACCGCTCGGGCGTGATCGGCAGCTCGCGGATCCCGATGCCGAGCGGCGCCAGCGCATCCGCCACCGCGTTCGCAATCGCCGCCGGCGCCCCGATCGTCCCGCCTTCACCCACGCCCTTGAAGCCGCCGAGCGTGGATGGCGACGGGTGCTCGAGATGGCGGACGTCGATTGCCGGCATCTCGGCCGCCGTCGGGATGAGGTAGTCCATCAGGCTTCCCGTCAGCAGCTGCCCATCGTCGCCGTACACGATCTCTTCGAGCAACGCCGCGCCGATGCCCTGGGCCACCCCACCGATCGCCTGCCCGTCGACGATGAGTGGGTTGATGATCCTGCCGCAGTCCTCCACGACGACGTACCGCACGAGCTTCACGTCACACAGCGCCGGATCGAGCTCGACGACCGCGATGTGGGTCGCGTTCGACGCCGTGCCGAAGTAGGGATCGTAATAGCGCGTGGCCTCGAGCCCCGGCTCCATGCCCTTCGGGAGCCGTTTGGCGCCCGCGTAAGCCGCGCGCGCGATCTCGCGCAGCGTGACGCGTCGGTCGGGCGCGCCGCGCACCGCGACGACCCCGGCGCGGAAATCCAGATCGTGCACGTCGGCTTCGAGCTGATGCGCCGCGATCGCCAGCGCTTTTTCGCGAAGCGCGCGGCTGGCGAGAATCGCTGCGCCGCCCCCGATCACTGCGCTACGGCTCGCGTACGTGCCGCTGCCGATGGGGCCGGCCGCCGTATCGCCGTGGACGACGCGAACGTCTTCGAGCCGCGCGCCGAGCTCCTCGGCGACGACCTGCGCCAGTGTCGTCTCGTGCCCCTGACCATGACAGGCGACGCCGAAGCTTGCCGTGACGCTCCCGCCGGAATCGACGCGGATCGTCGCGCCTTCGGTGCCGGTCGAGATGTCGGCGCCCGGCGAAGCGGGTATCGCGGAGCCGACGCCGGTCAACTCGACGTACGACGCGATGCCGATGCCAAGCCGCCGTCCGCCGCTCCGCCCGCTCGCCTGCTCGCGGCGGAGCGCATCGTAGCCCACCGCTTCGCACGCGCTGTCCAGCGACTCCGCAAAGCTGCCGGAGTCCCACACCACGCCTGATGGTGAGCGATATGGAAAATCAGCGGCGCCGATGAAGTTCTTGCGCCGCACGTCGGCGGGATCGAGCCCGAGCCGGCGCGCCACGCGATCCATCAGCACCTCGGTCACGAACGTCGACACGGGCCGGCCCACGCCGCGGTACGGTCCCATCGGCGCTTTGTTGGTCGTGACGCCGCGCGCCTCGCCGCGATAATGCGGCACGCGATAGGGCCCCGGCAGGAAGCTGATGACCTGGATCGCCTCGATCGAGGCGGTCCACGGAAACATCGAGTATGCGCCGACGTCGGTGAGCACGCGCGCGCGCAGACCGCGGATGGCGCCATCCGCATCGATCGCCAGCTCGCACTCGATCTCCTCGTCCCACGCCTGGCTCGACGTGAGCAAGTCTTCGCGCCGGTCGCCGATCCACTTGACCGGACGCCCGAGCAGCCGCGCGAGCGCGCAGACCGCGACCTCTTCGGGATAGAGGAGGCTCTTCATCCCGAAGCCGCCGCCGACGTCGGGCGCGACCACCCGGATCGCGTGCACCGGAATGTCCAGCAGCTCGGCCAGCCCGTCCCGCACCATGCCGGGCACTTGCGTGGACGACCAGAGCGTCAACCGTTCCGCTCCGGCGTCCCACTCGGCGGTGCAGGCGCGGTTCTCGATCGCCACGGCCGCGTGACGGTGGAACCGAAACGTATCGCTCTCGACGATCGCGGCGTCCCTGATTGCGGCATCCACGTCGCCCTGGGCGAACGCGCGCGACACGATCACGTTCGTGCCGGCCTCGTCGTGAACGAACGGGCTGTCGTCGCGGGCAGCGGCGCGAGGATCGCTCACCACGGGCAGCGGCTCGTAGTCGATCGTGATCGCGTCGACCGCGTCCTCGGCGACGTAGCGGCTCTCGGCCACGACCGCGACGAGCGCTTCGCCTTGATAGCGGGCCTTCGAACCGGCGAGCACAGGAATCGGCGTCGCCTTGTAGCCCTTCATCCGTGACGCCGCGATGATCGGACGGACGTGAGCCTCGAGCTCGGCTGCGACGACGGCCGCCACGACGCCTGACATCTGTCGTGCGGCCGCGACGTCGACGCGGGCGATGCGAGCGTGTGCGTGAGGGCTGCGGAGAAATGCGGCGTGAAGCATGCCGGGCAGGACGACGTCAGCCACGTACCGGCCGCGGCCGGTCAAGAGCCGCTCGTCTTCGACCCGCCTGATCGGTTTGCCGATCAGGCGGCCGTCGTCTCCTGCCCGATCGTCAGCGCGCGTCGCGAGCGAGCTCCCGCGCCGCGGCCTCCACGGCCTTCACGATCCCGTGATAGCCGGTGCAGCGACAGAGCACGGCCGACAGCCCTTCACGAATCTGCGCTTCCGTCGGCCGCGGATTGGTGCGCAGGAAGTCGAGCGCGGTCATGAGCATCCCGGGCGTGCAGAAACCGCACTGGAGCCCGTGATGTTCATGGAACGCCTGCTGGAGCGGATGCAGCTTGCCATCGCGCATGAGACCTTCGACGGTCTCGATCTCGGCGCCGTCGGCCTGCACCGCCAGCATCAGGCACGAGCGCGCCGCTTCACCGTTCACGAGCACCGTGCACGCGCCGCAGATCCCGTGCTCGCAGCCGACGTGCGTCCCGGTCAGCGCCAGATCTTCGCGCAAGAAATCGACCAGCAGCTTTCTCGGCTCGCAGCGGCCCTCGTACGGCGCGCCGTTGACGGTGAGGCGGACCGTCGTCAGGATCATTCAGTCATGGGGGGCCTCGAAGGGCCCCCCATTCCCCCCGACGCTCGGAGCGCCCCGGGAAACCCGTGGCGCTCCTCGACCCTGGCGATCGCGCGACGCACCGCGCGCTCGGTCAGGACGCTCGTGAGATGGCGGCGATACGCGGCCGAGGCGTGAATGTCGGAGTCCGGCTCGACGAGCTCGCCCGCGCGCGCCGCGGCGGCCTTGATCGCCGCGTCACCCAGCCCTTGCGATTCGAGAATCTGTTCCGCCGCGCGCAGGCGCACCGGCACGGGACCGGCGCCGGCGGTGGCGAGCCGCGCCGACGTGCAGCGCGTCCCGGCAACACTCAGCATGGCGGCAATACCGATGATCGCGAAGTCGCCGTGGCGCCGGCTGAACTCCTCGAAGGCGTAACCCGTGTTCGGCGGCATGGCCGGCAGCCTGACCTCAGTGAGGATCTCGTCAGCGCCGAGCTTGGTCGTGAGATAGGTCTCGAAGAAGTCGGCGGGCTTGAGCACACTTTCGCCTTTCGGGCTGCGGACGACGACGTCACCATCGAGGGCCGTCAGCACCGCCGGGTACTCCGCCGACGGATCAGCGTGGGCGATCGAGCCCCCGATCGTCCCCCGCGAGCGGATCGGCAGATGACCGACGAGCCGCGTCGCCTCGGTGAGCAACGGCACCCGCTTCGCGACCACCGGCGAAAACTCGATCGCGCGCTGGCGCGTCATCGCGCCGAAGTGCACGTATCCGCCGACCTCGCGGATGTACGCCAGGCTGGCGATGCGGTTGAGGTCGATGAGCGCCGCCGGGCGCGTCAGTCGGAAGTTGAGGAGCGGCATCAGGCTCTGTCCGCCGGCGAGAATCTTCGCGTCGCCACCGTAGCGGGTCAGGAGCGCGAGCGCTTCGTCGACGCTCGCCGGCGCATGATAGTCGAATTTCGGGGGCTTCATTGTAGCGAGGACCGTGAGCCCGCAATCGGCGTGGGTGGGCTGGATCGAGATGGATGGTGGCTTCGTATCTCTTCGACCGCTTCGCGTCGCATGTCTCGTCTGCAGTCCGCCGTCATCTCTTGTTCGCTTCGTCGATTAATCCCCATAGCTTCGTCGGGGACATCGGGAGCTCTTTGATCCTGATCCCGAGCGGCGCCAGCGCATCGCTCACGGCGTTGGCGATGACGGCCGGAACGGTCATCGAGCTCGACTCGCCGAGCCCCTTCGATCCGAGCGGCGTCAGCGGCGACGGCGACACGATGTGCGCGATGTCGATCGTCGGCGCCTCGCTCGCCGTCGGCACGAGATAATCCATGAACGTGCCGGTCAGGAGCTGGCCACTGTCGTCGTACGCGAGCTCCTCGTAGAGCGCCCCGCCGAGTCCGTGAAGCGCGCCGCCGTAGATCTGGCCTTCCGCGATCATCGGGTTGATGATCGTCCCGGCATCGTGGACGGTGACGTACTTGACGATCGTGATCGCGGCCGTGGCCGGATCGACCTCGACCGCCATCACCTCGGCAATGAAGCCATACGTGTTGGACGAGTTCACGCGATCCTCGGCGTCCACCGCCTCGGACACGCGGAAACCGAACACCGCGGTGGCCTGCAGCGCGGGCTCCATCCCGTCCGGGAGCGACTGCGTGTGCCAGTGCGCGCGACCGGCGAGATCCTTGATCGAGTACGACGTCCCCGTTCCCGTCTTCGGCCGGACGCCGCCATCGCGGAACTCGACCTGCTCGGCCGGCAGCTCCATCAAGTGCGCGGCATACTCGACGAGCTTGCCGCGCAGCTTTCGCGCGGCCAGCGCCGCGGCGCTCGTGCCGACCGACCCGAAGCGGCTCGAGTACGTGCCGGAGGAGATCGACCACACGCGCGTGAACGTGTCCATCTCGTCGACGACGGTGATGTCCTCGGGATTGACGCCGAGCTCATCCGCGATGATCTGTGACACGACCGTCTGGTGGCCCTGCCCTTGCGGCGTCGTGGCCATGATCACGATCACGCGGCCGAGCGGATCGATCTTGATCGTGGCGGCATCGACGGCGCCGGACTTCGGCAGGTATTCCGGTTTGGCGCGGAACTGCGGATCGAGCGCGGTCGCCACGTAGCCCATGTTCGAGACCGAGGGATCGACCGCGAGCGCCAGCCCGATGCCGAAATACCGCCCGGCCGCGCGCGCCTTCGCCTGAGCACGCCGCAGCTCGTCGTAGCGCGCGATCTCGAGCGCCTTGTCGAACGCAGCCTGGTAATCGCCGCTGTCGTAGAGCCCGCCGGTCGGCGTGCGATACGGAAACGCGTCGGCCGGAATCAAATTCTTCCGGCGCACCTCGGCCGGGTCCATCCCGAGCTTCTCGGCGAGGCGATCGATCATGCCCTCGGTCTCGAAGTAGAGATGCCCGCACGCATAGCCGCGATTCGGTCCCGTCAGGCTCTTGTTCGTCATCACGACCGACGCGTCGACCTCGAGATTCTGGAACCGATACGGACCGACGAAGTTGCCGGTCGGCCTGAAGCTACACCCGGGCTCCGGGCTTCGGATGTAGCCGCCGACATTGTCCAGCCAGCGGAACCGCATGCCGGTGACCGTGCCGTCCTTCTTCGCCGCCAGCTCGCGATAGGCCACGCGATCCGTCCCGCTCGACGACGCGAGAAGATGCTCGCGGCGGTCTTCGATCCACTTCACGGGCACACCGGTCTTCATCGCCGCGAGTCCGATCAGCGCGATGTAGGGGTAGATGCTCGACTTGATGCCGAAGCTCCCGCCGATATCGGGCGGGACGATGAAGCGCAGCTTGTTCTCGGGCAGCCCGAGCACCCGGGCGGTGAGCGGGTGCATGATGAACGGGCCCATGAAGTTGGACCAGACCGTCAGCACGCCGTCGAGCGGGTCCCAGCGCGCGATGATCCCGTAGGTCTCGATCGGCGTGGAGCTGTACTTCGGGAAGCGAAACCGCTCGCGGATCACGACCTCGGCCTCGGCAAATGCGCGATCGGGATCACCGTAGACGAGCCGCCGATGGCCGGCGAGATTCGATCCGACGGCCTCGTGCAGCACCGGGGCGTCGGGCTCGAGCGCGCGCTCGGGATCGACGACGGCGGGCAGCGGATCGTAATTAACGCCGAGGACGTCGGCCGCGTCCTCGGCCTGGTAGCGATTGCGCGCGACGACAACCGCGACCGGTTCGCCGACGAAGCGCGCCTTGTCGGTCGCGGCGCAATAATAATGGATGGGCGCGGTGACGCCCACCGGGAACGGCTTGGTCGACGCGAGCACGTCGGCGCCCGTGATGACACCGACCACGCCCTCCATCGCGAGGGCCGCTTTCACGTCGTAGCCGCGGATCTTCGCGTGCGCGTGCGGCGAGCGCACGATCGCCGCGTGGCACGCGTTGGCGACGGGCGGATGGTCGTCGATGAACGCCCCTCGCCCGGTCAGGAGCCGCCCGTCTTCCACGCGCTTCATCGAGCGGCCGATCCAGCGCTCTGTCGTCGTCCCTGCTGCTCTGATCGTCGACACGCGGCGCACGTTATCGACCGCGCGAGACCTTGTCAAGGCAGGCTGCCCTACGTCGAGGCCGCGCGGGCCATTGGTGTCCGTCACATCCGCGTCGCGCTCCGCCATATCCTGCCGAACACGATCGGCCCGTTCATCGTGCTGATCACGGCGCAGCTTGGCGGGTCCATCCTGACGGAGGCGGGGCTATCGTCTTTGGGGCTCGGGATCCCCGAGCCGCATCCGTCCTGGGGCCGCATGCTGTCGATCGCCGCCGCGGAGTACGCGGAAAAGGCGCCGTGGCCGGTGATCTGGCCCGGCGCGGCCATCAGCATCACGGTCTTCGGCACGAACCTCCTCGGCGACGCGCTCCGCGACACGCTCGATCCCCGCCTCCGCGGGTCCTGACGGACGAGCGACGGTCAGCGCGCAGCAGCCGCGGGGCGGCTGTTATCAGCCGCGCTCGGGAGTGGAGAGGAGTCGGGCCTCGAGACGCAGAAGCCTGCGGTCGACGATCTCGAATCCCTCGCGCATCTGGGCGCCGAGGCGCTCCGTGAGCGTGACGACGCCTTCCGCGACGAGCGCGATCTTCGACTTGAGGTCTTCGGCCACGACGCCCATGTGCCGGCGTGTTTCGGTCGCAGAGGCGTCGATCCGAGTGCCGAGCCGCGCTTCGAGCCGTGTTTCCGACCCCGAAATCGCGGCGGCGAGCTCCCCACGCACGTGATGCTCCGACGCGGAGATCGCCTCGCCGAGCTCCCCGCGAATGCGATCCTCGGACCCCGAAATCGCGGCGGCGAGCTCCCCGCGGATGCGATGCTCCGACCCCGAGATCGCCTCGCCGAGCTCCCCACGCACGCGATGCTCCGACGCGGAGATCGCCTCGGCGAGCTCCTCGCGGATGCGATGCTCGGAGTCGAGGATGGCGGAGCGGACGGCGGCGAGAAGCTCGTCGCGAAATCGTTCGAGGGCGGCGTCATCCACGGCCATCGGAACGTAGTCTCGTCGGCTGCCAGTGCGGTGTCAATCGTATCCATTCCACGACAGTGATGCGATGACCGTGGCTCACTCGATCACCTGATCCACGCGGAGCAGCACCGACGGAGGAATGGTGAGGCCGTCACTCGATGACCTTGTCGGCGCGGCTCGAACCCAGCCGGGGATGAACGCTGGTCAAGGACGATTTCGCGTGCGATCCTGACTTTTCGACGCCGATGCCACGCGAATCACACGCACCATCGTCACTGGGCCCGTCGCTGCGGGAGATCCTCTGCATCGCCGCGCACCCCGACGACATCGAGTTCACGAGCGCCGGAACCGTCGCCAGGTGGACGGGCGAAGGACGCGGCGTCACGTTCTGTCTCGTCACGACCGGCGGCGGCGGCACCAACGAACACACGCCGTCGAGCGACGGCCTGATCCCGATCCGGGAGCGCGAGTCGCGCGAGGCGGCGCGCATTCTCGGCGTCAAGGACGTGATCTTCCTCGGTTACCAGGACGGCGTGCTCGAACCGACGATTAGCGTGAGGCGCGATCTCACGCGTGTGATCCGTCGCTGCCGGCCCGACGTCGTCGTGTGCGGTGATCCAACCGTGCGCTACTACGGCAACGAGTACCTGAACCACCCCGACCATCGCGCCGCCGCGAGTGCCGCGCTCGACGCCGTGTTTCCGTCAGCGGAGACGCGCGCGATTTTCCCCGAGCTGCTGACCGAGGGACTCGAGCCTCACAAGGTCAAGGAGGTCTGGATCAGCGGCGCGATGCCGCCCGACGCGTGGATCGACATCGGTGACACGCTGCCGACGAAGTGCGCGGCGCTCAAGGCGCACGTCTCTCAAGTCGGGCCCGGCGAGTGGGTGGACGACTTGCTGCAGAGCTGGGCGGCCCGCGATGGCAAGCGCGCGGGCGTGAAGCACGCCGAGGGATTCCGGCGGATGGTGCTGTGAGAGCCGACCCGGCGCCCGCCTCGATAAATCCGACACGCTCCTAGCGGCTGAAGGGCATGGGCGATTTCATCGCCGTCATTGGCGACTTCAACCCGAGCAGCCGTCCTCACCTCTACACGAACGCGGCGCTGGGTCACCTCGGCTTGTCGTTCGAGTGGGTGCCGACCGACGCGATTGGCGATGACCCGCAGAAGCGGCTCGCCGACTACGACGGCCTGTGGATCTCACCGTCGAGCCCGTACCGCAGCATGGAGGGCGCGCTGTCAGCGATTCGCTACGCGCGCGAGCGCGGTGTTCCGCTCGTCGGCACCTGAGGCGGCTTCCAGCACGCGATCGTCGAGTTCGCGCGCAACGTCCTCGGGGTCCGAGACGCCGACCACGCTGAAAGCAGCCCTGACGCCGATCGACTCGTCATCACGGCGCTCGAGTGCTCGCTCGTCGGACAGCAGCAGCGCGTGATCGTCCAGGACGGCACGCTCGCCGCGAGGCTCTACGGCACCACCGAGGTGATCGAGGACTACTACTGCAAGTACGGCGTCAACCCCGACTATCACCGGCCGCTCGAAGAGCACGGCCTCATCGTCAGCGGCGTGGGCGAGGCCGGAGAGATGAGGATCGTCGAGCTCCCCGACCATCCGTTCTTCCTGGCCACGCTGTTCCTTCCGCAGGCCAGGTCGAAGGCAAGGAGACCGCATCCGCTGCTCGTCGGTTACGCGAGCGCCGTCGCCGCTGTGCGCCGAGCCTAGCCCGCACTATGCATGAACGATCGCGCCCGAGCCGCACGGCGTCGGCGACACGACCGCGAGCGGGGGGCCGGGGGGCGCTCCGGAATTCCGCGAGCTGTCGCCCGCGCGGCGAAACCCAGGGCACGAATCACGAAGGTCCCCGCCCATCCCACGAGCGAAGCCAACGGAATTCCGGCGCGCCCCCCGGCCCCCCGCTCGCGGTCTCCCGTGGCGCGATTTCGGCTTCGTAGGCGCGCCGTCATCGCGAGCGCGCCGACGCCCCGGAGCATCGCGCGCGGCGGCCGCGGAGGCCGAGTGTCGGGCTGGGGATCGCTCCAGGCTTCCGTTGGCTTCGATCATCGACTGGACACCCACGCCCCTGACCGCGTTCCCCAGCGTTTCGGCGCTTGCGCCATCAGCTCGCGGAATTCCGGGGCGATCCCCAGCCCGGCACTCGGTTTCGGCGACTCGCGCGCGATCGTTCGTGAATAATCCGCGCTAGAATAGCGCGCCATGCTGGCGTACGTGCTGCGGCGCCTGATTCTTGCCATCCCGCTCCTGGTCGGGATCACGTTCATTTCCTTCCTCGTGATCCATCTGGCTCCCGGAGATCCGACCGAGGGGGCCGGGGCCGGCGACCCGAGTATTCGGAACAACGCCCAGGCTCGGCAGATGCTGCGCGAGCTCTACGGTCTCGACAAGCCGCTGTACACGCAGTACGGCCGCTGGCTTTCCCGCATCGTGCGCCTCGACTTCGGCCGTTCGTTCGCGCCGGACGGGCGGCCCGTGCTGCAGAAGGTCGTGGAACGGCTGCCCGTGACGCTGCTGCTCAACGTCATCGAGCTGATGATCATCGTCGCGCTGGCCATTCCCATCGGAGTCTCCAGCGCGACGCACCAGTATTCTGCCTTCGACAAGGTGACTACCATCTTCGTCTTCGTGGGCTTCGCCACTCCCGACTTTTGGTTCGCGCTGCTCCTGATGATGTTGTTCGGCGTCCAGCTCGGCTGGGCGCCCATCTCGGGACTGCGCTCGCTCAACTGGGAGTACCTGTCCTTCTGGCGGCAGCAGTGGGATTTTCTGAGTCACCTCCTGCTGCCGATCAGCGTGGCGACGTTCGGAGGCTTGGCCGGCCTTTCTCGGTACATGCGACAGTCGATGCTGGAAGTGGTTCGGCAGGATTACATCCAGGCGGCCCGGGCCAAGGGCCTGGCCGAGCGCGTCGTGATCCGCAAGCACGCGCTCAGGAACGCGGTGCTGCCGATCGTGACGATCCTCGCGCTATCGCTGCCCGGACTCATCGGGGGCAGCGTGATCGTCGAGTCGGTCTTCGCCATCCCCGGGATGGGACAGCTCATGGTGCAAGCAGTCTTCGAGCGAGATTATCCCGTCATCATGGCGAACCTCGTGGTCGTGGCGACGCTCACGCTGATGGCAAATCTCACCGCCGACATCGTGTACGGTCTGGTGGATCCGCGGATCCGGTTCGCGGCGCGGCGCGGCGGGCGCTGACGCGTGAGCGCCTTCTGGCGGACGTTCAGGCGCAATCGCCTCGCGGTCGTGGGTGGGGTCATCGTCGCGTGTCTGGTCGTCGTGGCAGTCCTCGCGCCGGTTCTCTCGCCCTGGGATCCGCACCGGCCTGACGTGAAGAACATCCTGGCGCCGCCCTCGGTCGCTCATCCGCTCGGCACCGATCAGCTCGGCCGTGACGTCCTTTCGAGGATGCTTTACGGTGCTCGCGTGTCGCTCAGCGTCGGATTCGTGTCGGTGGGCATCGCGACCGTCATCGGCTTGATGCTGGGCGCGATGGCCGGGTACAACGGCGGAACGATCGATGGCGCGGTGATGCGCGTGGTCGATCTGATGCTCGTCTTCCCCAGCTTCTTCCTGCTGCTGGCCGTCCTGGCGTTCATTCGACCGTCGATCTGGACCATCATGGCCGTCATCGGCGCGACGGGTTGGATGCGGGTGGCGCGGCTGGTCAGGGCGGAATTCCTCACGCTGAAGGAGCGCGAGTTCGTCGTCTGGTCGCAGTCGATCGGCGCCAGCGCCTTTCGCGTGATCTGGCGTCACATCCTGCCCAACGCCATTGCGCCCGTCCTCGTGGCGATGACCCTCGGTATTCCGGCTGCCATCCTGACCGAGTCCGGGCTGTCGTTCCTCGGCCTCGGCGTGCAACCGCCCTACGCCACGTGGGGCAACATCCTCAACGAGGGCAAGGACGCGATCGAGATCGCCTGGTGGCTGTCCTTCTATCCGGGCCTTGCGATCCTCGTCACGGTGCTGTCCTACAACCTGCTCGGCGAGGGCATCCGGGACGCGCTCGATCCGCGCCTGCGTCAGTCGGGGCGATTTGTCGGTCGCGCGCGATAGCGATATACTTCGGCGTTACGGGCCGAAGTGGCGGAACTGGCAGACGCGCACGTTTGAGGGGCGTGTGGGGCAACCCGTGGGGGTTCGAGTCCCCCCTTCGGAACCAATTGATCCTCGAACCCTGAATCGCTGAGCGATCTCGACCCATGCTTTCCTTCGTCGTCGTCATCATCCTCATCGCGCTCGTGTTCGACTTCCTGAACGGCTTCCACGACGCCGCCAACTCGATCGCGACCGTCGTCTCCACGCGCGTGTTGACGCCGATTCAGGCGGTCATCTGGGCCGCGTTCTTCAACTTCGTCGCCGCGTTCGGTTTCGGCGTCAGCGTCGCCACCACGGTGGGCAAGGGTGTGGTCGATCCCAAGATCGTCGACCACTGGGTGATCCTCGCCGCCCTCGTCGGCGCGATCGTCTGGGACGTGGTCACCTGGTACTGGGGCTTGCCGACGAGCTCCTCGCACGCGCTGATCGGCGGCTTCGCCGGCGCGGCCGTCGCCAAGGCGGGCTTCGGGTCGCTCGTCGCGGCAGGGCTGATCAAGATCGGTATCTTCATGATCCTCGCGCCGGTCATCGGTCTCGCGGTGGGCTTCGGGTTGATGGTCGGCACTGCGTGGACGTTCCGAAGGGCGACACCCGGCCGGGTCGACTGGATCTTCCGTCGCATGCAGCTCCTGTCTGCCGCCGCCTACAGCCTGGGCCACGGCACCAACGACGCCCAGAAGACGATGGGCATCATCTCCGTCCTGCTCTTCAGCACCGGCCACCTGGGCCCGGAGTTCTACGTCCCGTTCTGGGTGATCCTGTCCGCGCACGCCGCGATGGGGCTCGGCACGCTCAGCGGCGGCTGGCGCATCGTCAAGACCATGGGCATGCGGATCACCAAGCTGCGACCGGTCGGCGGATTCTGCGCGGAGACGTCCAGCGCGCTCGTTCTCGTCGGCACGGCGATCGGCGGGATTCCGGTGAGCACGACGCACACGATCACCGGCTCCATCATGGGCGTCGGCTCGCTCCAGCGATTCTCGGCCGTCCGGTGGGGCATCGCGAGCCGGATCGTCTGGGCCTGGATCATGACGATCCCGGCCTCGGCGTTCGTCGCGGCCGCCGCGTGGCTCGTCTTCCGGCTCGCGGGCGCCTGACGCCGCGTCGAGGCGGCTGATGCGCCGGCGGGCGAGCCGCGAGCGCCTGATCGCCGTTCGAGACCTCGAGCGGCTCGGCTACGCGCAGCAGCTCTTCCGCGAAATGGGCGGCTTCTCGAACTTCGCCATCTCCTTTTCCATCATCTCCGTCCTCACCGGCGCCGTGCTGCTCTACGGATACGGTCTCACGCTCGCGGGACCGATCGTGAACTCCGTGGGCTGGCCCGTGGTGCTGTGCGGGCTCGCGTCGATCACGTCGATGGGCCGGATGTGGTACGCGTTCGCCCGCGACGATGGCATGCCAGGGGCGCGCTGGCTCAAGCGCATCGACCATCGTCATCGGACGCCGGTCTGGGCGATCGTGGTGACGACCGTCATGGCCGTTCTGATCTGCATCTACGCGGCGGCGTACGCCGTGATCACGTCGATCAGCACCATCACGCTCTATCTGGCCTACGCGATCCCGATCTATCTGAACTGGCGGAATCGACGACGCCGGCGCGGCGAGTACACGACACCCGCGTCCGCGCCGTGGAGCCTCGGCCGATGGAGTCCGGTGATCAATGCGATCGCGCTCGGATGGGTCGCGGTGCTCACGATCGTCTTCAGCCTGCCGCCGAACGAGCGTGCTCTGGACGATGCTGCTCCTCGCGGGGGCGCTCGTCATCGGGTGGCGCACGAGCGCCCGGCGGAGATTCAGAGGGCCGGCGCGTGTGGCATAATGGTTGAGATAACAAGCACATGCCTATGACGGTGGCACTTCCTGTCATTCAGCCCTCCGAGAAGCTCGCCGGCCCGGGCGAGGCGCGCAAGCCCGCCTGGCTGAAGGTGCGTGCGCCCGGCGGTCCGAACTACATCCGCCTGCGGCATTTGATGCGCGAGTGGAATCTGCACACCGTGTGTGAGGAGGCGCACTGCCCGAACATTGGCGAGTGCTGGGAGGACGCCACCGCGACGTTCATGATTCTGGGCGACGTCTGCACCCGGAATTGCGGCTACTGCGCGATCGCGCACGGCCGCCCCGTCTGGGAGGATCGTGACGAGCCCGAGCGTATCGGCCGCGCGGTCGCCAGTTTGGGTCTCGACCACGTGGTCATCACGTCGGTGAACCGGGACGATCTTGCCGACGGAGGTGCCGCGCACTGGGCAGCGACGATCGACGCCGTGCGTCGCCATGCCCCGGGCTGTCGTGTGGAAGCATTGATTCCCGACTTCCAGGGGCTACCCTCGTCACTCACGACCGTCATCGAGGCGCGCCCGGACGTGCTCAATCACAACACGGAGACAGTGCCCCGCCTCTACAAGCGCGCCCGTCACGGTGGACGCTACGATCGCACGCTCGACCTGTTCCGCCGCGCGCGGGCGCAGGCGCCGTCGCTCGTCAGGAAATCGGGCATCATGCTCGGCCTCGGCGAAACGGTCGAGGAGCTCGTGGAGACGATGCGCGATCTCCGCGCCGTCGACGTCGGCATCCTCACGCTCGGGCAGTATCTGCGACCGTCGCCGGCGCACTTGCCCGTGGAGAAGTTCTACCGCCCGGACGAGTTCGCCGAGCTGGCCGTGATGGGACGGTCACTCGGGTTCGCGCACGTCGAGTCCGGTCCGCTGGTGCGTAGCTCGTATCACGCGAAACAACACACCGACTCGGTGGTTGCGGCCTCGCGGCTCCCGCGACAATAAATGCCCTACATCTCGATGCTGATGACCTTCGCGTTTGCGGCCGCCGTCGCCGGCGCGCTGCTCGTCCTCCCCGCGCTGATCGCGCCACGCCGGATGACGCCGGTCAAGGCGGAGCCGTTCGAATGCGGCAAAGATCCGATCGAGGTCTCGGAGGGGCGGTTCGCCATCAAGTTCTCGACGGTGGCGATTCTGTTCATCCTGATCGACATCGAGCTGCTGTTCGTCTGGCCGTGGGCGATGCTGTACCGGAAGCTGGGGTGGTTCGGCTTCGCCGAGATGCTCGTGTTCCTGGCCATCCTGATGCTGGGGTTCCTCTACATCTGGAAGAAGGGTGGACTCGAATGGGAGTAGGCAGTTTCTTCACGTCGAAGCTGGACGAAGCTCTCGGGTGGGCGCGGAAGTACTCCATCTTCCAGTACCCCTTCGTGACCGCATGCTGCGGGATGGAATACATGGCGACGGCATGCTCGCACTACGACATCGACCGCTTCGGCGCCGGGCTCCCGCGGTTTTCGCCGCGCCAAGCCGACGTGCTGTTCGTGGTCGGCACGATCAGCCACAAGATGGCGCCGGTGCTCAAGCGGATCTACGACCAGATGACCGAGCCGAAGTGGGTCGTCGCGTTCGGGGTCTGCACGTGCACGGGCGGCTTCTACGACAACTACGCCACGGTGCAGGGGATCGACACGATCATTCCCGTCGACGTCTACATCCCGGGATGCCCTCCGCGGCCGGAGTCCGTCATCGACGGGCTCATGAAGCTCCAGGACACGATCGCGGCGTCGGCTCAGAGATTCTAGGCATGTCCACGCGCGGGCGATGTCGACGAACGTCGGGCCGCATCGCGAGCCAAGCGGCGTTGCGCCGCGAGGCGAGTCTACGAACAGACGCGCCCCGACGGCAACTCTGATGGACGGCGCGGCGATCCTCGAGCGGCTCCGCGAGCGCTTCGGCGGCGCCATCGTCGAGACCCACGATCACTGCGGCGACCACACCGCGGTCGTGGCTCGCGCAGCGCTTCTCGACATCCTGCGATTCTGCCGCGGCGAGCCGGCGCTCGGCTTCAACGTGCTGATGGACCTCACGGCCGTCGATTATCTGAAATTTCCCGGACGCGAGGATGGGCCGCGCTTCGAGGTCGTCTACCATCTCTACTCGCTCCCGCACAATCACCGGCTGCGGGTGAAGGTCCGGGTCGAGGAGGACGACCCTGTCGTCCCGTCGGCGGTCCCGCTGTGGCCCATCGCGAACTGGCTCGAGCGCGAGGTGTGGGACATGTTCGGCGTCCGCTTTGCCGACCACCCGGATCTCCGGCGTCTGCTCATGTACGAGGAGTTCGTCGGCCATCCGCTGCGCAAGGACTACCCGATCAACCGGCGGCAGCCGCTGATCGGCCCCAAGGCCTGAGGCGATGCCGGGCACGACGCGACGGGAGTTCATGCTGGGCGAGGGAAGCGGAACCGGCGCCGGTGGGCAGACCATGCACGTGGGACTGGGGCCGGCGCATCCCGCGATGCACGGGATCATCCGCATCATCACGGAGCTGGACGGCGAGATCATCCTCAACGCCGACGTGGAGATCGGGTACCTCCATCGGGCGTTCGAGAAGGAGTGCGAGGTCGCCGGCTACAACAACGCCATCCCGTACACCGACCGGCTGAACTACGTCTCGCCGCTGATCAACAACTTCGGCTATGCCGCAGCGGTGGAAAAGCTGCTCGGCATCGACGTCACCGAGCGCTGCAAGTACATCCGCACGATCATGAGCGAGATCTCGCGGGTGTGCGACCACCTGACCTGCATCGGCGCCTCGGCGATGGAGCTCGGCGCGTTCACGGTGTTCCTCTACATGATCAAGGCGCGGGAGTTCCTGTGGGAACTGGTGGAGGACGTCACCGGCGCGCGACTCACGATCTCGTACGGCCGCGTGGGCGGGGTGAAGGCGGATCTCCCCGAGGGTTTCGCCGAAAAGACGCGACACGCCTTCAAGCAGACGCGCGAGGTGCTCGACGAGGTGCACCGGCTGCTGACCGGAAACCGCATCTTCGTGGATCGCATGGTCGGTGTGGGCGTGCTCTCGCGCGAGGACACGATCGCCTACGCGATCACTGGGCCGCTCCTGCGCGCCGCAGGTGTCGGCTACGACGTGCGTCGTGCCCAGCCTCACTGGGCGTACGACCGGGTGGAATTCGAGATCCCGACGCAGCGAGACGGCGACAATTATTCGCGCTATCTGGTCCGCATGGCGGAGATGGAACAATCGATGCGGATTGCCGAGCAGGCCCTGGACGCGATTCCGGGCGGACCGATCAACGTCGACTGGGAAGGGCGGCCACTCGATCCGGCCGCGTACGTCGATCAGGGCAAGCAAGGCAAGACCGAAGGGCTGCTGCTGGTGCCGATCCGGCTGTCGCCCAATCTCGAGGGACAGAACCGCGCGGCACTGGACCGCGTGAACGTCCACGACAAGCGGGTGGTGCTGCCGTCGAAGGAGACCGCCTACGGCTCCATCGAAGGGCTCATGAATCATTTCATGCTCATCATGGAGGGATACGGCATTCGACCGCCGAAGGGCGAGGCGTACTTCGCCACCGAGGGCGCCAACGGAGAGCTTGGCTTCTACGTCGTCTCCGACGGCACCGACCGTCCCTACCGTGTACGCTGTCGGCCGCCGTGCCTGCCACCGATGGCGGCGCTGCACCGGATGATCGAGGGCGGCATGATCGCGGATGTCATCCCGACGTTCGGGTCGGTGAACATGATCGGCGGGGAACTGGATCGATGACGGTTGAGCGGGCGAGCTGCGCCCCGGGCATCTCGATACAGCCCACCCACGCACGTTCCGGGCTCGCGGCTCCCGCCACAATAAGTTTCTCGGCTGATCAACTCGCCGAAGTCCGACGATTACAGAGCCTCTACCCCGACAGGCGCGGCGCGCTCTTGCCGGTGCTGTACATGGCGCAGGACACGTTCGGGCATGTCTCGCTTCCGGTGGAAGAGTACGTCGCCAGCCTCTTCGAGCTGTCGCCGGCACACGTGCACGAGGTCGTCACCTTCTACACGCTCTATTTCCAGGCGCCGAAGGGCCGCCACGTGGTCGCGGTGTGCCACAACCTCTCGTGCCACCTCGCCGGGGCTCAGGACATTCTCCGGCACGTCAAAGCCCGCCTCGGCGTTGATGTGGGCGAGACGACCCAGGACGGGCGGATCACTCTCCAGGCGGTCGAGTGCCTGTGTGCGTGCGAAGCTGCGCCGATGATGCAGGTCGACGAGCGTTATGAGCTGAACCTCACGCCGGAGAAGGTCGACCGCATCCTCGAGGGTCTCCGGTGACCGAGAAGATCCTCACCCGGAACTTCGATCGCTCCGACTCGCACACGCTGAAGGCGTACGTCGACACCGGCGGCTACACCGCCGTCACGAAGGCGCGGGCGATGGAGCCGGCCGCGATCATCGACGAGGTGAAGAAATCGAATCTCCGCGGGCTCGGCGGCGCCGGGTTTCCGACGGGCACCAAGTGGTCGTTCATCCCGAAGAACCACGCCGGTCCCGTGTATCTCGTCGTCAACGCCGACGAGGGGGAACCCGGGACGTTCAAGGACCGGTATCTCCTCGAGAGAGATCCGCACGCGCTGATCGAGGGAATGTTGATCACGGCGCGCGCAATCAACTCGAAGGTCGGCTTCGTCTACATCCGCGGCGAGTACGTGCAGCCGTGGCGCCGCTTCAGCGCGGCCGTCAAGGAGGCGTACGAGGCCGGACATCTCGGCCAGGGCTTCGACATCGTGGTGCACCGGGGCGCCGGCGCCTACATCTGCGGCGAGGAGACCGGCCTGATCTCGTCGCTCGAAGGCAAGAAGGGCTGGCCCAAGCTGAAGCCGCCATTCCCCGCGATCAAGGGAGCGTTCGGGGCGCCGACCATCGTGAACAACGTGGAGACGCTGTCTCACGTGCCCCACATCGTCAATCGCGGGGCCGGGTGGTTCGCGAGCCTCGGGACGAAGACGCAGGGCGGAACCCGGATGTACTCGCTCTCCGGCCGCGTCAACCGACCAGGTGTCTACGAGACGGCGGTCTCCGTGACGATGCGACAACTGATCTACGATCATGCCGGCGGCGTGGCCGGCAACGGGCGCCTCAAGGCCGTGGTGCCGGGCGGCTCGTCGGCGGCGCTCCTGACGGCAGACGAGATCGACGTGACGATGGACGTCGAGAGCCTGCAGAAGGCGGGCACCATGATCGGGTCCGCCGGTGTCGTCGTCATGGACGAGACGGTGTCGATTCCCGAAGCCCTGATGGTCGTCGCGCGGTTCTATGCGCACGAAAGCTGCGGACAGTGCACGCCGTGCCGGGAATCGACCGGCTGGATCTACAAGATGGTCCACCGGATCGTGGAGGGGGCGGGGCACAAGCAAGATCTCGACAACATTCTCGACGTCGCCAAGCGCGGCGCCGGCACGACGATCTGCGCCTTCTACGACGGCGCGGTGGGACCGTACATCTCCTACATTGAAAAATTCCGTTCGGAATTCGAGGCCCTGATTCCGCAATGACGAATTCATCCATCGACTCGCCTCGCGCCTCGGCGGCGCTGCGGCTCGCCCAATTGTCCACAGACTCGCCTCGCGCCTCGACGGCGCTGCGGCTCGCCCTGCCACGTGCCTAGACTGACGATCAACGGCAAGGAAATCGACGTCCCCGCCGGCGCGAATCTGATCGAAGCGGCGCGCCTGGCCGGCGCCGAGGTCCCCCACTACTGCTATCACCCGGGACTCTCGATCGCGGGGCAGTGCCGGCTCTGCATGGTGGACATCGAGAAGGTCCCGCGCCCGCAGATCGCCTGTAACACGACCGCCACCGATGGGATGGTGGTCAACACGGAGACCGACCGGGTTCGGGAGACGCGGAAGTCCGTCATGGAGTTCCACCTGATCAATCACCCGCTGGACTGCCCGGTGTGCGATCAGGCGGGGGAGTGCTGGCTGCAGATCTACTACATGAAGCACGGTCTCTACGATCCGCGGATGACCGACGAGAAGGTCCACAAGCCGAAGGCGGTGCCGCTCGGGCCGCACGTTATACTGGACGCCGAGCGCTGCATTCTCTGTTCTCGCTGTGTGCGGTTCTGTGACGAAGTGACGCACACCGGTGAGCTCGGGATCTTCAACCGTGGCGATCAATCCGAGATCGGTCTCTTTCCGGGACGCGAGCTGGACAATCGGTACTCGGGCAACGTCGTGGACATCTGCCCGGTGGGCGCGTTGACCGACCGCGACTTCCGCTTTCAGGTCCGCGTCTGGTATCTCGACACGGCGAAGTCGATCTGCCCGGGCTGCGCGCGCGGCTGCAACATCGAGGTCCACGTGAACCGCCGGCGGCCGCATCATGCCGAGGGCCGGCGCGTCGCGCGACTGAAGCCGCGGTTCAACGAGGCCGTGAATCGATGGTGGCTCTGTGACGAGGGCCGTTACGGGTTCCGGTCGGTTGACGACGCGAGCCGGCTGCACATGCCGGCCCGGCGGGATGGCCCTGCCGTGACCGAGGTCAGCTGGGACAACGCGCTCGGTGTCCTGGCCGAGGCGCTCGGCCGCTATCGTCCTGACGAGATCGGCGTCATCGCGTCGCCGAAGATGTCGAACGAAGACCTCTTCGCGCTCCGGCGCGTCGTCGAGCGCCTCGGGCTGACGCGGGTGGGCTTCCGGGTGCCGCCTCACGTGCCCGGCGATCAGGACGACTTCCTCATCCGCGCCGACAAGAACCCGAACACCCGGGGCGCGGAGCTGATCGGTCTCGACGGCGACACGGCCGGGATCCTCGGTGCCGCCCGCACGCGCCGCGTGCGGTGCTTGTGGGTGTTTCACCACGACGTGCTCGACAGCGCGTGGCCCGAGAGTGAGACCGTCGAGGCGTTGCGGGCCGTCGACACCCTGATCTTCAGCGGCACGAATGCCAACCGCACGAGCGCCCTCGCCCACCTCTTCCTGCCGTCGGCAGCCTGGGTCGAGCGGGAGGGGACGTTCACCAACTTCGAGGGCCGCGTCCAGCGCTTCCGCGTCGCCGTGGAACGGCTCGGCGAGGCGCTCGCCGACTGGGATGCGTTGACGCGGTTGCTCGGTCTGCTCGGCGCCGGTCCCGCCGCGCCGCGCGCCGAGCTGTGGTTCCGCGAGCTGAGTCAAGTCGTGCCGGCATTCCGGGGCATGTCGTACCGGTCGATCGGCGACGCCGGGCAGCTCGTCGAAGCGGACGGTGCGTCGACATGATGCGCCGGCCTCGGACCCCGCTCCAATGACCACCGTCGCCGATCTCGGGATCGCGTTCGGCCGGGTCGCGTTCGTCATGCTGTTCGTTCTCAACACGGCCGCCATCCTCGGCTGGGTCGAGCGAAAACAGTCGGCGATCATGCAGGACCGGATCGGCGCCAACCGCGCGTCGATCTTCGGGATTCGCGCCCTCGGGCTCTTCCATCCGCTCGCCGACGCGCTGAAGATGCTCACCAAGGAAGACTTCCGTCCGGCGCGCGCCGACCGCCTGCTCTTTGCGCTGGCGCCCTTCCTGTCGGTGCTCTTCGCCATGGCCGCCTTCGCGACTATTCCGTTCGGCGACACCCTGCAGATCGGCGACCGCGTCATTCCGCTCCAGGCCGTCACGCTGAACGTGGGCATCCTGTACGTCTTCGCGATGCTGTCGCTCGGGGTGTACGGGATCGTGATGGCCGGCTGGTCGTCCGCCAACAACTTCGCGCTGCTCGGTGGCCAGCGCGCCGCGGCGCTGATGATCTCGGCCGAGATCGCGATCGGCGCGTCGATCATGGGCGTCATCATGATTTACGGCTCGCTCAACATGATGGACATCGCGCGCGCGCAAGGACACCTGCTCGGCGGATGGCTGCCCGCGTGGGGTATCCTGCTCCAGCCGCTGGCCTTCATCATCTTCGTCACCGCCGGCATCGCGGCGACCAAGCGTATTCCGTTCGACACGCCGGAGGGTGAGTCGGAGATCATCGGCTACTTCGTCGAGTACAGCGGCATGAAGTTCGGGATGTTCCTGATGACGGACATGATCGAGACGACCGTGCTGGCCGGGCTCTGCACCGCGCTCTTCCTGGGTGGATGGCAGGTGCCGTACCTCTACGCCGCCGGCTTCCAGTTTCCATGGGGCACGGCGATCGGGCTGCCGCCGCTGGCGGTGACCGTGCTGCAAGTCGGATCGTTCGTCACGAAGGTTGCCGTCATGATCTTCTTCCTGATGCTCATCCGCTGGACGCTGCCAAGATTCCGCTACGACCAGGCCATGCGGCTCGGCTGGCTGGGACTCTTCCCGCTGTCCGTCCTCAATATCGTGGTGACCGGCGCGGCCTTGCTGGTGTGGGGATCTCGATGAATCGCCGCCAGCGGCTCTACGTGCTCGACGCGCTGTCCGGTGTCGGTCTCACCGCCGGCCACTTCTTCCGGAACATGGGCAAGCACATCGCGCATGCGCTCGGGCGGAAGGACGCGCACGGCGCCGTCACGATCCAGTACCCGGAGGAGCGGCGGCCGTATTCGCCACGGCTTCGGACGCTGCATCGCCTGGTGCGTCGCGAGGACGGCTCGCCGCGCTGTGTCGCCTGCATGATGTGCGAGACCGTGTGCCCGGCCCGCTGCATCTACATCGTGGCCGACGAGCACCCGAATCCCGACATCGAGAAGATGCCCGCCCGCTTCGACATCGATCTCGGCAAATGCGTGTTCTGCGGCTATTGCGTCGAGGCGTGCCCAGAGGACGCGATCCGCATGGACACCGGCATTCTCGAATTCTCGTCCTACAGCCGCAACGGCATGATCTACACGAAAGACGTGCTGCTGTCGCTCGAGCCGGCCGGCCCCGACGGGAAGCCGCAGTCGCCCATCCCGATCCCGGCGGACCGAACGCCGTGATCAATGCGGTCGCCTTCGGAATCCTGGCGGTCATTGCCATCGGTTCGGCGCTCGGCCTCATCGTGAAGAAGAACCCGATTCACGGCGCGCTGTTCCTCGTCGTCAATCTCGGATGCGTCGCCGCGTTCTATCTGATGCTCGGCGCGGAATTCCTCGCCGCCGCCCAGGTCATCGTGTACGCGGGCGCCATCATGGTGCTGTTCGTCTTCGCGATCATGGTCCTGATTCCCGGCAAGGAAGAGACGGGGCCCGATCCACGGCGGCGGACGCGTCTGATCGCGTTGCCGCTGGGCGCGTTCCTCTTCGCTCAGCTCGTCGTGATGGTGATCGCCGGGCGCACGGCTCCGTCGCGGCCCGCGCCGCCCGGGAGCGTCGAGGCCATCGGCCGGTTACTCTATACCGACTACCTGTTCCCCTTCGAGCTCACGTCGGTCCTGCTGCTCGCCGCCATGGTGGGCGTGCTGCTGCTGGCCCGGCGCCGGGCGTAGGTATCCGGTGATGGTCGACTCTTCCTACTACGTCGGGCTCTCCGCCGTGCTGTTCACGCTCGGCGTGGTCGGCGTCGTGCTGCGGCGGAATCCGCTGGTCGTCTTCATGTCGATCGAGCTGATGTTGAACGCGGCGAACCTCGCGCTCGTGGCATTCGGGTACCGCGCGGGGACCTTCGAAGGGCAGACGCTCGTGTTCTTCGTCATGGCGGTAGCGGCCGCGGAAGTCGCCGTGGGGCTGGCGATCATCGTCGTGATCTTTCGCGCCCGCCGGCGGCTCTCGGTGGACGACCTGAATCTGATGAGATGGTAGGGCGAGCCGCAGCGCGTTCGACGCGCGAGGCGAGTCGATGAAAGGCAGGGCGAGCCGCAGGACGTCGAGCGAGCTACGTCCGGAGGTCGGGCCGGCGCAGATCTTCGTCCTTCACCGCCGGGGGAAAACCGGGGGCGGAGCGCTGCGTAGTATAGTACCGACGGAGGGCTGGATTCAGTCATGAGCACAATCGATCTCGCAATCGGAATCGGCGGCGCCGCCGGCCAGGGAATCGCCACACCCGGCGACATCCTGGCGCGAATCTTCGTGCGCCGCGGGCTTCACGTCAACGCGTACAACGCCTACCAGTCCATCATTCGCGGCGGACATATCTTTTTGACCCTCAGAACCAGCGACCGTCCGCTTCGCAGCCATGGCGACAAGCTTGACATGCTGATTCCGCTCAACCAAGACACCATGGATCGGCATCTCAGGCTCATGAGCTCCGGTTCTGTCGTCCTGTACAACAGCGACAAGATCAAACCGGGCCCGGCAGCCGCTGGCGTCCAGCTCTGCCCCTTCTCGGTCAAGGAGCTCGCGCCCAACATCAAAGGGGACCTGGTTCAAAACACGATCGCGTTGGCCGTCATCCTAAAGTTGATCGGCGTCGAGTTCAAAATTCTGGAGGAAATTCTCACCCTCCAGTTCAAGCGGAAAGGCGAGGCAGTGGTTGCCGAGAACGCGGAGGTCGCTCGGAAGGGCTACGAATATGCTGATGCCCATTTCGAGCCGTTCCCGTTTTCGTTGCCCGACACCGGAAAGCAGCTGGCGTTTCTCGAGGGGAATCAGGCGCTCGCCATGGGAGGAGCTGCCGCGGGGGTGCGCTTTTACTGCGCGTATCCCATGAGCCCCGCAACCGGGGTACTGCACTGGATGGCTCGGCACGCCCGACAACTGGGCATCATGGTGCGCCAGGTGGAAGACGAGATTGGCGTGATCAACATGACGATCGGCGCCTCTCACGCCGGCTGCCGCGCCATGTGCGCCACCTCGGGTGGTGGCTTCGCACTCATGAGCGAGGCTCTCGGCTCGGCCGCCATGATGGAAATCCCCGTCGTCTGCATTAACGTCCAGCGCGCCGGTCCCGCGACGGGCGTTCCCACCAAGACGGAGCAGGGTGATCTCTGGCAGGTGCTGGGGGCCGGCCAGGGAGATTATCCTCGAATCATCGTCGCTCCGACCAGTATCGCGAACTGCTTCAAGATCGTTCCACGGCTCTTCAATCTGGTGGACAGATTCCAGTGCCCCGGCATCATCCTGTCCGATCTGCTCCTGTCCGAGGGTCGATCCAGCGTCGACCCTGCAGAGTTGGACTTCAACGTCCCGATCGAGCGTGGAGAAATCATCGGACTCAATGGTGATCGTCCGCCCGTCACCGGCGGGTATCAACGCTACAAGATCACCGAGAGCGGTATCTCGCCGCGCGCCCTGCCCGGTACCCCTGGATACATGCACGTCGTGGCGACCGATGAACACGACGAGGATGGGGTTCTGATCAGTGATGAATTCACGAACCCTCACAAACGCCAGGCCCAACACGAGAAGCGCATGCGCAAGATGGAGGGAATCCTGGGGCTGTTGGAGCCGCCGAAGCTCTACGGCCCGGTGGAGGCTCAGGTCACGCTGGTCGGTTGGGGCTCGACTGAAGGCGTCATCCGCGAGGCGATGGAGAAGATGACCGAGGAAGGTATCATCGCCAACAATCTGCAGATCACGTGGCTCGTGCCGCTCCATGCCGAGGCGATTACCGCCCTCCTTGCGAAGCGCCAGAGGGTCATCATCGTCGAGAACAACTACAGTGGACAATTTGCGCGATATCTCAGGTCCGAGACCAGCTTCGTGGCCCATGGCCACATCCGCAAGTACGACGGGGAGCCGTTCATGCCCCACCACGTCGTGGATGGCGTGAAGAAGATTCTGGCCGGGAAGACCGAAAAGTACGTCCCGGTTCATGAAGTCATGGTGTGAGGAGTCAGAGATGAGTATTCCGATGACCGAGACGGAGGCGAGAGCACGGGGCGTGGGTGGAGTCAAACCCGACCGCCCGAAATTGACGGTCAAAGATTTCAAGGGGAAGGTTGATCCCGATTGGTGTCCGGGTTGTGGTGACTTCGGCGTGCTGGCCGCGCTGAAGCAGGCGATCGTCGAGCTCGGTCTGCAACCCTTCGAGGTCATGACGATCAGCGGTATCGGCTGCTCGTCCAACCTGCCGGGGTACATCAATGCCTACGGGATGCACACGCTCCACGGCCGGGCCTTGGCCGTGGCGAGCGGAGCACAACTTGCCAATCACACATTGAAAATCATCGTCACGGGGGGGGACGGCGATGGCTATGGCATCGGAGGGAATCATTTCCTCCACACCATGCGCCGCAACGTGGATCTGACCTATATCGTGATGGACAATCAGATCTATGGACTGACGACAGGTCAGGTGTCGCCAACCAGCATCAAGGGGATGAAAACCAAGAGCACTCCGTTTGGCAGCGTGGAGAATTCGATCAATCCGATGCCGCTGGCGATTGCGGGAGGGGCGACCTATGTCGCCCGCGGCTTTACCGGTCAGCAGAAACAGCTGGTCGAGCTCATCAAGGGCGGGATCCAGCACAAGGGCTTTTCCCTTATCGATGTCTTTAGCCCTTGTGTCACGTACAACCACGACAACAGCCATGAGTTCTTCAAACAGCGCACGCGGCAACTGGAGGCCATGGGCCACGATCCCAGCAACTTCAGTGCGGCGATGGAGAAGGCCTACATGTGGGGCGACGTCATTCCCATCGGCCTGTTCTGGAGGCGCAGTGACCTGCTGGCGCTTGACGAGCTGGAACCGGTCCTGGCCGAGGGCGGCCCCATCGCCCATCGTCCTCTCGGCGTTGCTCCCGAAGCCGCCCGAGCGCTGATCAACGAATTGATGTAGAGGGGTCTGGTCCGGGCGTTTCTGTCTCCCCAGGCTCCATCGCGCGGTCTCGACGAGCGTCTCCCGGTAGCGTTCTGGGTTTCACGCCGGAGCTGCTGCGCGTACTTCCTCGGGCGTTCCCACGATGGTGTTCTTCGTGATGGTAATCGCCGGCACCTGTCGGAGGACGGTCTCGATCCGATGAGGTGGTAGGGCGAGCCGCAGCACGTTCGACGTGCGAGGCGAGTCTCTGACTGGTAGGGCGAGCCGCAGGACGTTCGACGTGCGAGGCGAGTCTATGAATAGTAGGCTACAAGACGAGAATGACGCAGGAGGTCGAATGGCCCAGAAGACGCTCAAGCAGCCCGCGCCGTCCGCGTCCGGCGTCGACAGCGATCTCGCGAAACGCCTGCTCCGCGACATGATGCTCGTCCGCCGGTTCGAGGAGAAAGCGGCCGAGGCCTACGCGCTCGGCAAGATCGGTGGATTTCTTCATCTCTCGATCGGCGAGGAGGCGGTCGCCGCCGGTGCCACCTCGGTCCTGCGTCGCGATGACTATTCCATCTCGACGTACCGCGAGCATGGCCACTGTCTGGTGAAGGGCTCGGACCCTCGCCGGGTGATGGCGGAGCTGTTCGGCCGACGCGACGGGTTGAGCAAGGGCAAAGGCGGCTCGATGCACCTGTTCGACAAGACCGTCAACTTCCTCGGCGGCCATGCCATCGTCGGCGCGCACCTGCCGCTGGCGGCCGGCGTCGGGTTCGCGATCCAGTACCGCGGCGGAGACCAGGTCGTCGTCTGTTACTTCGGCGATGGCGCGGTCCCCGAAGGGGAGTTCCACGAGGCGTTGAATCTGTCGTCGCTCTGGAAGCTGCCGGTGATCTTCCTCTGCGAGAACAACCGTTACGCGATGGGAACCTCGCTCGAGCGCGCGCTGGCGGAAACCGAGATCTGGAAGTTCGGCCGCGCGTACAACATCCCCTGCGAACCGGTCGATGGCATGGACGTGCTGGCGGTGCGGGACGTCGCGGCTCGCGCGGTGGAGCGCGCCCGCACGGAGCACACGCCCACGCTGATCGAGGCCCGCACCTACCGGTTCCGCGGCCATTCGATGCGCGATCCTGCCGGCGCGGTCTACCGCACCAAGGAGGAGGTCGAGCGGGAGAAGCTTCGCGACCCGATCGTGCTCTTCCGAAACCGCGCCCTGGAATCACGATGGCTGACCGACGCCGACGTGCGGGCCATCGAGAAGGACGTCAATGACGTCATCGATGAAGCCGTGGCGTTTGCGGACGCGTCCCCGGAACCACCCGTCGAGTGGCTTCTCACCGACATCTACAAAGAGGGCGCGGAGAACCGCGCCCGTGAAGGCGCAGAAAACCGCGCCCGTGAGAACTGAGATGGCGGTCATGACGTACCGGGAGGCGCTGAATCTGGCGCTGCGCGAAGAGATGCACCGCGACGACCGCGTGTTCGTGATCGGCGAAGAGGTCGGGCTCTACGAGGGCGCGTACAAGGTCACCCAGGGATTGCTGAAGGAATTCGGACCTCGGCGCGTGATCGATACGCCGATCGCCGAGTCGGGATTTACCGGGGTCGGTATCGGGGCCGCCATGGTGGGGCTCCGGCCGGTCGTCGAGATGATGACCTTCAACTTCGCGCTCCTCGCTCTCGACCAGATCGTGAACTCGGCGGCGAAGCTCTGCTACATGTCCGGTGGCCAGTACAACGTGCCCATCGTGATCCGGGGTCCCGGAGGGCCGGCGCACCAGCTCGCGGCCCAGCACTCACAGTCCATGGAGAGCTACTTCTATCACGTGCCCGGTCTGAAGGTGGTCCGGCCCACGACTCCGATGGACGCCAAAGGGCTTCTGAAGTCGTCGATTCGCGACGAGAATCCCGTGATCTTCATCGAATCGGAGACGCTGTACGCCATGAAGGGCGAGGTGCCCGACGATCCGGACTTCCTCATTCCGCTCGGCCAGGCCGTCGTCCGCCGCGAGGGCACGGACGTCACCGTCATCGCCTACATGGGCATGATGTATCGGGCGCTCGAGGCCGCGGAGGAGCTGGACAAGGAAGGAATCTCCATCGAAGTCGTCGATCCGCGCACGCTCCGTCCGATGGATACCGAGACGATCATCGGATCCGTCCGGAAGACCCACCGCGCCGTCGTGGTCGAAGCCGGCGCGGGTTTTGCGGGCATGGGCTCGGAGATCGCTTCGTTCATCACCGAGCAGGCCTTCGACGAGCTCGACGCGCCCGTCGAGCGGGTCACGGGCGCCAACGCGCCGATGCCGTACGCGCGCAATCTCGAGCGCGCGAAGACGCCGTCGAAAGAAACGATCCTCGCGGCCGTGCGCCGCGTCTGCTACGCCAACGGGGACTGAGCCATGGCCGTGACGAAGGTCGTGATGCCGAAGCTGTCCGAAGCGATGGAGACCGGCAAGGTCATCAAGTGGCTCAAGAAGGAAGGCGATCACGTCCAGGGGGGCGACATCCTGGCGGAGGTCGAGACCGACAAGGCCGACGTCGAGATGGAGGCGTTCGGCGGCGGTGTCCTCCGGAAGATTCTCGTGCAGGCTGGTGATCGCACGCCTGTCGGGAATTTGATCGCCGTCATCGCCGAGCCGAACGAGGACATCTCGGGCGTGCTCGCATCCGCGCCAGCGCCGGCGGCCGCGCCCGCCGTTGAGTCCGGCCAGCCTGCTCCGGCCGGCGCGACGTCGGCACGGCCCGCGCCTGTGCCACCTCAACCGCGCCGCGAAGATTTCGCCGCTCGCCCGCGTGTCACCGCCGCGGCGGCGGCGGGTGCCGGTGCGGGGGAAAGCTCCGTTGCTCGGAACGACACTCGCACGGAGCCTTTCCCCGCACCGGCACCCGCCGGTTCCGGCAGGGGTGCAGCGGGCGAGCGCGTCAAGGCTTCCCCGCTCGCCCGGAAGATTGCCGCGCAGTCCGGCGTCGACCTTCGCCTCATGCACGGCAGTGGGCCCGGTGGGCGGATCATCAGACGCGACGTCGAGGCAGCATCCGTGGCGCCGGCCGCGGCCCCGACGACGGCCGCGCAGCCTGGTGTCGAGTATGAGGACATGGCGCTGACGCCGATGCGAGCGATCATCGCCAAGCGCATGCCGCTATCGAAGGCGCCCGTGCCGCATTTCTACGTCACCAGCGAAGTGGCGATGGATCAGGCCTGGGAGCTCCGCGAGCAGCTCAACGGCCTGGAGGGCCAGCCGAAGATCTCGGTGAACGATTTCATCGTGCGGGCGTGCGCGCTGGCGCTGATGGAGCACCCGGGCGTCAACGCGTCGCTCCAGGGCGACGCTATCCGGGTCTTCCACCGCGCGCATATCGGCATCGCCGTCGCCCTTGACGAGGGGCTGATCACGCCGGTGCTGCGCGACTGTCACGCCAAGTCGCTGGCCCAGATCGCCACCGAGGCGCGTGATCTCGGCCAGCGCGCGCGGACCCGAAAACTCCGCGCCAGCGAGCTGTCCGGCGCCACGTTCTCGATCTCGAACCTCGGCATGTTCGACGTGACGGAGTTCTCGGCGATCATCAATCCGCCGGAAGGCGCCATCCTGGCCGTCGGCTCCGTCCGGATCGTCCCGGTGGTCGCGGAGACCGGGATCGGTGGTAGGGCGAGCCGCAGCGCGTTCGACGCGCGAGGCGAGTCTGTGCACGATCGGGTCGGGCCGGGCCGCGAGTCTGTGATCCGGATCGGTCGTCGCATGGCGCTGACGCTCTCCTGCGATCACCGGGTCATGGACGGGGCGATGGGCGCACGCTTCCTCCAGAGCGTCAAACGGCTGCTCGAAGAACCGCTGCGTTTGCTCATATGACTGGCGGGCGTTCGATTCACCAGACGCCAATCGCCGGAAGAACCTCAGCGCGTAATTCCGGAGGGGCACGGGCGTGGCGACAGCCCGGGTGCCCGGGCTCAGTTCACACAGATGGCTCGTAAGTTCGACGTCGTCGTCATCGGGACAGGACCCGGAGGCTACGTCGCCGCGATCCGGTGCGCGCAGCTCGGCTTGTCGGTGGCGACCGTCGAAGACGATCGGCCCGGCGGTGTCTGCCTGAACTGGGGCTGCATTCCGACGAAGGCGCTGCTCCGGAACGCCGAGGTTCTCCACCTGGTCGGTCGGGCCGCCGAATTCGGGATTCGCCTGACGGGCGTCGAAGCCAATTACGCCGAGGCGATCAAGCGCAGTCGCAGCGTGGCCGATCGAATGGCCACGGGTGTCGAGTTCCTCTTCCGCAAGAACAAGATCACGCTCTTCCCGGGACGAGGCAGGCTCTCGGCGGCAACGACCGTGGAGGTGACCGGGACAGGCGGAACCGAAACCCTCGAGGCGCGGGCCGTCATCGTTGCGACGGGCTCGGCGCCGAAGTCGCTCCCCGGCGTCACCATCGACGAGCAGCGGGTCATCTCGTCCAACGGCGCCGTGCGCAACGAGACGAAGCCGACGTCGATCGTCATCATTGGCGCCGGCGCCGTGGGTGTCGAGTTCGCGGACGTCTACGCGACGTATGGGACCGACGTGACGGTGCTGGAAGCGCTCTCCCGCCTCGTCCCGATCGAGGACGAAGAGGTGTCGAGCCAGCTCGCACGCACCTTCGCCCGGCGGAAGATCGCCGTGAAGACCGGCGTCAACGTATCCGCAGTGAAACCGACTGACACGGGTATCGCGGTCGAGACGGATGCCGGCCGCTTCGAGGCCGCGCAAGTCCTGATGGCTGTCGGACGCTCGGCGCGAGTCGCGGACGTCGGTCTCGAGGCCCTCGGCGTGAAAGTGGAGCGCGGGTTCGTGAAGGTTTCGCCGCGGATGGAAACATCCGTGCGCGGTGTCTACGCCATCGGTGACGTGGCGGGGCCGCCGCTGCTGGCGCACAAGGCCATGGCCGAGGGCGTCGTCGCCGCCGAGGCGATCGCGGGCCGCGAGCCGCGGCCGGTCGACTACGGCAACGTTCCCTCCTGCACGTATTGCCGGCCGCAGATCGCCTCCATCGGATTCACCGAGGCGAAGTCGCGGGAGAACGGTCGAGAGGTGATGGTGGGGAAGTTCCCGTTCACGGCCAGCGGCAAGGCCGTGGCGCTCGGCGAGACCGACGGGTTCGTCAAGGTCGTCGCCGACAAGAACACGGGAGAAATGCTCGGCGTCCACATCATCGGCCCCGAGGCGACCGAGATCATCCACGAGTTCGCGGTTGGCCGCACGCTGGAGGCGACGCTCGAGGAGATCATGCACACGATCCACGCGCATCCGACGTTGTCGGAGGCCGCCCTGGAGGCGACGCTCAGCGCGCTGGGGCAGGCGATCCACATCTGATGGATTTCGAGCTCACGGAGACGCAGGAAGCGCTGCGGCAGCGAGCCTGGCATCTCGCCGACGCCGTGTTCGCCGAACGTGCCCGGGACTGGGACGAACGCGAAGCGTATCCCTGGGACAACGTCAAGGACCTCGTCACGGCCGGCTTCATGGGGATGACGATTCCGCGCGCCTATGGCGGATCCGAGATGCCGTTGCTCGACGTCGTGCTCGTCATCGAGGAGATCGCGCGCGCCTGCGGTGTGACGGCCCGGATCGTCGTCGAGGGCAATCTCGGAACCGTCGGGGCGCTCCGGGCATACGGGACCGAGGCGCAGAAGCGCCGTTACTTCCCGTGGGTGCTCGGGGGGGAGAAGCCAGCCATCGCGATCACCGAGGTCGGTGCGGGGTCGGCGGCCACCGATCTCGAGACGCGGGCGGAGGAAACGTCCGCCGGCTTCGTGGTCACCGGACACAAGCGCTACATCACGGGCGCCGGCACCTCTCGGCTGTATCTGGTCTACGCGCGATTCGCCGACACGCCCGGCGCCGAGGGGATCGGCGGGATCTTCATCGAGCGGGACACGCCGGGATTCACGATCGGCCGTCGTGAGCTGATGATGGGTCTCCGCGGCATTCCGGAAGGTGAGCTGCATTTCGATCATTGTCCGGTCGGACGGGAGAACGTGCTCGCCGCGCCCGGCGACGGATTCAAGAAGCTGATGCAGGCGTACAACGGGCAGCGTCTCGGCGCCGCCACGGTTGCGCTGGGTCTGGCGCAGGGGGCCTGGGAGCGAGCGCTCGCGTACGCCGGTGAACGGCGACAGTTCGGGCGGCCCATCGGCGAGTTCCAGGGCATCCGCTGGAAGCTCGCCGACATGTCGGTGAAGATCGACGCGACGCGGTTACTGATCCATCGAGCAGCGGCCCGGGCGGGGCACGGGTTCCCTGACGCGCTCGAGGCCGCGAAGGCCAAGACGATGGCAGCCGAGGTCGCGCAAGAGGTCACGAGCCAGGCGCTTCAGATCCACGGTGCTGCCGGATACGGCCGGACGCTCCCGCTGGAGCGGATGGCCCGCGACGCGCGCATGTTCGCGATCGGCGGCGGCACGCTGGAGATGATGCGTAATCTCATCGCCGACCGATTGCTCGCGCCAGTGAGCTGGCGCCGCTGAGGCCCGCCGCTGGCTGGAGGCGCAACCCACGGTGCTCATGCACAACGGGCAGATCCTCCACGGGAACCTGCGGGCCGAGCGCATCACGCTCGACGATTTGCATGCGGCACTCAGGCGCAACGGCGTCCTCGATCCCGGCCACGTCCGGGTGGCCATGCTCGAGGAAAGCGGCGGGATCAGCGTGGTTCCTTTCCCCCCGGGTGAGGGGCCGCGCTCCGAAACGTCCACGTCCACCCGTTAGCCCGGATTATTCACGAACGATCGCGCGCGAGCCGCCGAAACCGAGCGCCGGGCTGGGGATCGCCCCGGAATTCCGCGAGCTGATGGCGCAAGCGCCGAAACGCTGGGGAACGCGGTCAGGGGCGTGGGTGTCCAGTCG
>JBGPTW010000054.1:0-37252 GCA_041490825.1 Methylomirabilia bacterium | reverse complement strand
GGCGCGCCCTCCCCCGGCCCCCGGGCGGGGGCCCGCCGGGGGGCGGGCCGGCGGGGGGGCGGGGGCGCGCGGCGGGGGGCGCGCCGCCCCCCGGCCCCCGGCCCCCGCCCCACGCCCGGGGATTTGGTACGATGCGACAGATGCCGCGCGACAACATCGTGCTCGTCGGATTCATGGGCGCCGGGAAGTCGGTGTGCGGGCGGCTTCTGGCCCGCCGTCTCGGCCGTTGCTTCGTCGAGACCGACGACGTCATCGTCGCCCGCGATGGCCGGCCGATCGCCGAGATCTTCGCCACCGACGGAGAAGCTCGATTCCGCGAGCTCGAAGGCGCGGTTCTCGAAGATCTCAAGCTGAAGTCCGGCGACGTCATCGCGACCGGAGGCGGTCTGCCGTGCCGGGAAGGGCGCATGGACGCTCTGCGTCAACTCGGGACGGTGGTCTGGCTCACCGGCGATCTTCGTGTCCTGCACGAGCGCGCCTCACGGATCGGCCAGCGGCCGATGCTCGCAGGACGCCCGTTCGAATCGGTCGACGCGCTCTATCGCGAGCGTGAGCCGTACTATCGAGGAGCTCACCTGACTGTCGACACGACCGGTCTCGGGGCCGACCAGGTGGTGATGCGCCTGCTCCAAGCTCTCCACGACCGCGATGCCGCACGCGTTTAATCGGCGGCTGGAGGACGGGCCGCTCCTCTGCGATGGCGCCATGGGCACCGTGCTCTATGCGCGCGGCGCCTCCGTCGATGCGTGCTTCGACGCGCTCAATCTTCACGACCCGAAGCTCGTCCAGTCGGTGCATGCCGACTACATCAGCGCCGGCGCCGACTGCATCGAGACGAACACGTTCGGCGCGAACCGGTTCAAGCTCAGCGCGCATTCGCTCGAGAGTCAGGTGCGCGAGATCAACCGTCGCGGCGCGCGCCTGGCGCGTGACGTGCGCGAGAGCATGGGGCGGGACGTCCTCGTGCTCGGCTCGATTGGGCCGCTCGGCAAGTATCTCGTGCCGCTCGGCACACTGACGCACGAGGAGGCTCAGGAGGCGTTCCGCGAGCAGGCCGAGGCGCTGCTCGAGGGCGGGGTGGACGCATTCGTCCTGGAGACGTTCCCCGGACTGACGGAGCTTCGGCTCGCGATCGACGTCATTCGCTCCATCACCGACGTGCCGATCGTGGCCCAGATGGCGTTCACCGACGACGCGCTGACGTATACGGGGCGTCCGCCGGCGGAAGTCGCCGCCACGCTTCGTACGCTGCCCGTGCAGGCGATCGGCGCGAACTGTTCCGTCGGCTCGAGTGTCCTCTACGACGTGCTCGAGCAGATGTCGGCCGTGGCCGGAGGCCTCGCGCTCTCGATTCAACCCAACGCCGGGCTGCCCACGCGCATCGGTGAACGCCTCATCTATCTGTCCTCGCCGGCCTACATGGCGGAGTGGGCGGGACGGATGGTCGAAGCGGGCGCCAGAATGGTCGGCGGCTGCTGCGGCACGACGCCGCAGCACATCGCCGCCATGCGCGAGGTGCTGGATCGGAAAGCTCCGGTCAGTCGGCGATCCGTCCGGCCGACCGTGAGCGTACGGGTGCGGGAGAAGTCGGAAGCCCCGGAGCTGCGCATGGCGCCCCCGGCCACGGTGCTGCAGCGCAAGCTCGAGACCGGTGAGTTCGTCGTCACGGTGGAGCTCGATCCTCCGCGCGGACACACGGTCGACAAGCTCGTGCAGGGCGCGAAGCTCCTCAAGGAACGCGGTGTCGAGATCGTCGACATCAACGATGGCTCGCTCGGCCGTGTGCGCATGGCGGTGCTCACGACCGCGCTGCTCATCCGCGAGGCGACAGGTCTCGACATCAACATGCACTTCACGTGTCGCGACCGGAACCTGATGGGTATCCAGGCCGAGCTGCTGGCGGCCTACGCGCTGGACATCCGCAACATCCTGGCGATGACCGGAGATCCACCGCGTGCCGGCGACTACGCGAATGCCACGGCCGTCTTCGACGTGGATGGGATCGGGCTGATGGAGATCCTGCGCCGGATGAACGAAGGCGTCGATGCGACCGGCAACGGCATCGGCGGGCCGACGCACTTCTGTTTCGGCGCGACGCTCAATCCCGGCGCCGAAGACCTCGACCGCGAGGTCGAGCGGTTTCATCGCAAGCTCCAGGCGGGCGCCCGCTGGGCGCAGACGCAGCCCGTCTACGATCTGGCGCAGCTCGAGCGCTTTCTCGAGCGCTCGGGCGGCTCGCCCGTGCCGCTCGTCGTCGGCGTGCTCCCGCTGCACAGCTCGCGACACGCCGAGTTCCTCCACAACGAGGTGCCGGGAATCTCGGTCCCCGACGACGTCCGGGCTTGCTTGCGGCAGGCCGGAGACAACGCGCTTCGCGTCGGGATCGACATGGCGCAGCGGCTGGTTCACGAGATCCGTCCCCGCTACGCGGGGGTCTACCTGATGCCGTCGTTCGGTCGATTCGAAGTCGTGGCGGAGGTGCTCGATGGGTTCCGGTGAACCGGTCGATCTCGTCGAACTGAGCGCGCGGGATGCGGCGGCCCGCATCCGGGAGCGCACGCTGTCGCCCGTCGCGCTCGTCGAGAGCTGGCTGGCTCGGATCAAGGCCGTCGAGCCGGCCGTGCTCGCATGGGTGCACGTCGACGAAGCCGGCGTGCTCGCGGCGGCGCGCGAGCGTGAGGCGGAGGCGCAGCGAGGGACGCTGCGCGGCCCGTTGCACGGTGTCGCGGTCGGCATCAAGGACATCATTCACGTGGCCGGGATGCCGACTCGGGCCGGCGCCAAACCGTTCGCGCACACGAGACCGACGGCCGATGCCACGGCGGTGGCGCGACTGCGTGCGGCGGGAGCGATCGTGCTCGGCAAGACCCACACCACGCAGTTCGCGTATCGCGATCCGGCCCCCACGAGGAATCCGTGGAACACGAAGCACACGCCGGGCGGATCGTCGTCGGGCTCGGCGGCGGCCGTTGCCTCTCGGATGATCCCGCTCGCGCTCGGTACCCAGACGGTGGGTTCCGTGCTCCGCCCGGCGGCGTACTGCGGGGTCGTGGGGGTGAAGGGCACGCACGGCCTCGTTCCGGTGGATGGTGTCATCCCGCTGGCCTGGTCGCTGGATCACGTGGGCGTGTTTGCGCGCTCTATCGAGGACGCCGCGCTGGTGCTCGGCCTGATGGCCGGCCGGACGTTCGAGATCGCCCCCCCGACCACGCCGCGCCTGGCCGTCGCCACGGAGCTCGTCGCTCGCGCTGATCGGGCCATCGCTGGTCAGATCGCCGCTTCCATCGACGCGTTCGCGCGCGCGGGCGCCACCATCACCGAGATGAAGCTGCCCGCGTCGTTCGCAGCGCTCCATGCCGCCGGTCAGCGCGTGCTCGAGGCGGAGGCAGCGGCCTACCACGAGCCTCAGTTCGCGGCTCATGCGGCCGACTATGGCGACGGCTTGCGAGAGCTGATCCACACCGGCCGCGGCCATTCGGCCACGGCCTACATTCACGCCAATCGAGCGCGACTCGCGTTTCGCGACGACGTCATGCCGCTCCTCGCGGATCACGACGCGGTGATTTCACCGACGGCGCCGAAGCTGCCGCCGGAAGGACTCGCCTGGACCGGCGACGCCTCGCTGTGCGCGCCGTGGAGCTCGGCAGGAACACCGTCGGTGTCGCTGCCCAGCGGCGTCGGCCCCGAGGGGTTGCCGTACGCGGTCCAGTTGAGCGGCGCCGCGGGCAGCGAGTCTCGCTTGCTCAGCGTCGCCGCGTGGTGCGAGCGCGTGCTCGGCTTCGCCGCCGCCCCGGCATGCTCGATCTGAAGATCGAAGGCGCGACCGTCATCGACGGCACCGGGACGACCGGTAGCCGGGCCGACGTCGGCATCGCCGACGACACCATCGTCGCCGTCGGCGATCTGAGTCGTGAGCCCACGGGCAATCGATTGCACGCGGCCGGGCGGACCGTCGCCCCGGGATTCATCGACATGCACTCGCATTCCGACTGGCGACTCTGGAGTAACGGCCGCGCGGAGTCGAAGATCCGTCAGGGCGTCACCACCGAGGTCGTCGGCAACTGTGGATTCTCGCCGGCACCGGCGTCGGCGGAATTCCTCGACGATCTTCGCGCCTTTGCGCTCTACGTCCCGAAAGGGATGGATTTCGAATGGCGAAGCGTCGGCGAGTATCTGCAGGCCTTCGGTGCGCGCGGCGTCGCCGTCAACGTCGTGCAGCTCGTGGGTCACGGGACGCTGCGCGTCGCGGCCATGGGGTTTGCGCGACGCCCCCCTGATGCGGCCGAGCTGAAGCGGATGCAGCGGTCGCTCGGTGACGCGATCGAGGACGGCGCGTGGGGGCTGTCGACGGGACTCATCTACGCGCCCGGCTCGTATGCGACCACCGAGGAGATCGTCGAGCTCGCGCGCGTGGCGGCGCGGCATCGCGGTTTCTACGCCAGCCACATCCGGGGCGAAGGCGCGACGCTCCTCGATGCGGTGCGCGAGGCGATCCGCATCGGTCGTGACGCAGACTTGCCGGTACAGATCAGCCACGTGAAAGCCGCAGGACGGCCCAACTGGGGCAAGGTGGCGGACGAGCTTCGGTTGATCGACGAGGCTCGCGCCGAAGGGCTCGACGTCATGGCCGACGTCTATCCGTACACCGCCTCCAGCACGTCGCTCCGCACGCTGTTGCCCGACTGGGCGCTCGAAGGCGGGATCGAAGCGATGCTCGAGCGGCTCGGCGATCCTCACGTACGCGCCCGGATCAGGAACGATCTCGAGCGGCCGGCGACGGGCCAGAGTTTCGTGGAGCGGGTCGGCTGGGAGAACGTGCTGATCGCGTACTGCACAGAGCGCAAGGATGCGGAGGGGAAGCGGCTGAGCGAGATCGCGCGCGCCCGGCGAATGGATCCGCTGGATGCGGCGATCGAGCTGCTCGTCGCCGAGGGCGGCCGCGGCTCGATGATCCAGTTCCAGCTCGACGAGGCTGATCTGCGCCGCGCGCTGGCGCATCCTCACGTGATGATCGGCTCCGACGGCTCCGCGCTCGCGCCACATGGCGAGATGGGTGCGGGCAAGCCGCATCCGAGAAGCTATGGAACGTTCCCCCGCGTGCTCGCACGCTACGTCCGCGAGGAGCGGGTCGTCTCGCTGTCCCAGGCGGTGCACAAGATGACCGGATTGCCCGCGCGCCGACTCGGTCTCCGGGATCGCGGTGTGATCCGCGTTGGTGCCAAAGCCGATCTCGTCGTGTTCGATCCCAAGCGAGTGGCGGACCAGGCGACATTCGAGGATCCGCACCGGTATCCGGTCGGCATCGAACACGTGATCGTCAATGGCCGCGTGGTCATCAAGGATGGCGAGCACACGGGCAGCCTCCCCGGCCGGATCCTCACACCGCCATGATGCGGACGGCATGAAAATCGGCCGAGTGTTTCCCGATCTCCTCACGCCCCTTGGTGAGGCGGCGTCGGCCGAGCTCGGTCTGGAACGGACGGTTCGCAGACTGGTGAAGCTGACCCGCGCGCAGGCTGGCGCCATCGAGTTCCGGCCGCCCCGCAAACGCCCGCTCGTCGTCGTGGCCGGCGCATCGCGGCTGCCGGCTCCGCTGGCGGCGTGGCTCAGCCAGGCGGTGACGTCGCCCGCCAGGGGGATCCGTGTGACTCCGGCCTCGCCGCCCGGTGCTCCCGGCCGCTCCGCTGTGCTGTTGCGCACGCCACTTGGCGGGCCACGCCGTCGGGTCGGCAGCTTGGCGCTTGTCGGCCATCGCGCGCGGTTGGGACGGAGAACGCTGCCAGCCGATTTCCCACGCGAGCTCGGCGCAGCCATCGAGCGCGTCTGGCGTCTGCATCAGCGCACGCTTCGCATCAGCGTTCTCAATGACTTCACGCGGCTTCTCGTGTCGACGGACGCGTCGGACCAGGTCTATCGCGGCTTCGCCGAGGGCGTCGCCCGCCTGGTCGACTTCGACGGGATCGGAATATCCCTGCTCGATGCCGAACGCGGCGAGTTCGACGTGATCGACGTGGCGGGCCGGCTGGCGCCTCGCGTGCCTCGCCGCGACCTTCGCATGGCTCTCGCCGGGACGCTGCTCGCGGAGCTCGTCGCCGGTGGCCAGCCCGTGCGAATCGACGACATGGAGCGCCACCACGGCGCGCCGGCGAGCCGGGAGATGTTCGTCGCACGCGGGTATCGGTCGGTGCTCCTGGTCCCGCTCGTCTCACGGGGCGGCGCGATCGGCGCCGTGACCCTGGCTGCGCACGAGGCCGCGAGCTTCGACGAGGACGACGTCGAGATCGTGGCAGAGCTCGCGCGGCCCCTGGCCTCCGCCATCGAACAGCGGCGTTTGCTCGACGAGAGCCGTCGGCGCGCCGAGGAGCTGGCCGCGCTGTTCGCGACGAGCCAGCTGATCACCTCGCGGCTCGAGCTTGACTCCGTGCTGGACCGTATCAGCCGCTCGGTGACGTCACTCATCGGCAGCACCGGGTGCGGGATCGGCTTGCTCGACGCCACGCGCGGAGCGCTCTCGCACGCTGCCGCCCATGGCTTCCGGACCGAGGCGTGGCGGCAACTGTCCATTCCGGTGGGCGAAGGACTCATCGGGGCGTGCGCCTCGAAGGCTGAAGCGATTCGCGTGGACGACATTCGGTCCGACCCGCGCTCGGCGCGTCGCGACATCGACGAGCGCGAAGGCATCCGATCGATGCTGTGCGCTCCGCTGAAGGTCGCAGGCGTCGTGACCGGCGTCATCTCCGCGTTCTCCACCCGGCCGGCGGCGTTCTCGGCACATCACCAGCGTGTGCTCGAGGCATTCGCGGAGCAGGCCGGCATGGCCATCCACAACGCCCGGCTCTTCGAAGAAAGTGTGCGCCGTGCGAGAGAGACCCGCGCGCTCTTCGAGGCGGGGCGGGCGGTGACCGCGACGCTCGAGGTCGGTGAGACCATGCGAGTCATCATGGAGCAGGCCCGCAATGTCCTCGGCGTGGCGTCGTGCGGGATCATGACGCTCGACCCCGAGAGCCACGAGCTGGTGTCGGTGGCAAGTCTCGACCTGCCGGCCGAGCTCGTTGGTCACATTCACGTCCGCGAAGGCGAAGGAATCACCGGGCAGGCCGTGGCGCAGCTCCGGCCGGTCCAGAGTCGTGACGTTCGCGCCGACGATCGGGTCCGCTACCGTGAGCTGGCCGAAGCCCATGGCCTGCGCGCCATGCTCGCCGTGCCGCTGCGCGTGGCCGACCGTGCCGTCGGAGCCCTGCTCGTGTTCCGGAACGACGTCCATGAGTTCTCGCCCGCCGAGGAGGAGCTGCTCGTCGCGCTCGCGGACCAGGCGGCGATCGCGCTCGAGCACGCCCGCCTCTACGAGCGGCTGGAGGCGATGGTCGCCGACCGCACGCGGCAACTCGACGATCAGCGGCGATTCGTGGAGGTCGTGCTGGAGACGCTTCCGCTGGGTGTGTTTGTGCTCGACGCCGGATGGCGGGTGGTCCGGGCGAACCGGGAGGCGGACCGGGTCCTGCCCGGAGCGGCGGAGATCGGCGCATCGTTCCCGCGTCTGATCACACCGGACCGTGCGGATGCCGTGAACGGGTTTCTCGAGCAAGCCTGCACCGCGCGCCGGGTCAGCCACCGCGAGGAGGAGATCGTGATGGGCGCCGAGGCCCGCCTCATTCGCCTCACCGCGGCGCCCCTCGGCGCAACTCCGGAGACGCCGACTCACGTCATCGTGCTGGCCGAGGACATCACGCTCGCCCGGCGCCTCGAGCGGCAGGTGCTGCTGACCGAACGGCTCACGACCGCGGGCCGCCTCGCCTCCGGCGTCGCGCACGAGCTGAACAATCCGCTCGCGACCATCGCCGGTTGCGCCGAGTCCTTGCTTGCGCGCCTGCAGGAGCGAGGGCTCGCCGAGCGCCAGGAGCTTCTCGACTTTCCACACTATCTCCGCCTGATCGAGGAGGAAGCGTACCGTTGCAAGGAGATCACCGGGACCCTGCTCCAGTTCGTCCGGGAGCCTGGCAGCCGGCGCACGGCGAGCGACGTCAATGCGCTCGTGCAGAAGGCCATCGAGCTCGTCTCCCATCAGTCGCGTTTCGCCGGCAGCCGGATCGAGACGGAGCTCGATCCGGATCTGCCCGCGTTGACCGTGAACGAGGGCCAGCTGCGGCAGGTGTTTCTCGGCCTTGCCGCCAACGCGCTGGAGGCCATGGAACGTGCCGGCACATTGACCGTCCGAACTCGCCGGGCGCGTGGCGACGTGGAGATCGAATTCGAGGATGAGGGCCCGGGCATTGCCGACGACGTCTTGCCGCGGATCTTCGATCCATTCTTCACCACGAAGCCACCGGGGCAGGGCACCGGGCTCGGGCTCGCGATCGCGCAAGGGATCGTGGCCGACCACGGCGGGCGGATCGACGTGACGTCGCGCGTGGGCAAGGGCAGCATCTTCAGAGTCGCGCTCCCAGCATGAGCCGGGCGATCCGCGTGCTGGTCGCCGACGACGAGAAAAACCTGCGTGAGCTGATGGTTCGAGAGCTCGGGCGCAAGGGGCACGAGGTCGAGGGTGTCGGTGACGGAGACGCCGCCCTAGAGCGCCTGCGCGAGTCTCCTTACGACGTCGTGATCCTCGACATGAGGATGCCGCGGAAGGAAGGACTCGAGGTGCTCCGGGAGCTCCAGGGCTTTCCGGAGCAGCCGCAGGTGATGGTGATGACCGGTTTCCAGGACGTCGCGTCCGCCGTCGAAGCGATGAAGCTCGGCGCCTACGATTACCTGACCAAGCCCACCAAGATCGAAGAGCTGGACATCTTGATCCGAAAGGCGGCGGAAAAGGGCCAGCTCCTCCGCGATAACGTCGCGCTGCGGGCTCACGTCGACGGCGCCCAGCCGTTCGCCGGCATCCTGACGCGCAGCCCGGTGATGCAGGAGGTGTTGCGGATCGTCGACCGCGTGGCGCCGACGGACTCCGCCGTGCTGGTGCTCGGCGAGAGCGGGACGGGCAAGGAGCTGGTGGCGCGCGCGATCCACGAGCGGTCGCCGCGCGCGGGGCGTCCGTTCGTCCCGATCCACTGCGGCGCCTTGCCGCACGAGGTGTTCGAGTCCGAGCTGTTCGGACACGAGAAGGGCGCCTTCACCGGTGCGATCAATGCCAAGCCGGGTCTCGTGGAGCTCGCCGACGGAGGCACGCTCTTCCTCGACGAGATCGGCGAAATGGAATCCGACAGTCAGGTCAAAGTGCTGCGGGCGCTCGAGACCGGGATGTTTTTCCGCGTCGGCGGCACGCGTCCGCGCCGGGTCGACGTGCGCCTCGTCGCCGCCACGAACCGGGATCTGGCCGAGGCCATGCGAAGCGGTCAGTTCCGTCAAGATCTCTACTACCGCATCAACACGATCACCGTCCGGCTTCCGCCGCTCCGTGAGCGGCGCGAGGACATCCCGTTGCTCGCCCAGCACTTCGTCGAAGCGAAGGCTGTGTACGGCGCGAAGCGGCTGGGTCGCTCAGCCGTCGCGGCGCTCGAGGCATACGCGTGGCCCGGCAACGTGCGCGAGCTGCTGCACGCGATTGAGCGCGCGGTCATCTTGACGAAGGGTGACGAGATCCAGCCTGACGATCTGCCGCCGGAGATCATCGGTGGCACGGCTCCCGGGCCCGGGGCCCCGGCGTCCCCGGGAGCCACGCTGGAGGCGATGGAGCGGCAGCACATCGTTGCGACGTTGCGACAGGTGGCTGGCCACCGCGGCAAGGCCGCCGCCTTGCTCGCCATCGATCCGAAGACCCTCTACAGGAAGGTCCTCGCGTACGGCATCAGCGCCGACGAGTTGCGCTGAACCGCGCTCGCTGCACCGTCGACCGCCAGGGGCCCTGATATTTCGGGCCAAGCGCCGCATCGTGCAGGCGTTCTGCCCGAAGCTGATGCGCGCCAACGGTGTGGGATATCGCGAAAACAAGCGCTTGGCGAGCACGCGCTCTGGCATTGAGCTTGCTGAATTGACCTTGCTGAATTGACCTGCGCCACCGAAAGCAATCCATCTCACGAGGTGTTCATGAAGCGCTTGCTCGTCATCGACCAGGATCGAACTGTGACTCAGCGGCTTGGGCTGGCCTGCCTCGAGCGGGGTGTCGGCGTCGTGATGGCTGATACCATCTGCGAGGGCGTGAGGGTCTTGCTCTCCGAGATGGTTTCTCTCATCGTCGTCGACGCCGCGCTGGTGCGCCTCACGCCTCGCGAGCAGGCGCGGCTCTTCGCCAGCGTCGCGCCCGGGGTCCCGGTCGTCGTCGCCGCCCGCACGAACGAGTCGCTCGATGCGCGCGTTCGATTCGAGCTGGCCGGCTTCACCGTGATGACTCGGCCCGTGACGCCCGAGGACTTGCTCGAGAAGGACAGTCTCGTCACGCCCGAGGCTCTACGCTGGTGATGAAGGCTGTCGGCATCGCGGTCGTCGCCGCGCTCATTCTGTCGGTGGTCGGGCTTTCGGCTGTCTCTGCCGAGCGCACCCGGTCACCCATGTTCCCGGAGGATGAGACGTCCACTGCGGCGATCCCGACGCAGCTTCCGACCGGCGCGGACACCGACAGCGACGTGCGGGTTGGTCCTGTCTTGACCCGGTGAGCTGGCGGCACGACACTTGCGGCCGGCGCTTGCGCGGCGTCGGACCCCGTGTACACTTGGACTGTCTGCCGGAACAGGTCGCGGACCTCGCCACCGATGTAACGGCTCTTCCGCGTTCACGGGGCGTGTAGGCTAGCGGAAGAAGAGTTCGAGGAGGAATCACTATGGCGTCCAAACTGTATATCGGCGGTCTGGCGTACTCCACAACGAGCGAAGGGCTCCGGGAGTTCTTCGCGCAGTGCGGTAATGTCCTGTCGGCGACGGTGATCACCGATCGCTTCTCGGGACAATCCCGCGGCTTCGGTTTCGTCGAGATGAACGCCGCCGAGGAGGCGCAGAACGCGATCTCGCAGCTCAACGGGCGCGAGCTGGACGGGCGCCGGATCACCGTCGAGATTTCCAACCCGCAGGCCCCGCGCTCTGGTGGCGGGCGACCTGGGGGCGGCGGCGGCCGTGGACCCGGGGGCGGCGGTCGCGAGGGCGGGTACGCCCATCGACCCTCGAAGCCCGTGCGCTGGTAGCCGCGCCCGCTGAACGCGAGGCTTTCGACGGGGCTCGTCGCGATGCGGCGGGCCCCGTCGCCGTTTCAGCGCCCTGTCGTCGTGCCTTCGAACACCCGCTCGTAACGACCGTAGTCGTGCGCGGCGTCCATGAACCAGCGGACGGCGTCGGGATCCGAGCGCGGTGGGATCTCGCATGAGGTCGAAAGGATGAACGCCGAGTGGCGCGCGGCCGTGTCGACGCACCGCTTGACGTCGGCTTCCATCGCCGCCTTGGTGGTCTTCTCGAATTTCGTCGCATCCACGTTGCCGATCGCGACGGCCCGCCCGCGGGAAACCGCCATGAACCGATCGAGCTGGTCGACGTGCAGCTTCGGATCGGCCTGCTGATCCAGATCGAACGAGATCGTCGTGAAGCCGCACTGGATCAAGTCTTCGTAGATCGGGTACGTCGTTCCGCAGATGTGGGTCGTGACGCCGACCTTCTTCGCCTTGAAGTGATCGACGAGCTCCTTGTGGTACGGCGCGATGAACTCCCGGTAGTTGTCCGGTGAGATCAAGCTGATCGAGGCGGTCGGCTCGGAGAACGACAACCCGATTCCCGTCTTGACGATCGCGTCGCCCCAGATCTTGCAGAAGTCCGTGGCGACGTGCATGACGTCGTGGATGAATTGCGGATCCTCGAAGGTGTCGAGCAGCATCGTCTCGGGATTGCGCAACAGCATCGCGATCGTCCACGGGCCGACCGCGACGGCCCCGGTGGCCGTGGGCAGCTTGGCCCTCACCAGCGCCTCGCACTGCTCGAGGAATCTGGGGAGCCGCCCGGTTGTGTACGGATCAGGCATGGGAAGCTTGGCCAGCCGCGACTTGTCGTCGTTCAGGACGTGCTGGTCGATGGACGGCACGACGTAGTCGGAGTATTTCACGCGGCAGCCAAACGCCTCCGCCTCTTTGGCCAGGTCGTTGTACGCGAGCACGACGTCGGGCTGGTACCGCTCGTGATAGTGCAGCATCGCCCTGATCGCCTTGCCGACGTCGGTGCAGTACTCCTCGATGGTCAGTCCGTCGAGCGTGCCGGCGAACGAAGCGACGATGGGATACACGGGCACGCGATCCGTGTAGGAGCGCTTGTACGCGGCGACGACACGATCGCGGCTCGTGTACTGATCCTTGCCGTGCTCGACGTCCCACACCCGGGTGGCTTCCATGTAGCGCGGCGGAAGCTTGGCCTCGTACTCCATGAACTGGGTGATCGGATACCGGATTCCCCCCGCGTGCGTTCCGCGAAGGCCCTCGATGATGTTCTCGATCTCCGCCCACGGGATCGTGAACGCCATCTCGTGGTCCTGCGTCTGACCGAAGATCCGGTCGCCCGAGCACGGCAGGATGACCTGCGGCTCTCCGGTCTTCATCGTCGTCACGATGATCTCGGAGCAGTCGACGCGGCCGCCAAACGACGACGTCAGCTTGCCCCCGCGCTTCCACAGCGCGGCCTGGGTGAGCCGCATGACCTGAGCCGGATTCGCGTACACGCAGACCAGATGCGGCTCGAACGTCGCCCGATCGAGCGGGGCCACGAGGAGGGTGGCGTACTCGCCGGGCGCGAACCGGTCGACCGCAGCTTCCGATCGTTGGCCCGCGGACTTCGTCTCCGTGTACATGCCTTCGCACAGGGTGCCCGAGCTGAAGAGATGACTCGGCTTCTCGAAGCCGAGCGCCGCGATGCCGAGCGAGCAGATGTGATCTTCGCGGGTCAGCGCGATCGTCCACCCGTAGCGGCGGGCCATGTCGATGACCTGGCAGTTCATGCTGAGCTTCTTGAAGTCCCGCGCCGGCCGCTTGGCCCGTTCGGGAATCTCTTCGCCCGGCTTCAACATCCGGATCGCAACGGGGAAGGTCTGGGGGCGGAGGTAGAGCTGCAGCTCGCGGTCCGCCGTCTTGACGTCGATCATGAACCCTCCTTGGGCCAGTTCGGACGCCTGAGCGTACTATGCCGTCATGACGCCCCGCAACGAGATGCCCAGCGATGACGAAGCGGCTGCAGATCGTCGTGGCCGCTCGATCACCAGGACGCGAAACGTTGGCGGTATGGCTCTTGCGATGTCCTCCCGGTATGCAGCGCTGGCTGAATGTGGCGGCGGGCGTGCTCATCGGGCAGTGGCTCGCGTTCAGCGGCGTGCCGTCGCCGGCCGCGGTTCACGATCTCGGGATGTCGGCATTCGAGCGTCACGATTATGCCGAGGCCCTGCGCCTCTGGAGTCACGCGGTGTCGCTCCAGCCTGACAACGCGAGCTTTCACTATCTCCGCGCCGAGGCGCTCGCCCATCTGGGCCAGCGACAATCGGCCGCCGACGCCTATCGACTTGCTCTTCTGCTTGATCCGGCGCCGCCGCTGGGCCGTCTGGCGCAGCAGGGACTGGCCGAGCTCCATGGGCGTGAACGGACCGGCCCTGACACCGAGAGCACGGTCGCACTCGAGCCGGATCGTGGCGTCTGGGTAGTGGCGGTGACGGTCAATGGAAGCCAGCGAGCGCGGTTTCTGCTCGATACGGGCGCAAGCGTGACCCTGATCTCGGCCGCACTGGCGAAGGGCGCCGGCATCCAGCCGGGCTCCGACCCGTTCGAGCTCGCGACGCTGGGTGGCCCCACGGCAGGTCAACCCGCTGTCGCGGGCTCCATTCGCGTCGGATCCGCCGAGGTCCGGGACGTTCACGTCGTCATCCACGATCCAGGACCCGGGCTCGACGGAATCCTCGGAAACACGTTTCTCGGTCGTTACAACGTTTCGATCGACGCCGACCGGCGTCAGCTTCGGCTGCGTTCCTTCACGCTGCCCGCGTCCGCCTCCGTCGTCCGCGCACCGTAAAGCGCGCCCCTCGATCCGGGGAACGGGGTAGAATATCGCTCACGTGTCGCCGATCGTCGGCGATGCCGCCGCGTAATCGGTCGGAAGCTTTTGGAGGTCGCGATGATCAATGCTCCCAGCGCAAGCTACAGCCTAACCGTCCGCATCGAGCTCACGAACGAACCCGGCATGCTTGGGCGCGTCACCTCGGCCATCGGGAAAGCCGGCGGGGACATCGGTGCCGTGGATCTCGTCGAAGCGGGCAGGTCGACCATCACTCGCGATCTGACCTTCAAGGCGCGTGACGAGAACCACGGCCAGCAGATCGTCGAGCGCCTTCGCGGTGTCGAAGGCGTCAACGTCGTGAACATTTCCGACCGGACATTCCTGATGCACCTCGGCGGCAAGATCGAGGTGAAAGGCAAGATGCCGGTCAAGACTCGCGACGATCTGTCCATGGCCTACACGCCGGGTGTCGCCCGCGTCTGCATGGCGATCCACCGCGATCCCGAGAAAGCCTACACGCTGACCATCAAACAGAACTGTGTTGCGGTCGTGACCGACGGCACCGCCGTGCTCGGCCTCGGCGACATCGGCCCGAACGCCGCCCAGCCCGTGATGGAAGGCAAGGCACTCATCTTCAAGGAGTTCGCGGGGGTCGACGCCTTCCCGCTATGCCTGGCGACCAAGGACGTGGACGAGATCGTTATGATCGTGAAGGCGGTATCGCCCGTGTTCGGCGGAATCAATCTCGAGGACATCTCGGCGCCGCGGTGCTTCGAGATCGAGGAACGGTTGCAGCGCGACCTCGATATCCCGGTGTTCCACGACGACCAGCACGGTACGGCCGTCGTCGTGCTGGCGGCCCTGCTCAACGCGCTGAAGGTCGTGAAGAAGAAGCTCTCCGAGGCCCGCATCGTGTTCACCGGCGTCGGTGCTTCGGGCATCGCAACCGCCAAGCTGCTCATGAAGGAAGGGGCTCATCACATCATCGGCTGCGACCGGGCTGGCGCCATCTACAAGGGCCGCACCGAGAACATGAACCCCATGAAGCAGTGGTTCGCGGAGCACACGAATCCGCGACGCATCCGGGGCACGGTCTCTGACGCGCTCGTCGGCGCCGACGTCTTCATTGGACTGTCGGGGCCGGGCGTCGTGTCGCTGAAGGACATGAAGGCGATGAACCGTGATTCCATCGTGTTCGCGATGGCGAATCCGATTCCGGAGATCCAGCCCGAGGAGGCGGGGCCGCACGTCCGCGTGATGGCCACGGGCCGCTCGGACTATCCAAACCAGATCAACAACTCGTGCTGCTTCCCGGGATTCTTCCGCGGGCTGCTGGACGTCCGCGCGCGCCGCGTGAACGACGAGATGAAGCTCGCGGCCGCCCACGCCCTGGCGGCGCTCGTGTCGAAAGCGGAATTGAGCGAGGAATACATCACGCCGTCGATGTTCGACCGGCGGGTGGTGGAGGCCGTGGCCACGGCTGTCGCCGAGGCGGCGATCAAAACCGGGGTCGCGCGTCGACGGGTGCGCGGAGGCGGGTCCAGCCGGGCGCGCTAGGGTCCAGCGGGCGCCTTCGGCATCCCTTCAGCATCTCAGGGGCGTGGGTCAGTAGCGCCGACCCGCGCCCTTCGTCTTTCTGCCCCTGGTCCTCCAGACGGTCTGCTTACAAAGTGTTCAGCCGAGCGGGTGTTCTGACGCAGAAACTGTCGGGTGTTCGGGCATTATGTCCGATTGGCAGGCACGCTTACTGGAAGGATTCCCGTGTTTCCCGATACTTTTCGATGAATTAAACCGGCGCACCGTCCGTCTCACTTCGGCACGTGGGTTGCACATACTACGTGCCGCAAATGCGGAAGTCAGGAGGGAGCGATGGACGGGATCCGAAAGCGGCTCGAGCAGGATTTGAAGATGGCGGTCAGCCGGCTGCGTCAGATGGAGGGCATCGACGTCATCGAGGATTTTCCGGGCGCCCTCGGCGACAACAGCCCGTTCGCTGACGAGGTCGATGAGATTCAGACCAACGAGCGTCGCGAGATCGGATTCGCGACGCGTGGGCTTCTCGTGGAGCGGGTCAATCGGCTCGCGGCGGCGCTCGACCGTCTGAACGACGGCGACTATGGCGTCTGCGTGGAATGCGGGGAGCCGATTGCCCCGGTTCGGTTGCGTGTCATGCCCGAAGTGGCAACCTGTGTCCGATGCCAGGATCGGCTCGAGCGGTATGGACGGCAACTGGAGCCGGTCGGCTTCGGCGGCGCTGAATCCGAGGACGAATAGCCTCCTTCTGATTCGCTGCACCTCACGGGGCCGGCGCTCGCCGGCCCCGTTCGCATGTCCGCTCGGCCGTTTATGTAGGCTAGGGGGGATGCGCACTCCCGTTATCGATCTATTTCGCCCAAGCGTGTATGCGCTCTGCCGCTTGTACTTTGGTCTCGAGCTCCGTGGCGTCGATCGGATCCCTTCAGACGGACCGCTGATCATCGTGCCGAACCACCAGACGTTTGCCGATCCCCCGCTCGTCACGATTCCGGTCCGCCGCCCCGTGTTCTACATGGCGTGGAACCGCCTTTTTCGCATTCCGATATTCGGCTGGTTCATCCGCCGTCTTCGGGCGTTTCCCGTCGAAGTGGAGGCCAGTGATGCGCGGGCGACGCGAGAGGTCGTGAGGCTGCTCAAGGCCGGGGAAGCGGTGATGATCTTTCCCGAAGGTGGCCGCAGCGTGGACGGCAGTCTTGGCTCGTTCAAGCCGGGAGCCTTTCGACTGGCCGTCTCACTTCGCGTGCCGGTGCTGCCCGTGACGATTGCCGGGGGCGATGAATCCTGGCCGCCGGGCCGTCTGGTTCCTCGTCCCGGCAAGATCACGGTCACCTACCATGATCTCGCGCGTCCCGATCCCACGCTCGAGCCGCGGCAGGCAGCCGTGGACCTGGCCGCGCGAACACGAGCGGCCATCTCGAGCGCGCTGCCCAGGGACGGACGCGGCCGCCCGGAGCGCTCGGGTTAACGACGGCGTTCTTCGACCCGATATCCCGCGATCTCCAGCCGCGACTTGATGGTCTCGATCTGCGGGCGTCCCGAGGTTTCGAGCGTCAGCTCGACTTCTGTCTCGCCGATTCCGGCCCAGCGTGAGAACGCCCGAGCGCGCTCGATGTCGGTGAGGTCGATCATCGCGTTTCCATTGTCCCGCGCTCAAAAAGGAACGGTGGGCTGGGCAATCGCTGGAGACATCCACCCGACGGGCATCAGCGGGGTCGAATGCGCGTAGCCAGATCGTCCGTGCCAGTCCATGAGGATCAAGCCGCCTTGCCCGCGGCCTTCCTCGACGAGCAAGTCGACCGCGATCTGGGCGGCATAGGTCGGGTTGTCCGCTTCTTTCAGATACTCGAGGGCTCGACGCGCGAGCACGACGCGGATGATGGCTTCGCCATCGCCCGTGCACGAGACGCCGCCGATCGTGGTGTCGGCGTACGTCCCGCTCCCGATCAGCGCGCTGTCTCCCACACGTCCGGGCCGTTTCCCCGCCATGCCGCCGGTCGACGTGGCCGCCGCGATCGTCCCGTGGCGATCGAGCGCGACCGCGCCGACCGTTCCAGGCATCGACGCTGTGCGCGCGTGACGCCGGCGCTGGCGCGGGGTCACGAGCGACTCGGGATCGCATTGCGGGATGCCGGCGGCATGCGCGAACGCGAGCGCTCCATCGCCGACCAGCAGAACGTGCCGGCCTTCGTCGAGAACGCGTCGCGCCAGGCTGATCGGGTTGGCGATGCCACGCACCGCGGCCACCGCTCCACAGGTCAGCCGATCGCCCTCCATGATCGAGGCGTCCATCTCGATCGTTCCGTCCTCCGCGAGGACGGACCCATGGCCCGCATTGAAACGAGGATGATCTTCCAGGACGCGCACCGCCTGCTCCACCGCGTCGAGCGCTCGGCCGCCGCCGATGAGGACGCTCCATCCTGCCGCGATCGCGGCGCTGATGCCATCCCGCAGCTCGGCGCGCCCCTCGTCGGGATCGGCCCCTGCGCCACCGTGCACGATGATCGATGGCACGCGCCCGCCGCGACGAGCTTCTTCGATTGCCGTCATCGACTCCACCGTGTCACAATCCCGCTCGCTTGCAAACTCGATCGCCGCTCGAGCAGCTCAATGGACAGATCGTGCGCTGTCGTCGCTGTCCGCGTCTCGTGGCGCATCGCGAGGCCGCCGCGGCGGATCCTCCGCGCCGCTATCGTGGCCAGCGCTACTGGGCCCGCCCGCTTCCCGGTTTCGGAGATCCCGAGGCGCGGTTGCTTCTCGTGGGGCTCGCTCCCGCGGCACACGGCGGCAACCGGACCGGACGCATGTTCACCGGTGACCAGAGCGGCAACTGGCTGTTCGGAGCGCTCCACGACGCGCGCTTCGCCAACCAGCCGACGTCCGAGCACGTGAACGACAGCCTGATCCTTCGGGACGCGTACGTGACCGCGACGATCCGGTGCGCGCCTCCCGCCAACAAGCCCGCGCTCGACGAGATCCAAAACTGTGAGCCGTATTTTCTCAGAGAGCTGCGCCTCTTGCATCGCGTGACGGTGGTCATCGGTCTCGGTCGAATCGGGTGGCAGGCGTATCTGCGAGCGCGCAAGGCGCTCGGCTGGTCACTGCCGGCGCGGATGCCGGTGTTCGGTCACGGCGCGCGCGTCACGCTCGCGGACGGCGTGACGCTTCTGGGCTCGTATCATCCGAGCCAGCAGAACACCTTCACCGGCAAGCTCACGCGACCGATGTTCCTGTCGGTGTTCCGGGCGGCTCGCGCTCTCGTCGACGCCGCGGACTAGCGTTCGGCGTGCCGGTATCGTCGAGTCCTGTCCGGTTCCGCGATCCCCGGCACGGGATATCGAGGAGCGCCACGGCTGTGCCGGGGCGCTCCGGACGTTGGGGAGTGTGAGGGGCCATTTCGGGGCCCCTCACGTTCGCGAATCGAGGAGCGTCCCGGGTTCCCCGGGACGCTGCCGAGCGGTGGGGGAGTGTGAGGGGCCATTTCGTGGCCCCTCACGTTAATCAATCCGCGAGATCGGCGGGCAGACGCGGGCGCTCGGCGACGGTGAGCGCGATCTCTCGCGTCTGGCCTTCGCGGACGATCGTCAGCTTCACGCGCTGACCCGGGCGCAGCGCCTTCACGCGCGCGATGTAGTCCTGGTGCGTCCGGACCGGTGTGCCCTGGATCGCGGTCACGACGTCGCCGCCGAGCAAGTATTCCTCACCCTGAACGACGACGGAGAGATTTCCGCCCCGCACGCCGGCGCGGTCAGCCGGGCTGCCATCGTAGACGATCTCCACGAGGTAGCCTGGCGCCAGCGGCATTCGCACGATCCCGGCCAGGCGACCGTCGACGCTCCGCCCCTGGAGCCCGAGCCACGGGCGCACGACCCGACCGACTTCCCGGAGATCGCGGAGCACTCCTTTCGCGGCATTCACCGGAACCGCGAAACCGATCGACTGCGCGTCCTCGGAGATGAACGTGTTGATCCCGACGATGTGACCGCAACGATCCACCAGCGGTCCGCCGGAGTTTCCGGGATTGATCGGCGCGTCGGTCTGGATCATCGGCTGGTCCGACACGCCGGGCAGGATCCGATTCAGGCCGCTCACGATCCCGCGAGTCATCGTCTGGTCGAGCCCGATCGGGTTGCCGATGGCGACGACCTCGTCGCCGACCTTCAGTGTCGCGGAATCGCCGAGCTTCGCCACGGGAAGGACGCCCTTGGCCTCGATGCGGAGCAGAGCGAGATCGAGGACGGGGTCGATGCCGATCATCCGCGCGGGCAGCCGGTCGCCGGAATCCAGCGTGACGGAGAGTGACGCGGCACCGTCGACGACGTGCGCGTTCGTGAGCACCTGTCCGTCCTTTTCGATCACGAAGCCGGAGCCGACGACCGTCTCGAAGCGGCGGTTCGGCTTGGCTTTGTTGATCTTCATGGCCTGGATCGAGACGACCGCGGGCGACACGCGCTCGAAGAGCACCGCGAGCGATTCGTTGCAGGACTCACCGAGAGCGACTGCAGGCAACGTGAGCAGCAGGCACACGAGCATCGTGAGGGACCGCATGATCGGGGATCATACACCACCCGCCGCAGTTGCCGCGTTTCACCCGGCGTTCGACCGTATAATCGGTGATGTGATGGCGTGGCTTCTCGTCGTGCTCACGCTGCTCCTGACGGCGCCCGCGGCGGCGACGGCGGACGACGTCCGCGCCAGCACGCTCGACAACGGGCTCAGGGTCCTGCTCATCGAGGATCACCGGAGTCCCATCGTCTCGTTCCAGGTGTGGTACCGCGTCGGGTCCCGCAACGAGCAGCGGGGCGCGACCGGAATCGCGCACATGCTGGAGCACATGATGTTCAAGGGCACGCCGACCCACGGGCCACGAGAGTTCGCGCGGCTCGTGGAGCAGAACGGCGGGCAGGACAACGCCTTCACGACGGAGGACGTCACCTCGTACTTCGTCGACATCGCGGCTGATCGTGTGGATCTGGTGATCGACCTCGAAGCGGACCGGATGCACAACCTGCTGCTCGATCCGAAGGAGATCGCGTCCGAACGTGAAGTCGTGATCGAAGAGCGCCGCACCCGCACGGAAGACGATCCGGGCGGGTTCCTCGGGGAAGAGATCGGCTCGCTCGCCTTCAAGGCCCATCCGTACGGCTCTCCGGTCATCGGCTGGATGGAGGACATCAAGCGGATCACGCCGGGCGAGATCCGCGCCTTCTACAAGACCTACTACATCCCGAACAACGCCATGGTCGTGGCGGTCGGTGACTTCAAGGCACCCGAAGCGCTGGCCAAGATCAAGCGCGCGTTCGAGGCGATTCCGCGCGGTCCCGACCCGCCGCCGGTCCTCGCCGTCGAACCGCCGCAGAACGGTGAGCGCCGGACGACCATCATGAAGCAGGCGCAGCTCCCGATCGTCTACATCGGGTTCCACGTGCCGAATCACGCGTCGGCCGACGCTGCGGCACTCGAGCTGCTCTCCACGATCCTGTCCTCGGGCCGCGCGTCCCGACTGTACCGGGAGCTCATCTACCAGCGACAACTCGCGCTGGACGCGGGTGGGGACTATTCCTATCTCTCGGTCGATCCGAATCTCTTCTGGTTCTGGGCGACCCCAATGCCAGGACAGACACCCGAGACACTGGAGAAGGAGCTGCTCGGAGAGATCGCGCGGCTCGGCAAGGAGCCCGTCACCGAGGAAGAGCTCCAGCGCGCGAAGAACCAGGTCGAATCATCGTTCGTCTTCCAGGAGGACTCGGTCCACCGTCGCGCCTCGCTCCTGGCGCGCTTCGAGATGATCGGCGGCTACGCGCTGAAGGACGCCTACCTCGCGAAGATTCGGGCGGTGACGGCCGCCGACATCACGCGCGTGGCCCAGGCGTGGTTCCCCGAGCACAAGAAGAACGTCGGCATCCTCCTGCCCAGGCGTTGATGACGCCTTCGCGGAAACTTGCGGCGGCGGCGGCCCTCGTGATCGCCGCCGGCGTTGCCGTCACCTGGACCGTCCAGCGGCCGCAAGGCGAAGATTCCGCGATCAACGTGACCGGGACGATCGAAGGCCTCCAGGTCGACGTCAGCGCGAAGATCTCCGGCCGCATCGCCGAGCTGCCCGTGAAGCAGGGTGACCGGGTGCAGCGAACCCAGCTTCTGGTGCGCATCGAGTCACGCGATCTCGCGGCCGAGCTGAGCCGGAGCGAGGCCGCGGCGCGCGCGGCCGAAGCCACGCTCCGCGATCTCCAGGCGGGCTCGCGGCCCGAAGAGATCCAGGAGGCGGAGGCCCGCGCCGCCCGGGCCCGGGCGCAGCTCGACGATCTGCTCGCGGGCTCACGCGCGCAGGAGCTCGAGCAAGCGCGCGCGGCTGTCCGAAACGCGATGGCCACGCGTCAGTGGACGGAAAAGGACTTTCAGCGGGTTCTCGAGCTCTTCGGCAGAGAGCTCGTCGCGGCGCAAGAGGTCGATCGCGCGCGCCAGGCGTACGAAGTCGCGGCCGCCAACGAGCAGAGCGCGCGTGAGCGGCTGTCCCTGCTGGAAGCCGGACCGCGCGAACACGAGGTCCAGGCGGCGCGACACGACGTCCAGGCGGCCTTGGAACGGGTGCGACTGCTGCGCGCGGGCCCTCGCGCCAACGCGGTGGACGCCGCGCGAGCCCAGGCCGCCGAAGCGCGCGCGGCGGTCCTCCTGGCGCGCGCCCGGCTCGCCGAGACCGAGATTTTCTCGCCGCTCACCGGCGTGGTGCTCCGCAAGAACATGGAGGCCGGCGAGACCGCGACCCCTGGCGTGTCGATCCTGACGCTGCTCGATCCTACTGACATCTGGCTCCGCGCCTATGTCCCGGAGACCGAGGTCGGCCGGCTCCGAGTCGGGCAGCCCGCGGCGATCAGCGTGGATGCGTATCCCCATCGCGAATTCGCGGGCACGATCACCGAGATCTCGTCGGAGGCGGAGTTCACGCCGAAGAACGTGCAGACGAAGAAGGAGCGGGTGACCCTCGTGTTCCGCCTGCGCATCGCGGTCCGAAACGTCGACGGGATCCTGAAGCCCGGGTTGCCGGCGGACGCAAGGATCCCGACCCGCTCATGACGCCGGACGTCGCCGTCGAGACGCGCGGGCTGACCAAGCGGTTCGGCCAGATCGTCGCCGTCGACCATCTGAATCTCACCGTCCGGACCGGCGAGCTCTACGGGTTCCTCGGGCCGAACGGCGCGGGCAAGTCCACCACGCTGCGGATGCTGTGCGGCATCATGGAGCCGACCGAAGGCGACGGCCGGGTGCTCGGGATCGATCTGCGTCGCGAGCCCGAGCGCGTGAAGTCGGCAATCGGGTACATGTCCCAGCGGTTCTCGCTGTACGACGATCTGACCGTCGAGGAGAATCTCACCTTCTACGCTCGCGTCTACATGGTGCCGCGATCCGAGCGGGCGCCGCGCATCGAGCGGATGCTCCGTCTGGCGGATCTCGGAGGCCGCGAGCGCCAGCTGGCGGCGCAGCTCTCCGGCGGCTACCGTCAGCGCCTCGCGCTCTCGTGCGCGCTGGTCCACGGGCCTCGTCTGATCTTCCTCGACGAACCGACCGCGGGCGTCGATCCAGTCTCGCGCCGCACGTTCTGGGCGCTGATCCGCCGGCTCGCCGATCAGGGCACCACGATCCTCGTCACCACGCATTACATGGATGAGGCCGAGCTGTGTGACACGCTGGGCTTCATCTATCAGGGCCGACTCATTGCCGAGGGGAGTCCGGCCCGCATCAAGACCGAGACGTTCGCGCGACCGGTCATCGAGGTCGAAGCGCTCGACGTCCGCGCGGCAACCGAGATCTTGAGCGACTGGGCACCGGTGGAGGACCTGGCCCGCATCGGCACGCGACTCCGTCTGATCATCGTGCCCGGTGGTCCCGGCGCCGACGCGGTCGCGGCTCATCTGCGCGCGCGCTCCATCGATGTGCGCTGGGCGCGCCAGGTCGAGCCGTCGGTCGAGGATCTCTTCGTGTCGTTCGTCGACAAGGAGCGGAAGGATCGGGTGCGGGAGCAGCTCCGCGCGCTCACGTCGATCACCGGGTAGAGTGGGTAGCCGGCTCCACGGGATCATCGTCAAGGAATTCATCCAGCTCCGGCGCGATCCGCTCGCCGTCACGCTTGCCCTCTTCGTGCCGGTGGCGATGCTCTTCATCTTCGGCTGGGCGATCAACACCGACGTCAAGCACGTCCCGACCGCCGTGCTCGATCAATCGGGAACGGTCGAGTCGCTGGCGCTCCAGGAGGCGTTGGTCAACAGCCAGTACTTCGACGTGCGGTATCGAGCCGTGAACGTCCGCGACCTCACGCGCATGATCGACAGCGGCACGGCCAAGGTCGGCGTCGTGATCCCGCCCGATTACGCCCGTCGGCTCACGCGTCGCGCGGCCAACATCCAGGTGATCGTCGACGCCTCGGACCCCATGGTGGCGACGTCAGCCCTGAACGCGGCCGGGGCGCTGGGGGCGGACCGATCGGTCCGGGTGCTGACGGAGACATCCGAGGGCGTGACGTTACGGCGCGACGGGCCGCCGGTCGATTTCAGGGTGCGCGCCTGGTACAACCCGGATCTCGTGTCGGCGATCTTCATCGTGCCCGGACTCATCGGGGCGCTCCTCATGCAGACCACGATCACGGCGATGGCCGTGTCCATCGTGCGCGAGAGAGAGAAGGGGACGCTCGAGGCGCTGGTCGTCAGTCCGATCCGCCGCTGGGAGCTGGTGCTCGGCAAGATCATCCCGAACCTCGTCGTCGCCTACGGCCAGATGACGATGGCGCTGCTGGTCGCGCGGTACGTCTTCGACGTTCCAATCCGTGGCAGTCTCCTGCTGCTCTACGTCCTGTCGCTGCTCTTCATGTGGGGAACGCTCGGGATCGGGATCTTCATCTCGACCGCGTCGCGGACGGTGCCGCAAGCCATGCAGCTCGCGTTCCTCACCTTCTTGCCGTCGATCTATCTATCCGGGCTTCTCTTCCCCATCGAGGGGATGCCGCACGCGGCCCAGTACCTTGCCGCGCTCATCCCACTGACGTATTTCCTCCGGATCGTGCGCGGCATCGTGCTGAAGGGGATCGGCATCGAATACCTGTGGCCGAACCTCCTGCCCCTGATCGCGTTCGGGGCTGTCGTGTTCACGCTCTCGATCTTCAAATTCCGCAAGCAGCTCGACTGAGCCCCCCGCGGCCACAGGTGCGGCCGGCGGGCGCTGATGGCCACTTCGCGAACGCTCACGTATGATCCAGACATGGTGATGCGCCGATCGGCTCTCGTCCTCGTCATGGTCTTGCTCGTCCTGTCCGCGGCCCCTTCGACCGCTGGGCCGATCGCTCACCGTGAGGTCTTGCCGAATGGGATCGTGCTCCTGGTCGCCGAGCGGCCGGCGGTGCCGATCGTGGCGATCCGCGTGTTTTCCCGGGCGGGAGCGGTCTTCGATCCGGCCGACCGTGCCGGGCTCGCGAACCTGACCGGCGCGCTGCTCACCCGGGGCACCGCGAAGCGCACCGGACCTGAGCTCGATTCCGCGATCGAGTTCGTCGGCGCCGGCCTCGAAGCCGGGGCGGGACGCGACGGGCTGACCGCCTCACTGGCGGTCCTCAAGAAGGACATCACTCTTGGGCTCGATCTGCTGCAGGAGGTCGTGCTCACGCCGGCGTTCCCGGAGCCCGAGCTCAAGCGCAAGGTTGCGGAGATCCAGGCTGCCATCAAGCGCTCGGAGGAGAGTCCCGAGACCGTGGGGGGCCGTGCGCTGGCCCGCCTCGTCTTCCCTGGCCATCCGTACGGGACACCGGTGGAGGGAACCGCAGAGTCGGTCGCGCGCCTGACCCGTGACGACGTCGTGAACTTCTACCGGCAACACGTTCGGCCGGATACGACCATTATCTCCATCGTCGGTGCCGTGACCGTCGACGAGGCGCGCCGCCAGATCGTGGCGCGGTTCGGCGGCTGGGTTCGCCCCACCTCGCCGGCGCCGACAGTGGCGGCGGCTCCGGCGCCGGGCCAGCCCGCGAGCGAGCAGATCAAGCGCGAGCTCACCCAGGCGACGATCCTCTTCGGCCGGCAGGCGATCAACCAGACGCATCCCGATTACTTTCCGCTGGGCGTCGCGTCCTACGTCCTGGGTGGTGGGTCGACCGGGAGGCTCTACACGCGCGTCCGCGAGGAAGGCGGCTTGGCCTATGCCGTCTACAGCTACGTCTCGCCGGGCAAGTACGGCGCTTCGTTCGTCGTCAACGCGCAGACGCGGACGTCCGAGGTGGCGAAGGTCATCCAGCTGATCCGGGAGGAGCTGGCGCGAATGGGCCGCGAGGCGGTCAGCGATCGGGAGCTCGCGCTCGCCAAGGCGTACCTGGCTGGAAGCTTTCCGCTGCGGCTGGACACGTCGCGAAAGGTCGCCGACTTCCTCGTCGGCATCGAGGAGCAGAAACTCGGTCTCGATTACGCCGACCGCTACATCGAGCGCATCAAGCATGTCACGGTCGCGGACGTCCAGCGCGTGGCCGCGAAGTACTTCGCCCCGGACGCCTTCAACCGCGTGCTCGTCGGTGACGTGCCGTGACGCGCGGTGTGGTCGTGAGGATCGCGCTCATCGCGCTCGTCTGGTCAGCGGGGTGTGTCCCGGCCGCCGCGGCCTCGCTCGTTCTCTCCGACGCCCAGAAGCGTGATGCCGTTCGCATCGGCGAGCGGAGCGTGACGGAGGAGGGCTTCGACGCCGAATGGCGCGTGCGGAACGACGCCGGCGACACGGTGACGGTCATCACACCGTTTCATCGCCTGGTGCTGGCGGCGCGCGAGGCGACGTTCAAGAGCGAGCCGCTGAAGCCGGATCAGCCCGACAAGCTGCTTCGTGAGCAACGGGACCGGTTGCTTCTCTGGACCGAGCTCAAGGGTCGCGGCGAGAGCTTTGCCCGCTTCTACGGCCCGACGCTCCAGGTGGCTGACCGCACCATCAAGCCGGCGTTCGTCCAGAACGAGCGCACCGCCTTGCGCGACGAGAGCGGTGGCTACCTCGCCCGATGCGTCTACGGGTTCCCGACGAAGGACATCACCGGGAAATCCCGGGTCACGCTCATCGTCCGCGATGCCGACGGACGCACGGCGAGCACGGTCACCATCGATCTCTCGGCAATGCGCTGATCAGTGTCGCGGTACGGGTGGCTGGGCCTGGGCATCATCGCGGCTGCCGAGGCGGCGCTCGTCGGCGGGCAGCCATTCCTCGGCCGCTGGTTCACGCCGATCGTCTGGACGGGCTACCTTCTCTTCGCCGATGCGCTCGTCGCCCGACTGACCGGCGCGTCATACTTCACCTCGCATCGGGACGAGGGCCTGCTGGTGGCGCTGGTCTCGATCGCGGGATGGTGGCTCTTCGAGGGCTACAATGCCCCGCGATTCTGGCTGGGCGGCGCTGACCTCGAAGGGCTCTGGTGGCATTACCATGGCCTCGAGCCGAACCTGTTCCTGCGTCGCGTCGGTTACGACTGGTCCTTCGCGACGATTTTCCCCGGGCTCTTCCTGACCGCGGCGATTCTCCGTGCTCGCGTGTTCGGAGACGTGCGCATCGCCCCCTGGCGTCCGTCACGTTCCCTGCTGAATGCCTCGATTGCCGCCGGCGCGGTTGCGGTCGTCGTTCCCTGGCTGGTCGTCTCGCCCTGGCTCGTGCCGCTGGTGTGGCTCGGGTGGATCCTGCTCCTGGAGCCGGTGAACTACCGGCGAGGGAGACGCTCCTGGCTCGCGGATCTCGCCACCGGCGACGCGTCGACCGTGCTGTCGCTACTCGGGAGCGGCCTCGTCTGCGGGTTCCTGTGGGAGTTCTGGAACTACTGGGCTCAGACGAAATGGACGTATACGGTGCCGTATCCGCCCGCCACGAAGCTCTTCGAGATGCCGGTGCTCGGCTACCTCGGATTTCCGCCCTTCGCGCTCGAGTGCTATGCGATGTATCACTGGGTTCGCGGGCTCGTCACCGGCCCCGAGCGCCTTCACGCGGTGATCTGAACGGAGCCACGGCCATCCGGATAAGTTGTTCCGGGCACGCGGCCCCCGCTACAACAGGAGGAACGTGATGGACTATCGGATTCTGGGAAAGACGGGGCTCCGCGTCTCGACGCTCGGATTCGGCTGTGGCAACGTGGGCGGGCTCATGGTGCGGGGCGCGGCAGCGGAGCAGGAACGGGCCGTCGCGCGCGCGATGGAGCTCGGGATCAACTACTTCGACACGGCGCCCCTGTACGGTGACGGGCAGTCGGAGCAAAACCTCGGTCGGACATTGCGCGCGCTCAAGGCCTCCGTCCACGTGGGCACCAAGTTCCGCCTGACGGCTGTGGACGATCGAGACATCGCGGCCGGGGTCGCGCGCTCGCTCGAGGCCAGTCTCAAGCGGCTCGGGATGGACCGCGTGGATCTCCTGCAGTGCCACAATCAGATCACTCGTGAGGGACGTCAGGGCGAGATCAGTGTGGACCGTCTGCGCAACGAGGTGATCCCGGCGCTCGAGCGGCTGCGCCAGCAGGGGAAGATCGGCTGGTACGGCATCACTGCGCTCGGGGAGACGCGCGCCCTGCACGAGGCGATCGACGCGGGGGTGCTCTACACGGCGCAGGTGTGCGTCAACCTCTTGAATCCGAGCGCGAGCGTCGAGCTACCGGCGGGCTTTCCGGCGCAGGATTTCGGGCGCCTTCTTGGGCACACCCGCCGGAGCGACGTCGGCGTGATCGGCATCCGGGCGCTCGCTGCCGGCGCGCTGAGCGGCGACGCCGCGCGACATCCGATCGCGGTCCCGGAGGTGGCACCGATCGCCTCAGGCCCGGATTACGCGAGCGACGTCGCGCGCGCGCGACAGTTACGGGTGCTCGTTGACGAGGGACATGCGGACAGCCTGGTCGAGGCGTCGCTCAGATTCGTGATCAGCGATGCGGCCGTGTCGACTGTGCTGCTCGGCTACTCGAGCCTGGAGCACCTCGAGTATGCCGCCGCCGCGGTCGCGAAAGGCTCGCTGTCGCCAGCGGCGCTCGCGCGGCTCGACAGGCTGTGGAAAGAGATCGCCAGCGGCTCGCGCTGAAATCGCGTCGCGCCGCTTCGCTGGCCCGATGGGCCTCGACGCGGGTGCTATAATTCTTGCGCTGCTCCGGTTGAGGTCGGATGAGCTCGACGTCGTCGAATCCCATACCGCGAAGGAGGCTGTCCACATGAAAGCTGTCCGTGTACATACGCCTGGAGGTCCCGAAGCGCTCCGTTACGAGGATGTTCCAGAGCCGACGCCGAAGGCAGGCGAGGCGTTGGTGAAGGTCGACGCGGCCGGGCTCAACTACATCGACGTCTACTTCCGCACGGGCCAGTCCAAGGCTGAGCTGCCGATCACGCTCGGACTCGAGGCCGGCGGCACGGTGACCGCGGTTGGTGCGGGCGTGACCGAGGTCAAGGTCGGCGACAAGGTCGCGTACACCGGCGTGCCTGGCGCCTACGCGCAGGTCGCCGCGGTGCCGGCGGCAAAACTCGTGGTGCTCCCCTCGGGTGTCACCACCAGGCAGGGCGCGGCCGCGATGCTGCAAGGCATGACCGCGCACTACCTCGTGACCTCGACGTGGCCGTTGAAGAAGGGCGATACGTGCCTCGTGCATGCTGCCGCCGGTGGCGTCGGCCTGCTGCTCTGCCAGATGGCGAAGATGCGCGGCGCGCGGGTCATCGGCACCGTCTCCACCGACGACAAGGCGAAGCTCGCGCGCGAGGCGGGCGCCGACGACGTGATCCTCTACTCAAAGCAGGACTTCGAAACCGAGGTGAAGCAGCTCACCGGCGGCAAGGGCCTGCAGGTGGTCTACGATGGCGTCGGCAAGACGACGTTCGACAAAGGGTTCAACTGCCTGGCGCCGCGCGGGATGATGGTGCTCTATGGCGCGGCGAGCGGACCGGTCGGATCCTTCGATCCCCAGATCCTGAACGTGAAGGGCTCGCTGTTCCTCACACGGCCGAGCCTGAACCATCACCTTCTGACGCGGGAGGAGCTGCTCGCCCGTGCCGGCGACGTGCTCGGCTGGATCCGCGACGGTAAGCTGAAGGTCCGGACGGAGTTCGAGTACGCGCTGAAAGATGCGGCCGAAGCGCACCGGGCGCTCGAGGGCCGGAAGACGACCGGCAAGGTGTTGCTCATCCCGTGAACCCGACGGGCCCCGCTGCCAAGAAGGACCTGCGCGGCCGTCCGCGCGGACTACAATCGTTCGGATCGAGTAGAGAACAAGGAGGTAACGAATGAAACATCGCGCTTCGGCCGTGCTGGCCGGCATGGTAATCGCCTCGGTACTGGTAATCCAGGTCGGAGATGTCTGGGCCCGCGTATCGAGTGGCGGGAGCCGCGGCTCTCGCTCGTTCTCGTCGCCGACGCGGCCGTCGCCGACGCCGACGACACCGTCTTCGCCCTCGCGTTCGCTCAGCCAGCCGTCGCCGGTGAGCCCGGCGCCGCAGCGACCGAGCTTCTTCCGCGGGATGATGGGTGCGGTCGCCGGCTTCGCCATTGGCGGACTGCTTGGCAGCTTGCTCTTCGGCCATGGCGGCTTCGGCGGTGGCATCGGGATGCTCGATATCCTGTTGATCGGCGGCGGTCTCCTGATGCTGTTCATGTTCCTGCGTCGACGTCAGCAGGCACCGCCTGAGCCGGCCTACGCGTCCGCGTACGGAAGCGGGCAGGGCTCGGTCAGTCCCATGACGGGAGCCGGAGGCACCGCGACGATGGAGATGCCGGCGGGACCGAGTGACCTCGAGCGCGGCGTCTCGAACATCCGGCAGATGGATCCTAACTTCGATCCGGCCGGATTCGCGGCCGGAGCCAAGCTGCAGTTCGCCAACGTCCAGAGCGCAATGGCGGCGCGCGAGATCGGCGGGGTCCGCGACCGCCTGACCCCCGAGATGCTGATGAATCTGCAGCGCCAGCTCGATGAGCTGAAGGCGGCGCGCCAGACGAATTACGTCGGCTCGATCGACATCGAGCAGGCCGACGTGACCGAGGCCTGGCAGGAGAACGGCCAGGACTACGTCACGGTCTACTTCAACGGCAAGTTGATCGACTACACCGTCGACGATCAAACGGGCAACGTCGTGAACGGATCGAAGACCCAGCCGCAGCCGTTCGAGGAGTTCTGGACATTTGCGCGGCCCGTCGGTCCCAATCCCTGGAGGCTCTCGGCGATCCAGACGGCATCGTGAAAGGTGTCGCCCCGGTGTGAGACAGCTCTGGAAGTGGGCGCTTGGGCTCAGCGTAGCGATCATCGTTCTGGTGATCGCTGCGCTGATCGCTCTGCCCGCGGTCGTCGACACTCCTCGCGTCCAGGCGCTGATCGCTAACGGCGCCTCCCAGGCGCTCGGTCGGCCCGTCACGTTCGCCTCCGTCTCGGTCAAGGTCCTTCCGCGACCCGCTGTCCAGCTGCACCAGATGCAAGTCGCGGAGGACCCAACCTTCGGCACGGTGCCGTTCCTGAAGCTCGACACCGGCGAGGTGCGACTGCGCTTGCAGCCGCTCCTGAAGGGGCACCTGGAGTTCGGCACCGTCGTGCTGACCAAGCCGACCATCACGGTGATCCAGGACGCGGCAGGTCGCTGGAACATCGCGACGCTCGGCGGCTCCGGCGAACCGAAGGCCGCCGCGCCACGGCAGCGCGCCGGGGGTGGTGGAGGCTCGGCCACCGGTGCCGGCGCGATCCTCGGCTCGAGCGTGAAGATTCAGGACGGCGTGGTGACGTACATGGCGCGCTCGGCGGGTGGCGTGGCGTCGAACTACCGGCTGGAGCACGTTGACCTCACGCTGACCGGCAGCCCGAGCTTGCTGGCGATCAAGGCCGATGCGCGCGTGAAGCCGGGTGATCTGTCGCTGTCGCTCGCCGACGGCAGCGTCGCGATCAGTCCAGGGAAGACGCTTCTCGAATTGCCGGTGCGGGGGCAGCTCACCATCGAGGCCAAGGACATCAAAGATCTGGTCGCGACGGCCGCCGGGCCCTCGCCGGTCATCGGTGGCGGCATCAAGGGCAAGCTCGCACTGGCGGGCGCCGTCGGGAGTCCGCGCGCCTCCGGCGATGTCGAGCTGTCGAATCTGAGCGTCACGGAAGTGAACGCGCAATGCCCCGAGCCGAAGCGCCGGACGCTGACGCTGCCCTCGGTGAAGCTCAACGCGTCCTGGGAGGACGGCACGCTGCTCGGAAAGCCGCTGACGACGGGACTCGGCAACGGGACCGTGACCGGGACGCTGGTGGCGAGCGTCGAGCATGGCGTCCACGTGGAGCTGAGAGACCTCGCTGTCAAGGCGCTGCCGCTCGAGAAGATCCTCGTGGACTTTCTTTGCCAGGGCTACGCCGTGAGCGGTCCACTCGATTTGACCGGCACCACGTCGCTCAGTCCGCGCGACATCTGGAACACGCTGTCAGGTTCCGGGCAGCTCCGGATCGGGCCGGGAAAGGTCGTGGGCTCCCGCGCTCTCGAGCTGATCGGCGGCGTCACCCGCGTCGGAAGCGCGGTCTCGAGACTGCTCTCGGCCGACGTGCCGCAATCGCTCTTCTCGGCGCCGCTCGACTTCGATTCCATCGCAGGGTCGTATCGGATCACCAGCGGTGTCGTCACGACGCGGGATCTCGTGTACACGAGCCGGTTGATGAAGGTTGCGGTGGCCGGTCAGTACACGCTGGCGTCCGGACGCATGAACCTCGACATGGTCGTGAACCACGGTCGTGGCGAGATCCAGGCGAAGGTGACCGGCACGGCGGCGTCCCCGTCGATCCAGGTCGTACCGGCGTCCGTGCTGAAGAACATCGATCCGGGGAAGGTCGAGAGCGGGCTCAAGGATCTATTGAAGCGGTTCCGGTGACGGCGCTGCCGCTCAGCGCGTGGCGGTGAACCGCCCGCCGCCCAGCTTACCCGCCTCGATCAGACCGACGAAGAACGCATAGAGTTCTTCCCAGGCATGGTATCGCGTCTCGCCGACGCGCGGCACGTAGCTCGCCCGTAGCTCCCGGAACGTTTTGACCCTCGTTCGGACGATCCCGCGCCATTCTTCGGTGATGTCCTCGGCCTCGACGCCGCCGAATCCGGTGCGCCCGAGCAGATCGCGGTACCCGTCGAGGGTCTGGAGCGTGACTGCGGCCATCCAGGCCGTGAGCTGGCGGCGCTCCAGGTCGCCCAGATGGCGCAGCGCGATCCAGTCCGTGAACGCGAGCCGGCCCCCGGACGTGAGCACGCCGCGGCATCCGGCGAGGACCGCGGCCTTGTCCTCGATATGGAGCAGCGCTTCCTGGCTGATGCACGCGTCGAAAGAGCCGTTCGCGAACGGCAGCGCGCGGGCGTCGGCTCGGATGACGTTGACGACGGTGTCGAGTCCGACACGCCGGGTGAGTCGCGCCGCGCCTGCGGCGCGGCCTTCGTGCAACTCGAGGGCGACCACGTGGCAGCCGCGACGCGTCGCGACGAAGCGTGCCGGCCCTCCGAGACCGGCGCAGAGGTCCAGCACGCGAGCGCCCGGACGGATCGCCGCGCGCTGCGCCAGCGTATCGACGGCCGCGAGCCCACCGTAGTGGTCCTGATCGAACTCGAAGAGGTCGTCCGCCGTGAGCGGCGCGCGCCCACGACGCGCTTCGGCGGCGGCCAGGACGCGGTCCTCGCTGATCGGGTGACCTTCGTAATATGCGGCGAGCGACAGTCGGGCGCCTCCTTCACGGGCGGCCGCTCTCGGCCGCCTTCACGGGCGGCGGTTCGGGGCCGCTTCTTGAAGCCTTTCGGGACCTATGATAAAAGCAAGGCGGTTCTTCACAGCCTCGGCGAGGGAGCCCCATGAGCAGCCTGAGCAAAGCCGGTCTCGAAGACGTCGTCGTTTCCACCTCTGACATCTGCTTCATCGATGGCCGGGAGGGGCGACTCCTCTACCGTGGTTTCGACATCGACGACCTGGTCGAGCATTCGACGTTCGAGGAGGTCGTCTATCTCCTCTGGCACGGCGGGCTCCCGAGCAAGAAGGAGCTCGCCGCCCACGTGAAGGCGCTGTCGGCGACCGCGAACCGGCGACTGCCGCCGAAGCTCCTCACGATGCTCCGGGCCTTCCCGCGGAAAGCGACGCCGATGGAGGTGCTGCGGACCGGTGTCTCGGCGCTGTCGGCGTTCGATCCCGATGGCGACGACAACTCCCGCGATGCCTCGGTGCGGAAGGCGCTTCGCCTGACCGCCCAGATGCCGACGCTGGTCGCCGCATGGGAGCGGATCCGGCGCGGCAAGGCGCCGGTCGCTCCGAATCCGAAGCTCGGCCTGGCCGCGAACTTCCTGGCGATGATGACCGGCAAGAAACCGACTCCGCTCGCCGCCAAGACGATGGACGTGGCGCTGATCCTGCACGCCGACCACGAGTTCAACGCCTCCACGTTCGCCGCTCGCGTCACGGCGGCGACGCTGTCGGACATGCATTCGGCGATCACCTCCGCAATCGGCGCGTTGAAGGGGCCCCTGCACGGCGGCGCCAACGAGCAGGTCATGCTGATGGTCGAGCAGATCAAGTCGCCGGCCCGGGCGGAGTCGTGGATCAAGAAAGCGCTCGCCGACAAGGCGCGGATCATGGGCTTCGGCCATCGCGTCTATCGCGTCGAGGATCCGCGAGCGAAGCACCTCCGCCGTCTTGCGACCGAGCTGGGACAGCAGGTCGGCAACATGGACTACGTGCAGATCCTCGACACCATGGCGCGTGAAGTCTCCGGCGACAAGCACATCTACCCGAACGTGGATCTCTATTCCGGCGCGGCCTACGCCTCCATGGGCATCGCGACCGACCAGTTCACGCCGATCTTCGCGCTCAGCCGCGTGGCGGGATGGGCCGCGCACGTGCTCGAGCAGCACGCGAACAACCGGCTGATCCGCCCGCGCGCCGAGTACACCGGCCCGACGCGCGCCTCATACGTCCCGGTGGATCGCCGATAGGACCGAGGCTGCACGGCTCCGGCCCCGACTCGACGGTCGCCATGGGAGCCCGCGTCAGCCTCGTCATGTCGGTGTTCAATCAGCTCGCGCTGACGCGGGCGTGTCTCGACAGCCTCACGACCACCACCGAGCCCTTTCGCCTGATCGTGATCGACAACGGCTCGACCGACGGGACCCGGGAATTCTTCGAGTCGTACGCGGCGCCATTCCCGCTCCGCTTCGAGCGCAACGCCGTGAACACCTCGGTCATCGCCACGTTCAACCGCGCGTGGCGATGGGCGGAGACCGAGTACCTCTGCTTTCTGCACAACGACACGGAGATGCTCGAGCCCGCCTGGCTCACTCGGCTCCTGGCGGCGCTCGACGAACCCGACGCCGGCCTGGCCGGGCTCTACGGGATCAAGCGGGTGCGCCGAAACGGCCGCTATGTCGGCCGCACCATCGTCCACAGTCTGGCCGAGGGCCCGACCGTCCGGCCGCCCCGCGAAGAGGTCTGCGTGGTCGATGCGGTCTGCATGTGCCTGCCTCGCGACTTGATGGAAGCGATCGGCGGCTTCGACGAGGCCTACGGGTTTTACCATGGCCTGGATCGCGACCTCTCCTTCGCCGTGCGCGAGCGCGGGCGGCGGTGCTTCGTCGTCCATGCGCCGTTCGTCCATCGCGGCGGCGGGACACGCGCCCAGGACTTCGCCACGGTCCGTGAGCGCGAACGCGACGATCTGGCGCTCAGGCAGCAGGTGATGGGGCGGTTCATCGACAAGTATGCGCACCGGCTTCCGTGCGACGTGAGACCGATCTCCGCGCGTGTCGGAGACTGGGTCCGAGCGAAGACGATCAGAGCATGATCCCGTTCACCAAGGGGCATGGTCTCGGCAACGACTATCTCGTCATCGACGAGGCCGACCTGCCATGCCCGCTCTCCAAGGTGGCCATCGTTCGCACCTGCGACCGCAACTGGGGCGTCGGCTCGGATGGCATCCTGCTCCTCGTGCCGAGCACGAAGGCGGATTTCGGGCTCAGGATCTTCAACCCGGACGGCAGCGAGGCGGAGAAGTCCGGCAACGGCTTGCGGATCTTCGCGAAGTATCTCTGGGACCATGGCCGCGCCAAGAAGACGACGTTCACCGTGGACACGAGAGGCGGTGTGGTGGAGTGTCGCTGCCATCTTCGCGACGCGCGCGTCGTCGCCGTCACCGTCGAGATGGGCCGTGTGACCTTCCGTGCGCCCGAGATCCCGATGACCGGTCCGGATGCTGACGCGGTGGGCGTCGATCTCACGCTGCCGGACGGCACGCACTTCAAGGTCACGGCGCTCTCGGTCGGCAACCCGCACTGCGTCGTCTTCGTCGACCGGCTTGACGAATCGGCCTGCCGGCGGCTCGGGCCGGACATCGAGCGGCACCCCGCGTTTCCGAACCGCACCAACGTGCAGTTCGTCCACGTACGGTCACGCCGCGACATCGGCATCTCGATCTGGGAGCGCGGCGCCGGCTACACGCTGGCGTCCGGCTCTTCCTCGTGCGCGGCCGCGGCCGCGGCCGTAAAGAACGGCCTGTGCGACCACGGGAAAGTCGTGGTCGACATGCCGGGCGGCGAGCTCGTCGTCGACGTGCGGCCCGACTGGTCGCTGCGACTCGAGGGTCCAGTGGAAGAGGTCTACAGCGGCACGCTCGGGCCCGAGTTCGAAGACACCTACATCGTCTCGACACGTTCATGAAGCGCGTCTGTGTCTTCTGCGGCTCGTCCACCGGCACGCGTCCCGAGTATGCGGCCGCCGCGCGGGATCTCGCGGCCGAGCTGTCGCGGCGCGGGGTTGGCTTGGCGTACGGTGGTGGTTCCGTCGGGTTGATGGGCGTGCTCGCCGACACGATGCTCGCGGGCGGCGGCGAGGTGATCGGCGTCATCCCGAAGCCGCTCGCATCGAAGGAGCTCGCGCACACCGGCCTGACCGAGATGCGCGTGGTCGGTAGCATGCACGAGCGCAAGGCCACGATGGCGGCGCTGGTCGAGGGATTCATCGCGCTGCCCGGAGGTCTCGGGACGCTCGAGGAGACGCTGGAAGTCCTCACGTGGGCGCAGCTCGGCATCCATCGCAAGCCCGTGGGTGTGTTGAACGTGGCCGGCTACTTCGACGGTCTGCTGAAGTTTCTCGCCCATGCCGTGAGCGAGGGATTCGTGCGGCGCGAGTACTTCGGGTTGCTGCTCTTCGCCGACACGGCTACCGAGCTTCTCGATCGCTTCGAGGCATGGCAGCCGCCCGCGCTGCCACGTGCCTGGCTCGACTCGACGCAGACCTAGCGTTCGCCCCCGGCCGGGTAGTGTCTCAGTTCGAGGGTTTCTTAATTGCGGAGATCGTGCGCCTCACAGCTTCGAGCTCATAGCACTTCAGATGGACAGGCGCCCCGTTTACGGTCTCTGTAGGGTCGCCGGGCCTGATTCCGTTCATGCAGAGCGGGCAGTCCATGTTCGGCCCCCTAGCCCGGATAATTCCTGAACGCTCGCCGGCAATCGAGCGCGTGGCCGGGCCGGCCGGATCGGTGAGGGGCCTCTGACCACGAGGCCCTGTTGACCCATGACCGGCGAGCCGTTCCCACTCCTGGCCTGGTTGCCCTCGATAGGACGCTCCGGTAACGGGTCCGCCGGCCCCCCACCGACCCGGCCGGCCCGCGACGACACGCTGTCCCCGACCTCGGTCGTTCGTCGATGGTCCGCGCGCATGGTTCATGAACGCCTGTACCTGGGTCAGCCGGTGACCCGGCGGGAGATGGGCAGCGGGGGTCCGGGGGAGCCATTCCCGCCTCGCGAGGCGACGACGCAGCCGTGACGAGTGGGAACGACTCGGCGATG
>JBGPTW010000053.1:0-37361 GCA_041490825.1 Methylomirabilia bacterium | reverse complement strand
CCCACCTCGTCGAGCGCGAATCCGTCGATCGTGACGTAGTGGATGCGCCCCGCCAGCGATTCCGACGTCTGGCGCAAGAGCTCGGGAGACGCGCTTCCGAGCACGAGGAATCTCGCCGGCTTCTTCGGTCGGTCGGCGAGAACGCGCAGCGCCGGGAACAGCTCCGGGCGCCGCTGGATCTCGTCCAGCACGACCAGCCCCCGCAACGGCTCGAGGATCGCCATCGGCTCGTCGAAGCGACGCACCTGCTCCGGATTCTCGAGATCGAACCGGGTCGTCGGACCCCGCCAGGCGGCGGCAATTTGCGCGGCCAGCGTGGTCTTTCCGACTTGCCGGGGGCCGAGCAACGCGACCGCGGGGCTGTTGCGGAGCCGCGTCAACGCCAGGGCAACCAGTTCGCCGCGCTCCATTGCCGATCATATTACCATGAATATTCGAAGCTAGTATTCGAATATTCATTCCGAAACCGCTGAAGCCTCGTCGACGGTGATTCGCTATCCGAGGATCTCCACCTTGGCATAGCCGCCCGGCCCGAGGTCTCGTCCCAGGCGGCATGCTCCATCACGAAGGCGCGCGGCTTCTCGAGGAGCGCGTGATAGCCGCACAGCGCGGCACCGACAGCCGCACCGCCGTCGCCCGCGGCGGGATGCACGTACAGCTCCTCGAACGGCGTCTCGCGAAGGATGCGGCCGTTGGCCGGAGAGGAGAGGGACTGCCGGTAAGGGCGTTTATGTCTCCTACGCTCCGGAGATCTACGGCAAGATGCTCGGCTTCGACGAAGAGACGCTCGCCACGCTCAAGCGGGACGACGTCATCTAGGCGTTGCCCGTATCTGAAACAGCACGTTGAACTCCGCCTCGTCAGGCGCTAGGTTGTGGCCGTGGCCCACGAACAGGATGGACGCAGTTTCGACCCGGGCACCCGCTTGATCATGGGAGAGCTACGCGACCTGCGCCTCGAGATGCGGGCTGATCGCCGGCAGGCCGCCGCGGAGAGGCGCCGGTCGGACGAGCGCTTTGAGCAGCTCATACGGGAGTTCAAGCAGGACTCGGCCCGCCGCGAGGCTGCAACCCAGAAGGCCTTCAAGGAGATTCGCGTCGTCGGGTTGTCGATCGTGAAGACCCTGAACCGCCACACGAGAATCCTCGAACACAACACGCAGATCCTCGAGCGGATGGATCGTAAGCTCGGGGTACGGGGAAACGGGCGTCCAGGACAGGAAAACGGCCGCAGCGTATAAGCCACCCACACGTCCGATGCCGCAGCAGACGATCAACGCGCTGATCGTCGGCGGCGGGCTCATCGATCCATCGACGGGGCGCATGTCGTTCAGCTACGCGCACCCGCTTTTCTGGGCGCCGTTCGTGCGGGTGGGAGACGGTGGGTAGCTTCGCTCGCCAGTTCCACCGTCCGGAAGCGCGCCATCAGCACGCCAGCCGAGATGCCGGCGCCGATCGCCAGCAGCAGCCCGTAGAGGAGGACCTGCAGGCTCTGGCCGAGATAGGCGGGAAGCTCGCCATTGCCGACCGCGCGGAGAGGGAAGAACCGCGGAGAGGGACCGCGCGGAGAGGGACTGACCGGTAAGGGCGTTAGCCACTTCCGGCACGCTCCGCGAGTAGAAATTGAACGCGGTCGTGTATCCGGCGTTCTCGCTCCGCGTTCACCTCCTCGATCGTCCGAAAGCGGCGGACGCCACGGGCGGCCGATGCTCGGACCAGTCGCGCCGAGAAGCGCCAGAGACGACGAATGCGATTCGCCAGCGCCGGATCATCACCGGCGACCCACAGGGCGCGCCGCGCGTCGTCGAGGTCATGAAAGCGATGTACCGGCACGTCAGCCGTCCGTGATGCCGAACTTCTCTCGAAGCGCGGCCGCGTCTGCGCGGTCGATCGGCCGAACCGCCTCTTTCTTCATCCGGTACAGTGCCGCAGGCGTCGCGACGCGAACCGGTACGCCCGCGATCGTAATTGTTTGGACCTGGAGATCGTCGAAGGTGAACGCCGAGCCCAGCCGGGAGAGGAAATCGATCACGAAGCCCTCGTCTGGTGGGCCGTAGCGGATCGTGGGGTAGTCACCCGCGAGATCCTGAACCGTGATGTCGGCGATGTCAGGATCGTCCCAGACCGAGCGGAGGGCGCGCTTCATCGGGGCTGCACTACTCTCTCTCCAGCTCGATGTCCTGCAGCACCGGATCCTGGGCCCGGCTCACCTCGTTCTCGATCAGACCGCCGCACGCGGGACAGCAGAACTGGCGGAACTGCACCGTGTCGTCGATGAAGCGCGAAGGGTCGCCGATCAGCGTGTTGGCGGCCTGGATCGGTCGGTCGATTCGGTGGCAGTGGAGCTTGTAATTCTCCCGCGCGGCGCAGAGCGGCTGGCCGCAGCGTGAGCACGCGAGCCACCGCAAGCCGGCGCGATCCACGAGGTCGAGGTATTCGGTGACGTGTCGGAGCAGAGGGAGCTGCGAGCCCGCGTAGGGGCTTGGCTCGCGGCCCAATCGCTCGACGACAGCCTGACGGCGCAGCGTGGCCGTCGCCTCCGCGTCCACGCGCAACGATTCTCCCTCGCCCACCAGCGCGACCCGGAAGATTTCTCGAGCCGCGCGCAGAGAAATGTCCTCGAGATAGACGTCGCGACGCACCGCTTCAGGGTCACGCTCAATCGGATCGCCGTAGCCCGCGCCGGCGGCGAACGCGACCTCGTACACGTCGCTCGGCCCTTGATAGATGTCGATCTGACGGAGCTGCAGCAGCGTATCGTCGCCGGTGATCTCGCTGATGTCGCCGGGCATCTGGCGCCGCGCCAACCGCTGCAAGATGTCGCTGTTCCGCTTGAACGCGTAGTAGTTCGTCGTCGCCGGGTACCCGCCGGCGAGCCCGGGCGCGGTGGGAATCGCCGCCCCCGACGACTCCGTGTCCTGCACGATGTGGTCGGTGCCGTGCGGAATGAAGCTGACCGATGCGGAGTTGCCACCGCGGTACTTGCCGGCCCCGCCCGAGTCCGTGTTCTCCTTCCGGTAGAGCACGAGCAGCGGGAAGCTCTGCTCGTTGTGCTCGACGTTGCCGATGCGGCAGATCGGGCTCCGCACCTGGCCACCGGTGGCGATGCCGTCGCGGAACGAGAATGCACCGATCGCGCCCACCATCGGGTCGAGGAGCAGATACCCGAACTTCTCGCCCCACTGGTCGATGCCGCGGAACACGGTGAGCGGGAACTGCGACGTCCCGCCGATGGTCATGACGTCGCGCTTCAGCTCCGGGTCGCACGACAGCATCTTCGAGATCGTGTTGTAGGCGGGATAGAGCGAGATCTCCATCGCCTGCACGGGCGCGGTCGAGACAGAAGCGGGATGCGCGGCCGACGTGAATGCGCCGAGCGCCGGCTGGAACTCGATGTGCCGGAGCGCGCCGCCGATCGCATAGAGCTGGTCCCAGCAGAGCAGCTCGTTGATCGCCGTCATGATCGAGCCGCGCCAGCCTGAATACGTCGTGTTGATCGCGCCGACCTGCGGCGCGGTGCCGGCGTTGTCGAAGATCAGGCGATCGCCCTGCTTTCGCATGGTGAGCAGCACCTGGTACGTCGTGCGGTCGCCGACGTACGCCACTTCCACGTAGCTGCGCTCGCGCCACACGCCGTCCGGCACCTTCGCGAGCTTCTGCAGAAACGCCTGCTCGGCATTGTCGATGATCTTCCGCATCACGCCTTTGACGACGTCGGCGCCATAGCGGCGGATCAGCGTCAGGATGCGACTCTTCGCGGTGTTGTTGCCGGCGATCTGCGCGCGAAGATCGAGCGCGACCAGGTACGGCTTGCGCGAAGCGCGGAGGTAGACGCCCTCGATGTCCTTCCGCAGCTCGCCGCCCTCGACGATCTTGATCGGAGGAATGAGAATACCTTCATCGAAGGCATCACGTGCATTCGGGCAAAAACTGCCAGGAGTGATGCCGCCAACATCATATTGGTGCAGCACGTTGGTGATCCAGCAGAAGAGCTTGCCCTCCCAGAACACGGGCGCGAGCAGCGTCACGTCCATCTGGTGCGCGGCGCCCACCCACGGATCGTTCGAGAGGAACATGTCGTCCTCGACGATCCCCGGGTTCTTCGACCGGTGCTCGAGCGTCCACTTCACCTGCACGTCCGACACCCCTGACATGTAGAGCTGGTAGGGCCCGTAGTAGATGAACTCGCCGTCCTCGGTGAAGATCGACGAGTTCAGGTCGAACGCGTACATCGCGACCGGCGAGCCCGAGATGCGCTGGATCGTCATCCCGAGCTCTTCGTTGATGTTCCACAAATTGTGGCGGATCACCTCGTAGGTGATCGGATCGATCTTGTCGGTGCAGTCGCGGTGCAGCGTCAGCTTCGGATCGATGTTGAGCGTCGCGCCCGGGATGTACGAGAACGTGGTCCCGTCGAACGGCCCGGTGGTGTTCGAGCTCGGATGCGGCCGATCCGCCATGTCAGCTCCCTCCAGGGTCGCGCTCAGACGGGAGCCCTTCCGATGCCGACATCTTCACCAGAGGCGCGTGACTCCATGGTCATCGAAGGTCCTCTCGTTGCTGGCGATCGGGACGCCTTCAGCCTGTGCCTGAACGATCAGCATCCGGTCGAAGGGATCGCGATGCGACCCGGCCAATGCTCCGGCCCGCTGCGCATGGTGCACCGTGATCGGCAACGGTACGAAGCCTTGGGAGTCGATGCATGCGGGCACGTCGGCCGCCACGTCCGCCGCGCCGGGCAACCGGCCCAGCCGCGCCTTCGTGGTGATCTCCCAGACGGACGCCGCGCTCACCAGCACCTCGTTCGTGACCTCACCGATCAGCGTCCGAACACGAGCCGGCAGGCGGCGATCGCCGTCGAGCCACCACAGAAATGCATGGGTGTCGAGGAGGAGCCGCATCTACCGCTCCCACGGCGCGAGCTCCTCGGGCGGGAGCGACGCAAAGAACGCCTTCGTGGTCCGCGCGCGTCCCCGCATGGCTCCGAACCGGCGGCGAGGCGCCGTCTTCCTCACGGGCACGAGGCGCACGACGGGCGTGCGTCCCCGAGCGATGACCACATCGTCTCCAGCGCAGGCCCGCTCGATGAGCCTGGAGAGATGCGTCTTCGCCGCGTGCACGGTCACCGGTTTCATACGAGCAAACTTAGCTAAGTCCGGTTAGCTAGTCAATCGCGGCGACGGGCCGAGACATGCCAATGGTGCCCCACAGGTCGCCGTCCTTCGTGTAGCCCGTACTCGGGGCGCGCTGACCGAACGACTCTCGTCTACTTCCGGCCGAAATCGATCAGGACGTTGCCGTACGGATCGATGCGCGCGCTCTCGAACGGGTGCACGACGATCGTCGTGTCCGGCGCCTGGATGATCGCGGGCCCGGGAACGACGTTGCCGGCGATCAGCCGCTCGCCCAGGAACACCGGCGTGGTCTCGAAGTCACCGAGCTCGGCCCAGTAGACTGGACGCGCGCCGACCCGCGCGTCGTTGGCGGGCGCGCGGTCGCCTTCACGCGCGGCGATGATCCGCGGCTTGGCGCTCACGGCAGACGCGCGTACGCGATACGTCACGATCTCGACGCGAGCCTCACGGAACCCCGCGCCCTTGCCATAAACGGTTTCGTAGCGGCGATGGAAGTCGGCGACCAGCTGCGCCAGCGCCGTAGCGTCGAGCTGCCCATCGGTGACCGGCACTTCCACCTCGTTGATCTGGCCCTTGTAACGGATGTCGGCCGAGCGGGTGAGTCGCATCATGCCCGTATCGATCCCGTCGGCGCGAAGCTGTGCGAGACCGCGCGCCTCGAGCTCCGCAAAATGCGCGAGCACCCGCGCCGGATCGAATGGACTCGAGAGAATGTCGACCGCCTCGTAGATGTGAAGGAGGTCCGCGGAGGCAGCACCCAGCGCGGACCAGAGCGAGCAGATCTCGCCGAGCGGAACGACGACACCCTGCGCGCCGAGCTCGCGCGCGTAGACCCCGGCGTGTACGGGGCCGGCGCCGCCATAGGCGAACACGACGCAGTCCCGCGGATCGTAGCCCTTCTGCACGGTCGCCTTCCGGATCAGGTCCGCCATCTGGTGCTCGACCACGCGCACGGCGCCGCTCGCCGTCTCGACCAGGCCCATGCCGAGCCGCGCCGCCATCGGCTCGAGGCTCGCGCGTGCTTTGTCGGCGTCGAGCCGCAATCGACCGCCCAAGAAATACGTCGGATCGACGTAGCCGAGGATCAGATCGGCGTCCGTGACCGTCGGCTGCGTGCCGCCGCGGCCGTAGCAGGCGGGACCCGGCTGCGCGCCTGCCGAGATCGGTCCGACGCGGAGAGTTCCGCTCACGTCCTCGATCCAGATGACGCTTCCGCCGCCGCTGCCGATCGACCGGATGTCGATGCGCGGGACGAAATACTCGTACTGATGGACGACGCTCTGGTAGCTCGCCACCGGCGCGCCGTTCCAGATCAGGCCCACGTCGAACGACGTCCCGCCCATGTCGGTGGCGATGATGTGCTTCGCGCCGATGATGCCGCCGAGATATTGCGACGCGAGCACGCCGGCGACCGGTCCGGAGTCGAGCGTGAGGAACGCACGCCGCGCGGATTCCGCGGCGGGGATCACGCCGCCGCCGCACTGCATGACCTGGAGCGGATAGCGAAGCCCGGCCGCCTGCGCGCGCGACTCGAGCCGGCCCAGATAGCGCGACATCACCGGCCCGAGGTACGCGTTGAGCACCGTCGCGACCGTGCGCTCGTATTCACCCCAGCGCGGGATGAGATCCGCCGAGCAGCACACGAAGACATCGGGCGCAAGACGCTCGACCATCGCTTTCACTCGCCGCTCGTGCTCGGGGTGCTTGAACGACCACAGGAAGCAGATGGCGATCGCCTCGACGCCCTTGGCGACGAGCTTCCGGATCGCGGCCTCGGCTTCGTCTTCGTTCAGCTCCACCACGACCTGACCCTTGCAGTCGACGCGCTCGCTCACCTCGGCGATGAATGGCTTCGGCACGATCGGGTCGGGCTTGCCGCTCTCGGGAAAGTGGAGGACCTGCGTGGTGTTGAGTCCGGGCACGCCGCGGGCCCCGCGCATGATGTGGATGACGTCGCGATGACCCTTCGTCGTGATGAGGCCGACTCGCGCGCCTCGCCGCTGCAGCATCGCATTCGTCCCGACGGTCGTGCCGAGCGCCAAGCGCGCGGTGTCGCGCAGCAGCGCCTCGGTCGTGAGCCCGAGCCGCTCGGCGCCGAGACGCAGGGACTCCATCACGCCTTCGGAGAAATCGTCCGGCGTGGACGGCGCCTTGGCCGTGGTCATCCGTCCGCTGGCGTCCATCACCACGCAGTCGGTGAAGGTGCCGCCGGTGTCGATGCCGATGATGTAGGGCATGATCGGAGACGGGCCGCCCGCGCTACGCGACGCGGTCATGATGTCTAGGTCGGACAGACCGCGCCGGTTTTCACCCAGGCCTCGATGAGCGCACCCAATTCCTTCTGGGTGCCGGGAGCGGGCAGGCGGTCAAACCCGGGCGCCCAGGCCCAGCCAACCAGAGAGTCGGTGGCGATGTGCTCCGCGATCTGTTCCAGTGACCGGCCACCGTTGCGCGCGGGATCCTTGATCTGCGCGCAGATTTGAGCGAGCGTCTTGCCCTGCCACGCCATTTCGCGCGGCGCAAGATGCCACTCGGCGTGGCCCGGCACGCGTCCGGGGTCGAAGTTGGCACCCTGGTGGCAGGTGGAGCAGCGCATGGATACCAAGCCGAAGCCATCCGCGCCCCGCTCGACGGGCGGCTGATGGAGCCGGCTGATTTCGCCCTGGAGCGGCCGGTCGCCAACGGGATGGCAGTTCACGCAGCGCGGATGGGTCAGCACCTTGCCGGCCTCGGCAAACAATGCTGCCGACCGCGTCGCCGTGTCGCCAATCGCGGCAAAGCTCTCCGGTGCCGCGAGCGTGCCCGGCGTGCCCGCAGAATCGACGTTCGTGGCCAGCGTTGTCGTCAGCAGCGCCGCCACCGCAACGAGCAACGGGAGCCGCTTGTCAGACTTCATGTTCGGTTGTCTCCTGAAGCGCTGTCACCATCGAAGCTTGGCACCCACCCCGGGCCATGGTCGATCGACACCGTCCTGGCACACGACCTTCGCTAGACGAGATAGCGTTTCGGATCGGCCAGAATCACGTCGCGCACGGCCTCGTGGTATTTGACGTAGCCGGTGCAGCGGCACAGATGGCCGTTGAGCGCATCGAGAATGGTTTTCTCGAGATCGGCACGCGCCACCGGCGTCTTCGCCAGCCGCTCCAGCAGAACCTGGCCCTCGTTCAGGAAGCCGGCGGTGCAGTAGCCGCACTGGAATGAGAAATGGTCGACGAAGGCCTTTTGCAGAACGGAAAGCTCGCCGTTCTTCGCATGGCCTTCGACCGTGCGGATGGCTTTGCCGTTGAAGCTTGTCGCCGGAACGATGCAGGTCGGGCTGGTGTGGCTCGTCCCGTCGGGATCGTCGATGATTACCGAGCAACTCAAGCACTGCGCGGCGCCGCACCCGAACTTGGTACCGGTGAGCCCGAGGTACTCGCGCAGAAAATCATTCATGGTCAAATCATCGCGCACCTCCTTCGGGCCGTGTGCGCGACCGTTGATCGTGATGCGGAGTGTTGTCACGTGAGCCCTTCCTTGAGCATGCCCTGGGTGACCGGCAAGGATTGGACGCGACGGCCCGTGGCATCGAAGATGGCGTTCAGAATCGCGGGAACGACGGGAATCATCACGACTTCCGCCATGCCTTTCGGCGTGTCGTTTGGCGCGATCGGGGGAAGGATCTCGACCTCGAGCCCATTCAACGGCAGGTCCGAAGCGCGGGGGATGACGTATTGACCGAGGTTCCATTTCCCGTTGCCGGGCCCGTCTTCGTAGAGCGGCAGCGACTCGAGCAGTGCGTAACCAACGCCCATGGCGAAACCGCCCTGCAGCTGGCCGATCACGACCTCCGGCGCCAGCGGCTGCCCGCATTCGACGACGCTGTACCCCTTGGCGATGCGCAGGCTTCCGGTGGCGCGCTCGATCTCGACGCGAACCAGCGTTCCGCATACCGACGAGTACGACGTTCCGAACCGGTTGTATACGGTGGGCGGAAACTTGACGTTTCTGCGGTTGATGCGTACGAAGTTGCCGGCGCCGGTGCGCACGGCGAGCGCATCGATGTCTGCCGTCCACGTCTGTCCGCCCAGCACGAAGGTCGCCTGCGACCATGCCCAGCGAGAAAAGCCGTGAACCATGGCCGCGGTGACGCCTCTGCGCGCGTGCGCTTTCGCCGCCACCGTCGGCAACGCCAATGGCGGTAACCCGGGCATGACAAGCTGGCGGTCTTTCCAGCGCGCCGTCTCCCATAGCCGAGCTTTTGGATCGCTGTGCGCGACGCCCCACAAATCGAGCGCCGCCGGCCACAATCCGAAGCGAAACACGACGCGCGCGGCCTCGGCCGCCCCATGCGTGCTGACATGGGCTCCGACCGACGAACTCGAGGGCGAGCTGATCTCCGGCACCCAGCGGGGATTGCGCGATGCGGCGTCCTGCGTCGCCTGGTCCATGCTGTAGGGGTCGCCGGATTTGACGAGCGCGAGCGCGCCGAACGTGTCGACTTGCCCGACGGCAACTTCGTCGGCGACTCCGCCCAAGATAGCAGCCACCCGGTTCGCCAGCGCCGTGCCGATGCCCGTGCCCATCTCGACGGCGTCGTTATGGATTGCGATCCGGCCATCCGGAGCGATTGCCACGGTCGCCAGCGTGCAGTCCGCGCCGCTACCGAAATCCTTGGTCACGCAGGCCACACCCGTGCCCACGAGAATTCCCACTTGCTGCCCTCGGGCTTTCTCGGCGGCACGCTGTTGCCAAATCGCGTGCTTCTCCAGCTTGTCCAGGATCTCCGGCGTGCGAACCGGTCCGACGTACGTATTGCCCGCCATGGTCCGACCGTCGGTTTTGAGCGCGTTGCGCCGCCGGACCTCGATAGGATCGAGGCGCAACGCCGTCGCGACTTCGTCGATCAACACCTCCAGCGCCGTCATCGTTTGCAGCGTTCCATAGCCGCGCATCGACCCTGCGGTCACGCCGCGCGAATGGAGCGCGACCGTGGTGACGTCGACTCTGGGGACATCGTAAATGCCGATCGCCCCCGTGGCGCCCACGTCTGCCACGCTGTTCGAATAATTGGCCAGGCCACCGCCATCCAATATGTGGTCGGCGGCGAATGCGCGAATCTTGCCGGTCGCCCGTTCGACACCGATGCGCGAGTGCATCTTGAATGAGTGCCGCTTGATTCCCCCCTGGAATTGCTGATATCGATCGTGGGCGAGCCGGACCGGGCGATCGGGAAGGAACATCGCCGCCAGTGCAACGTAGAGTGGAACGGTAGTGTGGTCGCGTCCGCCGAAGCCACCACCGACATAGGCGAACTGGGCGTTGATGCGCGCTGGCTTGAAGTCGGCACGGGCGTTGCCCAAGAGGAACGCGACCGAGGTCGCGGCCTCGTACGGTGACTGCACGCCCAGCACGAGCTCGAGGTCCTTTCTGCCCGCGTCGTACCACGCGAGACCGCACTCCGGTTCGAGGAACACCGGGTCTACCGATTGCGTCGCAAATTCGCGTTCCAGCACCAGAAGGTCCGAATTGCTCGCAGCAAGTTCCGCTCGGATCCGGTCGCCGTAGTAGGAGGCCTTGGCATTGGCGTCGCCCGTGCGGCTCGCGGGCGACCATACCGGGACCTCCGCGTTTTGAAAGCGAATCGGTCGCGCCCAGCCGGCCTGCAGCGGCGAGTAGACGTCGGGGGCGTCCGGAGACGGACCGGCCACACGCACAAAACGGTTCGAACCGTAGGGTGGGAGCTGTACGGGACCGGTTTCCTTGCCGAATTTCACGAACGTTCCGTCGCGCAACGCCAGCCGCGCCTCATCGAAGGCGTCGAATTGCTCGAACATCAACAGGGCCACCGGCTGGCCAAGATAGAGCGGCGTCTTGCCTGCGGGGCAGAAGAGGTCGCCGCGGTAGAACTCGGGAACGCGGGTTCCGATGCGCGCGAGATCGATCGCGGTGACCACCGCCGCCGGTTTCAACGCGCCGCTCAACCCCGCGAGGTCGATCCCGGCGTAGATGTGCGCTGCGTCCGCGGCCCGGACGAGCATGGCGTGGGATGTATTCGCGGGCCAGCCCGGGAGGTCGGATGCGCGAAAATCGGACGCGTACAGCTTGGCACCGGTGACCTTGGCCACGCCGTCGATGCGACCGGCGCCGGTGGCGGCCGGATTCCAGCGTTGTCGTCCCGGCAGGGTCTCGCGCACTGCGAATCCGGGTTCCTCGGCGGTCGCCAAACGCGAAAGACTAAGCGCAATGCCGCTGGACGTTACCAGCTTGACGAACTCGCGTCGCGAAATCCTCAGGCTCGCCACCTCTCCGTCACCGCTGTTGTTCGTGTTTCGGTGGGCCCTTCCGCAATGCTTGCCAGAGAGCCTCGCGCTACCTCGCAAGGACGCACTGGCACCCGCTCACGACACGCCGGCCGCTGCGCATCTTAATCGGTCGCGTGACGATTCACAAGCGAGGGCATTTTGCGGGTGACGAACCCGCCGGCGGATCGCCTGAAGATTTCCATCGCGTGCTCGCCGGAGAAGTCGCACTGTGGAGCCGCGTCATCCGTGCCGCGGACACCGTCGCAAACCATGGTATGTATGTCGCGGCCGCCACGCTTGGAGTTACCGGTTCCACGCGGCGGACCCCGTCGACGATACCGGCTACCACGGAGGGGATTCATGAAACGAGCATTGCTGGCGTTCGCGTTGGTGGCGCTGTGCGTCACTTCGGGAATCGAAGCGTCAACCGCAAGGGCCGCGGACCTGCCACCCGACCTCAAGCTGATCGTCGGCACGCCGGCGCGCAGCGCGGCCGATCTTGCGACGCAAAACACCCTGCAGCTCAATACGACGATGTTCGAGCTGTACGGTGGCGCCGCAACGATCTTCACGAAGAATCTCCGCGCCCAGCATCCGATCATCCTGGGTCTTTTCTCAGGGGCCGGTGGGCGGTTCATCCTCTAACGCCCCGGCATGCCGCCGCTCGAAGCGCCGTCGGTGCCCCTGGTCTATCAACTGCTGAAGTCCGTCGGGCACAGCACGCTGGCGGTGTCCGAAGTGGCGCTTCCCTAAGTTGACAACGCGGCCGACCGATCGTGGCGCGGGTCGATGATCGCGTATCGCAGCCGGATCAGTCCGCGCTCGACACCGTCGACGCGCTGCCGATGCAGGCGGACTGGCGGGACAACAATCGCAGCATCCTGCAGAACAACGGCGCGTTCATGGACGACTGCGTGGCCAAAGGCGCGATTTCCTACGCCGCGCTGCAGGAATTCTCGAAAAAGCAGGCGCCCCTGCTGAAACGCAACGTGGCGTGGGCCGCCGAAACCCTGGTCGCGCACTGGATGGGCGTGCTCGCGGACTGGAAGAAAATGATTGGCAGCGACTGGGACAAGACGTATGCCGCGAGCAACACGATCTACGTCGCCCGCCAGAACAACGTGCTGTTCAGCGTGCTGGCCCAGTTCTTCGGCCCGGACGCGATCAACAGCCGGTTGATCCTCATCGAAACGGTCTCGTTCACGACGACAGCGGAGGACATGCTGGAATCGCTGACCCGCATCATCGCCGACCGCTCGGTGGGCCAGCTCTTCTTCGGCAACTACTACCTCATGGACTACGAACTGATGGGCGGCAACGCGCGCGCCGCCATCATTGCCGAAAGCGCCAAACGCGGGATGACGCCCTTCCTGCCGCCGTTGGTGCCGTTCGGTTCGAAGCAGTGGCCCACGTTGATCACCCCGGGACCGGGATCGGCAACGATCGCCGACCTTGCTTGACGCCGGGCGGTGCCTGCTGCTCGCAGGACATTGCAGCAAGGCCTATCGCGGTCAACCACCGGAATCCGGGCTACCGAACGCCTTGGCAACGAAGGCGCATTCCAGCTCGAGGTACGGTGAAGATCGCAGAATACCCGGGAGGAGGATCCAAGATGCCGAAGATGTGGCGGGTGTACAGCGGCTCGGACGGACAATCACACGTCGCCGAGGTGCCGCTGGCGATGAAGCCCTTCGTCGACAAGGAAGGTGCGCACGGGGAGGCAACCCCGATGGAATCCGCGACCGGGATCGCGTTCCGAGTCTCGCCGCCGGGCTACGTGCTCGACTGGCACTGCGCGCCGAGACGGCAGTACTCGATCTCGCTCTCAGGCGCCACGGAAATCCAGGTCGGCGACGGCACGGTGGCGCGAGTCGGCCCGGGCGACATCGTGCTGGCCGAAGATCTGACGGGTCAGGGGCACATCACCCGCGTGGTCGGCAACGAGCCGCGGTTCTACGCGATCGTCCCATTGACCGACGGTAAGCAGTAGCAAGAGGCGGTACGTAGTAGCAGTAGAGGAGCGACACGGCTATGCCGGGGCGCTCCGAACGTGTGGGGGTATGGGGGCCATGTCGGGGCCCCCATCTTAATCAGAACATCAACACAGTCCGCGCGACTTCGCCCGCCTTCATCGCACGGAACGCTTCGTTGATGTCCTCGAGCCGTCCGCGGCGAGTGACCATCTCGTCGAGCAAGAGCCGCCCCTGCCGATAGAACTCGAGATAGCGTGGAATGTCGACGCGGAAGCGGTTGGAGCCCATCCGCGACGTCTGCACCCGGCACTCCGGCCGGATGGCCATCCACGGGAACTCGATCATCGCGTCCGGCGGCAATACCCCGACGATCGTGGCCGTGCCGCGGATGGCGAGGCTCTCGATGGCCTGCCGCACCAGCTTCGCGTTGCCGACGGCCTCGAAGGCGTGATCCACCCCGGCGCCGCGCGTGAGCGCGCGGACCGCCTTGACCGGATCGTCCTTGGAGCTGTTCACGACGTGCGTGGCGCCAACCTTCTTCGCCATCTCGAGCTTGGAATCGAAGACGTCGACGCCGATGATCTGGCTGGCGCCGCCGATGCGCGCGCCCTGAACGATCGCCAGCCCCACGCCGCCGCAGCCGAACACGGCGACGGTCTGCCCGGCCTCCAGTCCCGACGTTCGCAGCGCGGCGCCGACACCGGTGAGGACACCGCATCCCACCAGGGCGGCGCGGTCGAGCGGTAGGTCGGGGTCGATCTTCACGATCGAGTTCTCGTGGAGCAGCATCCGCTCGGCATAGCTGCTGATGCCGATGAACTGTCTGAACGCTGCGCCTTTCTGTGAGAGCCGGGGAGGCGCCGACTCCGGGCGCGTGACGACGCCGCCGACGCAGAGGTTGGGATGACCGCCGAGGCATTGCGCGCAGCTCCCGCAAAAACCGGAGAGGCAGGCGACGACGTGATCGCCGGGGCGGACAGTCGTCACGTCACTTCCGACCGCTTCGACGATGCCGGCGCCCTCGTGCCCCAGTACGATCGGCCGATACAGCGGCCATCGTCCCTGGCCGTCGACGACGTGGAGGTCGCTGTGGCAGACGCCCGTCGCCACGGTGCGGACGAGCACCTCGCGGCCCAACGGTGTGTCGATCTCCACCGATTCGACCGTCAGCGGCTCGTGCGGCTTCCGAAAGACCGCAGCCTTGATCTCCATGCTGGCCTCCTCGTTGTAGCGGGGTCTGCGAGACCGGGACAACCGCGGCTGGGCTGTATCCAGGTGCGCGTGGCTCCGCACGCCCGATCTAACGGGCCGAGTATAATCCACCCGCGGTGAACGACGCGTTGCTCGACGTCCGCGATCTGCGCACCTACATCTACACCCGTCGTGGTGTCGTTCGCGCGGTGGACGGCGCGAGCTTCTCCGTCCGTCGCGGCGAGACGCTCGGTATCGTCGGCGAATCCGGCTCGGGAAAGTCGATGACGTGTCTCTCGATCCTTCGCCTCGTGCCCGAGCCGGGCGGCCGCATCGTGAGCGGGGCGATTGTCTTCGACGGCGAGAACCTGCTCGCGAAGAGCCCCGACGAGATGCGCCGGATGCGCGGGGCGAAGATCGCGATGATCCTGCAAGACCCGATGGCGTCGCTGAATCCCGCGATCACCGTCGGTGAACAGATTGCCGAGACGCTGGCGCTGCACCGCGGGCTGCGCGGCCGCGAGCTCGACGAGCGCGTTGTCGAGCTGCTCCGCCAGGTGCGGATCAGCGATCCCGAGCGCCGCGTGCACGCCTATCCACATCAGATGAGCGGCGGAATTCGCCAGCGTGTCGCAGGCGCCATCGCGATCTCGTGCGAGCCAGGCCTGCTCATCGCCGACGAGCCCACGACGTCACTGGACGTGACCATCCAGGCGCAGTATCTCCGGCTGCTGAAGGATCTCCAGCGGAAGACGAACCTCGCGATGATCTTCGTCACCCACGATCTCGGCATCGTGGCGAAGCTGTGCGATCGCGTCGCCGTCATGTACGCAGGCCGCATCGTCGAGTCGGGGACGACGCGCGAGATCTTCGATCGGCCACGTCATCCGTACACGATCGGCCTGCTGAGCTGTCTGCCGACACTGCACCGCGGGCGCGAGCCTCTGAGCGCGATCGAAGGTCCACCGCCCGACCTGGCGAACGTGCCGCCGGGCTGCAGTTTCGCGCCGCGGTGCGTGCTGGCGGAGCCCCGATGTCAGGAGCGAGAGCCGGGGTCAGAGACCGTGGAGCCCGATCACCTGGTTGCCTGCATTCGCGTGGAGATGACAGCAAACGGCGGCGGGAGGCGTGCGGTCGCGACGGTTGCCGCGCCGCTGTCCGCGCGGCCTGAGCCGGCGCCTGGCGGCCTCGTGCTCGAGGCACGACAGCTCACCAAGCATTTCCCGGTGATGCGAGGCTGGCTCTTCAGCCGCGCCGCCGGGACGGTCAAGGCGGTCGACGGCGTGGATTTCACGCTGCGTCGTGGCGAGACGCTCGGGCTCGTCGGCGAGAGCGGATGCGGGAAGACCACGACGGCGCGACTCGTGCTCTGTCTGGAGCGCCCCACGTCGGGCGGCGTGTTTTTCGGGGGGCGCGACGTTCACACGCTCGCCCGCGCCGAGATGGGCGATTATCGCCGCGCCGTGCAGGCCGTCTTCCAGGACCCGTACAGCTCACTGAATCCGCGACTGACGATCGGCACGACGGTCGGCGAGCCGCTCGTGGAGACGCAGCGTCGGCTCTCGAAGGCCGAGGTCCACGAGCGCGTCGCGGACTCGCTCACGCGGGTGGGCTTGCGGCCGCGCATCGCCGACGATTACCCGCACGAGCTCTCGGGGGGTCAGCGGCAGCGGGTGGCGCTCGCGCGCGCGCTGACCACGAATCCCGAGTGCATTCTCCTCGACGAGGCCGTGTCGGCGCTCGACGTCTCGATCCGCGCACAGGTGATGAACCTGCTGCGCGAGATCCAGGATCGTTCGGGAGTGAGCTATCTGTTCATCGCGCACGATCTCGCGGTCGTGAAGTACGTGAGCACGCGCATCGGCGTGATGTACCTCGGCAAGCTGGTCGAGACCGCGACGAGCGACGAGCTGTACGCCCATCCGTTGCATCCCTATACGCAGGTGCTGCTGAGCAACGCGCTGCCGAGCCATCCCGACGACACGAAGGACGAAGTCATCCTGCGCGGCGAGGTGCCGAGCGCGTTCAATCCTCCGTCCGGCTGTCGATTCCATCCGCGCTGTCCGCAGGCGCTGCCGATCTGCGGGGAAGCGGAGCCGGTGTTGCACGACCGGGCGGCAGGCCATCAGGTGGCCTGCCATCTGTATGGAACGTAAGCCCCTCATGTTTTGAGCCCGAGGCCCCTCGGCGCGGGCAATGGGCGCGGCGGGAACTTCCGCCGGGGTCGCCGGTCTAACGGGACATGAGGGCTCTGACCTGGGGCGATTCCGGAGTCGACGCCGCCCCGATCGCAACGCCGGCATCCGTTGATCCGCGGCTCTACCAGATCGCGATCCTGGCCGGCTTGCTCTGGTGTTTCAGGAGACCGGCGCCCGCGTGAACTTCCAGGGGCGCTATGTCCTGCGCCATCCGTGGAAAGGCGAGCTCAGCTGCGAGGGAGCGCCGCGCTACCGCGAGGTGCTGCGGACTCGCGCCGAGCAGGAGGCCCGCGTGCTCGCCTCACTGACGGGTTGGCCCGTGTGACGACATCCGCCGTAGGATGGGTCCCGTCCCCGGCGGGGACAGCAAGCCCGACGGCCGGAAGTGGTGGCAAACCCTCTTCGGCGAGTAGGAGCCTGCCGGATTATCGAGGTAGCAGCATGTCGGATGAATCGAGGCGGGCGGCGGGTGACCCGGCGCCCGACGAGCGTCTGGGGGTCTGGGGGCCTTCGAGGCCCCCAGTTGAAGGAGACCCGCGAAATGACTCAGGCTTCCGCAGTCAAGGCGCGCACCGAGATCCGTGACGGCATGAAGATCACCTGGCAGCAGCCGATCCCGATGGACGACGATATCGTGCTCGAGGCCGACGTCTACGCGCCCATCGCGCAAGGAACGTATCCCGCGATCCTCACGTACGGGGTCTACGCCAAGGGCCTCGCGTACCAGGAGGGCTATCCGCATCAGTGGAACAAGATGGTCGCCGACCATCCCGAGATCCTCGAGGGCTCGACCAACAAGTACCAGAACTGGGAGGTGACCGATCCCGAGCGCTGGATTCCGCACGGCTACGTCGTCATCCGCGTGGATTCGCGCGGCGCCGGCTGGTCGCCGGGCTTCATGGACTGCAACTCGTCACGCGAGATCGAGGATCTCTATCAGTGCATCGAGTGGGCGGGCACGCAGCCGTGGAGCAACGGCAAGGTCGGGATGCTCGGCATCTCGTACTACGCGTCGAACCAGTGGCGCGTCGCCGGCATGCATCCGCCGCACCTGGCCGCGATCATTCCGTGGGAGGGTCAGAACGACCGCTACCGGGACTCCGGCTACCACGGTGGCATCCTCAGCGAATTCCAGAAGCTCTGGGCGAAGCACCAGGTGGTGAACATCCAGTACGGACTCGGCGAGCGGGCGAAGAAGAATCCGAACACCGGCGAGTCGGTGGCCGGGCCCGTCACGCTGTCGAGCGAGGAGCTGGCGAAGAATCGCGTCGACGTCTTCGAGGAGCTGAAGAAGCATCCGCTCGACGACGAGTGGCATCGCTCGCGCTCGGCCGATCTCTCCAAGGTGACGCTGCCATTGTTGACCTGCGCCAACTGGGGCGGGCAGGGCATTCACCCGCGCGGCAACTTCAACGGCTTCACCGAGACACCCTCGAAGCAGAAGTGGCTTGAGGTGCACGGCGACTCCCACTGGTCGCTCTTCTCGTCCGGGTACGGACTCGCGCTGCAGAAGCGGTTCTTCGATCATTTCCTGAAAGGCATCGACAACGGCTGGCAGCAGACGCCGCCCGTGACGCTCAACGTCCGCCATCCCGGCGAGAAATTCGTGCTCCGCGCCGAGACCGAGTGGCCGCTGGCGCGCACCCAGTGGACGAAGCTCTATCTGGACGCCGCGAAGCTGACGCTCGGCGGCGACCCGGTCGCGCCGGCCGCGAGGGTCGAGTACGACGGGCTCGGCAAGGGCGTGACGTTCGCGATGCCGCCGATCGAGCGCGAGACCGAGATCACCGGGCCGCTGGCCGCGAAGCTGTTCGTGTCGTCGACGACGAAGGACGCTGACCTGTTCCTGATCGTTCGCGTGCTGGACCCCCACGGTCAAGAGCTCACGTTCATGGGCTCGACGGATCCGAACACGCCGATCGCCAACGGGTGGCTTCGGGTGTCGCATCGCCGGCTTGATCCGAAGAAGACCACGCCGTACCGGCCCTACCATCTGCACGACCGCGTCGAGCCGCTCACCCCGGGCGAGGTCTACGAGTGCGACGTGGAGATCTTGCCGACGTCCATCGTGTTACCGGCCGGCTGGCGCGTGGTGCTGTCCGTGCGTGGCAAGGACTACGAGTACGAGGGCGAGCTCAGTGAGTTCGGAAAGAAGTTCCACTACGGGACGCGCGGCACGGGCGGCATGACGCACGCCGACCCGGACAGCCGGCCGGCGGATGTCTTTGGCGGCAAGGTGACGCTCTACACGGGCGGCGGGCGCGAGTCCTATCTGCTGGTGCCGATCATCCCGACGAAGTGAGGGAGCGCTGAGCCGCCGTCTCCCGCACGTCCAGGGCGAAGGCGGGCACAGCGTACAGGAGGTCGCGAAAATTCTCGGTGCTCATGAATAACACTTCTGCATCAGCGGATACGGCGCTGACGGTGGCCGCCCGCCGGCCGCCTTCGAGCAGCCCCATCTCGCCAAAGATGTCGCCCTCGCTCAGCTCGCCGACGATCCGCCCCTTCACCGTGGCCACCAGGTGGCCGGAGAGCAAGACGTAGAAGCCGTCGGCGTCAGTGCCCTCGACGATGACGGGCTGCCCCTCGTTGAACGCTGCCACGGTGCTGAAGAGCGCGAAGCTCGACAGCTGGCTCGAGCTCATGGCCGCCAGGACGGTGGTCCGCCCCGCGGGGTCCGCGCGGAGTTTCATGCGCGCCCGCGTTTGCGCAAGCTGAAGGCGGGGCAACAGTCGCCGAATGACGCCGATACGCTCCTGGATCACCGGGTACTGCCCGACGAGCCAGCGATACCGCTCCTCACCGAATTCGATGCACTGTGACGGACGCGCCGCCACGACGTCGGCGGTCCGGAAGCCTCGCTGGTGGCTGATCCCCCATTCGCCGAAGCTGTCTCCTTTCGTCAGGACGTCGATCAGTCGCCGACCGTCTTTCACCGCCACCTCGCCGTCGACGACCACGTAAAAGGCGAGAGCCGCGTCGTCGGCGAGGGGGCCCTTCTGGATGATCGCCACGTCCGTGCCGTACTCGCGCACCTCGCCGTCGCGGAGTAGCGCTTTGATCACTTCGACGGGAATGTCGTAGAGATAACTGACCAGACGCATGGTGCCGAGCAACGCCTGACGCCGGATGGCATCCGTCGGGGGCAAGAGCGTGTGCGTCATGAAGAGATCCGGTTTGGCCGGAAGGAATCCCGGGGGGACGTCCGTGTCTGCGATATGGACCAGGAACGTCCGGCTCGTGACCGCGTCCGGTAACGCCTGGAGCTGCTGCTTGTCGGTGTGGATCGGCGGAATACCGGCTTCGTGATACAGCAAATCGACAGTCGGCGCCCCGGCCGGGGTCCAGAAAAAGTACATGAGGTCGCGAAACTGCGCGGAGGTCAACTTGCCCGCCTCGTGGAGACCGTGAAGCAGGGCCGCGTCGTACTGGGTATCCCCGGAATAACCGAAACTCTTGTCTCCGACACTGATCTTGAACCCGTTCGTCGGAATCGGGTGTAGGTTCCACCGGGTCTCGAGCATGACCCGTTCTCCGCCGATGTCGGTCTCGACGGGCCGACCGGGATTCGCGGGAATGTGGTTGACCAGGCCTTCCCGCTGCACATCGTGACCGGTCACGAGACGGGCCTTCTCGGTGAAAGACCGGAAGACGACGTCGGAGGCGATCACGGTCGTGCGGCTGCCGCTCAGGAGCTTCTCGATCAGGCCGCTGTCGTGATCCGCGTGGATGTGCGTCAGGAACACGAACGGAACATCGACCTCGGCGACGCCGATTTGCCGAAGATAGGCCAGGGCTTCTGAAGAAGGATCGACGAACATGCCGCGGCCGTTGATCCAGATGATGAAGCTCGTCACGTCGCCTGCCGGATCGAACCCGTGACTGGTGCCGAGAGGCGTCGCGCCGAATCGTGGTCGCTTCGTCCCGAACCGGATCTGCTCTGCGCCGTCCTCCGGAACCGTCAGCAGTGGGCGGCGTCGTGTCGTGACGTCCATCTGCTTCGCCACCACGCGGTCGTCGGCTTGCGTGATGCGCACATCGAAGCCGCCGGGCTCGGCGGACGCAACGCGCACGTCGCCGAGCGCGACACGCGTCCCGTCGTGGCCCAGGTGGTGAATCGGAATCACCGTGCCGCCGGATTCGAGGACCGTGAAATCGATGTAGCTCGCCAGGCCTTGAACCGGGCCCGATGGATCGCCCGTGGCCCGCACGGCATAGGCCTCATAGGCCATGCGGAGAAACGCGTACGTGGAGAGGTCGGCGACGCCGTACGACGCGCGCAGCTCCTCGAAGGACGCCAGAGCGCCGGCGTCGGGATCGAAGACCCCGAAGATGACCAGCGTGAGCAGCCTCTCGAGCGTTCGACGTTGTCGCGCGGTCCCGACGATGCGCGTCGGCTGCCCGCGGCGTACGAAGAAATTCAAGTAGATCAGGAATTCGATGTCCGCGTAGTTGGTGCGTCCTTCGAAGAGCAGATGGGGAAGGATGAAGATGTATTCCCCGCGCAACCCGTCACGCAGCAGGTTCCGCGTGGTCTCCGACAGGCTGCCGACCTGGACCCGGATGGCGCCGTCACGACTCAAGAGGACTGAGGGATCCAGAACGCTGGCAATCTGCCGTCGCGCGCTGCTCGTCAGGTCCGCGTACCGGCGGTTGCCGTCGGTGCCCGCGCTCAGCGCCGCAACGATCCGCTCGGGCCGCGTTCCCCGCGCCGCGAGCGCGGCGTATCGTCGGACCAGCGTCTGGTGCGGCTCGGCCAGCGAGCCGAACGCTTCATGGACAAGCGCCACCTGCCCGAGGTCCCGGGTCTTCACCAGGATGCCGATCGGACAGTCGCCTCCGGGGAGCAGGAGCGCCTCTCGCCACGGATCGTCCTTGCCGGATTTCGGCGCGACGAGGAGAAGCGGCAGCTTTCCATGAGCGTCCTGCTCGACGGCTCTCAGTCCGAGGTATTCCAGGACGACGTCCACCGGCTTCACCGGACGGACGAGCTCGTCGAGCAGGGCCTGCTGCAGACGGGGATTGGGAAGATTCGGCTCCAAGAGGTGCAGGACCAGCGTCTCGATCGCCGTCTTCGGCGACCCGGGGCTCAACCACACCGCCGTCAACGCTCTCGTTCGGCCCGCCGGTGATCGCGGTCGGCCGCTCGGCGTCACGCTGGATGCGCCGGGAGGGCAAGACTCGCGGTCCACCCCAGTTTCACCATGGCATTAGATACGCTGGAACAGCCGTCGGCAACATGGAGCATCGACGGCCGGTTGACACTCCTTGCTTCGCCGCTTAGCTTCCAGTAGCCCGAGTCTTACACTCCCGAGAGGGCTTGCGCCCGAGAGGGCTGGCGCCCGAGAGAGCTGGCGCCCGAGAGGGCTGGCGCCCGAGAGGGCTCGCGCCCGAGAGGGCTCGCGCCCGAGGAGGCTGACATGCGTCGGCGACGACTGAGCCTTGCATTGATCCTCGCCCTTGGTGGCGCCGCGCTCTGGGCTCAACCCGGCCCTGTGGCGTCCGCCACCAAGCTCACGTTCGGCATGCCCACCACGCCGCCCAACATGGTGCACATCAGCCCATGGGTGGCGATGGATCAGGGATTCTTCAAGCAAGAAGGTCTGGACGTGGAGATCTTCACGTTCGAAGGCGGCATCTACGTCGTCCGCAACGTCGTGAGCGGCAGCCTCGATGCCGGCGCCGGGGCCGGCGCGTCGGTCGCCCTGTCCGTCGCGAAGAAGGCCGGCGTCAAGGCGATCTACGGCCTCGCGCCGCGGTTCGCCTCCACGATGACCGTTCGCTCGGACGTCAAGAGTCTCCAAGATCTCAAGGGCAAGAAGATCGGCGTCCAGGAAGTCGGAGGCTTCGCGGATGTCCTGAGCCGCATGGTGCTTCGCAAGGCCGGCCTCAAGCCCGAGGACGTGACCTTCGTGCCGATCGCGTCCGCGGACGTTCCTCCGCTGCTCGCCGGCGCGATCGACACGGCCATCCTGCACGTCGACCAGATGATCCTCGCGCGCCAGAAGGAGCCGTCGCTGCATCCGCTGGTGAAATTCTGGGAGCTTGAGCCGGACCAGCTCTTCATGGTCGTGGTCGCGCAAGAGAAGAAGCTCGCCGCGGAACCGGCGAAGTACCAGGCGCTCGTTCGCGCGCTCGCGAAGGCCAATCGCTTCATGTACGCGAACAAGGCCCGCACCGTGGAGATCACGATGAAGTACGCGAAGATCCCACGCGACATCGCTGAACAGTCGTACGACGAGCTGATCCGCGGTCGGGTCTGGGCCCAGAACGATGGCCTGAAGCGCGAGAAGGTCGAATACACGATCAACCGGATGGTGCAGGTCGGCAACATCAAGCCGGCCGAGCGACCGAAGTACGAGGACTACGCTGCCGTCTCGCTGACTCAGGACGCGTTGAAGACGTTGCCGCGCGTACCCGAGTTCGATTGATCGAGGAGCCGAGAGGCGGCCGATTTCCGTCAAGATCGTCGTCCGCGCGCTGACGAAGCGCTTTCCCGGCGCGGGCGTCACCGCCTTCGACCGGCTGGACTTCGACGTCGCCGAGCACGAGGTGCTGTGCATCCTGGGCCCGTCCGGCTGCGGCAAGACCACGCTGCTGCGCGTGCTCGATGGCCTGATCGTCCCGGACGACGGCGAGGTGACCATCGACGGACGCCGCGTGACCGACCCCCGCACGGACGTCGCGATGGTGTTCCAGCACTTCGGGCTGTTTCCGTGGAAGCGCCTCCGCCAGAACATCGCGTACGGTCTCGAGCTGCGCGGGCGCCCCCGCGCCGACATCGCGCGGTCCGTCGCACACTACACGGAGCTCGTCGGACTCGGCGGCTTCGAGCAGGCGTACCCGTTCCAGCTCTCGGGTGGCATGCAGCAGCGCGCGGGACTGGCGCGTGCGCTCGCCGTGAACCCGTCGATTCTGCTGATGGACGAGCCGTTCGGGTCGCTCGACGCGCAGACGCGGGAGACGCTGCAGGAGGAGCTGTCGCGCATCCTCGGGCGGGAGCCGAAGACCGTGATCTTCGTGACGCACTCGATCGACGAGGCGATCTTCCTCGGCGATCGCATCGTCGTCATGTCGCGCCGCCCGGGCCGCATCCGCGAGACGCTTGCCGTCGACCTGTTACGGCCACGCCAGCTCAACGACGTTCGCGCCGACCCGAACGCCATCAAGCTACGCGCTCATATCTGGGACGAGCTGCGCCGCGAACCCGACGCCGACCCGGAGCGCCGGCCGTGATGCGCCCCGGCCGCGCGCTCGCGATCCGCGTGGCGTCGTTCGTGGTCGTGCTGGTCGTCTGGGAGCTGTATGGACGCTCGGTGAACCCGATCCTCTTCACCTACCCGTCAGCCATTGCCGCCGCCTTCGGCGAGCTGGTCGGCAATGGCGAGCTTCCCGCCTATCTCGGCCAGAGCCTGCAGGTCCTCGTCTACGGGCTGCTGCTGGCGATCGGCGCCGGCATCCCGGCCGGCGTGCTGATAGCGCGCTTCCGAACGGTGGAGCTGGCGACCGACGTCTACGTGAGCGCGCTCTACTCGACGCCGATGGTGGCGCTGGTGCCGCTCATCGTGCTGTGGTTCGGCTTCAAGGTGCCCGCCAAGGTCGTGATCGTCTTCCTCTTCATGGTCTTCCCGGTCCTGATCAACACCGAGCAGGGCGTGAAGAACGTCGACCGTGGACTCCTGGAGGTCGCGCGATCGTTCTGCTCGACCGAGCGGCGCCTCTGGCGCGATCTCATCCTGCCGTCGGCGCTGCCCTTCATCGCTGCCGGCGTGCGGCTGGCGATCGGCCGCGGTCTGGTGGGGATGGTGGTCGCGGAGTTCTACACCTCGATCTCCGGGCTCGGCTACATGATCGTCCGCTACGCCAACGCCTTCGAGACCGCCAAGCTGTTCGTGCCGATCGTGACGTTGATGGTGATCGGGGTGCTGCTGCTGAACGGCGCCCGCGCGCTCGAATTGTGGCTGGCGCCGTGGCAGCGCCGGAACAGCGGCGAGGCCTAAGACGGATTATTCATGAACGAACGACGCGCGCGCCGGCCGGTGACCGGGCTGGAGACGGGCAGCCGGGGTCCTCTGACTACAGGCGCCGTCGCCCCGATCATCGGCGAGCCGTTCCCACTCGTCACGGCTGTGCGTCGCCTCGCGAGGCGGGAATGGCTCACCCGGACCCCGGCGGCCCATCTCCCGCCGGGTCACCGGCCGACCCTGGTACAGACGTTCATGAATCATGCGCGCGGATCATCGATGAACGACCGAAGCCGGGGACAGCGTGTTGCCGCGGGCCGGCCGGGTCGGTGGGGGGCCGGTTGACCCGTTCCCGTAGCGTGCGATCGAGGGCAACCCGGTCGTGAGTGGGAACGGCTCGCGGGTCATCGGTCAAAGGGCCTCGTGGTCAGAGGCCCCTTACCGACCCGGCCGGCCCGCGGCAACACGCGCTCGATTGACGGCGAGCGTTCATGAGCAATCCAGGCTAAGACGGAATCGAGGAGCGCCCCGGGGGACCCGGGGCGCTACCGAGCGTGGGGGGTATCGGGGGCCATATCGGGGCCCCCGATCTCAATTGACCCCGTACTCCGTCCAGTGCGCGTCCACGCGGTCCAGGTCCTCCTTCGGTGGAATCGAGCGAGCCGGAAATTTGTGCTTCCGCGTCGCGTCGACTCCGATCTTGGAGGACAGGACGGTCTTCCGCTCGAGCTGATCGACGTCCTCCTCGGCCGTCGAGGGATCCAGCGCCACGCCCGCTGTATCGCGGTTGACGTAGACGTCGCGGCTCGGCTGAACGTGCCAGGACATTGCCCACAGCAGCTGGAAGTAATCACGGACGTCGATGTCCTCGTCGACGACGACCACCCACTTCGAGAACGACGGGTCGTACGCCCACACGGCCCACATGGCGCGCTGGGGCAGGGCCGGATGCTCGCGGCGGAGGGAGATGGCGAGAAAGGCCGCGCCGCCGCCGGCTTCGAGAAGATGCACGTCGCGGACCGGAAGGCGTAGATCGCGACTGAGATGCTTGAGCAGCGCGATGTCGCGACCTGTTCCGCGGATGCAGCTCGACTCGCTCGGCGGCATCTGGCTGAAGAACGCCTGGTAGATCGGATCGGTCCGGTGCGTGATGCAGGTGACTTCCATCACGAAACTCGGTCCCGACGATCCCATGTAGCCCGTGTACTCGCCGAACGGCCCTTCTTGTTCGCGAACACCCGGCGGCACGAAGCCTTCGATGACGATCTCGGCGTGCGCCGGCACCTCGAGATCGCTGGTCTCGCAGCGCACGACTTCGAGCGGCGCGCCGCGCAGCGCACCGGCGACGCCGAGCTCGTCGCCACGAATCCGCGCCACCGAGGTCAGCGGCACCGGGGGATCGCAGCCGAGCACGACGGCGCACGGCGTCGGCTTGCCCTGCCGCTCGTTCTTCATGATGTGCGCGTACATGTCGCGCCAGGTGTTGGAGAGGAACAGGCCGAACTTCCGCGGACCCTTCAGCATGAGCCGATAGGTGCCCATGTTGCGCTCGCCCGTGTCCGGGTCGATCGAGATCACGCACGGGCCGGTAACGTACGGCGCCGGATCCTGACCGCGCGTCCACACGCACAGGGGGAGCTTCGACACGTCAGCGCGGTCGCCGGCGAGGATGACGTCCTTGACCGGTCCGGTCGGGACGCGCACCGGCGGAATCGGATGACTCTGTGCTTGCGCCCACTTGTCGGCGATCTGGTCGACGGTGGTCTCGAGGGCCAGCGCGTAGACTTCCGGCGAGGCGCCGAGAATGCCCGCCACGAGCGGCATCGAGTGTCCCTTGATGCGCTCGAACATCAGTGCCGGTCGGCGTGCCGGCGGAATGCGCTGGAAGACACGCCGGATGACGGCCGCGACCTCCCAGTCGGGATCCACTTCCTTCTTGACGTGGTGGAGCTTGCCTCGCTTCTCGAGCGCGGCCAGATATTCGCGGAGATCCTTGTAGGCCATCGCGCTATCCCTTCAGCAGGCCCACTTGCCGCAGCACGTCGGCGTGGTCCCAGTAGATCCGCTCGCAGGAGATCTTGTCGCCACGGAACTGGACGACCACGACGATGTCCATCGAGATCTTCCTGTGCGTTGGCGGCACGTTCGGCAGGAACCAGTTCATCGGCCGGCTGTGCGTGAACGTGGTGTGCAGCTCGTCCACGAGCTGCCCGTCGCCGACCACGCGATTGACCGGCGTCGTGACGAGGTCGTCCGGCCAGGAGGGGATGAAGTCGTCGCGGTAGAACCGTCGTAGCTCCGCCTTTCCGCGCCCGCCGGTGTTGACCGGCATGTGATTGACAGAGGCGTCCTCGACCATGGTGCCGAGCGTCGCCTCGACGTCTTTGGTCTCGAACTCGCCCTTGAGATGCTCGGCCCAGAGCTGCTCGAGTTGCCGAGGCGACAAGGTCTTCTGACCGGCCATGACATGCTCCTCTCGATCACTGTGCCGCGTGAGCCTTGAAGAAGTCCCGTCCATCGTTCCAGTGTCGGTCGATGCCTTCCGGATACACCGCGATGAACCCCTCGCGATCGGCCGCGTCGTTCAATCCGGTCAGTCCCGGCATGCGGCTGCCCACGCCGGTGCCGCCATGGAAGGCAAGGACGACCGGCGTGGGTTGGGACTGGCGGTACGACGGCGGAAGATGGACGTGGTACGTGCGCGTGAGGTCACCGATCACGATCGCGGCCGTGGAATCGTGCCGCCTCTCCTCGGCCGGCGCGGTGAGCGCAGACACGGCGAGCAACGAGCCAGTGGCGACGGCGAGCGCGGCTCGCATGGTTGGTTGCGCGGATGCTATCACGGTATGATTCCGGGCAACCGGCAAGGTCGCGCCCTCTGGGGTTCCAAGTACGTGTCCATCAGCCGGGAGATCGTCCACTTCTTCGCCGACTGCCGGGCGGGGACGCTTCCCCACGTTGCGTTCGTCGACCCGAAGTTCATCGGCGAGGAGGATGGGATCTCGTGGGATGACCACCCGCCGCCGACATCCGCAATGGCCAGGCGTTCTTGAATGCCGTGTACAACGCCGTGGTGTCCAGTCCGGCCTGGCCCCGGACCGTCCTCGTGATCAATTACGACGAGGGCAGTGGATTCTTCGATCACGTCCCGCCGACCGCCGCGCCGATTCCCGCGGCCGATCGCAAGGCCGGCAACACCGACGGATTGCGGGGATTTCGGGTCCCGAACCTCATCATCTCGCCGTGGTCCGGACGTGGCGTGGTCCGGCACGGTCTGTTCGATCACACGTCGGTCCTGAAGATGATCGAGTGGCGCTGGGACTTGACGCCGCTGACGATCCGCGACGCTACGGCCAGCAACCTGGCCAGCCTGCTGGACTTCAGCCTGGCGAATCTCGACGCGCCAACATTCGACGTTCCACCCATCGTTTCGCGCGAGGGGCGCCCTTCGCCCGCGGCGGAGCCGACCCGGTTCGAGCGTCTCCGCGAGCTTGCCCGGACCTATGGGTTCACGTCTCGTAGCCGTGGAGCGGGATCGCGTCACCAGCGCTAAAGCAATCGGCCCTCGATGGCGGCCCGCGAGTAGCTCGTGGTAGGGTGGCTCCGCAAAAGGAGACCGCGGCATGACCCGAGCGCCCGAACAGACCCGCACCGAAGTCCGAGACGGCATGCGCATCGACTGGCACGTGCCGATCCCGATGGACGACGGCATCGTCCTCGACGCTGACGTCTACCGGCCGATGCCGGCCGGGCGCTATCCGGTGATCCTCTCGCACGGCCTCTACGCGAAGGGCCTCTCCTATCAGGAGGGGTACGCGATGCAGTGGCAGAAGATGGTCGCGGACCATCCGGAGATCCTCGAGGGATCGACGAACAAGTACCAGGCCTGGGAAGTCACCGACCCCGAGCGATGGGTCCCGCACGGCTACGTCATCGTTCGTGTCGACTCCCGTGGTTCCGGCTGGTCGCCCGGTTTCATGGACCCGCTGTGCGCACGAGAGGACGACGACCTTTACCAGTGCATCGAGTGGGCGGGCATGCAGCCGTGGAGCAACGGCAAGGTCGGGATGCTCGGGATCTCCTACTACGCGATCAACCAGTGGCGCGTGGCGGCCAAACGTCCTCCGCACCTCGCGGCCATCATTCCCTGGGAAGGCTTCAACGACTTCTACCGCGATCCGAGCTATCACGGCGGCATCCTGTCGGAGTTCATGAAGCGGTGGGCGCCGGTCCAGGCGCTCATCGTGCAATACGGGCTCGGCGCGCAGGCGAAGAAGAACCCGAATACCGGCGAGTCCGTGACTGGGCCGATCACGCTATCGGACGGGGAGCTGGCCAAGAACCGCGCCGATCCGCACGCCGATCTTCTCGCGCATCCGCTCGACGACGCCTGGCACCGCGCGAGATCGGCGGACGTGTCCAGGATCACGACGCCGTTCCTGTCGTGCGCCAACTGGGGCGGGCAGGGTCTTCATCCACGCGGCAACTTCAACGGATTTGTCGAGGCCCCCGCGAAGGAGAAGTGGCTCGAAGTCCACGGCGAGTCGCACTGGTCGCTGTTCTCCGCCGGGTACGGGCTCGATCTTCAGAGGCGGTTCTTCGACCATTTCCTGAAGGGCGTCGACAACGGCTGGGACACGACCCCGCGCGTCATGCTGAACGTCCGCCATCCGGGCGAGACGTTCGTGCTGCGCTCCGAGAACGAATGGCCGCTGGCGCGCACGCAGTGGACGAAGCTCTATCTCGGCGCTGCAACGACGGCGCTGAGCCGTGAACCGTCCGCGCACGCCGCCACGGTCGAGTACGAGGCGCTCGGTCACGGCGTCACGTTCTCGATGACGCTCGAGCGCGAGACGGAGATCACCGGGCCAATCGCCGCCAAGCTGTTCGTGTCGTCGTCCACGAAAGACGCCGATCTGTTTCTCGTCGTCCGGGTGTTCGATCCCCAGGGCCGGGAGCTGACGTTCTTCGGCTCGACCGATCCGAACGCGCCGATCGCCAACGGCTGGCTTCGCGCGTCGCATCGCCGGGTCGATCCCGGGCGGAGCAAGCCGTACCAGCCGTATCACCCGCACGATGACGTCGAGCTCCTCACGCCGGGTGACGTCTACGAGTGCGACGTCGAAATCGTCCCGACCTGCATCGTCGTTCCGGCGGGCTGGCGCGTGGCGCTCACCGTGCGGGGCAAGGATTACGAATACGAGGGCGAGATCGGCGACTTCGGGAAGCAGTTCGTGTACGGGACGCGCGGGACTGGCGGGATGACGCACAATGATCCCGACAACCGACCGACGGACGTCTTCGGCGGGACGGTGACGCTATACACGGGCGGCGACCGAGATTCGTATCTGCTGGTGCCGATCATTCCGAGCCAGGCGAAGTGAGGAGACTGTCATGACCGAGCGTGCAGGCCCTGTCGCGCACGCTGTTCGAGGAGGTGAAGTTCGATCGAGCCGTCGACGCGCACGGTGCCGGCGGCGCTCGCCACTGCGATCTTCGACGCGACGGGCGTCCGACTCCGCCGCGTGCCGCTGACCGCTGCACGCGTGAAGGCGGCGCTGGCGCGGGCGTGAGGTTCCTCACCTCGCGAGCGGATCGGGGCGAAGCTGGAACTTCACGACCTGGTCACGCCGATCAGGTCGACCTCGACGAGCGTGTCCTTCACCAGGAGTCCGGTGCAGCCGATCGTCGTGCGCGGCGGCGGCACCTTGAAGTAGCGCTTCCAGACCTTGTCGAAGCCGTGGAAGTTGTTCAGGTCCGTGAGGAACACCTGCGCCTTCACCACCTTGTCGAGCGATGAGCCGGCCGCCTCGAACGTTTTCTTCAGATTGCCGAGGACGTAGTCGGTCTGGAGCTCGATATCCGAGCCGTAGAACGGAAAGTTTTCACGCCTGCGCGCCTCGGCCGGCACGCCGGTCTTGTAGTCGCTCGCGATCTGGCCGGCCGCGAAGACGCGGTGGCCCAGAACGAACGCTTCGCTGTAGTGCGCGAGCGGCCGCGGAGCGCTGGACTCGATCACGCGGCGCTCGGTGCCCTTGCCCGGGACGTAGCCGATCAAGTCGATCTCGACGAGCGTGTCCTTCACGAGGAGGCCGGTGCAGCCGATCGTCGTGCGGGGCGGCGGCGTCTTGAAGTAGCGCTTCCACACCGAGTCGAAGCCATGAAACAGCTTCAGGTCGGTGAGGAAGACCTGGGCCTTCACGACGTGATCCAGCGACGAGCCGGCTGCCTCGAAGGTCTTCTTCAGATTGTCGAGGACGTAGTCGGTCTGCAGCTCGATGTCCGAGCCGTAGAACGGGAAATTGTCGCCCTTCCGCGCCTCCCGCGGCACGCCGGTCTTGAAATCGCTGGCGAGCTGGCCGGCGGCGAAAACGAGATCGCCGATCCGGAACGCTTCGCCGTAATTCGCCAGGGGCTTCGGCGCCGTCGACGCGATCACGTCGTGCTTCAGTCCCTTCTTCGCGACGTAGCCGATCAGGTCGATCTCGACGAGCGTGTCCTTCACGAGGAGGCCGGTGCAGCCGATCGTCGTGCGGGGCGGCGGCGTCTTGAAGTAGCGCTTCCACACCGAGTCGAAGCCGTGGAAGAGGTTCAGGTCGGTGAGGAAGACCTGGGCCTTGACGACATGGTCGAGCGACGAGCCGGCCGCTTCGAACGTCTTCTTCAGATTGCCGAGGACGTAGTCGGTCTGCAGCTCGATGTCCGAGTCGTAGAACGGAAAGCTCTCGTGCCGCTTCGCCGCCGGCGGCACGCCGGTCTTGAAGTCACTGGCGAGCTGGCCGGCGGCGAAGACGAGATCGCCGGCGACGAACGCCTCGGAGTAGTTGGCCAGCGGTTTCGGGGCTCTCGAGCTGACGGGTGTGATGGCCACGGCGTTCTCCCACGTACGAACGTCCCAAGTGGTCTTGGAGCTCGTCCGGCATCAGGGTATACCACGACTCTAAAGGTGCACCTTCCGGCGGGATTCTTCGTGCCGAGAGGCGTTGAGTTTCCGTCGACGCTCTTCGGCGCGACCGTGGCGCTGGCGTGGCTTGGCGGCGGGGCCGCGTCGATCGACGCGGTCAGCCGCCGCCGCACGACCCGGCCAGGGCTCAGCGGGTTACGACCTCCGAGCCAGCGGGCCGCGTAGGAGCTGTCCCGGCAGCGCGCCCGTCGGCTTGCCGTCGCGGAGAAGCACCTCGCCGTTCACCACGGTGGCCGCGATGCCGCGCGCTCGCTGCACGAGTCGTCGCGCGCCGGCGGGAAGGTCGTGCACGACTTCCGGCATCTCGGGCGCGATCGTCCCGGGATCGAAGACGACCAGATCGGCGGCCATCCCTTCGCGGATCAGGCCGCGATCCGCGAAGCCCCAGTGTGTGGCGGGCACGAGCGTCAGCATGCGGACCGCGTCCTCGAGCGTGAACGCCTGCTTGCGGCGCACCCAGTGACTCAGCAGATGGGTCTGCAGCGAGGCGTCCATGATCTGAGAGACGTGCGCGCCGGAGTCCGAGAAGGTGGTGACCGTCCGCGGATGCTTCATCAGCTCGAGCGCGTGGTCCTGGTTCTCGTTCGCGATCGGCTGCACGAAGAACTGGTCGAGGTCCTTCTCGAGTGACAGATCGATCATGGCCTCGACGGGGTCGACACCCCGCTCGCGCGCGACATCCGCCAGCGACCGGTGCGGACCCTCCGCCGTGTCCATGACGAAAATCCACTCGTAGGGGACGCGCCGCGGCTCGGCCCCGATCGCCTTCCGCTCGTCACGCTCGCGCGCGGCGGCGACGAGGCGCTGTCGCAGCTCCGGATCCCGCAGGCGGCGCTTCTGCTCGTCGAGCGGTAGGGCGCGAAGCTCCTTCCAGACGCCGAGCCGGTCGAACGGCAGATTGGTTTTGAACGAGAGCACCACGCTGAGCGCGCGGCTGTGCACCTGGGCGAACATGCGACCGCCGGCGGCGGCGGTCCGCTCGAGGAGGGCGATGTACTGGCGCCAGACATCGGGTGCTTCTCGCCGGCTGAAGAGCCCCCATGTGATCGGCACGCCGGTCTCGACCGCGAGATCGCGCAGGCGCGTGTGGTAATCGCGGAGGCCGTCCGGATCGCTGTCGGTGCGTCCGGCCGCCTCGCCGGCGATCTCGAAGATGCCGGCGCCGAGGTCTCCCATGACGCCGACGAGCCGTCGCACTTCATTCCACGTGGCGACGCGGCTGGCGACGGGCCGGCGATCGGGTGTCTCGTGACTCGGCGAGCGGGACGTGGTGAAGCCGATGGCGCCGGCGCGGATCGCGTCGCGCAACTCACGCTCCATCGCCTTCAGATCGTCTTCGCCGGCCGGCTGCTCGAACGCGCGCTCGCCCATCACGTACGTGCGAAGCGCCGAGTGACCGAGGTATCCCGCGTAATTGATGCCTTTCGGCAGCGCCTCGAGACGGTCGAGGAACTCGGGGAACGTCGTCCACGTCCAGTCGATCCCCGCGTTCATGGCCTCGGAGGCGATGTCTTCGGCCCGCTCGAGATTTCGCATGACGAGGTGCTTGTCGGATGCGGCGCAGGGGGCGAGCGTGAATCCACAGTTGCCCATCACGACGCTGGTGACGCCGTGCCAGCACGAGCAGGTGCCGAACGGATCCCAGAAGATCTGCGCGTCCATGTGCGTGTGCCCGTCGATGAACCCGGGCGCCACCACCTGGCCGTCCGCGTCGAACACCTCACGGGCTCGCTCGCGGATCCGGCCGATCGACGCGATGCGCCCGTGTCGCACGCCGATGTCCGCCCGGTACCGGGGCATCCCCGAGCCGTCGATCACCACGCCGTTCTTGATCAGCAGGTCGTAGGGCATATCAGGTCTCCATCAACAGGGCATGGGCACCCCGCGTTCGCCACGCCAAAGGCCGCCGGAATCTCGGCTGGCGCGATTCACTTCACGCGCCGCGGGTCGCGATCTCCATCATCGTCACGCGCACCCGTATCGTACTTCACATTGCAGCGTTCAGCGCACCGTCGTGATCGCGCCCCAGGTCCGGCCGAAGTCCGCGCGCTCGGCGATCCGCCCGGTGAATGTCGCCGCCGTCTGGCCTGCCAGCCACACTGCGGCCGGGACGACGACGTCCGGCTGTTCCATCGGGATGTGGGCCGCGCCAGGCCAGTCGCCCCGACGATTCATCCACGTGTCGATGCGGCCGGGGCTCAGCAAGTTCACGGCAATGCCGTGCGGCCTCACTTCGTCGGCAAGGCTGAGGAACATGCGCTCGAGCGCGGCCTTAGAAGTAATAGGTTCCGAAGCGCACGTCAGGATGCCCGCGGCGATGCCGAGGTGACGATGCTCCGTGCGCCGCAGGCCGTGCAACGACCTGGTCCGGACGTCATCTCCGCCGACACTCTGAGCCGGGCGGTGGCCTTGCGCGCCTCGGCGAACGTGATGTCGAGCGCGGCGGCCAGGCACGTGTGGCAGAGCACGCGTCCCGCGTTGCCGCGGAGGTGCCGCTCGACGAGGTCGCCGAGATCCTGCACACCCGGATGGCATCGGAGATGGGTGAGATCGCCATGGCCGAAGATGACGTGGTCGCCCGGGTAGATCGGTCCCGAGCACACAGGACAGGCTGGCCCGGGACGATGGGGCTCGCGGGCGTCCATGTTGTGCGCCCCTTCCGACCGGCCTACGAGCAAAGGCGCCGCCCGTGCCGTGCCGGTGCGGAGTGCGCCCTGGTTCGTCTCTGAATCCGCGACGCCGGATCGCCGTCGACCCGTGCAGCGAGAGGCACAAAGGCTGTCAGTCGTTGGGCGCACGTGTGCACGATCGTTACGGGCGAAGCCGCTGGATGACGTCGAGGACCCTGAGGATTTCCGTTCCGTCCCGTACCATCTGACGGTCGCCCGCCTGACCCCACCGCAGGACGCCGTCACGATCGACGACGAACGTCGAGCGATACGCAACGTTCCGCTCATCGTCGTGCACGCCGTAGGCGCGGATGACCTCGCGGTGCACATCACTGAGAAGCGGAAAGCCGAAGCTGCGGGCGCGGACGAAGGCATCGTGGCAGAAAGGGCTGTCGCCGCTGATCGCGAGCACGGCAGCGCCGCGTCGCTTTGCTTCGGCCGCGACCTGATCCAGGCCGCCAAGCTCAGGCGTTCAGATGCCGCCGAAGTCGTAACAATAAAATACTAGCACCACGTCCGCCTGGCCTTTGAACTCGGCGAGCGACAGTGGCCGTCCCAGTGTCGACGGCAGAGAGAAGCTCGGTGCAGCCTGACCCCAGCGCAATGGCATGTGGCGTCCTCGATCTTACCGCAGGCGAGAGGCGCGGCCGATGCTATATCCGGCGGCGGTGAGATCGCTCGAGCGTACGATCCCGCGCGTGTGCGCACGCTCGTGGACTCGGCGCACCGGGTCGCGGACGCCCTCCGAGCGCTGCTCGGCGGCCGGCTCTACGAGACGCCCGTCACTGCGCAGCTCCGCGACGAAGACACGCTCGAGGTGGGGCTCGTCACTCCTCTTCAAGTTCATGCCCCCGGAGACGGTGGCGCGGTTCGGCGGACCGGAAGGCAACCGACTGCCTTGACACCTCGAAACGCCGCATGGTATCTGGCGCTATGTCCGCGGGTGTCCTGCTGCGCATCGAGCAGCTCACGCGCGCCTTCGGCAGGCTCCTCGCCGTCAATCGCGTCGATCTCACGATCAATGCCGGTGAGCTCCGGTCCATCATCGGGCCGAACGGCGCCGGCAAGACCACGCTCTTCCGCTTGATCTCGGGCGAGATGGCGCCGACGTCAGGGCGGATCTGGTTCCGGGACGTCGACGTCACCGGGTTGCCGCAGCATGCGGTGGCGCGCCTCGGCATCGCGAAGTCGTATCAGATCACCAACGTGTTCCCGCATCTCACCGTGCTCGAGAACGTCCGGGTCGCCGCGCAGGGCCACGCGCGCGCCTTTGATTTCTGGTCGCGCGCTGACCGTCTCGCCAGCGCGCGTGAGCGCGCGGTGACGCTCTTGACGACCATCGGTCTGGCCGGCAAGGCGGAGCTGCTCGCCACCGAGCTGTCCCACGGGGAGAAGAGGCATCTCGAGCTCGCGATCGCGCTCGCATCCGAGCCGGCGCTGCTCCTGCTCGACGAGCCGACCGCCGGCATGAGTCCGGAGGAGACGGACGAGACGATGGTGCTGATCCGCGAGCTGGCCGCTGGCCGCACCGTCGTCCTGGTCGAGCACAAGATGAAAGTCGTGATGAAGATCTCGGACCGCATCACGGTGCTCCACCAGGGCCAGGTGCTCGCCGAGGGCTCGCCAGAGCAGATTCGCGCCGACGAGCTCGTGCAGCGCACGTATCTCGGGGGTGTGCAGTGAGCGTGCTCGCTGTCGACGACGTTCACACGTACTACGGCGAGGCGCACATCCTCCAGGGCGTGTCGGTCCGCGTCGACGAAGGCGAAGTCGTCACGCTGATCGGCCGCAATGGCGCCGGCAAGACCACCACGCTGCGATCCATCATGGCGATTGCGCGTCCGCAGCGCGGGCGCGTGACGTTTCAGGGCCGCGACATCACCCGGCTCGCGACGCACGAGGTGGCCCGGCTGGGCATTGGCTACGTGCCGGAAGAGCGGCGCGTGTTGCCGAATCTCACCGTGCTCGAGAATCTGCGACTCGGCATGCTCGGGAAACGGCCGGCGGATGGCCCGCGGCGGCTCGACGAGGCGCTCGATCTCTTCCCGCGATTGCGCGAGCGCGCGGACCAGAAGGGCCTGGTCCTGTCAGGTGGTGAGCAGCAGATGCTTGCCATCGCTCGCGCCATGGTCGGGTCCCCGGCCGTCATGCTCGTGGATGAGCCGACTGAAGGCCTGGCGCCGCTGCTGGTGCGGGCGCTCACCGAGGCGCTGGCCGACGTCAATCGCCGGGGCACCTCGATCCTGCTCGTGGAGCAGACGCTGGAGGTCGCGCTCGCTCTCTCCCATCGGCTCTACGTCATGGATCAGGGCCGCATCCAGTTCTCGGGCACGCCGACCGACCTCCGTAACGATCCCACCGTGCAGCAGCGATTTCTTGGGATCTAAGCGCACTGGGGGAGCCGGGGCGACGACTGCTGCTCGACGCATGCGTGGCGTCGGAGGTCTTGCATGAGGCGGCATGACGTTCCTCCTAGCTGGAAGACCGGTATGATCGAGATCGGGCCGAAGATCTTCACCTACGTGCAGCCCACCGTTTAAGCTGGGTCTCTACGTCTCCTGGCGGGAACCCGAGCGCATCCTGCCGAACGTGATGCGCTGCTACCAGGAGTTCGCCGGCGAGCCGGACCGCGCGATGGACATCACCGCGATGCTCGAGGGCATGGAGCGACTGCGAGGGCGCGCGACCGACCACAGTTGTGTCTAGTAAGGGTAAGCCGGGGTCCTCTGACCACAGGTGCCTTCGCTCCGATCATCGCCGAGCCGTTCCCACTCGTGACGGCTGTGTCGTCGCCTCGCGTGACGGGAATGGGTCACCCGGACCCCGGCTGCCCGTCTCCCGCCGGGTCACCGGCCGACCGTGGTTATAGGCGTTCATGAATCACGTGCGCGGGACTGTTCGATGAACGACTGAGGCCGGGGACAGCGTGTTGCCGCGGGCCGGCCGGGTCGGTGGGGGGCCGGCGGACCCGTTCCCGTAGCGTG
>JBGPTW010000052.1:0-37499 GCA_041490825.1 Methylomirabilia bacterium | reverse complement strand
GGCGGGGATCGGCAGCCAGGTGCACCACGGCGTCCGCCCCCTTGAACGCGGGAAGGATCGCGCCGAGGTCCGTCAGACTGGCGACGAGGGCGCCGGGCATGCCCGGCGTGGGGACGCGGTCGATGCCACGCAACCGGTACTGGCCTGCCAACGCCTGCCTGAGGATCGTCCCTATGCGTCCGCTCGAGCCCGTGACGACGACCGTTCCCTGCTCTGCCAACCGTCACCTCCTGCCGGTCGATCCGGACCTCCGGCGATAGTAACTCCAACGGGTGTTCTCGCCGCCGCGATGCCGCTAATCCATTGGTGGCCGCTCGCGCCCCAACCTTGGGCGTGGTCGACGTGAACGGGGCTCAGAACCGATGCAGTCAGGAGACAGACCAGCGCAAAACACGTCGAGATCCGCCTGGTCGCCACGCCAGTCCGATTATTTCTTTCTCGAAGGACGGCGCATCAGGCGTTGGCGGTGCTGGGCTGCGATGCTGTCGACCACCCGGCATCGGTTTCCCGTCGAGCGCGTTCCACGCCGCGACTCGGACCGCACCCCACGGCGTCTCGTCATGAGCGCTGCTGACGACGTCTGGCGCGCCGCCGACCAGCCGGGCGGCAAGAATGTCACGGACCACCCGGTGTCGGGTCCGCCGCTGAGTTCGACTGCGTAGCCCTGGCGCAGCATGCCGGCGAGGATGAGGCCGGCGCCGTTCCAGCTGTCGAGCCAGTGATGGACGAGAGCCAGTTCGCGCGGCACCGGTGGACGCGGGTTGATCGTGAGCGCTGCGAGCGTTGCGTACAGCACAGCCCGGGGCCGCGCGTTCGGCGTAAGTCTCACTTTCTTGCCCGCCTCCGGATTCGCCGCTTCGACACTGACTCGACGCCGTCGCGATGGTTCCATTTCAGCCACGTGTGACAGAGACAGGGACACCGCCCGCCGATGCACTTCCCAGCGATGCACAGCTTGATTTCGGCGTCAGGATCGTCGCCACGTCGTTGTCGTCGCCTTACAACCGAAAAAGGAGCACGGTTCGTTTCCTGATCGCGCTGATCGCACCCGCATAAACACTGTCGATTCGGCTCGATCGCGCCGGGCGCTAGACGTCGGGAACCTCATCGGCGCGCCGCGGGGCGGCTACGGCGTTGCGCACGGGCGGCACAACGGGGGCTGATGGCGGCCACACCGAACAACCTATTCACATTTCCGATCCAGTATTAGATACTTTTCTCTGGATTCACCAGCACATCGAGAGTTGACGAGGAGGAGAGACGCCGCGATGCGAATCGCGAACGACGTGACGGAGCTGATCGGCAACACCCCGCTCGTGCGCCTTCGGCGAGTGACGGAGGGCGCGGTGGCCGACGTGGTGGCGAAGCTCGAGTTTTACAACCCCGCGCACAGCGTGAAGGACCGGATCGGCGTCGCCATGATCGACGCCGCGGAGAAGGCCGGGAAGATCACGCGCCAGACGATCATCGTCGAGCCGACCAGCGGTAACACCGGGATCGCGCTCGCGTTCGTGTGCGCGGCGCGCGGCTACAAGCTGGTGCTCACCATGCCGGAGACGATGAGCAAGGAGCGACGCGTCTTGCTCCGCGCGTACGGCGCGGACCTCATCCTGACGCCGGGAAGCGACGGCATGGCCGGCGCCATACGGAAGGCGGAGGAGCTCGTCGCGAGCGATCCGCGCTACTTCATGCCGCAGCAGTTCAAGAACCCGGCGAACCCGGAGATTCACCGCGCGACCACCGCCGAGGAGATCTGGCGCGACACCGACGGCAAGGCGGACGTCCTCGTCGCCGGCATCGGGACCGGCGGGACCATCACCGGCGTCGGCGAGGTGATCAAGGCGCGCAAGCCGTCGTTCCGGTGCATCGCCGTCGAGCCCGCAGCGTCGCCGGTTCTCTCCGGCGGCGCAAAGGGGTCGCACCCGATCCAGGGCATCGGAGCCGGATTCGTGCCGGACATCCTGAACACGCGCATCTACGACGAGATCGTGCGCGTGAAGAACGACGACGCCTTCGCGACGGCGCGACGGGCCGCACGCGAAGAAGGTCTGCTCGTCGGCATCTCGTCCGGCGCCGCGATTTGGGCTGCTGTCGAGGTGGCACGTCGGGCCGAGAGCGCCGGGAAGCTGATCGTCGTGATCATCCCGTCGTTCGGCGAGCGCTATCTGAGCACGGCGCTGTTCGCCGACCTCGTGGACTGAGCGCACTCCTTGAGCCGCACGTGCTCGTACGACGGCAAGACGCTCGGTCCCGGCGACTACGTGTACGGCCCTGGAGGGGTGTGGCACGGCCCGTTCGAGTACCCGGACGGCATCCTGTTGTGCGCGTTCCACCGCGGCGACCCGAGTCACTTCTACGAGGGCAAGGAGAAGTTCTACGGCGCGCAGTGAGTGCGGTATCGCTACTTGAGCAGTCCTGTGGTGGAGCCGGCTCCACCACCCACCACCCACGATGTGGGTCACCGCGGAGGCAGTACCTGTGTCCGAGCAGCAGGAAGACGGCATGTTCATCGCCCAGATCGACGACGAGCCCTGGGCGCCGGCGAGCCGTTGGGCCTGCCGCCGGGCGTGGATTGGCGCCTGTACCAGTCCGACGGTGCTGGGACCAACGTCGTCCTGGTGCGGTTTCCCCCTGGCTACGTGGAGCCGCGGCACGTGCATGAGGCCGAGCACCTCGACGTGATCATCGAGGGCGAGATGCACGTCGGCGGCAAGATTCTTCGCCGCGGAGACTACCTGCGTGGCTACCCCAACCGCGAGCACGGGCCGATGGCGTATCCGGTCGGCTGCACGGTCTTCGCCGTAATGCGGGGCGGTTCACCGCTGCACGTCTACGAGCCCGAGGACAACTAGTCCCTTCGTGCAAAGGGTGTCCCGCGTCCGATCAGGGTGCGGTGTCGATCGACGAGAGAGAAGGCAACTGTGGAAGCGGCTACGCCATGGAAAACGGACGGCTGGTTCACGTCGCCGTGGAATCACGACGCAGAAACCACGGCGGGACACGCCATGGCCGTCGGCGGCGCGTCCGCTCGCGGTCGCGCGCCGTCGAGCGTGTCGCGGTCGTTCCGAGAACGGCCTTGATGTCGCCTTCTCCTAAGAAACTGCGCCCTCGAGCACCTCGCCGGTTTCGTGATCGACGAGTGCGAAGCCGAGGTGGGCGGCGCGCTGACGCAAGCGGCGAATGACGCGCGCGGTCCACCTGGCGTCGACGCGCGGCGTATACTGACCGCCGCGATGAAAGCCATCGTCACCGATCGACCTGGCGATTACGACGTGATGCGCATCGCCGACGTTCCGATTCCGTTGCTCGGTCCGCGCGAAGTCCTCGTCCGCAACGGCGCGTCTGGCGTCTGCTACCACGATCATCTGATTCGCGTCGGTATCATGAAGCGCGGCATCAGGTTTCCGCTGATCCTCGGCCACGAGGGCGCCGGCATCGTGGAGAGCGTCGGCAGCGCCGTGCGCACGCTCAAGCTCGGCGATCGTGTCGCGTGCACGCAGTGGACCGAGAACTGTGGCTTCTGCCGCTTCTGCCGCACGAACCGCGAGCCGCTGTGCGCGGAGCGTAAGTTCTTCGGTCACGATCGTGACGGCACCTACGCCGAGATGTTCAAGATCCAGGAAGACTCGCTGCTGCCGCTGCCCCCCGAGGTCGGGTTCGACGAGGGCGCGATCCTGTCGTGCGCGATCGGGACGTGTCTCGCCGCGATTCGCGACGTCGGGCGCACGCAAGCCGGCGAGCGCGTGCTGGTCACCGGGGCCGGCGGCGGACTCGGCGTTCACGCCGTGCAGGTCGCGAAGCTCTGCGGCGCGACTGTGATCGCGCAAACGACGTCGCCGGACAAGACGAAGCTGATTCGTGATGTCGGCGCTGACCACGTGGTCGTCGCGCGCGACGGACGATTCGCCGACGAAGTGAAGCGCGTCGCCGGTGGGGAAGGCGTCGACGTCGTGTGCGACAACGTCGGCGCGCCGGTCTTCCACGAGGCCCTTCGCGCGACCGCGCGCGGCGCGCGGTACGTGCTCGTCGGCGAGCTGACCGGCGAGCCGGTCACGTTCAACACGGCGCGCCTGTTCTTGAAGGGCGTGAGCCTGCTCAGCACGACCAGCACGTCACGCACGCAGCTCGCCGATGTCATCGAGCTCGTGCGCGCGCGGCGGCTGCGGCCGATCATCACCGAGCGGTTTGCGCTCGCGGATGCGCCGCGCGTGCATCGATTGCTGGTCGACCGGAAGCTGTCGGGTCGCGTGCTGCTGATCCCCTGACCAGAGCGCGCTCAGCGTGGCCGGAAGCGCGGCAGCGAAATCTCTGTCGTCACGTCGTCGAAGACGACGTCGACCGGCATCCCGATCGCGATCGCTTCGTTCCGCACGCCGACGAGGTTCGCGGTGAGCCGCGGGCCTTCTTCGAGCTCCACCTGCACGACGTTGTACGGAATCTCGTCCGCGAACGCGTCGAAGTAGCGTTTGTGGAAGACGACCCACGTGCTCACGATTCCGCGCCCACTCACGCGCGTCCACTCGGTGGTCTCGGACAGGCACTCCGGGCAGAGCGGCGCGGGCGGGTAACGGACATGCCCGCAGTCACCGCAGCGTTGAAGACGAAGCTCGTGACGTCGCGCCGCGTCCCAGAACGGGCGATTCTCCGGTGTGACACGCGGCACTGGCTTTCGGTACATCGTCACCTCAGACGCCAGTCGAGGGGCGCCCCGGCTTCGCCGGGGCGCCCCGAGCGTTGGGGGCATGGGGGCCATGTCGGGGCCCCCAAGTCATCGGTGGAAGATCGTGGAATCGCCCCACGCGGTCGCCCATTGCATCACACGCGCGTCACGCACCTGCCGCTCGCCGCACGCTCCGCGAAGCTGACGGACGATCTCGACAATCGAGTTCCACCCGGACACGTGCGCTTCCGACAGAAGACCGCCGGACGTGTTCATCGGCAGCTCACCGCCGAGCTCGATGCGACCGTTTTGCGTCCACTGCGCCGCTTCGCCGACGCCGCAAAATCCGAATCGCTCCAACACGAACCACACGAGCGGTGAAAACGCGTCGTACGTGTACAGCGCGTCGATGTCTTTTCGATCGACACCGGCCATGCCGTACACGCTGAGCTCCTCGTCGTTCGGGCGATAGCGGAATTCGCGTTGCTGGCCGATGCCGAGCCCAGGCAACGCGAACAGGAACTCGTCGCGCCCGGCGCGCATGCCCTGCATTCCACCGATGTACACCGGGCGCGGTGCGCCATCGCGCGCGCGCTCGGCCGACGTCACGAGCACGACCGCCGCGCCGTCGGACACGAGGCAGCAATCGTAGAGGTGGAGCGGCTCGATGACCCAGCGCGATGTCTGATGGTCGTCGAGCGTGAGCGGCGTCCGCATGATGGCGCCCGGGTTCAGCATCGCGTGTTTGCGGAACGCGATCGGCACCGCGGCGAGGTCCTCGCTCGTCGCGCCGTACAGATGGAAATACCGGCGCGCGGAGAGCGCCGCGCCGGCGCCCGGCGACGTCAACCCGTAGACCGGATTCTCTTCGTGCGTGCCGCCTTCTTCGCGCGTGCCCTCGACGTCGCCGGGGCCACCGAGGAGGCCGCGCTCTTGAATGAAGCTGACGCCGCACACACAGGCCACGACCTTGGCGAGACCGGACGCCACGGCCATCGCGGCATGCTGCAGGGTCGGGCCGACGAACCGCCCGTGCGTCCACGCTTGATCCGCGAACCGGATGCGAAGCCCGCACACTTCCGCGAACCGGTCGTAATCGACGCCGAGCGGCCAGCCGATGTTGATCGCGAGCCCGTCGACCTCGTCCTTGGTGAGCCCGGCGTCCGCGAGCGCGGCCTTGAACGCCTGCACCGCCAGCCGCATCGGCGGCTCGGCCGTCTTCGCGACGAATCGGCTCGTGCCGACGCCGATGATGGCCGTCGCGTCCCGAATGCCGATCGTCATGCGTCAGTCCGCGCTCGGAGCTCGGCGGCCAACGTTTCCTGGAGCCGGACTTTCTGCACCTTGCCGGTCGCCGTCACCGGCAGCTCGCTCCGCGTGGCGAACCGGAAGTGCTGTGGGACCTTGAATGCGGCAAGCTCGGCGCGGCAGAACGCGCGGAGATCATCGATCGATGCGTCGTATCCTTCCTTCAAGACGACGATCGCGGCGAGCACTTCCTCTCTCCGCGCGTCCGGGACGCCGACGACATACACCTGCTCGACGGCCGGATGGCCCAGCAACACGTCTTCGACTTCGACCGGCGCGACGTTGATCCCGCCGGTCTTCACCATCTCCTTGAGACGCCCGCGGAATCGCAATCGTCCGTCGTCGTCGATGAACCCGAGATCCCCGGAGCGGAAACATCCGTCCGCCTCGAACGACGCCGCGTTCTGCTCGGGCGCCTTGTAATAACCCGGCGTCATGTGACCGCGAATGAGGATCTCGCCGATCTCGCCGTGGGGCAGCGGACGGCGCGTTTCGCGATCGACGATGCGAAGCTCGAAGCCGGGCAGCGGGTGACCGACGGTGTTGAGTCGCACGTCGACCGGATCGTGCGCGTCGGTCACGGCGCAGTTGCCGTAGCACTCGGTGAGCCCGTAGACGTTGCAGATCTCGCGGGCGCCGAGATCCATCACCATCTGCATCGCCTGCGGCGAGCCGATCGCGGCGCCCGTGCGCAGCGACGCCAGATCGTGGCGCGATCGATCGGGATGCTCCCAGAGCGCGAGCGCGATGTTCGGCGTGCCGTAATACACCGTGCCGCGCTCGCGCTCGATCAACGCGAGCGCGGCGCCTGCGTCGAACTCGGGCTGGAGCACGATCGTGCCTCCATGCGTCATCACGGCGAGCAGCGCGTTCTCGCAGCCGAAGCCCCAGAAGAGCGAGATGCCCATCCACAGGCGATCGTCTGGACTGAGATGCTGGCGCTCACCGATGTTCCACATGTTCTCGATCAGCCCGAAGTGCTCCAGCTGGACGCCCTTCGGGCGCGACGTCGTCCCCGACGTGTAGAGGAGGTACGCGATGTCGCGCGGATTGACGGCCTGCTGGCATGCGTCGATCTCGGCGTCGGAGACCTGGGCCGCCATCGTCCACACATCTTCGAAACGCGTCACGCCGGGTGCGCGTTGCGCGCCGATGCCGACGATCCGCTCGAGCTTCGGCAGCCGCGCGAGGCCGATGTCCGCGAGCATGGCGAAATAGTCGTTCGCGAGAAACCGGTCGACCGTGATGAGCGTGCTGGCGTCGGAGTGATCGAGCACGTACTCGAGCTCCCGCGTGCGCGACCACGTGCTGACCGCGACGAGCGTCGCGCCGAGCAGCTGCACGGCGAAGTCGACGAGCAGCCACTCTGTCCGGTTGTTCATGAGCAGCGCGACCTTGTCGCCGTGCCGCACACCAAGACGGTAGAGGCCCTTGGCGAGTTCGCGCACGCGCGCGCGGTACTCGCGATACGTGAGTCGGTCGCTGCCGTCGACGACGGCCTCGCGCTCGGGAAACCGTAAGGCCATCTCGTCGAGGAGATCGGGCAGCGTACGGCTGCGCGGCATCTCCATGGCGTCGCTCACGCCTCGCGACAGATGTCCTCTCGCCGTTCAGTCATTGCTGTCCCTCGAATCTCAAGCCAGAATCCAGGGAATATACCCCGAGGGGGAACGTCTGTCATCGACCGACGCGCCCGGCCGCTTTCCCGGCTCGGCGCTTCGCCCAGTAGGCCTTCATCCGGAGCCCCACCGCTTTCCGCTGGGCCGGACTCATCGGGCGACGACCAGTCCGCTGGGTCGATCCCGATTGGCCCAGCACGGTATGAATCGAGCGGAGCTGGTGGTCGATGCGGGAGCGTTCGGCCTCGAGCTGCGCGAGCGCCTTCTTGAGGGTCGCGGTGACGTTGACCGGCATGGACAGACCTCGTAGGTATAGGATAGACGGCGAGAGCAGCGTAGCCGAAGTCCGTCAGGCTCCACAAGAAATCCGTAGTCACCTACTCAGGATCGGCGCAGTCGGGCAAGAACAAATGAATCGATTCGGTGGAGATTTTCACGAATGCTACGGCTTTCAATCGCAGGCCTTTCCTGATAAACGTTTCCATGCGCATCGGTCCTTGGCCCTCCCCGTCTTGAGCTTGGTGGCCCGAGCAGGATAGCCGAGGGAGCTTTTTTCGTCCGGGGAGAACGCGAGACCGTTGGGCAACACGAAGTCGCCGACGAGCAGGCTCATGGTGCCGAGGTCCGGCGTGACGCGATAAACGCCGGCAAACGTCAGGTCCCACTGCTCGGGAGCCAGTGGACTGGTCCAGGGATCGGTGAAGTAAATGCCGCCATCGGACTTGACGACGACGTCATTCGGACGGTTGAGCGGCGGGAAGGCTCGGATTGAAGCTCGAGGATCTCCCGGTACGCGATCTCGGTGAGCTCGACGGCGTATTCGCTGCGATGAGCAAGGAACGAGGCGGGTCGCTCTTCGTCGAGACGCAAGCCCCGCAGGCTCGTTCCCTCGTGTTCGATGATCACTTTGGCGTTGGTGCGCTGGACCTTCCACTCCCCGGCGAGTGAGGCAGGCGCGTCGACACCGGACCAAACACTTTCCAGCCGTAGATCGCTGGCAGCCGATATTTCACGCGAGGACCACCGCACCCGTGCCAGCAAGGAACGTGCGACGGTCCATCACTCGATCACCTGGTCCGCCCGCAGCAGGAGCGAGGGCGGGATCGTGAGGCCGAGCGCCCTCGCGGTCTTCATATTGATCACCTGCTCATCCAGGACGTGAAGGGCGATCCCAAGGCGCTGGAGGAGACGGCGAGGGCTCTCGAGCGAGAGAAGGTCGACCTCATATACTCCGTTACCACCTCGGTCACCCTGGCTGTGAAGCGCGCGACTGCAAACGTTCCCATCGTCTTTTACGCGGGAACCGATCCCGTTGTCGTCGGTTTGGTGACGAGCTATGCGAAGCCCGGCGGCAGGCTCACTGGCGTCCACTCGCTGACCACCGACCTGGATGCCAAGCGTCTCGAGTTCCTGAAGGAGATGTCCCCGAAACTCCGTCGCGCCGCGGCGTTCTATGACCCGGGCAACATGGCCGCGCGGGAAAGCGCGAAGTCGGTCCGGGAGGCAGCGCGGCAACTCCGAATCGAGGTCGTCGAACGGCACGTACGGTCGATCGAGGAGCTGCGGGCGGGTCTCCTGGCCCTCAAAGTCGGGGAGGTCGATGCTCTCGCCCACGTGGCGGATGCGATGGTTACCAGTCAGACCAAGTTGATTGTTGACACCGCGAAGGCCAAGAAGCTGCTGACGATCGGCATCGAGCGGAGTTTCGTGAGCGATGGAGGGCTCGCGAGCTACGGAGTGAACTTCGATGCGGTGGGTCGGCAGTCCGCGAAATTCGTCTACCGGGTACTCTCGGGCACCGGCCCCGGAGAGCTGCCGGTCGAGAGGAGTGACCGGTTTAAGCTGGTCATCAACCTCAAGACCGCCAAGGCGCTCGGGCTCACGATCCCGCCGTTGGTGCTGCTTCGAGCGGATGAGGTCATCGAGTAGAGAGCGAAAGAGACATAAACGGCCGTTCTCAGAAGTCTCCACTCTCCCCAGGAGTTGTCAGCACGCGCCAGCGGCTGACTCCCACTGCGCGCCCATCTCGATGGCGTGCTGGTCTAGACGAAGCTGCGGGTGAGCAACGGGCGCACTCGAAGGCATGAACAACAAGGTGAAGGTTATCAGCCATCGCGCCTACGGCTATCGGACGACGTGGACGTACATCGCGAACATCTATCACTGCTGCGCCGCCCTCCCACTACCGTGACACTTTTGGGAGACGAGCCTAATTTTCGAGGCGCCGACGGCCTATCCGCCGCGCGCGCCGGCCGCGCCCGGTGCCCGCAGCATCCGGAATCGCGGAAGTTGGGCCAGTCCCGCCGTGCTACGCTCGCACCTGCGCACGGGACGTCCTGACAGTCAACGGCCGCCGACCACGGGAAGGAATGCCTATGGACACGGAGTTCATCAAATGCACTGTGCGAGACCACATCGCGCTCGTGACGATGGATCGTCCACCCGTGAACGCGGTGAACGCCCAGTTCCACGAGGAGATGATGCGGGTGTTCGACACGTTGAGCGATCAGGACGACGTGCGGGTGGCGATCCTCACCGGCGCCGGAAAGGTCTTCTGTGCCGGCGCCGACATCAAGGCCCGGGTCGCGCACGAGCCGCAGCCGGGTGATTTCTGGCAGCACAGCCGCCGGGCCCGGGAAGCGTTCCATGCCATCGTCGAGTGCCGGGTGCCCGTGATCGCGGCGATCAACGGGCCCGCGCTCGGCGCCGGCCTCGGCATCGTCGCGTCGTGCGATCTCCTCGTCGCCTCGGAGACCGCCGTGCTGGGCCTCCCCGAGATCAACGTCGGGCTGCTCGGCGGAGGTCGACACGCTATGCGATTGCTCCCGCACTCGAAGGCTCGGCGCATGATGTTCACCGGGCAGCGCCTGTCAGGAGCGGACCTGTACCGCCTCGGCGTCGTCGAGGAATGCGTGCCGGCGGACAGGCTCATGGACGTGGCCAACGCTCTCGCGCTAGAGATCGCGTCGAAGAGCCCCGTCGCCATCCGGCTGGCGAAGCACGCCATGAACACCATTGAGTTCATGAGTCTCCGCGACGGCTATCGCTTCGAGCAGAACATGACGGGGGAACTGTCGAAATACGAGGACTCTCGAGAGGCGATGCGCGCCTTCGTGGAGAAGCGTCTGCCGGTGTTCAAAGGACGGTGACGGGAGGGAACGTCATGCCTCTTTCACGGCGCGATTTCGTGAAGACCACGGCGACGACGGGCGTCGGGGCGGCGATCGGTCTGCGCCCGCGCAAGGCCGACGCGCAAGCCGGTGGCAAGAGTTCGGTGCCTTACCCACAGGCCTACTACGCCAACCAGCCCGGAGGCTGGACGGAGAAGGACATCAAGAAGGGGGGGTCGCTCACGGTCGCGTTTCGCGGCGATCCCCCGCACTACGATCCCGCGCTGACCACGTCGTATTACATGCTCGGGGCGGTCGGGCCGGTGTACGACCGCCTGATCCGTCCGAAATGGGGCTCGTACGCCAACCCCAACACGCCGGAGCTCGTGCCCGACCTGGCTGAGCGCTGGGAGATCTCGCCGGATCGACTCGTCTACACCTTCCATTTACGTCGAGGCGTGCGCTGGCAGAAGCTCCCACCGGTGAACGGTCGGGAATTCGTCGCGGACGACGTGAAATTCACCCTCGAGCGATGCAAGGGGAAGGCGCTCGATTTCCTGGTCTCGCCGACCAAGAGCATCGACGTCCTCGACAAGTACACGGTGCGGATCACGCTCAAGGACCGCAGCCCTGGGTTTTTCCCGAACCTCGGCTCCTGCTACGCGCTGATGACCCCGAGGGAGGTCGTGGAGCGCGACGGCGACCTCAAGAAGACCCTGATCGGGACCGGCGCGTTCATCCTGAAGGAGCACGTCCCGAAAACCAGCCTCACCTACGAGCGTAACCCCGACTTCCGCGACCCCGGGCAGCCGTATCTCGATCGCTTCCGCATCGTCATCATGCCGGACGACGCGACGCAGATCGCCGCGTTCCGCGCGGGAGAGATCGAGTACTTCGACAGCAACGAGCTGGAGGCGATCCAGGGCATCCTCGCCAGCCACCCGAGAACCGTCGTCCACCAGTTCCACATCCCCGCCGCGTCGTTTCACATCGCCTTTCGCCTCGATCAGAAGCCGTTCAACGATGCGCGCGTGCGGCGAGCGATTTCCATGGCAATCAATCGCGAAGAGATGAACAAGCTCGTCTATGCCGGCCAGGGACGTCCGTACTCTATCAGCATCCCCTGGCCCGCCGCCTTCGACAACTGGCCCGCAGAGAGCGCGTATGGGCCGTACTACCGGTACGATCTCAACCGGGCGAGGGCGCTCCTCCAGGAAGCGGGCTACGGTCAGGGGTTCAAGGCCAAGCTGGTCTACTTCGCCTACGGGGACGACCGCATCCTCGAGTGCGAGATGATCCAGAACTACCTCGGAGCGATCGGCATTCAGGTCGAGGTCGCCCGACTGGATTACGGAGTGTGGATCGATCAATACCTCAACGGCAAGTACGAGGCGATGGCGCTCGGCTTCACCGTGCCCGCCGGCGGTATGGAACTGGGCCACGACTGGACCTACGACCTGATGCGCTGCAAGGGCGCGAAGAACAGCTGGCACCTCTGCGATCCGGACCTGGACAAGCTGCTGGAAGCCCAGCGCGACGAGATCGACCCGGCCAAGCGCAAGGCGCTCATCCGGCGGATCTGGGACATGGAAGCGCAGAACGTCTATCGTGCCTATATCGCCCAGGAGGTGCGCTACAACATCTGGCACCCGTGGGTGAAGAACACCATCGGATGGACGGGCTACCGCTTCGATCAGTTCACGTATGGAAGCTCCCACGTGCGAACCGTGTGGATCGATCCCGGGTTGAAGCGACGCTGAGCAGGCCGCCCCTGCGGACGGGCTGATGCTGCAGTACGCGGCGAGACGTGCGCTGGCGAGTATTCCGCTCCTGCTCCTCGTCAGCCTGCTTGCCTTCTCCGTCATCCGGCTCATCCCCGGCGACGCCGTCATGCTGATGCTGACGGAGATCGGCAACATCTCCCCGGACAAACTCGACCGGATCCGCGCCGAGCTCGGGGTGGACCGTCCCTTCCTCGAACAGTTCCTGATCTGGGTCGCCGGCGTCATCCACGGAGACCTCGGCCGATCGATCTGGACTGGCCGCCCGGTCGGCGCCGAGATCCTCCGCACGTTGCCCGTGACGCTCGAGCTTGCGGTCCTCTCCATCGCCATCTCGTTGCTCGTCGCCATTCCCATCGGCATCGTGTCGGCGGTCTGGCGCAACTCCGCGCTCGACTACGCGAGCCGGTTGTTCGCGATGGTCGGGCTCTCGGTCCCGGAGTTCGCGCTGGCAACGGTCGCGCTGCTCGTCCTGTCCCTCTACGTCGGCTGGGTGCCCTCGCTGGTCTACGTGCCGCTCTGGGAGGTGCCCGGGCGCAATCTGGGCACGCTCGCAGTGCCATCACTCATCCTCGGGTTCGCGCTGGCGGCGGTGACGATGCGCATGACGCGCTCGGCGATGCTGGAAGTGCTGCGCGAGGACTACATCCGCACCGCCCGGTCAAAAGGCCTCCCCGAGGTCACGGTCGTCGTTCGCCACGCACTGAAGAACGCCCTCAATCCCATCATCACGATCATCGGTATCCAGGCACGGCGGCTCATCGGCAGCACCGTGGTGATCGAGACGATCTTCGCGTTGCCCGGCATCGGGCGACTGACCGTGGATGCCCTGCTGAACCGCGACTTCACACAGCTCCAGGGCTGCATCCTCGTGATCGCCCTGGCCGTCGTGCTCATGAACCTGCTCGTGGATCTCTCGTATGCCTGGCTCGATCCACGGATCGACTATCGTTAGCCGACGGGGCGAGCACGTAGCCGGGCACGACGGTCGATCCGCCATTGTCGTCCCACGGTCACGTGTCCGCCGCTGCCTCTGGCACGTGCGCCGCAATCCGGTCGGCGTGATCAGCGCGCTCCTCGTGCTCGCCGTGATCCTGATCGCGATCTTCGGGAACGTTCTGGCCCCCTTCGATCCGGCACGAGTGGCGGCGGGGCCACGCCTGTCACATCCCAGTGTGCGTTACCCCTTCGGCACGGATCAGCTCGGCCGGGATCTGCTCAGTCGCGTCATCGCGGGCGCGCGTGCCGCGCTGTTCCTCGGGTGCACGTCGATTCTCGCCGGCACCGTCGTGGGAGCCGTCATCGGCCTTGTCGCTGGATGGTTCGAGGGCTGGGTCGACGAGGTGCTGTCGCGCTTCATCGACGCACTGATGGCCGTCCCGGCCCTGGTTCTGGCGCTCGCGCTCGTCGCCGTCCTCGGCCCCGGCTTCGACAAGATCATCCTCGCGCTCACCGCGTTCTCCATACCGACGGTCGCCCGCACCGTGCGCGGCACCGTGCTGTCCGCCAAGCAGGACCTCTACGTCGAGGTGGCCGGAGCGCTGGGGAGCACGACGAGTCGCATCCTCCTACGCCACATCCTCCCCAACATCGCCGCACCGCTGATCGTGGTGATGACCGTGCAGCTCGGGACGGCCATCCTCGGGGAGGCGGCGCTCAGCTTCCTCGGGCTGGGCGTTCAGCCGCCCGCGGTCTCGTGGGGGCAGATGCTGAGCGGTCCGGCGCGGCGCATGATGGAGCAGGCCCCTTGGCTGGTAATCTTTCCGACGCTGGCCATCAGCGTGACGGTGCTGGCCCTCAACTTCCTGGGTGATGTGCTCCGGGACATCTGGGACCCCAAGCTGCGCGGCGAATGACCGGCAACGGAAGCGCGCGACGGGGCCGGGCTTGGTGGAGGCGGGCGATACACCATTTCCAGGCTTCGCTCACTCGATGCGCTTCGCGTTCAGCGGCGCGCGCCTCATAACCCTCCGCCAATCGAGCCTCCGCGCCGCGGTTTCGGACCGTCACAAAAGAGTTGGTTTGTGACCGGTCGGGTTGAGTGGCTCGGACGCGTGGCGTAGGATCGCGGCGTGAACCGGAAAGCTGCTGCGCTGTTCATCGTCCTCGCCCTCTTCTTTACCCCGCTCGCGGCCGAGGCGCAGGAGCCGACGAGAGTCGCGCGGATAGGACTTCTATCGCCATTCTCTCCTTCCGCTACCGCGCTCTGGCACCAGGCATTCCGGCAAGGTCTTCGCGACCTCGGATGGGTGGAGGGAAAGAACCTCAGCATCGAGTACCGATATGCGGAGGGGAGAAACGATCGCCTCCCTGACCTCGCAGCCGATCTCGTCCGTCTCAAGGTTGACATCATCTTCGTTGACAGTTCGTGAATGGCTCGACGATCAGGTGCGCACGCCGCAGTCGTCGAGGGGCTTCCCGAGTTGACCGGTGTCCTTCATCTTCCGGATCGAGGCGTTGATCGCCTCGATCAGCTCCCGGGCGCCCTTGGTCAACCGTCAGGCCGGTCTGCCCGCGGGTCGTCGGCGTGTAGTCCTCGACCCGCTCGTCGACGACGACGACCTCGAAAGCGTCGCGCGGGAACTCGAGGCAGGCCAGCGACTCGAGACAGGACGTCGACTGAGCTCGCCGCTCGAGCGTGGGGACAACGACGGAGAAGAGAGGATCCGTCATCACGTCAGCGGGCAAGGTGAACCGGCCGCGTCGTCGAGCCCCTGTGACTTCCGGTACAGCCACACAGCCGCGACCGCGGCGAACGTCAACAAGTATGGCTGTGCCACAATCGTATGGCGCGGCTCGAGATCAAACGGCAGCCACGTCACGGCGACGTACGCGGGCACCAGAAGGAAAGGGAGCAGGCGGGGGACCACCATCTACTGGATTGATCTTCGGCCGTGACGCCGCAGGTCGCCTAATCGAACTCGATATCTTCCCCGAACAGGCGGGCACAGATGCCGAATTCCCACAGGTCCGCGCAGATCGCTGCCTGGCGGCCGAAGGTCAGGGCGTCTCCACATCCCAGCGAGTCCCAGCAGAGACGGTCTGCCAATCCTAGTGCGCGGAACCACCACGGATCCCAGCGCGGCGAGCGGCACCGTCTCCACCTCGTAACGAAGGCGTGCGACCTCGCGCGCGCGATCGTGATCGGTCGTCACCGCCTGCAACTGCCCCAGTCGCAGCGACAGCTCACCCGCGACATACTGCCGGGTCATCTTCACCGCCGCCTTGCTCTTGTCCCTCGTATCGAGCCCGCTACTCGGCGCGCCCGAACGCCTTGATCTCGTCAAGTTCTTGAGGCGACAGCTCGCGCGGAACCTCGCCGCGAGCCACCTTCTCACTCTGGACGTGCTGGCGAATGTCCTCCACGATCTCGGGGTTCGCGAGCGTGCTCGTATCCCCCACGTCGGCGAAGTTGGAGATGGCAGCGATGACTCTGCGCATGATCTTGCCGGACCGGGTCTTGGGCATGTCCGAGACGATCCAGACGTTCTTCGGGCGCGCGATCTTCCCGATCTCGGTCTCGATCGCCTTGATCACCTTCTCCGTGATGTCCTTGCTCGGAACGAGCCCGGGCTTGAGCGAGACATACATCTCCACGGCTCGCCCGCGAAGCTCGTCCAGGACCGGGACCGCAGCGGCCTCGGCGACCTCCTCCACCGTCAGGCTCGCCGACTCGAGCTCCTTGGTCCCCAGCCGATGCCCGGCCACGTTGATCACGTCGTCGACCCGCCCGAGGATCCTGAAGTAGCCGTCGGCCGCCTGGACCGCCCCGTCGCCTGCGAAGTACGGCCAGTCGCGCCAGTCCTTGCTCTCCTTGTTCCGGCAATACTTCTCGTAGTAGATCTGGACGAACCGCTCGGGCTGGCCCCACACCGTCTGGAAGATGCCGGGCCAGGGGTTGCGGATGCATATGTTGCCGGCCCGGCCGCTTCCGGCCTCGACCACGCTGCCCTCCTCGTCGTAGATCACCGGGTAGATCCCGAGGACCCCCGGACCGCAGCTGCCGGGCTTCATCGGCTGCAGGGCCGGCAGGGTGCTGCCCAAGAAGCCGCCGTTCTCGGTCTGCCACCAGGTGTCGACGATGACCGCCTCGCCCTTGCCGACGACGTTGTGGTACCAGCGCCACACGTCCGGCTCGATCGGCTCACCGACCGTGGTCATGTGCTTGAAGCGGTAGTTGTACTTCTTGGGCTCCTCCGGCCCGAGCTTGCGCAACATCCGGATCGTCGTCGGCGCGGTGTGGAAGATGTTCACCCCGAGCCGCTCGGCAATCCGCCAGGGACGACCGGGATCCGGATAGGTGGGCACGCCCTCGTACATCACGCTGGTCGTGCCCAGCGCGAGCGGCCCGTAGACGATGTAGGAATGGCCGGTGATCCACCCGATGTCGGCGAAGCACCAGTAGGTGTCCTCCGGATGGATGTCCTGGTAGTACTTTGAGGTGCCGGCCACGTAGGCGAGGTAGCCACCGGTGCTGTGCTGGCAGCCCTTGGGCCGGGCCGTCGTGCCGCTCGTGTACATGAGAAACAGCGGCGCCTCGGCCGGCATGGAGACCGGCTCGACCACGCGCCCCCAGTACTCCTTGAGCAACTCGTCGATGAAGAAATCCCGGCCGGGGACCATCAGGCTCTTCGACGCGTACTGGCCGGGGTGCCGTCGCCACACCAGTACCTTGTGAACCTCGACGCCCTGGTCGCGCGCCTTCGCCACCGCCTCGTCGGCCTTGGCCTTGTGATCGATCAGCTCGCCGTTGCGGTAGTAGCCGTCCATCGTCACCAGGATGTGGCTCCCCGAGTCGGTGATCCGCTCGCCGCACGCCGCGCCGCTGAACCCCCCGAACACCTCGGAATGGATGACGCCCAGGCGTGCGCATGCCAGCATCGAGACGGGCAGCTCGGGAACCATCGGCAGGTGGAAAGTCACACGGTCGCCGACCTTCACCCCGGCGAACCCTCGCAGGAGCGCGGCGAACTCGTTGACCCGCCTGTGGAGCTCCTGGTAGGTGATCGCCTTCGACTCTTCCGTCTCCGGCTCAGGCACCCAGATGAGCGCTGCCTTGTTGCGGCTCGTGGCCAGGTGGCGGTCGACGCAGTTGTAACAGGCATTCAGCCGACCTCCGACGAACCACTTCCAGAACGGCGCGTTGCTGGTGTCAAGGGTAGTGTGCCAGTAGCGGTCCCAGGTCAATAGATCTGCGTACTCCTTGAAGCACTCGGGGAAATGCTTCTCGCTGAACCGCTCGAAGATGGCCGGATCGGCCGCGTTTGCCTTCGCGATGAACGTCGGCGGCTGGTAGTAATAGTCTTCCTCGCGCCAGTGCACCGCGATCTGCGCCTCGGAAACCTGCGGCTCGTCTTCATCCGTCACTGCGCACCTCCCGCGGGAACATGACCTTGAGGGTAAAATCGCAGCATAGCATCGTCGTCACCAACCACCAGGCTCCTCCGGCCGGAGTTTGCGCCCGTGGAGCGCTTCGGGTCAAGGACGCGGGTTGAGAAACCTGACACGACCCGCCCCCTCGCCAACCGCCAAGCCGTCGACCGTCTGGACGACGCGACCACACGCAACCCAGGCGCAACCAGGAGTCCGGCGGCGGTCAAGCAGTAGAAACACGAAACCCCCGAAACCGTCTGTGGTCTCGGGGGTTTGTCCGTGGTTGCGGGGGCTGGATTTGAACCAGCGACCTTTGGGTTATGAGCCCAACGAGCTACCGGGCTGCTCCACCCCGCGGTGACCCACATACCTTACCTGCGCTGCTGCGCCGTGTCAACCGCTCCGGAGAGAAAATTTGAAACTCAGCAAATGCTGACATTCAGACTCCGCGCGAAGACCCGCTCGTCGCTTCGCCCTGGATGTAGAACGACCCGGTCGCCAGCGCGATGAGCCGGTCCTGATCGTCGTGGACGCGCGCCTCCAGTACTCCGATGCGCTTCGTCCGCCCCACGACGTGTGCGTCGGCCAGGATCCGGCCGTCGAGTACCGGCGCGAGGTAATTGATCTTCATCTCCAGCGTCGCGCAGCGCTCTCCAGGGACCAACCTGGTAAAGAGCGCGGCTCCCATCGCGTAGTCCACGAGCGTGTAGACGATACCGCCGTGCAGCACGCCGAGCGGGTTCATGAGTTCGGCGCGAACGCCGAGGCTGAAGCGCGCGTGGCCGTCCCCCGTGCTGTCGACGGAGACGCCGAGGAGCTCCGCGAGTGGGCCCGGCGGGGGCCTGGTGGTAGTCACGCGAACAGAACCCAGCGCAGTGGCGACGAGTGGCGACCGGTCACGCGCGCCGGACGCGATCCGTCTTCGCCGGCTCGAAGCGGCCCGTGCGCGCGAGTGCGACGAGCACGCGCCAAGCTCCGCGCGTCGCCAGGAGCCAGTAGGTCTGGCACCGGAACGTGCCCCAGAACTTTGCGCGCAGGCTCGTGCGCGCCACGCTCACCGGCCGCGGGAAATACGGCGTGAGGCTCTCGATCAGGTCCTGAGTGACGATGCCACCCACCCAGACCGTCAGCCCGAGAGAGACCGATGGGAACGCGATGCCGAGCAGGAAGAGCAGCGGGCGATCCGAGAAGCGATACGCGAGATGCCAGCCGAGGAACCCGACGCCCGGGTAGACGATCGCGGCAATCGGCCACTCGACCACCTTGTTGCCGACGTGGCGGCAGAGCTGCGCGAAGTTGTACGCCGTCGGCGCCTCGCGCCACGTCCGCCACAGGAACGTGATGTCGTCCAGCACGCCCTTGTACCAGCGCGCGTTCTGCCGGACCATCTTCTCCCTGGTCTCCGGCATGTCGTTCAACTCGAGCATCGGCATCGCCGCCATCAAGATCCCGCGCGCGCCGAGCGCGTAGCCCAGCGTCGAATCCTCCGTGGCCCCCGACGTCGGGAAGCCGCCGAGCGACTCCAGCGTGTCCAGGCGCACGAACTGGTTGTGCCCGAGGCAAATCTGTGAGCGCCGAAAGAACAAGTCGAACACCGGTCCGAGCCAGGCCGCGGCACGCGGTACGTGCTGCTGAAACCGCGCAAACCACCGGAGGCGCCGAGCCTCGTTGACGAGCCGCGCGATCGACACGCGGATGAAGATCGACGACTGCTGGATCGCACACACGCGCGCGCGCACGTCGAGCCGCTCGAAGTTGGCCAGCGAGAGCGTCACGCCCTGATACGCGAGGCTGCCGCCGGCGCACATGACGTCCGCGGCAATCCACGCGTAGGTTTCGCAGTCCGGAATCGAATCGGCGTCGCTCACGCCGACGTAGATCCGGCTCGGATCGCGGTCGACGCCGAGCACGGCGTCGAGGTTCTCCGATCGGAGCGCCCAGTTGAGCTGCTGGGCCTTCCGCCCGGATCCGGGCATCACGAGCAGCGATAGCATCTTTTGCTGGTACGGTGGCAGCTCCGCGCGGAACCGGCGGACCAGCTCCGCGGTCGGCGCCTCCATGAGCGGATGCGGCGAGATCTCTTCTTCCGCCTTCGTCACCACGACCACGTGCAGCTTGCCGTGCGGATAGCGCGAACCCACGAGCGCGCGCAGCGTGTGCGCGATTTCCGGTTCCTCGAACGCCGGGACGAGGTGGAGGAACGTCGGCGTGGCCGGCGCGTGCTCGAGCGTGGTCTCGTCCGGCAGCGTTTCCCGCGTCTCGTAGGCGTCCTCGACGAACCGGACCGTCGTGAGCATCCCTCGCCAGTCGATCAACAGCTTGAAGGCCGCCCGGAAGTTGAAGAAGAGTGCGACGAAGAACAGCGAGACCCAGTACCACTCCATCGTCACGCGGCTCCGGTCATTTGCGTTGCGAGGGGAACTTCAGTACGGTCTCCCCCTCCCGCACGTAGCCCAGATCTTCCCGGGCCAGTTGCTCGATGTAGGCGGGATCGTTCCGCAGGCGGTCCACGGTGTGACTGAGCTTCTGGGTCTGGGCGCGAAGCTGGGCGATGTCGCGCTCGAGCGTCTCGAGATCGCGCTGCATCTCCCAGACGCGCAGCATGCCGTCGGCCCCGATGACGAGCCCGATGACGGCCAGCACAGCGAGGACGCCGACGACGAGACGGCGGTCAACGTGGCGGTTGGCGACTCCCTTCACCGGGCCGTCCGGCTGTAGAGGGCGCGGCCGGGCCACGAGGCGGCGTGGCCAAGCTCTTCTTCGATCCGCAGGAGCTGGTTGTACTTCGCCGTGCGCTCGCTGCGCGCCACCGAGCCCGTCTTGATCTGGCCGGCGTTGACGGCGACGGCGAGGTCGGCCACGAAGGTGTCCTCGGTCTCGCCCGAGCGGTGCGAGATGATCGTGCCGTACCCCGCGCGCTTGGCCAGCTCGATCGCCTCCATCGTTTCCGTCAGCGTGCCGATCTGGTTGACCTTGATCAGCACCGCGTTCGCGATGCCGTTCTTGATGCCTTGCTGGATGATCGCGGGGTTCGTGACGAAGATGTCGTCGCCGACGAGCTGCACCTTGCCGCCCAGTCGCCGCGTCAGCGCGCCCCACCCGGCCCAGTCGTCCTCGCCGAGACCGTCCTCGATCGAGACGATCGGATATCGCTCGATGAGCGATTCGTAGAGCGCGACCATCTCGTCGCTCTGCCGCACCGCGTTCTCGCGTCCGAGCCGGTAGCGTCCGCCGGCTTCGGCGAACTCGCTGGCGGCCACGTCGAGCGCGAGCATCACGTCCTCGCCCGGTCGGTAGCCGGCTCGCTCGATCGCCTGCATGAAGAGATCGAGCGCCGCGGTGTTCGACGGCAGATCAGGCGCGAACCCGCCCTCGTCGCCCACCCCGGTCGCAAGTCCCTTGTCCCGGAGAAGCTCCTTGAGCGAGTGGAACACCTCGACGCCCATGCGGAGCGCGTTGCTGAAGTTGTCGGCGCCGGCGGGGACCAGCATGAACTCCTGGAAATCGATGCCGTTGTCGGCGTGCGCCCCGCCGTTCAGCACGTTCAGCATCGGCACCGGCAGGAGCCGGGCGCCCACACCGCCGAGGTACGCGTAGAGCGGCAGCCCGGCATCGTCGGCGGCCGCGCGCGCGACCGCCAACGACACGGCAAGGATGGCGTTGGCGCCGAGCGTCGATTTGTTCGGCGTGCCGTCCAGCTCGAGCAGCGCCTGGTCGACCGCTGCCTGTTCGCTGGCCTCCATGCCTTCGATCTCGGGCGCGATGTTCTCCTCGACGTTGCGCACCGCCTGCTGCACGCCCTTGCCGCGATACCGCTGGTTGTCGCCGTCGCGCAGCTCGACGGCCTCTCGCTTGCCGGTCGACGCGCCTGATGGCACGGCGGCGCGGCCCCACGCCCCGGACTCGAGCTGGACTTCGACTTCCACGGTGGGATTGCCGCGGGAATCGAGGATCTCGCGCGCGTAGACGCCGGTGATGGCGGACACGTCAGGACCTCCGTTCGAGGACGAAGCGGCAGAGCGCCTGGATGGGCTCCGCGGCTGGACCCAGGGGGTGAAGCGACGCGATCGCCTCGTCGATGAGGAGCCCGGCTTTCCGACGGGACGCCTCGACACCGTGATGCGCCGGGTAGGTCACCTTTTTTTTCCGCTCGTCGCTGCCCGCGGTTTTGCCGAGCTCGGCGAGGCTGCCCTCGACGTCGAGGATATCATCGACGATCTGAAATGCCAGACCGAGCCGCTCGCCGGCCGTCGTGATCGCCGACACGGCAGGGACATCCCCACCACCGAGCATCGCGCCGGCGCGCAGCGAGCCGCGGATGAGGGCGGCCGTCTTGTGCAGGTGGATGTAGTCGAGCGTCTCGGCGGAGACGGTCTTGCCCTCGGACTCGATGTCGACGACCTGCCCGCCCACCATCCCCTGCGTGCCGGCCGCGTCCGCGACTTCCGCGACGACGCCGTGGATGATCGCGGGGTCGGAGACGAGCGCGGCGTTGTCGGCGATCAACCGGAACGCCAGCGTGAGCAACGCGTCGCCGGCCAGAATGGCGATGGCGTCGCCGAAGACTTTGTGGTTGGTGAGCCGGCCGCGCCGATAGTCGTCGTCGTCCATCGCCGGTAGATCGTCATGGATCAGCGAGTAGGTGTGGATCAGCTCCAGGGCGCACGCGGTCGGCAGCACGCGCTCCGCCACGCTGCCCACGGCCTCGGCTCCGGCGATGACCAGGATCGGGCGCAGCCGCTTGCCGCCCGCCATGACGCTGTACCGCATCGCGCGATGGATCGTGGGCGGCGGCACGTCATCGCCCGGCAAGACGCGCTCCAGCGCTTCGTCGACCAGGCGGCGTCGCTCCCCCAGGTACGACTGGAGATCGAACCCGCTCACGATTCCTCGTCGGGCTCCCAGATGAACGGCTTCGTCGTCAGCCCGCCCGCCTCGTCCTTGGCGAGCAGCTCGATCCGCCGCTCGGCGTCTTCGAGATAGCGCGCGCAGCGCCGCGACAGCGCCACGCCTTCCTCGAAGACCTTGAGGGAGTCCTCGAGCGGAAGATTGCCGGCTTCGAGCGCGCTCACGATCTGCTCGAGGCGCTGAAGACACTCTTCAAACTTGAGGTCGGTCATCCTGCTCTCTCGCCTTCTCCACGCGACAGTCGAGGCTGCCTCGATGTAGCAACACGCGCACGAGGTCACCCCGCGCGACCTGGCTCACGGTCCTCAGGACTTCTCCTGACGGTAGACGGGTCACGCTGTAGCCGCGGGCAAGCACGCCCAGCGGCGACAGCGAATCCAGCCGGCCGGCCGCGGCCCGAACGTGATGGCGGCATCCCTCGACTGCGCGCCTGATGTCCAGGCGCAGGCGTCCATCGAGCTGCTCGAGCTGACGCTGGCCGCGCTCGAGCCGGCCGAGCGGGCTGCCGCGGCCGAGACCGACGGATGCGGTCCTGAACACGTGCCCGGCCTCGCGCAGTGTCGCGCGCATCGCGCGCCGCAAGCGTGCACGAGCGTCGTCGACGCGCCGCTCGTGGTCACGCAGAGGCCGCGCCGGATCGGTGAGAACCCGGCGGTCCGCAAGAGCCGCGAGCCGGCTATGCTCGCGCTCCAGACGCCGTGTCATCGCGCGATCCAGTCGGCCACGCAGGTCGGCCAGCGCGTCCACGACCGCCTGCTTTTCCCGAACGACCAGCTCGGCCGCCGCCGACGGCGTCGGCGCGCGAAGGTCGGCGACGAAATCGGCGATCGTGAAGTCGACCTCGTGGCCCACCGCCGAGATGACGGGCGCCTTGGACGCGACGAGCGCGCGCGCGACGACCTCCTCGTTGAACGCCCACAGGTCCTCCAGCGATCCGCCGCCGCGGCCCACGATGATCACGTCGACGTCGCCGAGCGCGTTCAGATTCGCCACCCCCTCGGCGATCTCGTCGGCTGCGCCGTCGCCCTGCACGCGCGCCGGCGCCAGGACGATGTGCAGGTCCCCGAAGCGGCGGCCGATCACGCGGAGCATGTCGCGGATGGCGGCGCCCGTCGGCGAGGTGACGATGCCGATCTTCCGCGGGAAGCGCGGCAGCGCCCGCTTTCGCGCCGGGTCGAACAGCCCCTCGGCCTCGAGCCGGGCCTTGAGCTGTTCGAACGCGAGCTGGAGCGCGCCGAGCCCGCGCGGCTCCAGCAGCTCGACCACGAGCTGGTACTCGCCTCGCTGCGCGTACACCTCGATGCTGCCGAATGCCATCACGTGAAGTCCGTCCTTCGGCTCGAAGCGCAGCCGGCGCGTTCGATTGCGGAAGAGGACGGCACGAATCTGAGCGGCGGCGTCCTTCAGTGTGAAGTAGGCGTGGCCGGAGCCATAGACCTTGAAGTTGGAGATCTCACCCTCGACCCACACCGCGGGAAACCGCTCTTCGAGCACGTCACGGAGCTTCGTCGAAAGCTCGGAGACGCTGAGAACCGTCCGGGTCGAGCTCACGTGATGCTCACGGCGCGCTCCGCCGCGCGCAGCGTGTTCCGCATCAGCATCGCGACCGTCATCGGCCCGACACCGCCCGGCACCGGCGTGATCGCGTGGACCTTGGGAGCCACCGACTCGAAGTCCACGTCGCCCGCGAGCTTGCCCGTATCCAGGCGGTTCACGCCGACGTCGATGACCCACGCGCCGGGCTTGACCATGTCGCCGGTGATCATGCGCGGCCGTCCCGCGGCGACGCAGAGAATCTCCGCGCGCCGCGTGTGCGCCGGCAGGTCACGCGTGCGCGTGTGACACATCGTGACGGTGGCGTGGCGCGCCAGCAGGAGCTGCGCGAGCGGCTTGCCAACCAGCCGCGAACGACCCACGACGACGGCTTCGGCCCCCTTCAGCTCGGCGCCGTAGTGATCGAGGATCTCGATGCATCCGGCCGGGGTGCACGGAGCCACCGTCGGCATGCCGGCCAGCAGTCGGCCGAGATTAATCGGGTGAAGCCCGTCGACGTCTTTCTGGGGCGCGATCCGCGTGACCGCCTCGTCCTCGTCGAGGCCGTTCGGCAGCGGCAACTGAACGAGGATGCCGTGGATCGCGGGATCGGCGTTGAGCTGGTCGATGAGCCCGAGAAGCTCCTCGCGCTTCAACTGGTCGGGGTACACGAAGTCCGGAGACGCGATACCGAGAGACGTGGCCATCTTCTTCTTGTTCCGAACGTAGACGGCCGAGGCCGGATCCGCGCCGACCAGCACGACCGCGAGCCCCGGCACCACCCCGGACGACAGGCGCAGGCGCTCGACGCCGGCGCGGACGTCGTCGAGAACTTTCTGGGCGACGACCTTGCCGTCGAGGATCAAGCTCGCTCGCGCGTCACGCGGGAATGCGAAGGCGACGGATCTCGGACGCGCGGCCCGTCTCGGGATCGACGACGATGACGACGCCATGAAGCGCGGCGGGGCCCTTCGCCGTCTCGAAGCGGATCGGCATCTGGTTCAGGAAGCGGTGAATGATCTGGTCGCGGTCGACGCCGATGACGCCATCCGTCGGCCCGGTGAGACCGAGGTCGGTGATGTAGGCAGTCCCGCCGGGAAGCACGCGCTCGTCGGCGGTCTGGACGTGCCGGTGCGTACCGACCACCGCGCTCACGCGGCCGTCGAGGTACCAGCCCATCGCAACCGACTCGGACGTCGCCTCGGCGTGCATGTCGACGAGGATCACGGGGGTGTCCTTGCGGAGCTCGGGCAGCACCTCATCGGCCTTCCGGAACGGACAGTCGATCGGGGTCATGAACACGCGGCCCATCAGGTTCAGCACCGCGACCCGATGCGGGCCGCACTTCACCGTCACGAACCCCGTACCTGGCGTGCCCAGCGGGAAGTTCGCCGGCCGCAGCAAGAGATTTTCCTTCACGATGTACTCGACGATTTCCTTCTTGTCCCAGATGTGGTTGCCGCTGGTCATCACGTCGACGCCCTGGTCGAGGAACCCGCGCGCGAGCTGCGGTGTGACCCCGAAGCCACCGGCGGCATTCTCGACGTTCACCACGGCCAGGTCGATCGCGTGCTCCTGGCGGATCCGGGGCAGGAGCTTCCCGAGCGCGGCGCGTCCGGGCTCGCCGTAGATATCGCCGACCATCAGTATGTTCACTACTTCGCCACCTCTACCGCGCGCGTCTCGCGGATGACGACCACCTTGATGTGTCCCGGGTACTGCATCTCGGCCTCGATGCGCTTGCTGATGTCCTTGGCGAGCTGGTGAGCGTCCAGGTCGGAGATGATGTCGGCCTTCGTCATCACGCGGAGCTCGCGACCGGCCTGGATCGCGTAGCACATCTCGACGCCCTTGTAGCTGAGCGCGATTTCCTCGAGCTTGGCGAGCCGCTTGATGTAGGACTCGAGCACGTCGCGCCGCGCGCCAGGCCGCGCCGCGGAGATCCCGTCGGCCGCCTCCACCAGCACGGCCTCGATCGTCTCCGGCTCGACGTTCTCGTGACCGCAGAGGGCGGCGTTGATGACCTTCGCGCTTTCGTTGTATTTCGTGAGCACCTGGAACGACAGCTCCGGGTGGCTCCCTTCCTGCTCGTGCGTCAATGCCTTGCCGATGTCGTGCAGGAGTCCCATCCGCTTGGCGAGCTTCACGTCAGCCTTGATCTCGGCGGCCATCATCCCCGCGAGCCACGCGACTTCCTTGGAATGCTGGAGACAGTTCTGGCCGTAGGACGTCCGGAACTTCATCCGGCCGACGAGCTTCACGAGCTCGGGATGGAGACCGTGGACGCCGACTTCGAAGCAGGCCTTGTCGCCCTCTTCCTTCAAATGCTGCTGCATCTCCTTCTTGACCTTCTCGACGACCTCTTCGATCCGCGCCGGATGGATGCGACCGTCGCCGATGAGGATCTGCAGCGCCCGGCGGGCGATCTCCCGCCGGTACGGATCGTACGCGGAGATCAGCACCGCCTCCGGCGTGTCGTCCACGATCAGATCGACACCCGTATGCAGCTCGAGCGCGCGGATGTTCCGGCCCTCGCGGCCGATGATCCGCCCTTTCATGTCGTCGGATGGTAGATCGACGACCGAGACCGCGGTCTCGACGGTGTAGTCCGGCGCCAGACGCTGGATGGTCGTCGCGAGGACTTCGCGGGCCTTCACCTCGGCGACCTCGCGCGCTTCCTCTTCCAGCCGCATGCCGACGAGCTGCGCCTCGCGCCGCGCCTCTTCCTCCATCGCGGCCAGGAGCTGCCGGCGCGCCTCCTCGGCGGTGAGTCCGGCGATCGCCTCGAGCTTCCGGCGCTGCTCGTCGACCGCGACGGCCAGCCGGTTTTCCTTGTCGACCAGGTGCTTCTCACGCGCGCCCAGATCGCGGTCCTTGGACGTGTACTCGCCGAGGCGACGCGCGATCTCCTCGAGCTTGCGCGCGAGCTGCTCTTCCTTGACCAGAATACGCTGCTCGACCTGATCGATCTCTCGCTCGCGACGGCGGGTCTCCTGCTCGAGCTCGCTCCGGGCGCGGAGGGAGGCTTCCTTCACCTCGAGATCGGCGCTCCGAAGACGAACCTCCGCGTCGCGCTCGGCCTCGCTGACGATACGGTGGGCGGCGACGGTCGCTTCGCCGATCTTCTTGACCGTCAGCCACTTGTGAACGGAGAACACGGCAGCGAGCGAGACGGCGGCGACAACCACAATCAGCCCCATCGCTTCCATCATCTATCGCTCTCTTGTCCGGAGATCATTTGTGATCTCTGCTCGGAGATCTTAAATCCTCGTCAGATTTGACAAGTATAGGGGCCGCTCGACTGAGGAGTCAATTCTGCGAGACTCGAGACGGGAGGCGATGGGGGCGCGCCGAGACGAAATATCCCCACCTCTGCCGTGTGCCGACGGTGTTTCGAACCTGGTATGTACCAGGTGGGCGCCGTTATTGGAGGGTTTCAGGCTTCCCCTTCTAGAGGGGCTTGCGCACCACCCGCCGGGAATAGCGCCCGTTTGTCAAACGAGGTTGAAACCTTCCCCCGGCATCACGCACAGCGCAGGGACGCGTCCTGTGTACCTGCCGCTGGGACGTTCGTCAAGTCTTTCGTCGACCGCGCTCAACGGTCGCGGCCGGTGACGCCGTCGAGGATGTCCACGAGCGCCCCCAGTCTCGATTCGAGCTCGTGCTCCACGCGGGCGTGGTCTTCGCGCGCGCGAAAGAGCTCGTCGACGATGTCGACTGCGGCGAGTGTGAGGGCCGCCACCGGATCGCGGACGCCCGAGGCGTGCAGACTCCGGACGCGCTCTTCGACGTACGTGGCGAGCGAGCGCATATAGTCGGCCGGCGCCTCCGTGCGGACCGTCAGCGTCTGGCCGAGGAGCGTGAGCTCGACGCGCGCGGCTGCCATCGTCGCGTCAGTCCAGGTCGAGCTTGCCGATGTCTTTGAGGATGGCGTCCACCTGCGCGAGCCACTGGGTCTGCTCGTCGGTCAGGCGCGCGACGTCGCGCGTCAGACGCTGGTTCTCGTCGCGCAGCCGGGCGATCGTTTCGCCTGCCCGGCGGACAGCTTCTTCGAGCTGCGCCAGGCGCTCGGTGACGGTGTTGGTCATGACGCCCCTCGCAAGGTGATGGTGAACCGCTGGGAGATTCGTCCCGCGACGCGCTCGTGGATCGCGTTGACCTCCTCGTCGGTCAGCGTGCGGTCGTCGGCCTGGAACGTGAGCCGCCACGCAAGGCTACGCCGGCCATCAGGGAATCGGAAGACGTCGAACAGCGCGAGCTGGCGCAACAGCGGGCCCCCTTCTTCACGGATCGCGCTCTCCACCTGGGCGGCGCTCAGGATCGGATCATCGAGCACGAACGCGAGGTCGCGCTGCACGGCGGGGTGACGCGGAAGTGGCTGGTATTGCGGCGTCGAGACCGCCACGGTCGCGACCGCGTCGAGCGCAACAACGGCGCCGAAGACGGCTTCATCGATATCGAACCGCTCGCGCACGGCGCCGGCGATCTCGCCAAACTCGGCGACCAGTGTCCCGTCCTCGAGCGCCAGAGCGCCATGCGCGTCGGGCTCGAAGCCCCCGAGACGGCCGGCCGCCGGACGCCCGGTGATCCCGAACGCGGCGAGGACATGCTCGGCGGCGCCCTTGGCATCGTACACGTCGACCGGCGCGGCGTCCGCGTACCAGGCCGGATCCTCGCCTGCACCGGCCAGCGCGATCGCGATCCACCGCGGCTCGCGCGTCGCTGAACCCGCGCGCTCGTAGGTGTTGCCGACCTCGAACAGGCGCACGTTCGCTTGGCGGCGGCGCAGGTTCGTCGCCACTGCGTGCAGGAGTCCTTCGAGAGGATGCTGCCGCAGCAGCGACGCGTCCTGAGCGAGAGGATTCAGGAGCGCGAGCGGCTCCTCCTCGGTCCCCGAGCGGAGCGTGAGCCCGTGCGTCGGATCGCTGAAGGTGTAGGTGATCGCTTCGTGGAGGCCCGCGGCGACGAGTGCGCGCCGTGCCACGTCGACCTGATGGACGGCGCGCGGCTGCCGGACGAGCTGGACCGCCGTCGGCTCGAGCGTCGACGGGATCTGATCGTAGCCCCAGACGCGGATGATCTCCTCGACGAGGTCGTCCTCGATCGCGAGGTCACGACGAAACGTCGGGATCTCGACCTCGAGGTCTTCTCCGCGGTCGCGGGCGTCCAGACCGAGCGCCACGAGAATGCGTCGGGCCTCCGCGCGCGGCGGCGCCGCGCCGATCACGCGCCGGACGCGCGCCAGGCGGAGACCCACCACGGGCCGCGCGTGGCGCGTCGGATACGCGTCGACCATGCCGCGCGCCAGCGTGCCGCCCGCAACGTCGACCATCAGCTGCGCGGCGCGAGCGCTTCCGTCCACGAGCGCGTCGATGTCGGCGCCGCGCTCGAACCGATACGCGGCGTCGGTCTTGAGCCCGAGCTCACGGGAGGTGCGCCGGACGGACGCCGGCAGGAAGTACGCGCTCTCGAGCAACACGCGACGGGTTGCATCGCCCACTTCGGTGTTCGCGCCGCCCATCACGCCGGCGATGCCGATCCCACGCGTCGGATCCGTGATGAGCAGCATGGCCGGATCGAGCACGCGGTCCTGATCATCGAGGGTGGTGATGTGCTCACCTGGACGGGCCCGCCGCACGACGATCGTCGCATCGGCGACGGCCTGATAGTCGAACGCGTGCAGCGGATGACCGATCTCCCACATCACGTAGTTCGTGATGTCGACCACGTTCGAGATCGGCCGGAGACCGACCGCACGGAGGCGTTGCGCGAGCCACATGGGGGAGGGTGCGACCCGCACACCGTCGATCACCCGCGCGGTGAAGCGGTGACAGAGATCCGGATCGTCGATCCGCACGCGCACGAGCGATTCGACCGGGTCGTCCGATTCCTTGAGCGCCAGGGCGGGCGGCGCGAAGCGCGCTCCGGTCAGCGCGGCAAGCTCGCGCGCGACCCCGACCACGGAGAGACAGTCGGGCCGGTTCGGCGTGATCTCGATCTCGAGAACGTGGTCGTCGAGACCGAGATGCGCGACGAGGTCGACGCCGAGCGGCGCGTCCGGGTCGAGCACGAGGAGACCGGCCTCGTGCTCCTCGCCGAGCCCCAGCTCGCGCTCGGAGCAGAGCATGCCCTGCGATTCGACGCCGCGGATTTTGGTGGCGGCGATCGCCCGGTGACCGGGCAGCACGGCGCCGGGCGGCGCGAACGCCGCGCGCATGCCAGGCGCGGTGTTCGGCGCGCCGCAGACGACGGAGAATCTGTCGCGACCGGTGGATACGCGACACAGGACGAGCCGGTGCCCGTGGCTCTCGCCGAGCTCGCGCTCGATCGCCTCGATCTCGCCGACGACGACGCCGCGGAGGTCCGGGGCGAGCGACGACACGCTGGCGACCTCGACACCGGCGCTGATCAGACGGTCCGCGGCGTCTTCCGGCGACAGGGCGAGGTCGACGAACTCGCGGATCCAGCCGTACGTGATTTTCATGGCGGTGCGAACCGAGCGACGGCGTGGTGGTGCGACGCCGCAGGGCGTCCGACGCCCGAGGCGAGCCTGAGTGAATCGCCGTAGGCACGAGCGTCGCGAGGCGAGTCTATGATCATCGAAACTGCCTCAGGAAGCGGATGTCGTTCTCGAAGAACAGCCGGATGTCGTCGACGCCGTACTTCAGCATCGCGATCCGCTCGATGCCCATGCCGAACGCCCAGCCGGTGACTTCTTCGGGATCGTAGCCGACGTTCCGCAGCACCTGGGGATGCACCATCCCCGATCCGAGGATCTCGAGCCAGCCCGACTGCGCGCAGACACGACACCCGGCGCCGGCGCAGAGGAAGCAACGCACGTCGACTTCCGCGGACGGCTCCGTGAACGGGAAGAACGACGGCCGGAAGCGAATGGTCGAGTGCGGGCCGAACATCTCGCGCGCGAACAGCTCCAGTGTGCCCTTGAGGTCGGCCATCGTGATGTTCCGGTCGACAGCGAGTCCCTCGACCTGGTGGAACATCGGCGAGTGCGTGATGTCGTTGTCGCGCCGGTACACCTTGCCGGGAACGATGATCCGCACCGGAGGCCGCTGCGCCTCCATCACGTGAATCTGCACAGGCGAGGTCTGCGTCCGCAGCAGCAGGCTGTCCGAAAGATAGAACGTGTCCTGCATGTCGCGCGCCGGATGCTCGGGCGGGAGGTTCAGCGCCTCGAAGTTGTACCAGTCGGTCTCGATCTCGGGGCCTTCGGCGACGGAGAAGCCCAGACCGGCGAAGATCGACACGATCTCGTCGTGCACGAGCGTGAGCGGATGGAGACTGCCCCGCGGCGGTCGACGGCCGGGCAACGTCAGATCGGGACGTTCGCGCTCGCGACGCGCCCGGCGCTCGGTCTCCTGGGCGTCGGTGAGGCGCGCGTCGATCAGCGTCTCCAGCTCACGCTTCGCCTCGTTGGCGGCGGCGCCGACCAGCGGACGCTCCGCGGCCGGGAGCGTACCGAGGGAACGAAGGAGCTGGGTCAGCCTGCCCTGGCGTCCGAGGAACCGGACGCGCAGGTCGGCCAGATCGGCGGCGGTGCGGGCGGTGGCGATGGCGTCCCGCGCCTCGCGGACGATCGCGTCGACGCGCGGGTGCGCCACGTGACCTAGCCGGCCTGAGCCTTCGCCGTATCCGCGAGCTTTGCGAACGCCTGCGGATCCACCACGGCCAGCTCGGCGAGCACCTTGCGATCGAGCAGGATCCCGGCGGCCTTCAGCCCCGCCATGAACTTCGAGTACGACAGACCGGACAAGCGGCAGGCGGCGTTGATGCGGACGATCCACAACCCGCGCGCCAGGCGCTTCTTCTGCTTGCGATGGCGGTATGCGAACGCTCCCGCGCGGAGCACGGTCTCGTTCGCCGACTTGTAGAGCTTCCGGCGGCCACCGAAATACCCCTTGGCCTGCTTGAGAACTTTGTTGCGTCGCTGGCGCGTCTTCGCGCCGCCTTTCGCCCGTGGCATCCCTCGGTCCTCCCTCTAGCTCACGTAGACTCGCCTCGTGACTCGCCTCGCCCTCGCGGCTCGGCGGGAGTCCCTCGGCTCGCGAAACGGCTCACAGATATGGAACGAGCGTCTTCATCCGGCGTTGGTCGGCCGGCGCGATGACCTGATTCTTGCGCAGCTTCCGGCGGCGCTTCGGCTGCTTTTTCTCCAGCTTGTGCTGCTTCCAGCCGCCGGCCCGCATCAGCTTGCCCGAGCCGGTCTTGCGCAGGCGCTTCCGCGCCGCGCGCTTCGTCTTCATCTTGGGCATCGTGCGATCGCCTCCCGGTCCGGCGCCCTCAGTGCTGCGCTCTCGGACTGAGCATGATGTGGAGCATCCGTCCTTCCATGCGCGGGTTGTTCTCGACCATCGCGATGTCCTGGACGGCATCGACCATCTTCTGGATCATCTTCCAGCCCAGCTCGGTGTGCGCCATCTCGCGTCCCTTGAAGCGCACGGTCACCTTCGCCTTGTGCCCTTCTTCGAGGAAGCGCCGCACGTGCTTCAGCTTGAAGTCGAAATCGTGCTTCTCGGTCTTGGGCCCCATCTTCACTTCTTTGACCAGGATCGTGGTCTGCTTCTTCCGCGCTTCCTTGAGCCGCCGCGCCTGCGTGTACTTGTACTTGCCGAAGTCCATGATGCGGCACACCGGCGGCTGCGCCTCGGGCGCGACCTCGACGAGGTCGAGCTCCTTCTGTCGCGCGGTGTCCAGCGCCTCCTGGATCGGCATGATCCCGAGCTGCTCGCCATCCGCGCTCACGACTCGGACCTCGCGGACACGGATACCTTCGTTGATTCGAATTTCTTGTGCTTTGCTGATAGGCGTTGCTCCTAGTAGCCGCTGCCCGCGTCGGGCACGAGAGCAGCAGCGGGGACGATAGGAATGGCCGTCGCGGGCGCCGGGCGACGATGCCCGCGCCCCGGCCGATGCAGCGGGCGCCCGATCACGAGCGGCCCACGGTGAGACTGGAGTCGCGGGACGAGATCTCTCGCGACAGGTCGGCGAGCACACGATCGAGCGGCACGGCGCCCAGATCGTCGCCGCTCCGGTGCCGGAGGCTCACGGCGCCGGCGGCGCGCTCGCGCTCGCCCACGACGAGCATGTACGGAACCTTGCGAAGCTGCGCGTCGCGGATGCGATAGCCGAGCTTCTCGTTTCTGATGTCGAGCTCGGCCCGGACGTTCGCGCCGCGTAGCGTCTGCCACACCTGACGGCCGTAGTCTTCGTGCTTCTCGCTGATCGGCAGCACTCTCGCCTGCACTGGCGCGAGCCACGTCGGGAACGCGCCGGCGTAGTGCTCCGTGAGAATGCCGATGAAGCGCTCGAAGGTGCCCAGGATGGCCCGGTGGACCATCACCGGCCGCTTCGCGTGACCGTCGCTGTCCACGTACTCGAGGGCGAAGCGCTCCGGTTGCTGGAAGTCGAGCTGGATCGTGGCGATCTGCCACGCGCGCCCGAGGACGTCGCGGACGTCGACGTCGATCTTGGGGCCGTAGAACGCGCCATCGCCGGGGTTGAGGTCGTACGCGAGGCCGTTGGCCTTGAGCGCCTCGTGGAGCGCCCGCTCGGCGTTGTCCCACTGTTCCTCGGTGCCGAGGCGCTTCGGCGGTCGGGTCGACAGCTTGAACGACGGCTCCAGCGTGAACACCTTGTACCAGTCACGGACCAGCTCGAGCAGCGCCGTGATCTCGTCCTGGAGCTGATCCGGCCGGCAGTAGATGTGCGCGTCGTCCTGCGTGAACTGACGCACGCGGAACAGTCCCGACAGCGTCCCGGACCGCTCGTTGCGATGCAATCGGCCCATGTCGGCGAAGCGGAGCGGCAAATCGCGATAGGAACGCAGCGCGTGCCGGTAGACGAGCGTGGACTCGGGGCAGTTCATCGGCTTGAGGCTGAAGATTTCCTCCTCGGCCTCCACCTTGAACATGTTGTCCTGATAGTGCTCCCAGTGTCCCGATTGCTCCCAGAGCCGCTTGTTGACGAGGATCGGCGTCGAGATCTCCTGATAGCCGCGCGTGTCCAGCGACTCACGCACGAACCGCTCGAGCTCTCGCACCATCATCCACCCGTTCGGCAGCCAGAACGGCGCGCCCGGCGACACGTCGTGGAACACGAAGAGATCCAACTCGCGTCCGAGCCTGCGGTGGTCCCGCTTCTTCGCTTCCTCGAGACGCCACAGGTGCTTGTCGAGCTCCTCCTGCGTGAGCCAGGCCGTCCCGTAGATCCGCTGCAGCATCGCGTTCTTCTCGTCGCCACGCCAGTACGCGCCCGACGACGACAAGAGCTTGAAGAACTGCACCTGCCCGGTCGACGGCACGTGCGGCCCGCGGCAGAGATCGATGAAGTCGCCCTGACGGTACAGGGAGACGCGCTCGGCGTCGATGCCCTGGAGGATCTCGACCTTGAACGGCTCGCCGAGATCGCGGAAGAAGGCGATCGCCTCCGTTCGCGGCATCTCCTGCCGCTCGAACGGGATGTCGTCCTTCGCGATGTCGCGCATGACGTCTTCGATCCGCGCCAGATCGTCGGGGGTGAACGGCTCGGGCTTGGCGAAATCGTAGTAGAAGCCGTCCTCGATCGCGGGTCCGATGGCGACCTTCACGCCGGGATAGAGGCGCTTCACCGCCTGCGCCATCACGTGCGACGTGGAGTGACGCAGCGTCGCGAGCGGCGCCGGATCGCAGTCGAATTCGCCCGTCAGCTTGAGATGTCGTTCTTCTTCAGCTTCGGTCATACCCGCCTAAAACGACGAGAGCACCAGACGAGGCTCGCGCCCTCCGGTGCTCTCGGTTATGAGTGGTAGGCTCGGGCGGTTTCGAACCGCCGACCTCCTCTGCGTCAGAGAGGCGCTCTCCCACTGAGCTACGAGCCTGTCCAGAGTACCGCCCATGCTACACAGCGGGTTCGCCATGTGTCAAGCCAACGTCGCATGACTACGCTGTTTTTCTACCGCAGCAGGTTCCGGAGTGACGTCTCGACGGTGTAGGTGAACGTCGCGACGATCGGCATCCCGGTGCTGCCCTTCTTCATGGCCAGCATGATGTCGCGAGGAATCTCCGGGAAGGGCGTGGAGAGCTTGATCGCGTTCAGCGCGTAGTCATCGTAGATGCCCATCCCGGACGACCGGCGGAGCTCCACGAATTGCACGTGCCCGTCCTTGAGGATGCCGAATTCGATGACGAGCGCGGCGTTCTTGTACTGACACTCCCTGGTGACATTGTCCTTGACGCACGGGTATCCCCAGTTCGCCTCGATCTTTTGCTTGATCCGTGCGAGATACTCGCCGAACTTCGGATCGACGCTGTCGAGCGATATCGGATCGCCCTCGATCCCGCCTCGGCCGCCCCCCAGCCCTCCGGGCGTCCGCAGCGAGCGAAGATCAGGTGCTGAGGATCTTGCCGTTGCCACGCGCGACTCGCCTCCTGGTGACGGGGGAGCAGATGGCGACGGGTGCGGGGTTGCGGCCGCCTGTGGCGCCGGCGTCGTCGTTGCCGTCGGAGTTGGTGGCGCCGGCGGGGCCGTCGTCGGATCGGCAGCTTTCGCTACGCGAGTTTCGTCTGTCCCGTCGGGCGGCACCGGCGGGGCCGGCGCTCGTGCCGGTTCGGGCGCCGCTTTTTCAGCAGGCGGGCGCGGCGGCGCAGGAGCGGACGCCTTCGGCAACTCTGCGGTGCGGACTGGCGCGGGTGGCGATGAGCGCGGCGGCGAAGGTGGCTGTGCCGGCCGCGCGGCTCGTGGCGCAGCAGCAACGGGCGGCGTGCGCTTCTGGGATGACGGATTGCCGGGGGGCGCCTTCGGTTCAGGCTCCTGGAGCGCGACGAAGACGGCATCCCCGCGCCGCGCGCGCTGTTGAGCGGCGGGCTTGATGACGTAGAGAAGCGCCGCAATGAGCACAACGTGCAGCCCCAGGGACAGCAGGACGGCGCGGGGCATCCGGCCCCGGAAAGCAGTCGTCCATGTCGATCGCATGCCTCTTTGGATTATAGACGAGGCGCGACGTTTACCAGTTTACAACGTGCGATCGAGCGCCTCCGCCACCCGGCGAATGCGGGGCATCATGCTCGCGAACCGTTCGGGCTTCAGCGACTGTGGTCCATCGGACAACGCCTCTTCCGGCCGCGGATGGACCTCGATGATGAGACCGTCGGCTCCTGCGGCCACCGCCGCCATGGCCATCGACTGCACGTATTCCCAGTGGCCGGTGCCGTGGCTGGGATCGACGAAGACCGGAAGATGGGTCAGACGCTTCAAGACCGGCACCGCGTTCAGATCGAGCGTGAAGCGGGTCGACGTCTCGAACGTGCGAATGCCGCGCTCACAGAGAATGACGTTCGGGTTCCCTCCGCTGAGGATGTACTCCGCCGACAGCAGCCACTCCTGGATGGAGGTCGACATCCCACGCTTGAGCAGCACCGGCTTCTTCGTCTCGGCCACGCGTCGGAGCAGCGAGAAGTTCTGGACGTTGCGCGCGCCGATCTGAAGAATGTCCGCGTGCTCGGCGACGACGTCGACCTTGTCGGGCTCCATGACCTCGGTCACGACCGGCAGACCGGTCTCGCGTCTCGCTTCGGCCAGCAGCTTCAGTCCTACCTCTTCGAGCCCCTGGAACGCGTACGGCGACGTCCGCGGCTTGAACGCCCCACCGCGAAGCACCGCCGCGCCGGCGGCCTTCACTTTGGTCGCGACGTCCAACACCTGCTCGCGCGACTCCACCGAACAGGGGCCGGCCATCACGACCACCCGCTTACCTCCGATGGCGACGCCGCCAACGGTGATCACGCTGTTCGTGCTCCGCACTTCGCGGCTGGCCAGCTTGAACGGCTGGAGGATCGGCGTCACGGACTCGACGGACTCCAGTGACTCCAGCGACCGTAGACGCTCCTTGCCGCGGTCGTCGCCGATGGCGCCGATGACGGTCCGGAGCTCACCGCGAATGGCGTGCGGCTCATAGCCCACCGCCTTGATGCGGCGACACACGTCCTCGACCTCGGCGTCCGACGAGCCTGACTTCAACACGATGATCATGGTCTCGCTCCTTTTGTAGCGGGGGCCGCGCGTCTGGAATACCCGCAGGTGGGCGGTATCCAGATGCGCGTGGCTCCCCTTTGTAGCGGGGGCCGCGCGTCTGGAACGGCCGCAGGTGGGCTGTGTCCAGATGCGCGTGGCTCCCCTTTGTAGCGGGGGCCGCGCGTCTGGAACGGCCGCAGGT
>JBGPTW010000051.1:0-37680 GCA_041490825.1 Methylomirabilia bacterium | reverse complement strand
GACCTTCGTGAGTCGTTCCCTGGGTTTCGCCGCGCGGGCGACAGCTCGCGGAATTCCGGAGCGCCCCCCGGCCCCCCGCTCGCGGTCGTGTCGCCGACGCCGTGCGGCTCGGGCGCGACCGTTCATGCATAGTGCGGGCTAAATCACCCCGCGCTCCGCGAGACTCACGAAGGACCCGCGTCCGATCACGACGTGATCGTGAATTCGGAGGTCCAGCAAACGGGCGCACTCCGCGAGCTGGCGCGTCAGGCGGATATCCTCGCGGCTCGGCGTCGGATCGCCGCTCGGGTGATTGTGAAGGAGAATCACGGAGGCCGCTGATTCCAGGATCGCCGGCTTGAACACCTCCCGCGGGTGAACGAGGCTCGCGGACAGCGTGCCTTCGGAGATGATCCGATCGCGCAGAAGCCCGTTCTGGGCGTCGAGGAGCGCGATGCGAAACACCTCCCGCTTCAGGTCTTCCATCAAGGGGCCGAAGGCCGCGTAGACTTCAGACGGGGCCGACAGGATCGTGCGCGCTCCGACGATTCGGGCGCGAAGGCGACGCGTCAGCTCGAACGCCGCGACCAGCCGCGCTGCTTTCGCCGGACCGATCCCGGGCACGCGGGCCAGCTCGGTTGCCTCCCGTGCGGCGACCTCGCTGAGTGAGCCATAGGTGGCGAGCACCTCCCGCGCCACGTCGAGCGCGGTCTTTCCACGCGTGCCGGACCCGAGCTGGATCGCGAGCAGCTCGGCGTCGGCCAGTGTCTCGGGCCCCTTCCAGTACAGACGCTCGCGGGGACGATCGCTCGTGGGCCAGCGCTCGAGGCTCATGCTGTGATGTACGCCGGTGGCGCGCCAGCCGTCAACGAGTCGATTTCGATACAGTGGCAACGCCATCGCCGCTGGGATCCGTGATCGTGATCCGTCTCGGCTCGTCGCCGACACCATCGATGTGCACGTGGATCGCGGTCGGCGGCAGGAGCGGACCGAGCTTGTCGGCCCACTCGATCAGTGTCACGGCCTCGCCACCCATCATCTCGGCCAGCCCGAGATCGAGCAGCTCGGTCATCGCCGTGGTCCGGTAGGCGTCGACGTGATGAATCGGCAGCCGACCGCGATACTCGTTCACGAGCACGAACGTCGGGCTCGTTGCCCGCACCGGGACATCGAGACCACGCACGACTCCCTGGACGAAGCACGTCTTGCCGGCGCCGAGCTCGCCGGTCAGCGCGACGACCGCGCCTTCCCGAAGCTCGCGCCCGAGTCGCTCGCCGGCGGCTTCGGTCTCCTCGGCGCTCGCGGCGATGAGCTTAACCGTCATCCCGCCCGGCGCGTCCCTTCCTTGCCCCTTCACGCGTCACATCGGCGAACGCCCCGGGCAGCGCCTCGATCACATCGCCCGCGACGAGCGACTCCTGACCGATGCGGGCCGCCGCCACGTCGCCGGCCAGGCCGTGCAGATAGACGGCCGACTGTAACGCGCTCCCCGGCTCCATGCCTCGCGCCAGGAACGCTCCGACGACGCCAGTCAGCACGTCGCCGGTGCCTCCGCTTGCCATCCCAGGATTGCCGGTCGGATTCAGCACGACGGTCCCGTCGGGCGCTGCCAGCACGCTGGTCGCGCCCTTGAGGACGACGTGGACTCGCCGGTTCGTCGCGATCTCCAACGCGGCGTTGATCCGATCCCGCTGGACCTCGGCGGTCGTCACACCGAGCAGACGCGCCATCTCGCCCGGATGAGGCGTGAGACACCGCGGCCCGGCGGCGCCCGCGAGGATGTCCAGATGCTCGGCCAGCGCCGTGAGACCGTCGGCATCGATGACCATGGGCCGTCGCACATCCTTCGCGAGACGCCGAACGGCTTCGGCCGTCTCGCCATCGCGACCGAGCCCTGGCCCGAGCGCCACGGCGTCACGGCTCTCTGCAAGCTCGGCAACGACGTCGGCCGCCGCGAGAGCGATCGTATGGGTCGCGGTCTCCGGCAGCGATTCGGTCATCGCTTCGAGGAGAAGCGAGGCAAGCACGGGCTGCTGGCTCCCCGGGGTCGCGACCGTGACGAGCCCCGCCCCGCTGCGAAGGGCGGCACGAGCCGCCAGCGCCGCGGCGCCGGTCTTGCCAAGAGATCCCGCGACGATCAGCAGATGACCATACGTTCCCTTGTGCGCCTCGCGCGACCGGGGCGGGAAGTGCCGCGCCACGTCGGCGGCTTCGAGCACGAACGTTCGCACGCCGCGCGATATCTCCGCCACCGGAATGCCAATCGGCACGACGCGGACCTGGCCCGCAAAATCGACACCCGGCCCCATGACCAGTCCACGCTTGAGTCCCGCGAACGTCACGGTCAGGCGCGCGCGGACTGCCGGCCCCGGCGGCGCGCCGCCGTCGGCTGGCAGTCCCGACGGGATGTCGAGGGCGATGACGGGCCGGCCACTCGCGTTGACCATGTCGATCAGGCGCGCGATCAGCCCGGTAGGCGCGCCCCGCGTCCCGGTACCGAGCAACCCATCGACGATGACGTCCGCGTCCGCCAGGGCCCGGGTCGCCTGCTCGTCCCGCTCGATCACGAGCGGTCGCACGCCGGCGCGCTTCAGCGCAGCGAGCTTGCCGCCGGCATCGCCGCCAATCTCGCGCGGAGGAACCGCCAGTAGCACGACCGGCTTCATGCCCCGCCGGGCGAGCTCGCGAGCGACGACGAAGCCGTCGCCGCCGTTTCCCCCCTTGCCACACACGATCGTGACCCGACGGTCGCCGGTGGTCCTTCTACCGAGGAAACCGACGACGACTTCGGCGGCCGCGCGGCCGGCGCGCTCCATGAGCTTCGCCCCGGGAATGCCGAGCTCGGCGATCGCGCGCTGGTCGAGCGCGCGCATCTCATCGGCGGAGAACACTGGAAGCACGACAGCCTCAGCGCGTGGAGCGCAGCGGCCGGAGCTGAGCCGCCTCGTTCACGAAGTCGGCGAGAATGGCCGTGTAGATCCCGCGCCACTGGACCCGCGCGGCTTTCGGCAACTCGATGTGAAAGGCGCGCTGCGGCACGCGGAGAATGCCATCGCGCTTGGCTCCCGAGGCGTTGTAGAAGAGCGAGTCAGCGGGCTCGATGAGAATCGAGAGGCGCGGCGCTTCCGGGGTCCCCCGAAGATGCGCGTCGCGCGTCAGCTCGAACAGCGTCCGGAACTGCAGCGCGTATTCGCGATCGACGCCGACCGTGGCGATCTCGATGCGCCCGGCCGATTCCCGCCGGCCGTTGCCGTGGATCTCGACGTAGAAGGCGAGCGGGCCCGCGCTCACCTCGCGCACCCGTCGCTCGTACTGCTCGTAGACCGCGCGAGCCGGCGCCGTCATGCGCTCCTCCGCGGGCCGGACGCCAGGCACGCCCTCGAGCGGCCGGTTCACCTGATAACGGCGACCTGCGCGCTCGCCTGTGTCGGGTTCGATCGAGAACCCGGTCGCGACGACGAGACCAAAACCCGTGCGCCGGGAGATCTCCGTGGCGATGTCGCCGGTCTGCGCATCGGAGGTCCCATGAGGGGCGGCGACGACGATTCCCGCGCGTCCGGAGCGGCCCGCGATGTGACCTTGCGGCGCCGCCGCTTCGGGTTCGATCGTGACCGGGTGCGTCGCGCAACCGTAGAGGACCAGCGGAGCGAGCGCCACGCTAGCGAGTCTCGGGATTCGCATCGGCCGGCCCGCCGTCGTCGATGAGAAGCGCCTGGGCGAGTGCGTAATCACCCTCGTGAGTCAATGCCAGCAGCATCTGCCGGCCGCCGCGGGCGAGTCCGATCTCACGCGAACGACCCGACAGCACCAGTGCCGGCGGTCCGCCGCGCTCACGGCGGACTTCCAGTTCCCGCCAGCTCACCCCCAACCGCAGCCCGGTGCCGAGCGCCTTCAGTCCGGCCTCCTTGGCGGCGAAGCGGGCGGCAAAGTGTGGGACCGGATCCCGACGGGCCTGGCAGTACGCGATCTCATGATCGGTGAAGACCCGACGGAGGAACCGTTCCTGCCAGCGCTCGATCACCTCCCGCATGCGGGAGATCTTGACCAGATCGACGCCGATGCCGCGAACACTCACGCCCGTCCCAGCGCCTCCCGGCTGCCGCCGATGTGCGTCCGGATCAGTCCGGCGAGCTCATCGGCCATTGTCCGGATCCGGCCGGCGTCGGCGCCCTCGATCATGATCCGCGCCAGCGACTCCGTGCCGGAGTACCGGATCAGCACTCGACCAGCGCCATTCATCTCGCGCTCGAAGGCCGAGGTCCGCTCGCTCACCCCGGGCACGCTGTCGAGGGGCGGTTTCTCGCGGACCGGCACGTTGACGAGCACTTGCGGAAATTTGCGCAAGCAGCCCGCGAGCTCCACCAGCGGCTCGCCAGTGTCCTTCACCACGCTGAGCAGCGCGAGCGCCGTCAAGATCCCGTCGCCGGTCGGGGCATAGTCGGGCAGCAGCACGTGCCCGGACTGCTCACCGCCGAGGTTGGCCCCGAGCCGCTGCATCTCCTCGTGGACGTAGCGATCCCCGACCTGCGTCTTTGCGATCGCGATACCGGCCTGCCGGAGCGACTCGTCCAGGCCGAGATTCGCCATCACCGTCGTCACGACGGGTCCCTTCAGCTGCTCGCGCGCCGCGAGATGACGGCCGATGATCGCCAACACATAATCGCCGTCGCGAATCTGTCCGGTCCCGTCGATGCTGATCAGGCGATCGCCGTCGCCGTCGAAGGCGAACCCGACGCTGGCGCCGATCGCCTTGACCTTCCGCTGGAGCGCCTCGGGGTACAGAGAGCCGACGCCGGCGTTGATGTTCGTCCCGGTGGGTCGAACACCGATGGCGACCACGCGCGCTCCGAGCCGCCGGAACACTCGCGGCGCGACATGACACGTGGCGCCGTGAGCGCAATCGACCGCGACGATCATGTCCGACAGATCGAGCGGAAAGCAGCGGCACAGGAAATCGACGTAGTACCGCTCGGCGCGATCGTAGGTCACCAGCTTGCCGATGTCGGCGCGACGGGCGCGCGGAGCCTGATCCAGGCCGCGCAGACGCGACTCGATCTCGTCTTCCCACGCGTCGGGGAACTTCGTGCCCTCGGATGAGAAGAGCTTGATGCCGTTGTCCTCGAACGGATTGTGCGAGGCCGACAGCACGATGCCGCCGTCCGCGCCGAGCGCGGTCGTCAGGAGCGCGATGCCAGGCGTCGGCAGAACGCCGACCGCGAAGCAATCGGCGCCGGCCGACAGCAGTCCGGCCACCATGGCGGCTTCGATCAGCGGCCCGGAGCGCCGCGTGTCGCGACCGATGACCAGCCTGATCGGTTGGCTGCCACGTTCGACCTGAAGCGTGGCGACCAGCTCACGGCCGACGCGATACGCGAGGTCCGGGGTCAGCGGTTCTTCGTTCGCCACGCCGCGGATGCCGTCCGTGCCGAAGAGCCGCGTCAACGCCCGGCTCTCTGCTTCCGTTGCCGCATCTCTTCCTCCCGGCCAATCTCGATGGTCACTCGAACGGCCGCTTCGTCGACCGTGGCCGCCTGAGGCACCGCGAGCCCTACTCGCCGCGTCACCGTTTGTCGGAGCCCCGAGACATCGAGCGGCATGGTCTCGATGGTCCCGCGCGCGTCGATTGTAGATCGTGGAGCCTTGATCTGGACAGCGGGCGGCTCCACGGTCACCCGTCGGACGACGTGGCCTACCGCGGGCGCGCCGTGGATCCGCGGAGTCACCCGCACCGTGGCCCGGACGACGCGGGCCACCGCTACCCGCAGGTGGGCCGGCGAGATCCGCACGACGGCCACGCCGGCCGGCACCTCGACCTGCTCCGGAGAGATCTGCAAGACGCTCTCGCCGTCGCGCAGGTCCGCGACGTTGACCTTGACGCGAATAGTGTCCGGGCCGAGTCGCGCCACGACCGATCGGACCCCCTTGACCTCCACGTCCAGACTGTCGACCCGCTCGCCAACGAGCATCACGTCGTCATGGAGGCCGACGTACTCCACCCGTGCCGCCAGGGCCACCTGACTTCGCTGCGTCGTCACCACGAAGAACCACAGCGCTAGCGCGATCCCGCCGGCGAGGAGCTTCAGCCCCCAGCCCTTCGTCTTTCCCTCCGGGGGCGCCATCAGGCGTTGTCGTCGGCGCGGGAAAGCAGCCGCCGAGCGCCTCGCCGCAGCACGCCGCGGGACTCGACGACCGGCGCGCCACCGAGATGCTCGTTCAGGCGCCGTCGGAGCTGTTCCAGATCGGCGGGCGTCTCGAGCGTTCCTTCGACGGTCATGGACACCTGCCCGGTTTCCTCGGACACCGTCACCGCGACGGCATCCGTCTCCTCGGTGATGCCGAGCGCCGCGCGGTGCCGGCTTCCCAGCGGACGTCCCGGATGAAGACTCCGCGACAGCGGGAGAAAGCAGCTCGCGGCGACGATCCTCGACCCCTGGATCAACACGGCCCCGTCGTGGAGCGGCGTCAACGGGAGGAAGATACTGATGAGAAGATCCGCCGAGACCAGCGCGTCGAGCCCGACGCCGAGCTCGGCGTACTGACGGAGTCCCGTTCCCCGCTCCAGGACGATGAGCGCTCCGGCACGCCGCGCCGCGAGGACCTCCGCCGCCGTGACCACGTCGTCGATCACGTGGGCGCGTTCCTCCCGCGACCCGCCGATCAGGCTCTGGAAGAGGCGGCCCTGCCCGAGACGCGTCAACGCCCGACGAAGCTCAGGCTGAAACAGCACCACGAACGCGATGATCCAGAACGTCCAGAAATTGTCGAGGATCCAGCCGAGCGTGAAGAGCTCGAGTCGCCGCGCAATCCCCGTGGCCGCGAGCAGAACGCCAAGGCCAATGAGCATCTGGACCGCCCGCGTTCCCTTGAAGATGACGAAGATCCGGTACACGACGACGGCCACGAGCAGGATATCGATGGCATCGCGCCACCGGAAGGTCGACAGCACGTCGATCATGACGCGGCGGCCCGGCGGATCTCCTCCGCCACCCTGACCGCGTCCCGGGTCGCCGCGACATCGTGCGTGCGGATCACCGCCGCGCCGTGCAGCACGGCGGCCGCGGTCGCCGCGAGCGACCCTGCGAGTCTGCCCGCCGGCTCGCTGCGGTCGGTGAGCGTCCCGATGAACGACTTTCGCGACACCGCGACGCAGAGCGGGCGCCCGAGCGAGCGCAGTCCATCGAGGCCGGCCAGGACGCTCACGTCCCATCGCGCCCGAGCCTGCCGGTCCGTGAGGAAGAACCCGATCCCGGGATCGAGAGCGATTCGGTCATCCGAAATACCCGCCGCCCGCGCCGACGCGAGACTGCGCTCCAGGCCGCTTGTCACGACGCGAAGAGGATCGGATGATGAACGGTCCGGACATTGCGGCATGAGGATGAGCGAAACATCGCGCTCGGCCGCCAGTCGCGCCACGCCGGGATCCGCGAGGCCGCTCACGTCGTTCAGAACGCGCGCGCCGGCGTCGATGGCCGCCTCGGCCGGGCCACGGCGAGCGGTATCGGCGGAGATCGCGACCGGCACCTTGGCGATGAGGAGCTCGACGGCCGACGCCAAGCGATCCTGTTCCTCGGCCTCGCTGACGGCGGTGTCGAGATACGGAGCGGTCGACATCGCCCCGACGTCAATGATCACGGCGCCCGCCTCGACCATCGCTTCCGCGGCCCGGACGAGGCTGCCACCGTCGAGGTGAATCGAACCCGCGTAGAACGATTCGGGGCTGACGTTGAGGACCCCGATAACGGCAACGGGACACCCGTCACCCACTACGATCCCGGCGAGCGTGGCTCGACTCCGCGACCGCTCAGACATACACCACGATACCATCGCGGCCATGAATGACCGGATGCCCGCGGCGCCGGATCGTGCGCGACGCCGAAGCCTGGTATCCGCCGCCGAGGACGATGCCGGCTCGGCTGGGCGCTTGCGTCACTGTCTTGGGCCATGGCTCCGGGACGTGGGAAGGCTCCAGGGCAAGTGTCTCATTCGAGCTCGGGAGCCGTCCCACGTCCCGGAGCCATTCGCCGACGGGATTACGCGGGCGCGGCGGCCGGTTCCTGAAACGGCTGCGCGCGGAGGATGCGGGCGATCTCCTCCCTGTCGAGCGACTCGCGCTCGAGGAGCGCCCGGGCGAGGGCGTGAACCTTTTCCAGGTTGTCGCCGAGGATCTGCCGGGCGCGCGTGGCGCACTCCTGAACGATCCGCTTGATCTCCGAGTCGATCACCAGCGCGGTGTCCTCGCTGTAGTCTTTCGGGCGAGCCATTTCGCGACCGAGAAAGATGTGCTCCTCGTTCTTGCCGAACGTGAGCGGTCCGAGCCGCTCGGACATTCCCCACTCGCAGACCATCTTGCGGGCCATCTCGGTCGCCTTCTCGAGGTCGTCGCCGGCGCCGGTGGTCTGCTGCTGCAACACGATCTCCTCGGCGGAACGACCGCCGAGCAGGATCGTGATCCGGTTGGTCAGATACTCGCGCGAGTAGTTGTACTTGTCGTCCAGCGGGAGCTGCATCGTCAGGCCGAGCGCCCGCCCGCGGGGGATGATCGTCACTTTGTGGAGCGGGTCCGCGCCCGGCAAGAAATCCGCGACGAGCGCGTGACCGGCCTCGTGGTAGGCGATCGTCCGCTTCTCGGTGTCGCTGATGATCATGGACCTCCGCTCGACACCCATCAGGACCTTGTCCTTGGCGTTCTCGAAGTCGGGCATCTCGACCAGCTTCTTGTTCTGCCGCGCGCCCAGCAGCGCCGCCTCGTTGACGAGATTGGCGAGATCGGCGCCCGAGAAGCCTGGCGTGCCGCGGGCCAGCACCTTCAACTCGACGTTCGGCGCGAGCGGAATGCGCCGCGTGTGCACTCGCAGAATCTCCTCCCGCCCCCTCACGTCCGGGCGCGACACGATGACCTGCCGATCGAAGCGTCCCGGCCGCAGCAGCGCCGGATCGAGCACGTCGGGCCGATTGGTCGCCGCGATCAGGATGACGCCTTCGTTCGTCTCAAAGCCGTCCATCTCGACCAGGAGCTGGTTGAGCGTCTGCTCGCGCTCGTCATGGCCACCCCCGAGCCCAGCGCCGCGGTGACGGCCCACAGCGTCGATCTCGTCCATGAAGATGATGCACGGGGCGTGCTTCTTGCCTTGCTCGAAGAGATCGCGCACACGCGAGGCGCCGACGCCGACGAACATCTCGACGAAGTCAGAGCCGGAGATCGAGAAAAACGGCACATTGGCCTCGCCGGCGATCGCCTTGGCCAGGAGCGTCTTGCCGGTGCCCGGAGGGCCGACGAGCAGCACGCCCTTGGGAATCTTGCCCCCGAGCTTCTGGAACTTCTGCGGGTCCTTCAGGAAGTCGATGATCTCATGCAGCTCTTCCTTTGCCTCGTCGATGCCGGCGACGTCCTGGAACGTGACCTTGTTCTGCTTGTCGGAGACCAGCCGCGCGCGCGCCTTCCCGAAGGACAAGGCTTTCGCGCCGCCGCCCTGCATCTGGCGCATGAAGAAGATCCACACGCCGATGAAGAGCAGCATCGGCACCCACTGCAGGAAGATCGCGTACCAGGGATTCGAGTCCGGCGGCTTCACCGCGATGCGAACCCCCTTGTCGTGGAGCTGCTTGATCAGATCCGGATAGTCGACGATGTAGGTCCGCTGCGTCTGCGAGCTGTCCTTCAGGTTGTAGGTCACCAGGTTGCCGCGGATCACGACCGAGTCGACGCGCCCCTGCTCGACCGCTCGCAAGAATTCCGAGAAGTTCGGCTGCTCCTGACCGCTTTGCTGCGCTCCCTGGAACACCGTGAACAGGAGGATCACGATGAGGCCGATGACCATCCAGAGCGCGAGGTTTTTGTAGACCTGGTTCATGCGGCTCGATTATAACATCAGGGCGTGATGACGCGCTGCGTCGGCGAGAACGCCGAACGGCCAGCCAACGCTACGGGAGCCTCGACGCGCCGCATCTCGATACAGCCCACCCTCGGGTTCGCGGACTTGCCGGCCCCGCTACAAATCAATCGCGGCGATGTGCGGGAGGTTCCGGTAGAGGCCGCCGTAATCGAGGCCATAGCCCACCACGAAGAGGTTCGGAATCGTGAAGCCGAGATAATCGATGTCCATCTCGACTTCCCGCCGCTCGATCTTGTCCAGCAGCGCGCAAAGACGGACGCTCTTCGGATGCCGCGTCTCGAGGTTCCGCTTCAGATAGGACACGGTCTTGCCGGAATCGATGATGTCCTCGACGAGGATGACGTGACGATCCTCGATCGGAATGGAAAGGTCGGCGGCGAGCTTGACGACTCCCGAGGACCGGGTGCCGGCGCCGTAGCTGGACAGCGCCATGAAGTCCGTCGTCAGCGCGATCGGCATCTCGCGTATGAGGTCGGCCATGAACACGAGCGCGCCCTTCAGCACGCCGACCACGACCGGATTGTCGTGCTCGTACTCGCGAGCGATGGCCTGGCCGAGCTCGGTCACCCGCGCTCGCAGCTCCTCGCGCGTGATCAGGATGCGAGTGGGCACCGCGTCAGCGGACGCCGACATCGCTCGTCACGAACGCGCCGAGTCGAGTCTCGGCGGCGAGCCTCACGGCCTTCTGACGCGCGGCTTCCTTGTCCTCGAACGGTCCGACCCGTACGCGGTAGCGCAGGCCAGACTCCGTGGCGATTTCGCTGACGTACGCGCCTACTCCCTTGAGGGCGAGCGTCTCCCGTAACGCTTCCGCCTGGGATCGACTCTTGTACGCCGCGATCTGAACAGTGAACTTCCCGCTTTCCACGGGAGCGGTGAACTTCCCGCTTTCCGCAGGAGCGGTGAATTTACCGCTTTCCGCCGGAGCGGGCGGCTCGTCACTACTGACCGTCGTCTTCTCCACGGTCGCCGGGGCGCTGTCCTGGCCGCTCGCCGGCATCTTGTCTGCGGCCATCGCCACTTTCTCGGCGCGTGCCGCGCTCGAGGGTCGCGGGGCCGGCGAGCTGAGCGGTGCGGTGAGCTCCCGATAAAACGTGAGGCTGGGAATCGCTTCGGCCGCTCGCGCCGACTTTTCGGCGCGTCGGCCTTCGTCGGCGCCGCGCCGCGGGGCGGGTGCCGGACTTCGCGCGATCGCGGTCGACATCGCCGCGGCGAAGTACCTCCAGTGGAGCGCGACGAAGACGCCGGCTCCAAAGCTGCCGCCGACGAGCCCGAGCAGCCCGATGACGACGAGGACCGTCGCCACGCGGCTCCGACCTTTCCGCAGCCGCTTCTTCTTCACATGCTCTCCGGGGCGCTCACCCCGAGCAGCGCGAGACCGTTCATGATCACCTGGTCGACCGCTGAGCAAAGCGCGAGTCGCGCCCACATCAGCCGTCGGTCCTCCTGGATCACTCGGTGCGCACGGTAGTACGGATGGAAGAGGCCGGCCAGCTCCTGAAGCCAGTAGGCGATCCGGTGTGGCTCCAGCGCCGCCGCCGAGGAAACGACGAAGTCCGGATACTGCAAGAGCCGCTTGATGATCTGCTGCTCTTCACTGGCTGTCAGCGGCCCCAGGTCCACCTCGCTCCACGGCGGAACGGGGATCCCCTGCTCGGCCACCTGCCGCCAGATGGAGCGGATTCGCGCATGCGCGTATTGCACGTAGTACACGGGATTGTCGGACGACTGGCGGGTGGCGACCGCGAGATCGAACTCGAGCGGGCTGTCGTGCCGCCGGGTGAGGAACGTGAAACGCGCGGCGTCGCGCCCTACCTCCTCCAGCAGCTCTTCCATGAGCACGAACTCGCCACGCCGCTTGGACATCCGCACCGGCTCACACTCGCGCAGCAAAGTCACGAGCTGGATGATCAGGACCTCGAACGCCTCCGGCTGATAGCCGAGCGCCTGCATCGCGGCGCGCATCCGGGCCACGTAACCGTGATGGTCAGGCCCGAGCAGGTCGATGACCCGGTTCACGACGCCGAGCTTGATGTAGTGATGGTGGGCGACGTCGACGGCGAAATAGGTCAGCTCCCCGTTCGAGCGAACGAGCACCCGGTCCTTGTCATCGCCGAAATCCGTCGACCGGAACCAGACGGCGCCCTCACTCTCGTACGTCACACCGCGCTTCACGAGCTCCGCGATCGCCTGCTCGGGCAGCCCCGGCCGACGGACGTGCTCCGTCTCGGACGTCCACACGCCGAACTCCACGCCATAGTCGGCGAGAATGCGGCGCTGACCGCCGACGATCTGATCGACGGCATAACGGCCCAGAGCCGAGAGATGACGGTTATCGCGCACCGCGTCGCCAAGGTGCCGGTCGAGATCGTTCGGCGTCCGAAGATCGAACTCCCGCAGATATTGCCGGGCCAATTCGAGGAGGTACTCACCGGGATAGCCGTTGTCCGGTAGTGGCGCGTCCTCGCCGAGCGCCTGGCGGATCCGCGCCTCGAAGGAGCGAGCCAGCGCGTCGAACTGGTTGCCGGCGTCGTTGATGTAGTACTCCGTCACGACGTCCGCGCCCTGCGAGCGGAGCAGCCGCGCGAGCGAGTCGCCAACGGCGGCCGCGCGCGCGCTGACGATGACGAGCGGTCCGGTGGGGTTCGCCGAGACGAATTCGAGCCGCACGCGCTTTCCGCGCTGGCCTTCGCCGCGACCATAGGCGCCGCCGGCCTCGAGCACGTGCCGCACGGCGGTCGCGCACCAGTCCGGGGCGAGGAACACGTTCAGGAATCCGGGTCCGGCGATCTCCACACGCTCGACCTCGGGCAACGATGGAAAGTGCTTGACGACGAGGTCGGCGACCTGACGCGGCGCGCGCCGGGCAGCCCGCGCCAGCGTCATCGCCACACCGGTCGCATAGTCGCCGTGCTCCGTCTGCCGGGGCACTTCCCAGACACACTGCGGAGCCTCCGGCAGTCCCGCTTTGGCGAGCGCCGTTTGAACCGCCCGGGTCAGTCGTTCGGTGATCTCGGTCATGGAGAGGAAAATCGCCGCTCTGTCGTGGCGATTAACGTCCATGATACTCAGCGCTTCCAGCTATTCGTGAAGAAAAAGCATCAGCCTCGCGGAAGACTGAGAAGCCTGTCGGAGTATCGAGGCGGGCGCGGGGTCCCCCGGCGCCCGACGAGCGGATGGGGGATCGAGGCGGGCGCCGGGTGCCCCGGCGACCGACGAGCGTATGGGGGTCTGGGGGCCTTCAAGGCCCCCAGCTCAACGAACCGAGATTCCGATCGCGAGCAGCAGCAATCCGGCGACGGCAGCCCCCGCAACGATCGCCCGGGCGGCTCGAGGAATGTCCAAGGGGCCGGGCAAGGGCCCATCGCCGACCGTATAGGCGCCGAGCTTCTCCAATCGAACGCCGAGCGCTCCGGCCATCGCAGCGATCGTCCAGCCCGCGTTTGGACTCGCCGTCCGCACGTGATCCCGCCACATGATCCGGATCGCCCGGAGCCCATCGAGCCGAACGAGCGCAGCACCAAGCGCCAGCGCGAACGCCGCGAGCCGCGCCGGTATCAGGTTCAGAACGTCGTCGAGTCGCGCCGCGGTCTTGCCGAAGTGTTCGAGCACTCCGTCGCGATAGCCCAGCATCGCATCCGCGGTGTTCACGGCTCGGTAGAGCGCCGCTCCCGGCAGGCCAAACGCCAGGTAGAAACAGAGCGGCGCGACAAAGCTGTCCGTGAGGTTCTCGGCCAAGGACTCGATCGCGGCGGACGCCACGTGTCCCACGGCGAGGCCCCGCGTGTCACGGCTGACCAGATGCAACGCGACGCCGCTGCGAGCCGAGACGAGGTCGTTGCGAGCCAGATCGTCAGCCACGGCAAGGCCCGCACGCCGAAGATCGCGGAGGGAGAGCACGGATTTGAGCGCGATCGCCTGGAGGAGGAGCCCTCCGACACCGAGGGCCCCCGCAGCAGCGGTGATGCCCCAGCCCACGAGGCCCGACACCACTCCCACACCAAGGGTGACGGCCGCGCCACTTGCCAGCAGCCGTGCTCGGGATCCGCGCGCGAAGACGTTCGCGCCAGAGCGAAGCGCCGCCCCCATCCACGCAACCGGATGCCAGCGATTCGGTGGATCACCGAACATGACGTCGATCACGACGGCGACCAGGACGACCACGACCTCCGACGCGAAGGTATCCACGCTCCTATCATCCCCACCTTACGGCCGGCGACTCGCCGTGAATCGTTGACTTCTCTGAGGGCTCATGCCAGGCTAATCGGCTGATGGCGCGCGCGAACAGGCAAATGCTGCGCTCGACGTTCCTTCTCACCCTGTACGCGGCCTGCCTGTGCCTCGTGCTCTCGTTCATCCTCTTCGAAGTGCTCGACATCGACGGCTCGGACTTTCCGACACCGATCTCCCGCGCCGTGACCGTCGTGAAGCTTGCGGAACCGCCGCACGATCTCAAGCGCGGCTATGGGGAACCGCCGGCCGAAAGCTGGATCTCGGTGTCGCTCGACGCCGAGGTCACGAGGCAGGACGTCCTTCAGCGACGAGCCCGACTGGTGTCGTCGCAACCGAGCGCTGCCGGCCCGCTCCGCGATCGCAGCACGCTCGCCCGCTCCGCGCTTCCAGACCCCGTCCCCTCCGCCTGATCGTCACATCGTAGTCGTTCGACGTTCGTCCGTATCAGGAGGGACTGATGGTCAAGATCTCGTTCGTGCTGGCGTGCGCGGTGACGTCATTGATCGCGGGATCGGCGAGCGCGCAGGAGCGTCTCTCCCGCCTGACGCTCGACGAGGCGATCCAGGTGGCCACGCGCGCCAACGCGACGCTCCGTACGAAGGAGCTGGAGGTCCGGTCGACCCAGGCGAACGAGATCACTGCGGCGCTACGTCCCAACCCGACCGCGTCGTACGCCGTCGAGCAGTTGCCCGGCGGAGGTGATGCGCTGGTGCAACACAACGTCGCCGTCGGCCAGCCCATCGAGACCGGCGGCAAGCGCCAGCGGCGGATCGAGAGCGCGCAAGCCGCCACGCGGGTCTCCACCCTCGAGCTGAGCGACGTCCGCCGACAGGTCGTCTTCCAGGTCAAGAAAGCGTTCAACGACGTCCTGGTCGCGCAGGAGACGCTGGCGCTGGCCGAGCAGAATCTTCGGACGCTCGGTGAGCTCGAGCGGCTGCAGCGGATCCGCGCCGAGAAGGGCGACATCTCCGAGCTGGAGCTGACGCGCATCCAGATCCAGCAGTTCGCCTTCGAGCGCGATGCCGCAGACGCGAGCCAGGCCGTCCAGGCCGCGAAGATCGCCCTCCGCACCGCGGCGGGGCCTGACGTGATCGCGCCGGACTTCGAGATCGTCGGTCAGCTCGCCTTTCGCGACCTCGCGCTGGCTCGCGAGGAGCTCTATCGATTGGCGCTCGCCAATCGACAGGATCTGAGAGCCGCCGAGGCGGCGCGTGAGAAGGCCCAGGCGGACCTGCGTCTGGCCCGCGCGAATGCCTCATGGGACTTCACGCCGCAGATCGAGTATCAACGCATCGGCAGCGCCGACACGTTCGGTCTCGGCGTGAGCATCCCGCTGCGCGTGTTCGACCGGAACCAGGGCGAGATCGCGCGCACGCGCGCCGAGATCGACCGTACCGGAGCGCAGCGCCAGGTCGTGGCGACACAGATCCTCGCCGACCTCGACACTGCGCTGTCGGCGGTGACGGCTCAGCGCGCCAAGCTCACGTTGCTGCGCGACACCTATCTGCCGAAGGCCCAGCGCGCGCGCGATACCGTGGACTTTGCGTATCGCCGCGGCGGACTCAGCCTCCTCGATCTCCTCGACGCCCAGCGCGTCTATCGAGAGACGTCGCTCGAGTACCTCCGCTCGCTCGGGAACTACTGGACCGCGGTGTATCAGCTCGAGTCCGCCGTGGGCGGCTCGCTCGGGAAATAGATGCCGCCTCGCCTCTTGTCGATCGTGTGTGTCGTGCTCGCGCTTTCGGCCTGCAATGACGCATCGTCCGGAGCCGGGAAGGCCGCGGCAAACCGCGCCGCACCCGAGACGCCGGCGCCAGCACCGCCGCCGGTCGTCGGAACGGTCAATCCTCAGTACGAGACCAGGACCAACGTGCTCGAGACGAGCGGCAAGGTCCAGTTCAACGAGGACCGCTTGGTGCGAGTGCAATCCCCGGTGACTGGCCGCGTCGTCGAGGTGGTGGCTCGTACGGGCGACGTCGTCGAGCCCGGCCATCGGTTGGTCGTGCTCGACAGCCCGGATCTCGCCCAGGCGAAGTCCGACTATGCGAAGGCGATCGCCGACGGCGATCGTTCGGACAAGGCGCTCCGGCTCACCCGCGAGCTCTATGAAGCGAAGGCTGTCGCGCAGAAAGAAGTGCGCGAGGCCGAGAACGACTACCGGAAGGCCACCGCCGAGCGGGAGCGGGCGGCATCGCGACTGCGAACGCTGGGCATCACGGACGAGCACTTGCGCGAGGTCGGGGAGCGCGCGGACACGACGACTCGGGTCGCCGTGACCGCCCCGCGCAGCGGCGTCATCGTCGAGCGCAACGTCAATCCCGGCCAGGTGGTCGCGTACGGGCAGTCGGACACGCCGCTCAATCTTTTCGTCATCGCCGATCTGTCGGCCATGTGGGTGTTGGCCGACGTGTACGAGCCCGACATCCCGAAGGTCCGGCTGGGCCAGTCGATCACCGTCACCCCGCCGTGCTGCCCGGACCAGCGCTTCGAGGGTCGCGTCAGCTACATCAGTGACATCGTCGACAAGGAGACTCGGACGGTGAAGGTCCGCGCAGTGGTGCCGAATCGCGGGCGAGCGTTGAAGGCCGAGATGTTCGTCAAGGTCCGTATCGGCACGGATGTGACGAGGGTCCTGGCCATGCCCCAAAGCGCGGTTCACCGGGAGAACGGCGACACGTTCGTGCTCATCGATCGCGGCAACGGAACGTACGCGCGTCGCCCCGTCCGACTGGGCGCCGACTTCGACGGCGTCGTTGAAGTGTTGGACGGCGTCACGCCGAATGACCAGGTGGTGACGTCGGGCGGCATCCTGCTGAAAAAGAACGCGAAGTGATCGCCCGCATCATCGCGTTCGCGCTCCACCAGCGCTTCATCACGCTGGCGCTCGCGCTGCTGCTCACGATCGGAGGGATCATCTCCTTCCACCGGTTGCCGATCGAAGCCTATCCGGACGTCGGCGACGTCAGAGCGGAGGTCATCACGCTGTGGCCCGGCCACTCGGCCGAAGAGGTCGAGCGGCTCATTACCATCCCGCTCGAGAACGAGCTGAACGGCATTGGCAACGTCACCTTTCTCCGCTCCGATACCCTGTTCGGACTCTCCAACATCCGCGTGCTGTTCGCCGACGGCACCGACCACTACTGGGCGCGACAGCAGGCGCTGGAGCGAATCACGCAGGCCGAGGTGCCGGCAGATGCCAAGCCGCAGCTCGGGCCGATGTCCAGCGTCATCGGCGAGCTCTACAGGTACACGCTCGAATCGAAGACCGTTTCGCTCATCGAGTTGAAGGCGCTTCAAGATTGGGTGCTGGAGCGCGAGTTCCGGAAAGTGCCCGGCGTGGCCGACGTCGTGTCGTGGGGCGGCGGCACCAAGCAGTACGAGATCACCGCCGATCCCGCCCGTCTCCGCGCCTACAACGTCACGCTGAAGCAGGTCTTCGACGCGGTCTCCAACAACAACTCCAACGCCGGCGGCGGCTACATCGCCCAGGGCGACTACAGGGTGACGGTGCGAGGTATCGGCCTCCTCCAGTCGCCCCGCGACATCGAGAACGTCGTCGTGACGGCCCAGAAGGGCACGCCCGTACGCGTGCGCGACATCGCGACCCTCGGAATCGGCCACGCCATTCGCCTCGGCGTGCTGGGCCGCGATCACGACGACGACCTCGTGCAGGGCATCGTGCTGATGCGAACGGGCGAGAACCCCGGCAAGGTCATCGAGGGCGTGAAGGCGAAGGTGGCCGAGGTCCGGAATCGGCTGCTGCCCCCGGGCGTCGAGATTCGTCCGTACTACAGCCGCGACCGGCTCGTGAACGTGACGGTGACGACCGTCATGCGGAACCTCGTGGAAGGCGCGGCGCTCGTTCTACTGCTCCTCACGCTCTTCCTCTACAATCTCCGCGCTGCCATCATCGTGGCGCTCACCATTCCGCTCTCACTGCTCTTCGCGTTCATCTTCATGGACCTGCGCGGGATTCCGTCGAACCTCCTGTCGCTTGGCGCCATCGACTTCGGAATCATCGTGGACGGCGCCGTCATCATGACGGAGAACATCGTCCGCCACCTGAGCGAACGGAAGCCGACAGGCCAACGCGTGCCGCGCGAAGTGCAGCACGCCGCGGTCGAGGTCGCCCGGCCGCTCACCTTCGCGGTTCTGATCATCATGACCGTGTATGTTCCCATTCTCACGTTCCAGAGAATCGAGGGGAAGCTGTTCCGGCCGATGGCGATCACGATCTCCCTCGCCGTGATCGGCGCGCTCCTGATCACCCTGACCGTCATCCCCGTGCTCTGCAGCTTCATGTTCCGTCGGCTGCCGTCCGAGCGCGAGAGCCCGCTCCTGCGCTGGCTCCGCCGTCCGTACTTCCCCGCGCTCCGCTGGTGTCTCCGCTGGCCGGCGATCCCGATCCTGGGATCGACGGCGCTGGTCGCGCTCTCGCTGTTCGTCTTCACACTGCTGGGCAAGGAGTTCCTGCCCGAGCTCGACGAGGGCGACATCTGGCTGCGGACGCAGTTCCCTGTCGGGATCTCGATCGAAGCAGTCCGCCCGTACACGCGAGAGATCCGGGAGCGCCTGCTCAAGTTCCCCGAGGTCCGGGTGGTCGTCTCCCAGCTCGGCGCACCCGATGACGGCACCGACCCGGAGGCGCCGGACAACGTCGAGTTCTACATCGGCCTCAAGCCGCGCGAGGAGTGGCTGACGACCAAGAACAAGGAGAAGTTGGTCCAAGCGATGAACGCCGCGATCACCACCATTCCCGGCTTCACGACCAATTTCTCCCAGCCGATCAAGGACAACGTCGACGAGGCCCTGGCCGGCGTCAAAGGCGAGCTCGCGATCAAGCTCTACGGGCCGGACATCTTCGTCATGGACGCGAAGGCGAAGGAGATCGCAAACGTCTTGCGAGAAGTCCGGGGCGTCGCGGATCTCGACTACGATCACCTGACCGGGCAGCCTCAAGTACAGATCGTCGTCGACCGCGCGGCCACCGCCCGCTACGGCATCAACGTCCAGGACGTCCAGGACGCGATCGAGACCGCGACGAAGGGCCGGGCCGTCACCCAGATCTTCGAGCGGGAGCGCCGATTCAACGTGGTGGTGAAGCTCAAGCGAGAGGGCGATCCACTGCTCGCGCTGCGAACGCTGACGGTCAGCGCTCCGAACGGCGAGCGCATCCCCATCTCGCAGCTCGCCGAGATCACCCGTACCGATGGGCTGGCGGAGATCCTGAGGGAAGGCAACGTCCGACGCCTCGCGATCAAGTGGAGCGTGCGTGAGCGCGACATGGGCAGCCTCGTCGCCGAGGCCATGCAGAAGGTCGAGGGCGCCGTGAAGCTGCCGGAAGGCTATCGCATGGTGTGGAGTGGCCGGTTCGAGGACCAGCAGCGCGCGCTCGCGCGGCTCTACCTCATCGTTCCCCTCGTCGTCTTCATCATCTTCATCCTGCTCTTCGGCGCCTTCCAGTCCGTCGGTGACGCGCTGCTGATCATGCTGAACCTGCCGTTCGCGCTGATCGGCGGCACCCTGGCGCTCTACTTCTGGGGGACGAACTTCAACATCTCCGCGGCCGTCGGCTACATTGCCGTGTTCGGGGTCAGCGTGCTGAACGGCGTCGTCCTCGTCTCCTCCATCCGGCAGGCGCGGTCGGAAGGCCTGTCGGTCCACGAGGCGAGCGTGCGCGGCTGCGAGATCCGCTTCCGGCCGATCATCGTCGCGGGCATCGTCGCGGTCATTGGCTTCCTGCCCGCGGCCCTGTCCCAGGGAATCGGGGCGGAGATCCAGCGACCACTGGCCCGGGTCGTGATCGGGGGATTGATCTCATCGACGGCGCTGACGCTGCTGGCGCTGCCAGCGATCTATGCGCTCCTCTCTCGCCGACAGGATCGAGAGGAACGCGCGGTCACCTCGACGGCGTGACGAACCGAGCCGCGGGCACGGGGTCTCATCGCCGCGGGTACTCGAGCCCGACCAGCTTCGCGATCGCCGGGACGTCCAGATGGGCGCCGACGATGTCCGCCAGCCTCTCGTAGCGCTCTCCCGCTCGTCGAGACGCGCCCCAGCGCGGGTCCGGGGCGACGCCCTTGCGCGTCGCGAGATTCGTCAGGACAGCGCGCCGGAGCGCGTCGTTGGCGAAGAGCCCGTGGATGTACGTGCCGACCACGTGGCCATCCGTACTGAGTGCTCCGTCACCCTCGTCCACGGCGACACCACCACGCTCGACGATCCGGAACGGGTGATGAACTCCGGAGCCATGGGCCGCGGGATCTTCAGTGGTGCGAGTCACCCCCGCATGGATCTCATAGCCCGTGAGCTCTGCACCGGCCGCGCCGCCCACCAGCGACGAGACCTGATTCACAGATGCGCGCACCCGCGTCGCCGTCTTGCGCGGCGCAAAGGTCGTCGCCACTGGGAGCAGACCGAACCCGGCGACGGTGGTGACGGCCGATTCGACGTGCTCGGGATCGTGCAGCGCCCGACCGAGCATCTGGTAGCCGCCGCAAATCCCGAGCACGGCGCCGCCATCGGCTGCGACCTTCCGGATCGCGCCCACAAATCCGCGCGCGACGAGCCATTGGAGATCGGGCACCGTGGCCTTGGTGCCCGGCAGGATCACGAGGTCAGCGCCGGCAAGACCACCCGGGCTACGCACGAACCGCACCGAGACACCGGGCTCGGCGGCCAGCGGGTCGAAATCGTCGAAGTTCGATATGCGCGGGATCTTCACGACCGCGATGTCCAGGACGCCATCCCCGGCCGGCTCGTGGTCGTCCAGATCGAGCGAGTCCTCGGCGGGGACAAGCCGCTCGCCGAAATGCGGCAGCACGCCGAGGACGGGAACTCCGGTGATCGCCGCCAGCTCGTCGATGCCCGGCCCGAGCAGCGTGGAATCACCCCGGAGCTTGTTGATGATCAGACCGGCGACGAGCGCGCGATCCGCCGGTGCGAGGAGCGCGAGGGTACCGACCAGCGCGGCGAACACGCCGCCGCGGTCGATGTCGCCGACGAGGAGCACCGGCGCTCCGGCCAGACGCGCGATCGGCATGTTCACGATGTCCGAGCTTCGCAGGTTGATCTCGGCGGGGCTCCCGGCGCCTTCGATCAGCACGAGATCGTGAGTCCGTCGCAGTCGGCCGAGGCTCTCGGCCACGATCTCGAACAATGCGGAGTGCCGCCGCTCGTACTCGCGGAAGCTCATGCTGCCGGTCGCCACACCGCGGACGATGACCTGCGAGCGGTCGTCGCCTTCGGGCTTGAGCAGGATCGGATTCATGTCGACCGTCGCCTCGAGGCCAGCCGCGTCGGCCTGCGCGGCCTGCGCGCGACCGATCTCTCCACCGTCCGCGGTGACGGCGGCGTTGAGCGCCATGTTCTGCGACTTGAACGGCGCCACGCGATACCCGGCCCGCGCGAAGAGCCGGCACAGCGCGGTCGTGACGAGACTCTTTCCGACGCCCGATGCGGTGCCCTGGATCATCACGCACGGGGCGGGGCTTGCCGGCATCAGGACGTGGGGACCGCCTCGGTCGCAGCGTAGCGCCGGCGGAACGACTCCCAGAGCTCCGTCTTCGTCCAGTCGGGCTCCTGTCGCCGTTCGGTGCGCTCGTCGTAATACGGATTGGGAAAGAAGATCGTGATCATCTGATCACTGCGGCCATTCCAGAGCCTGAGTCCCCACGTCTCCGGCACGCACGTCCCATCTGATGATCGGAAGAACGCCGCCCGAGCCACGCGCCGTATCCTTGCAACCGATGCCGGCGCACCGCGATGATCGCCGACACAGAGATGAAAGTGCCACGCGCCCGTGTCGACCGTGAGGTAGCCGTCGAGCATGGCCAGCGCCGGCGGCGCGGTGAACCGGATCTCGAAGGCGGCGCCCTCGAGGATCGGTCCGACGGTGATCGCCGACCAGTGGTCGGTGAACAGCTCTCGCAAGAGCCGCTCGACGCGATCGCCATCGACGGGGATCTCATCGTATTCGATCGTGGTGCCGTCCGGTTCACGCTCCGGCATCTCGTCCCCACCTTTCATAGACCCGCTGCGGCTCGCCGACGTCCTGCGGCTCACACGACTTTCACAGACTCGCCTCGGACGGGCTCGCCTGCGGCTCGCCGACGTCCTGCGGCTCACACTACCGCAGCTCGAATACTACGGGAAGGCGAACTGTCAGTGATCGCGGCTGGAGACCATCCGGAAAGGGCAATCGCGGAAGGTTCAGGACTGCCTCGAGCGCGGCTTCATCCAGTATGCGATGCGACGATGAATCGACGACGGCGACGTCGGCGATGGCGCCACTCGGCTGCACGACGATCTCGAGCTCCACCGTGCCTGAGAGGCCGCGGCGGCGTGCCGCGCTCGGATATCGAAGCACCTCCTGGATCCGGCGCCGGAGTGCCGCACGATACGGCCCGTAATCCCCTTCACCGCCAGTTGCGCCGCCGGTCCCGAGTGCGACGGCGCGCGGCGCCCCGCCTTCGATGCCTCCGCCGTTTCCGGAACCGCGTGATGCGCCAGCGTCATCTCCTTCCCGGGCGGGAAGCCCCGTTGGAAGGCCGACCGCAGGTTTGGCCGATTCGTGCGCGAAGGAGGGAGCCAAGGTGACGACGCTCACGGATTCGTCTCGCTGAGCCGGCGGAGCGGAAGGTTGAACACGTGGCGGTTCCGCAACAGTGGGCGCCTGAGGCCGCGACGCAATCGAGGGCGGTTGCGGCAGCGTAGACGTTTCGCGCTTCACCGGAGACGGCATCGGCCTCGGCACATCGTGCTCGACGGGCGGTTTAGGCTTCGGCGGCCGCGGTAGGGCTGGCGCCGGTGCGGCTGGCGCCGGTGCGGCTGGCGCCCGCGCTGGTGCCGACGAATTGAGATCCACGTAGAGGACGCCAGGAGACCGGACCTCGGCGAGCACCCAAACCACGGCGGCGAGCGCGAGAGCATGGAGGCCTAGCGAGATCGGAACGCTCAGCAGCCAGACCCAGCGCCTCATCGAGACTCACTCCGCCAGTGCGCCACGCCTGCCTCGAGCGCGCGGCGGTCCGCACGCGCGACGACCCAGCCGAGATCGCTCACTGGGCCGCCGAAGCGACAGTACGGTCCACGTCCAGTGGCGGCGACGGCGACCGCGTCGGTCGACGTGCCGGTAGCCGGCGCTCCATCCGGGCACTGGCGTCCCGCCGCTGCCAGCGTCGCGACCTTCACTTCCGTCACGGTCATGACTGCATTCACCAGCGCCGCGGGGTCGACGGCCGCATCGATGACGACCACGGTATTGATCGTCGACACCTCCACCCTCGTCGGGGCGCTGACGCCGGCGGCCACCAGGTTGCTCAGGCCAACGGTGGCAACCGCGATCGCGCGGATCCCGGCTGCCGACTCCTCTCCGACCCGGGCGCGCGCGGTCCACGCTCCCGTGAACAAACCGATCCACGGCGGCGGCAAGTCACGGGCACGCGCAAATGCGGCCAACCGCGCGTCGAGGTCTTCAACCGCAAAGTCCTTCGGCACGTGCAGGTTCACGATGCTGCGGGCGCGCGCGAAGCCGCCGCCCACGGCAGCGGACGATACCACCGTGAGCGGCTCCCGCGCGAGCACGATCACCGCCTCGTCGTCGATCCCGATGCTGAGGCCTTCGATCACGTCGAGTTCATTCGATCACGTCGATTTTATTCGATCACGTCGAGTCTATTTGAACTGGGCCCGCAAGCCCGCCAGCGCCGTGAGGCCGAGGGCCGGGAACCCGCGTACCTCCGCGTACTGATTGTCGGTCAGATTCTGGATCCTCAGCGTGAAGTCCAGCGCCTCCATCCTCTTGTATCGCTGAAGGAGCCGCCAGGTCCCCCCCGCGTCCACACGATAGTACCCGGGGTTGTGGCGATCGGTCGGCGGATCGAGTTGGCGGGACACGATGTAGGACTGCACGAACATCGTGAGCCGGGGATGCGGCGTGACCGTGACGCCCGCGTTGAAGCGGTATCGCGCGAAGCGCCCGAGCTCGCGCCCGGTGGCCAGGTCTTCGGTGTCCGTGAACGTATAGTTCAGATTCAGCCGAAGCCAGTCGAGCGGCTCGGCCTCGCCGGCAAACTCGACGCCCTGGGTGACGGCGCGCCCGACGTTGGCCTGTTGCTGACATACCGCCCCGAACAATGCGCCGGTCGGCGTCGGTGGAATGTTGACCGCGGTGATGAGATCGCGGAACTGGTTGTGAAAATACGTCGCGCCGAGGCGGATGCGGTTTTCCCATGCTTTCTGGTCGACACCGGCCTCCCAGCTCTTGCTGCGTTCGGGGTGCAAATTGCGATTCCCGAAGTCGGGACACAGCCCGGTCTGGTCCGGAAAGAACAGATCGTCGAGATCGGGGGCCCGGAAGCCTTCGCCGTATGCCGCTCGAAGCTTCGTTCCCGTCTCCTTGATGAGCAGCGCCGCCGACGTGCGCGGAGTGCGGGCCTGGCCGAACACGTCGTTGTCCTCGAACCGGTATCCGGCCCCGAGAAAGAGGCGGTTGAAGAGCCGGAGCTCGTCCTGGACGAACAGTCCAATCGTGTTCGATTCTCCCCGGAACGCATCCTTGATCCGTCCGAACTCGTTGCGGTGCTCCGCGCCCAGCGTCAGGCTGTTGACCTTACCCATGTGCCAGGTGCTGAGCAGCTCGAACTCACGGCGCCGTGTTGTGACCTGACTGTTGAACGGAAATCCGTCGAGCTCGACGGGCTTCGGGCCATTCTGGAAACCCTGGTCGTGGAACGTCTGACCCATGCGCGCGGCGATTTCCCACCACGGGAAGACCTTCTGGTCGTAGCGCAGCGTGAACATGTAGAACTCGGTCTGCTGCTGCTGGTCGGGGTCGCGGAATGCGGTCAGGAACCCCGGATTCACCGGTACGTCGATGTCCGACTTCGAGTAGCGCCCCGTCGCGCTGAGACTCGCGTCCCATGGCAGATCGAGCCCGACGCGCGCGGCCAGCGCTCGCTGATCGGTGTCGTCGTTGTTGAACGTTCGCTGCTGTCCGCGGCTGTCCAGCTTCGATCCGGAGAACGAGTAATTGAACCAGCCGATGCTGCCCTGCGTGCTTACCTGCTCCCGGAACGTCTGGTGGCTGCCGCCTTCGAACTTCACCGTACCCGTCGGCGGCCCCGCGCCCTTCTTCGTGATGATGTTGATGACGCCGCCGATCGCGTCGGCGCCGTACAGCGTCGACTGCGGGCCGCGGACGACTTCGATGCGCTCGATGCCGTCGAGCGACAGATCGGCGAAGTCGAAGCTGCCGATCGCCGGGCTCTTCACGCGCATCCCGTCGATGAGGATCTGCACTTGCTGGGGGTTCGCGCCTCGGATCCGCACGTCGGTCAGCTTCCCGAAGCCTCCGGATCGCTGGATCTCGACGCCCGGCACCGATCGGAGCGCGTCTTCCACCCGCGAGTAGTTGTAGCCCTGAAGCTCTTCCTCCGTGATCACGGTGACCGAGGCGCCGAGACGCTCCTGCGGCGTTTCGATCTTGGTCGCGGTCACGACCACGGGCTCGAGCTTCGGCTCGGGCCTCTTCGTCTCCTGGGCGGCTCCGCCGGACGGCGCGAGCAGTGTTGCCAGCAACACGGATGTCAGCACTCGTCGCATTCGCCTCACTCCTTTTCTCGCGAAAGGGTTTGACGCCTCGCCCCGGAGAGGTCTCCTGACTCGTGGATCGTTGCGGCAGTCCCGCCTTCCCATCCCGAAAGGGACAGTGGCCTCGTCGTGGGACGCCGCTCCCCACTTACAGTGGCGCGACCGTGCCGGCCTCGGCGTCGTTCCGCCTCACCGGCTTCCCTGATCCGGAGCGAATGGTTTACCCGCTCGGCCTTCGCTCACCTCCCTTCGTCCACGCGACGTGCACGCGTGGTCCCGGAACCCCTGCCTCGACGATCATGGGACAGCCGAACGCGGACGCGAGCGCGGTTTCTTCCAGCACGACGTCGGGAGACCCGATTCGAACACATCGCCCCTGGGCCAGCAGAAGCAGGCGGTCACAGAGATCGGCCGCCAGGTTCAGGTCGTGGGAGACGAGCATGATCGTGACCCCGCGCTCGCGGCTCAGCCGATGGAGCAACGACGCGCACGCGGCTTGATGGCGAAGATCGAGATGCGCGGTCGGTTCGTCGAGGATCAGCAGGCGCGGTCTCTGAGCGAGCGCGCGCGCGATGACGGCGCGCTGCCGCTCGCCGCCGCTGAGGCTCTCCATCGGGGCCGAGGCGAGATCCAGGACGCCGGTCGTCGTCATCGCTTCGCGGGCGATCGCGCGATCCTCGTCGCTCTCGAAGAATCGCCCGGGACCGTGCGGGTAGCGCCCCATCAACACGAGCTGCTCGACCGTGAACGGAAACGCCTGCGGCAACTCCTGCGGCACGACGGCGACCTGCCGGGCCACCGTGCGGGCGGCCAGTCGCTGGAGCGGCACTCCGTCGAGAAGGATCTCGCCGCCCGTGGGGTAGAGCACCTTGGTGAGCAGACGCACGATCGTCGTCTTGCCGGCGCTGTTCGGCCCGATCAGCCCCAGGATCTCGCCACCGCGCACGTCGAACGAGATCTGGTGAAGGGCGAACGACGCCCGGCCACCTGGAGTTGCCGTCGCATAGGCGAACCGGACGCTGCGAAACTCGGCCGGCGGCGTCATCGCGTCCCCTGACGGCGTCGACGCAGAGGCAGCGGTCACGGCGTCATCCGCGCTCTCGTGCGCAGCAGGTAGACGAAGAACGGCGCGCCGCAGAACGACGTGATCACACCGACCGACAGCTCGGCCGGCGCCACGATGTTCCGGGCGATCGTGTCGGCGACGAGCAGGAACACGCCACCGCCGACCACCGCTGTCGGCACGAGCAGACGATTGTCCTGCCCGACCACGCCGCGCAGCATGTGCGGCACGATCAGTCCCACGAACCCGATCGGACCCGAGAAGGCGACGACCGTCGCCGTCAGCAAGGCGGCACCGACGAAGATGCGCAGCTTCAGCCGCTCGGCGTCGACGCCAAGCTGAGCCGCGCTTTCCTCGCCGAGCGCCAGCAGATTGAGCTCCCGCGCCTGGCCGGCGATCAGCCAGACACCCACCGCGGCGAGCGCCGCGAAGATCGCGAGCGCGCCCGGTGGAATCGGCGCCAGATTGCCGAGCAGCCAGTGGATCACGCCACCGAGACGGTTGAAGTCCACCAGGGAGATCAGCACCATGATCGCCGACGAGAAGAAGATCCCGACGATGACACCGGAGAGCAGCAGGGTCTGGATCGCGAGCCCGCGCGGCACCGCCGCGATGAGGTACACCGCACCCGCGGCGACGAGCGCGCCCGCGAAGGCGAACGCGGCCAGGCCGAGCGCCTCGAGCGCGCTGAGTCCGAAGCCGAAGATCTGCGCGATCACGACGCCAAACGCCGCGCCGCTCGATACTCCGAGCACCGAAGGCTCGGCCAGCGGGTTCCGCGTGAGTCCCTGAAACGCGACACCAGCCACAGCGAGCGCGCCGCCGGCGAGAACCGCCACGGCGATCCGTGGCAGTCGCAAGTCGAGCGTCACCACGCTCTCCACCGAGCCGGGCGGAGCTCCGCCGAGCAATGCCCGGAGCACCGAGCGCGGCGAGATGGCCGCGGTTCCCACGAACAACGCGAGCACGACGACCACGACGAGCAGAGCCGACAGTGCCGCCAGAGTCGCGAGCAGACGTCTGGCCTGCGTCATCGCAGCACCTCGGGGTGAATGATACGCGCGAGCTCCTCGAGGCCGTCGACCACGCGCGGTCCGTAGCGGTGCAAGAGGTTGCCGTCGACGGATTGCACGCGCCGCGCCTTGATGAGGCTCGTCAGCCGCGCCCACGGCTCCAGCGCGACCGGGCCGCTTCCTGTGCCGTGATTCGCCACGACGACGATCTCCGGCGCCTTCGCGACCGCAGCTTCGACGCTGAAGCGTGGATAGGCGTGCGCCTCTCCGCCCGTGATGCTCTCGCCCCCGGCGAGCTCGATCAGCTCGGTGACCAACGCGTCGCGCCCGGGGACGATCAACGGCTCCGGCCAGACGACGTAGAGGACCCGCGGCCTTCGCAGTGGCGCGACGGCTTTACGGATGCCCGCAATGCGACCGTCCAGTCGCGCGATCAACGATGGCGCCGCCGAGTCGCGCTCGGTCAGCTCCGCCAGACGCCGGATCACGTTCGTGACGTCGGCGACGCGGTGGGCGATGACGAGGTAGATCGGAATGCCGAGCCGCGTCACCTGGTCGAACGTCGCCTCGCTATTCCCCTCGCGTGTGGCGAGCACCAGATCCGGCTTGAGCGCGACGATCCTCTCGAGGCTCGGATCGACCATTCCCCCCACGCTGGGCTTGCGCCTGGCCGCCGGAGGAAAATCGCAATAGTCCGTCACGCCGACCAGACGGTCCTGACCTCCGAGAGCGAAGATGATCTCGGTCGCGCTCGGCACCAGCGACACGATGCGACGAGGCGTCGCGCCCAGGCTGACCTCGCGGCCCGCCATGTCCTGCACGACGACCCGCGCTTCGGCTGCGGCGGCGACAACGCACCCGGCGGCGATGATGACGACGGCGAGCCAGCGCCGCATCATCGCCGCGTCCTCCGGCAGGCGTTCACGAACGCGGGCGCCAGATCCGGATTCGACGCGAAGTGCAGGTGGACGTAGCTCATCAGCGCCGACTCGACCAGATAGCCTTCGGGCCGCGCGTCGGCGCCGGCGCGCAGCCGGTACGCGCGACACACTCGATCCGGCACGGGATCGAGCGTCGAGAAGTGAAACTCATGTCCCCGCGCGGTCGCGCCGACCGGCCCCAGCGGCGTGCCGTCCGTCAGCTCGACCTCGGTGTACGCCAGCGTCATCCGGCGTGGGCGCATCCTCACCGACGCCGGCAAGATGCCCACCATCCGATGAAGCGATCCGTCGGGACCTTCGAGATTCTCGGCCAGAAACATGAGCCCCCCGCACTCCGCGTACACGGGGTGGCCAGCCTCGACGAAGGCGCGGATCGACGTGTGGAGCGAACGGTTCTCCGAGAGCTGGCGCGCATAGAGCTCGGGATAGCCACCGCCGAGATAGAGGCCATCGACCTCCGGGATTTGAGACTCGGTCAGCGGGCTCCAGAACACGAGACGTGCGCCCGCCTCACGCAGGAGCGCGAGATTCTCGTCGTAGTAGAACTGGAACGCGGCGTCGCGGGCAACGCCGATGACAACGTCAGCGTCTGGCGCCGGTGTGTTCGACGTGTCCTTCCGAGTGGTCGCCAGTGCTGTAGCGAGCCGGAGCAGCGTGTCGAGGTCGATTCCGGTCTCGATCGCGTCTCCGAGGCGGTGCAGTCGCTCTGGTGTCAGCGTGCCCTCGACAGCCGTCACGAGACCGAGGTGGCGCTCGGGGAGGCGCAGCTCGTCATTCCACCGGATCGCGCCGAGCCACTGGGCGCGGCACGCGAGTCCGATCGCGTCGCGCACCCAGCCGGCATGGATATCGCCGCCGACACGATTGACGATGACCCCCGCGACATCGAGGTCGGCATCGAAGCGCTCGAAGCCTGCCACGACAGCGGCGACACTGCGCGACTGGGCCGAGGCATCGGCCACCAGCACGAGCGGCGCCCCGAGCCATTTCGCGATCTGCGCCGTCGAGCCGTCGTCGCTGACTCCGTCACGGCTGTCGAAGCAACCCATGGCCCCTTCGACGATGACGATGTCGGCGCCAGCGGCATAACGGGAAACCGTGGCGAGCACTCGATCGCGACCGCACATCCACCCATCGAGATTCGCCGAGGGCCGGCCCGTGACGAGCTGGTGAAAGCCAGGATCGATGAAATCAGGCCCGACCTTGAAGGCCTGGACCGTGAGCCCGCGACGGCGCAACGCTTCGAGAAGGCCGAGCGTGATCGACGTCTTGCCGACGCCGCTCGCGACGCCGCCGATGACCAGCGCCCGGGGGGTCATGGTGCGGCCGTTCAGGCCCTCGGCCCGTCGACGCCGGCCGACTTGAACGTCGCCATCTCGCCGTAGATTCGCGCGGCCGCGCGAGCCAGGTGGATGAAGAGCGCTGCCCCCGTGCCTTCGCCGAGCCGCATTCCAAGATCGAGGTACGGCGCGAGACCGAGATGCGCGAGCAGCAGCGCGTGTCCCGGCTCGGCGGATCGATGCGCGGCGAAGAGGGCATGGCGCGCCTCCGGAGCGAGCGCACACGCCACCAGCGCCGCCGCACCGGAGATGAACCCGTCGATGGCGACGGGAACACGGCGGGCTGCGCCGGCCAGGATCACACCGACGAGACCTGCGATCTCGAAGCCGCCGACCCGCGCGAGCACGTCGAGGCCGTCGCGTGGATCGGGATGGTTCACCGCGAGCGCTTGCCGGACGATTGCGACCTTCCGCTCGAACGTCGCCGCGTCCACACCAGTGCCGCGTCCGGTGACGATGGCTGGATCGTGGCCCGTCATCGCCGCGGTGATGGCGGCCGCCGCGGTGGTGTTACCGATCCCCATCTCTCCGGTCGCCAGCAGATCAGCTCCGGTGTCGAGCGCTTCGTCCGCGAGCCCGGCGCCGACCTCGATGGCGTGGACGGCTTGCTCGCGCGACATCGCTGGACCGCGCGCCATGTTCGCCGTCCCCGCGCCGACACGCCGGACGATCAGATCTTGCGCGGCCGGGAGGGGACTGGCGACACCGAGATCCGCTACCACGACGCGGGCACCGGCCTGACGCGCGAGCACGTTCACCGCCGCCCCTCCTCGCAGGAAGTTCTCGACCATCTGACCCGTGACGCTCTGCGGATAGGCGCTCACGCCCTCGGCCACCACCCCGTGGTCGGCGGCAAACGTGAAGATCACCGGGTGTTCGACCGAGGGTGCGCGGCCACGCAGCACCGCGAGTCTCAGCGCGAGCTCTTCCAATCGACCGAGGCTGCCGGGCGGTTTGGTGAGGCTATCGAGGTGCCGCTGCGCTTCGACGGCCGCGCCGTCATCCGGCGCGACGATCGCGTCAAGGAGCCTGGGCAGTGACGTCATGGGAGGGCCTCGGCGCTTTGATGGTCATGGGGACCCCGGCAACCATGAGCACGACGCGGTCGCAGGCGGCAGCCACGGTCTGGTTGACGAGCCCGAGCAGATCACGGAAGCGCAGCCCCGCGGACGTCTCGGGATGGACACCCTCGCCGACTTCGTTGGACACGAGCGTGGCGTCGTAGCGCGCCTCGTGGAGCAGGGCGGCGAGATCGGTCGCTTCGTCGAGGATCGGCTGATCGGCATCGCCGCGCAGCAGGCGGTTTGCAACCCAGAGCGTGAGACAGTCCACGACGACGGCGTCGAGGCCGCTCAGCCCGGCGAGACACTCGACGAGTCGAAGCGGTTCCTCGACGGTCTGCCAGCGTGACGGCCGCTCGCCGCGGTGACGCGCGATGCGCTGGGCCATGTCGGGATCCCGAGCCTCGGCCGTCGCGACGAAGGTGACTCGAGCGTGAGCCTGCTGCTCGAGAACGGCGAAGCGGCTCTTGCCGCTGCGAGCGCCGCCGAGCACGAACAATGTGGACATGCGCCGGGTCCTCCCGCGAAGACCGGACTCGATGTGTCACGTCCCGGGCAGGTCTCCTGGCTCTCGGATCGTCCTACTCCCCGCGCCTTCCCAGCCGCGACATCGGCCAGTGGCATCAGCGGGTTTCGTCCCCGATTACAGTGACGGGGTCGCGGCGGATTCTCACCGCCTTCCCTGGGGCCTTCTCGGCATCCCGGGCGTGTACGACGCCGCGACCGTAACAGAATTCCCAGGCTACTTCAACGCGCTGGGACCTGGTGCGTGCGAGTCCGGAATCACGAATTGACGGATCCCACGATGGCACCGGCGACGTTCATTCCCTGGAGAGCGTGTCGGAGTATCGAGGCGGGCGCCGGGTGCCCCGGCGACCGACGAGCGTATGGGGGGATCGAGGCGGGCGGCGGGTGCCCCGGCGACCGACGAGCGTATGGGGGATCGAGGCGGGCGCCGGGTGCCCCGGCGACCGACGAGCGTATGGGGGTCTGGGGGCCTTCAAGGCCCCCAGCTATCGAACCGATTGCCAGGCGTCCGGTGGCGACGTCCGCCGGAACAGTTCGGGGTGGATGATCTCGCCGAGAATCTCGAGCCCGGCGGCGGCGCGGGGACCCGAGCGACTGAAGTAGGCGGCGCTGTCGACCGCATACACCCGGCCGGATTGCACGGCGGTCAGCCGGCGCCACTCGTCAGGAAGGTCGAGCCGGGAGAGCTCTTCCAGGGTCCGATCGAGATGGAAGCTGCACGGCATCAGCACGAGGACCTCGGGATCCCACTTGGCAATCACCGGCCACGTCGTCTCGTACGAGAACGCGCCTTCACGCCCGAGCGCGTCCAGACCGCCGGCCAGGCGCACCATCTCGGGGACCCAGTGACCCGCCGTGTATGGCGGGTCGAGCCACTCCATCGCGAAGACGCGCGGGCGAATCGGCGCGGTCGCCGCAGTCGCCGCCACCCGACCGATGCGCTCCTTCATCGCCTCCACGACGGCCGACGCTCTCTCCGGAACGCCGGCGGCGGCGCCGACGTGCTCGATCGTCTGCAAGATTCCCTCGATCGTCGACGGACCGAGCGAAAGGATCGTTCGCTCTCCCGGAAGCCGCTGCACGGCCGCTCGCGCCGTGTCGGACGAGACGGCGCAGACTTCGCACAGCTCCTGCGTCAAGATCAGATCGGGATCGAGCCGCTCGATGAGCGCCTGATCGAGCGCGTAGATGCTGCTGCCCGTGTGAGCGGCCTGGTTCACGTGATGGTCGATGTCCTTGCTGCTGCCACCCTCGGCGATCGCGGTGCGCGTGACGATCGGAAGCCTGCGCGCCTCGGCCGGATAGTCGCACTCATGGGTCACTGCGACGAGGTGATCACCGAGACCGAGCGAGAAGACGATCTCAGTGGCGCTCGGGAGGAGAGAGCAGATCCGCATGCGAGGCCTCCGTGTTCGCGGGAGTGTAGCAGAGTCACGACCCGCGCAGCCGGTCGACTTGGCGCCGCTCGCGCTTCGTCGGTCGCCCGGCGCCGGCCGGCCGAAACGGCGGCGGCGCAAGACGCTGCCGCGGCGGCTCCGGTGGAGTGAGATCCTCGTAGAGCGTGCGACCTTCGGCGGGTGATCCTCGGCGGTCGCCCGGCACGGCGATCTTGACGATGCGACGCCGGCCGAGCGGCAGCGTGACGCGCACGACGTCACCGACACGCACCGCCTTGGCCGGCTTCGCCGCCTCGTCGTTGACGTCGACCTTGCCGCCCTGACAGGCGGCTGACGCCAGCGACCGTGTCTTGAACACTCGCGCCGCCCACAGCCACTTGTCGATCCGGACGGATACGACCGCGTCGCTCACCGCGGTGACGGTATCATAGGGCCGAGAGGACTACCGCCATGCGCGACCGACTCCTGATCATTGCCGGCCTTCTCACTCTGGTCTCCATCGCTGCCGCCGCCGACGTCTTCGTGGTCGAGGACTGGTCCAAGCCGAAGCTCGGCGCCAAGGGCATCCCCGAGGGATGGAAAGGGGGCCAGACCTGGGGAACCCCGAAGCACGACTTCTCGATCGAGGAGAACGACGGGCATCGCATGCTCCACCTGAAGAGCCAGGGCGACAGCTCGACGATCTCGAAGGACATCAAGGGAAAGGTCGACCTCAAGGAGACGCCGATCCTCGAGTGGCGCTGGAAGGTCATGGCGCTCCCCAGGGGCGCCGACTCGCGCAGCAAGAAGACCGACGATCAGGCGGCCCAGATCTATGTCGCCTGGCCACGTTTCCCCGAGCCCGTCCGCTCGCGCATCATCGGCTACATCTGGGACACGCAGGCGCCGCAGGGGCTCATCGTGAAGAGCGAGAAGACCGCCACGGTCACGTACGTCGTCATGCGCTCTGGCCAGGGCGAGCTCGGCAAGTGGATCACCGAGACGCGCAACGTGCGTGACGACTTCAAGAAGATCTACGGCGAGGACCCGCCCGAGCCGGGCGCCATTTCGATCGCGATCGATTCCGATGACACCAGCTCGACGGCCGAGTCGTACATCGGCTCCATCACCTTCCGGAAGCCGTGACGGACACGCGGGAGTTCGTGCGCGAGCTCGCCGCGGAAAACCAGGCCTTCTGGGTCGGACGGGACGTCCGGCTCGATCCCTCGGCCCCGCCGGAGTCGAGACTCGCGCAGATCCGCTACCGGATGCGCCAGGGCGTCTACAACGAGCTCCGATCGGTCGAGCTCATCGCCGCGTGGATTCCTCACGTTCCCGAGCGCGAGATCCGCGACCTGCTGCCGGGGCAGCTCGACGACGAGCATCGTCACTGGCGTCTGCTACGCCAGCGGCTGCTCGATCTCGGCGAGGACCCTGACGGCTATCGTCCTCTCCCCGAATGGGAGGCGCTGTTCGACTGGCTCGTCGCCTGCCGCACGCGACCCACCATCGAGAAGCTCGCGATGTTCCAGTTCGCGGGTGAGACCCAATCCTGCGAGGGCTTCGAGACGCTGATCGCGCTCGCCCGCGACGTCGATCCGGACACGGCCGACCTCTATGCGCGGGTCATCCTGCCGGACGAGTACCGGCACGCGGCGATCGGCCGTCGTGCGATCACCGTGCTCGCCGACACTCCGGAGCGACAGCAGATCGCCCGCGCCGCCTGCCGAGAAATGAACGAGAGAGTCTTTGGCGCCTACGGCGCCCACCGCGCCCGCGCCGATCACCGCCGCTAGGCTGAATCATTCATGAACGCTCACCGGCAATCGAGCGCGTGTCGCCGCGGGCCGGCCGGGTCGGTGAGGGGCCTCTGACCACGAGGCCCTTTGACCGATGACCCGCGAGCCGTTCCCACTCGTGGCCTGGTTGCCCTCGATAGGACGCTTCGGGAACGGGTCCGCCGGCCCCTCACCGACCCGGCCGGCCCGCGGCAATACGCTGTCGGCGGTCTCGGTCGTTCATCGATGATCCGGGCGCATGATTCATGAACGTCTGTACCAGTGTCGGCCGGTGACCCGGTGGGAGATCGGCAGCCGGGGTCCGGGTGATCCATTCCCGTCACGCGAGGTGACGACACAGCCGTGACGAGTGGGAACGGCTCGGCGATGATCGGGGCGAAGGCGCCTGTGGTCAGAGGACTCCGGCTGCCCATCTCCCGCCGGGTCACCAGTCGGCGCGCGCGCCCGATCCTCCGTCCCTGGCGTACTCGGCAACGATCCCGTCGATCGTGACGGGAGTCATCGCCCTCCGCCGAACGGACCAAAGCTGTAGGTCAGGCCGAGCGTGACGAAGAATGGCGCCCGGTCGGCCGGGCCCGCAAGCTCCGAGCCGATGCCCGCGTCCCAGTAAATGCCGCCGGTGATCCGCTGGCGGAACCCGGCCTCCATCCCGACGGTGCTCGGTTCAAGACGGCGCCGTGATTGCTCCGCGAAAATGTCACCGCTCAACGTGACCGACGCCAACGTTGGAACGGTGGCGCTCGGTCCCACCGCCAGTTGGTATCGAGCCCGACGGGTACCGGCGTCCAGACGATCGACAACGTCGCCGGCCGCGTTGACGTGAAGGAACAGGGGGCGGCGAAGCTCGGAAGAACCTGCGTTTCCCGACCGAAGTTGACTCGGATGTTGGTGTCGACGTCGCCGGCGCGTGGATCGTCGACATCGTGCGGATGGGACGAGAGCTGCGTCCCGATGCTGAGCTCAGGACGGCGCCTTCGCCGCTCGCGATCGGGAACGCATCGGCGAGCCGCACGGGATGGCCTTCGTTGAGCGTCTTGTCCTGAGCGCCCGCGGGCGTGCCGGCCAGCACGACCGTCGCGAAGGCGAGAACGAGCGCGGCGCGCCGCGCGGGCTTCACGTCGTCACGAAACTGCTCAGATCGCGAGGGCGTACCCGTCGCGCCGCGGATCGGCTCCCGCCATGAGCGCCCCGGAGACCGGGTCACGCATGAGCCCCTGCCCGCCGCCGACGATCCACGACCAGTCGTCGATCACGTTGACCTTGTGTCCACGGCGTGCCAGGCCCGCGCGCGTCTCATCCGGAATGCGAGCCTCGGCGTCGACCAGCCGGTCGCGGTAGACGCGGACACGCGGCGCCTCGATCGCTTCCTGGACGTTCATCCCGAAGTCGACGGCATTCATCAGCATCTGCGTCGTGGTCTGGAGAATCCCGTAGGAGCCCGGCGTGCCGATCGACATCACGAATGTGCCGGCGTCGAACACCTGCGTCGGGGACATCATCGTGCCGGCCTTGCGACCGGGCCTGAGCAAATTCGGCGACGCCGGGTCCAGATCCATCCACTTCAGAATGTTGTTCAGCACGATGCCGGTCCCCGGCACGGCGAAGCCTGAGCCGAAAGGAACACCGAGCGTCTGAGTCACCGACACGACGGTGCCGTCGGCATCGGCGCACGCGAAGTGCGTGGTGTGCTCGTCGGCGAATGTCGCGGGATGCCCTTCCCCGATCTGGCCGAGGAGCTTCTCGGCGTTGTGGCGCTCTCCCTCGCTCGCCGCGGCGCGCTGGCTGTCGATCCGCGCCCGCTGGGCGGCCGCGTACGCCTTCGAGAGCAGTCCTCGAATCGGAACGTCCCCGGAGTAGGCATAGGCCAGCCGATCGGCCGACGCCAGCTTGATCGCCTCGATGAGGTGATGCAGATGCTCGACGGAATTGTGGCCGAAGCCTGCGACGTCGAAGCCTTCCATGACGTTCAGCGTTTCGAGCATCTGGAACGCCGAGAACGGCGGCGGCATCGAGGACACGTCGCGGCCGCGATACGCGATCGTCGCGGGCTCGCGCCACACGGGCGCGAAGGCAGCGAGGTCCGCCTCGTCGAGCCAGCCGCCCGCCTCTCGCACCGCGCTGGCGATCGACTTGGCGATCGGGCCGCCGTAGAACGCCCCGGCGCCGCCCTCGGCCACCTGGCGGAGCGTCGACGCCAGCTCCTTATAGGTGACGACGTGGCCAGGCCGTGGACCGCCGTCGCCGAGGTACAGCCGCTGCGCCTCGCGTGAGCGGGCCAGGGTGTCTCTCGCTTTCTCGAAGAAGTCGACGTTCTTCCAGGTCAGCGGCACCCCGCCCTCGGCCATCGCGATGGCCGGCCCCAGGACGGTGGATCGCGGCATCGACCCGAAGCGCTCCAGCGCGGTGAGCCAACCGCCGAGATTGCCGGGCGTCGCACACGACTTCGGCCCGCCGGCCAGATCCTTGTCGGTGATCGAGGAGGCGTCGGACGCGCGCGGCGCGTGGCCGATGAAGTCGAGCACGTGACGCTCACCGGTCTGCGCAGGCGAGATCAGCATGAGTCCGATCCCGCCGACGCCCGACATGAAGGGCTCGACGACGTTCAGGCTCGCCGCGACGGCCACCGCGGCATCGACGGCGTTGCCGCCGCCGAGCAGCATCCGGATGCCGGCCATCGACGCCAGTGGATGCGCCGAGGTGACGACGCCACGCGTGCCCATCACGACCGGACGGTAGGCATTCCGATGAGGCGGCATCACGACCTCCTGGATATCGAGGCGGACGCCGGCTTTGCCGGTGGCCGCCGAGCGTATGGGGGTCTGGGGCCCGAGGCGGACGCCGGCTTTGCCGGTGGCCGCCGAG
>JBGPTW010000050.1:0-37755 GCA_041490825.1 Methylomirabilia bacterium | reverse complement strand
GCGGCGAAACCTCCCGACGTTCCATGGGCAGAGGTTTTCCTCTGGTTTTCGGTCGCGCGCGATGTGGGGCGACGGTGGCGGACGGGGCTCCTTTGCTCGTAAACCCACTCGCACGGCGCCCGGTCCGCCTCCGTCGCCCTCGCCGTCGCGGCCGAACCTCGATGGCACGACTACCGCGCACGCCGAAGCGGCGCCCTCCGTGAGCCCTTCGACGCGCACGTCTTCCGATCCGCAGACCGCGCCGCGCGCCGGTCGGAAGGTGGCGCTGTTTGCAACATGTACCGTCGAGTACAACGAGCCATCGATCGGCCGCGCGGCCGTGCGCGTGCTCGAGCACAACGGTGTGGACGTCTCGCTGCCCGCGCAGCGCTGCTGCGGCATGCCATACCTCGACGGTGGCGCGGTGGACGAAGCCCGCGCGCTGGTCCGCGACAACGTTCGCACCCTGGCCGAGGCCGCGCGAGACGGCCGCGAGATCGTCGTGCCGGGGCCGACGTGCAGCTACATGCTCAAGCAGGAATACCCGTGGCTCGACGGGTCCGAAGACGCGAAGCTCGTGGCCAGCCACACCCGCGACCTGTTCGAGTATCTTGCCGGGCTTCAGAGCCGCGGCGAGCTACGCACGGACTTCGACCGCTCGATCGGCCCGGTCACCTATCACATTCCATGTCACCTGCGGGCTCAGAACCTGGGTGCCAAGTCCGCGGACGTGCTGCGCGCGATTCCCGGCTGTCAGGTGGACGTGGTGGAGCGTTGTTCGGCCGTCGACGGAACCTGGGGCTTCAAGAAGGAGTACTACGAGCTGTCGCTCAAGCTGGCCCGGCCGCTCTTCGAAGCCATGACGGCGACCCGCGCAGCGACGGCCACGGATTGCCCGTTGGCGGCGCTGCAGATCGCGCAGGGCACGGGCACGAAGCCGAAGCACCCGATCGAGCTGCTCGCCTCGGCGTACGGATTCGACGAGCCATGACCCCGATCACCCTGGCCGATATCCTGAACCTGTACGAATACGAGAAGGTGAGAGAGGCGCGCCGCGCCGCCGTCATCGCGCTGAAGGCCAAGCGCCGTGTCGAGGTTGGCCGCTACCTGTCGTTCATGTTCGAGAACCGCGACACCGTCTGGTTCCAGATCCAGGAGATGATCCGGGCCGAGCGCATCGTCGAGGAAGGCAAGATCGCCGACGAGATCGAGGTCTACAACACACTGCTGCCGCGTCCTGGCGAGCTCGCGGCAACGATGATGATCCAGATCACGGACCCGGCGGAGATCAAGCCCGTGCTGGACAAGCTGCTCGGCATCGATACGCGCGACTACGTGCGGCTCGACGTCGGGCTGCACCGCATCGTCGGCCAGTTCGAGAGCGGCCACTCCGACGAGGAGCTCGGCAAGCTGAGTGCCGTGCACTTCGTGCGGTTCCCGGTTCCGCCGGCGGCGCGCGTGAGCTTCCGCGACGCCGAGGTGACGCTCGTCGTCGAGCATCCGAACGAGCGGGCCCGGACGACGCTCACCGCCGAGACGAAGGCGAGTCTCGCTGCGGATCTCGCGTGAGAGTGGCCCTCGCGCTGGGGCTGGCGAGCCTGGCAGTTGCCGGCTGCTCCGATCAACGGGCACAGAGTCCGGCCGCGCAGCGCGGCCGCCAGATTTATCTCGCGCAGTGCACGGCCTGTCATAGTCCAGATCCGGCCCAGGCTGGGGCGGTGGGACCGCCGCTGAAGGGCTCCTCACGCGATCTGCTCGAGGCGAAGCTGCTGCGAGGGACGTACCCGCCGGGCTACGCGCCGAAGGGTCCGACAGCGATCATGCCGCAGCAGCCGCAGGTCGCGCCCGACATCCCGGCGCTTGCCGAATTTCTCAAGTAGCGACGGAGCGCCGTCTGAACACGCGGCGAGCCCGGCAAGAACTCCGCCGGGCCCGCCGGGAGATCTGCCCGTTACTCTGTTACCTACCGACCACGATCAAGCTGACGACCCAGAAGATCGCCGCCAGCACGAATCCGCCCCAGAACGTGCCTTTCAGTGTGCTGAGCATCTTCTTGCCAGGCCCCGTGGTACCGACGAGCGCGTTGATCTCGGCGAGCGCGATCACGATCACCATGAGGATCAGCATGCCGATCTTCGTGCCACGCGTGATCGGCCCCATCCAGCCGAGATGTGACGCGGCACCCATGAAGTAGAGCATCGGAATCGACAGCAGCGTGTTCGTCCGCGATGCGAAGCCGCTGCGCTGGCCACGTGCCGCCGCGTCCGGAATGGCGGTGCCGCCCTTGGCCACCTGCGCAGCGGACGCCATCACGACCTGCTGTGCCGGCCAGATGACGAACCAGACGTTGACCCACATCGTGCTGCCGAGCAAGCCTCCGATGATGATGGCGAGGCCGTTCGGCGTCGCAAGGTATTCCCGGACCCCTCCAAACTGCCCGAACCGGTACAGGATGATCAGCCAGCCCGTGATGAACGTCAGCATCGCGCCCCACCGAAACCACCAGAGCGCGCGACTCACGAGGCCCCCGGCCAGCATCCCGGTCCGTACGGGAGGTTCCGCGGTCGCGAAGAACGGCGTCTGTACGAAGTTGAAGTAGTACAGGATGCCGATCCAGGTGATGCCCGCCAGGAAGTGAAACCACCGCAGCAAGAACTCCATGCCTTGTCCGCTGAATAGTTCCATCGTGTCTGCTCCTCCTATGCTGGAGGTGAGCTACTGACCTGCGTCCTTGTCGTCGTCCAGCTCGTCGTCGTCCTCGATATCGTCGTCTTCCTCGTCCTCGAGATCATCGAGGTCGTCGTCGAGGTCATCGTCATCGAGATCGTCCTCATCGAGGTCGTCGTCGTCCTCGAGCTCGTCGTCGTCCTCGGCATCCTCCTTGTCGGCCTCAACCTTGTCGTCGTCATCCAGGTCTTCGGGTTGATTCCGGAGTTCGCCACGCTCGTGCCAGGCGTTTGAGCGGAACTGCATGATTGAAGCCTCCGAGCCGTCCAGGCTGACCGAAGTAGCCGGAATCGCTACCACTGGGATTGCTGCCGCGGATTATAACAAAACTCTCCGGAGTCCACGGCGTTCTGAACTGCGATAAACTTGTGATTCGCGATCGGCGTCACCCCGGAAAATCGAGGAGCGTGGAAGGTCGAGGAGCGTCCCGGGGACCCGGGACGCTTCCGAGCGTGGGGGAGTGTGAGGGGCCATTTCGGGGCCCCTCACGTATGTAGTCTCGGCGGTGTAGCTCAGCGGCAGAGCAGGGGTCTCATAAGCCCCGTGTCGGAGGTTCAATTCCTCCCACCGCCACCACCTCACCCGCCGGCTGTTCTGTTACACTGACCAGCCGTGAGCGATGTCCTCGTCGAGCACAGTGGCTCGATCGCGACCGTCATCTTCAATCGTCCCGAGATGCGGAACGCGATCAACCTCGCGATGTGGTCCGAGATCGCGCGTGTGACCGAAGGGCTGGCCAAGGACGACGGTGTGCGGGCCATCGTCTATCGCGGCGCCGGGACTCGGGCGTTCGCCTCGGGCGCGGACATCTCCGAGTTCCAGGACAACCGCAAGGATACGGAGACCGCGCTCCGGTACAGCGCGCAGACGGAGGCAGCGTATCAGGCGATACGCTACTCGCCGAAGCCGACCGTCGCCATGATCTTCGGCTACTGCATGGGCGGCGCCATGGCGGTCGCCATGGCCTGCGACTTGCGTTTCGGCGCCGAGGGATCGAAGTTCGGGATTCCCGCAGCCAAGCTGAGCATCGTCTATGGCGCCGACGCGGTCGGGCAGCTCGTGGACCTGGTCGGGCCCGCCTACGCGAAGGACATCCTGTTCTCGGCTCGCACGGTGGAAGATCGCGAGGCACTCGCGATGGGATTCATCCAGCGACTCCTGCCGACCGCGGAGCTCGAGCGCTACACCTATGATTACCTGACGACCGTGGCCGAGAACGCGCCGCTGTCCGTGCGTGGAGCGAAGGTCACGGTGCAGCTCTATCTCGAAGGGCTGGACGAGGCGCGGCGCCGGCGCTTGAAGGAGCTGTCGCACGACACGTACGAGAGCCAGGACTACAAGGAAGGCACCCGCGCCTTCCTGCAGAAGCGGCCGCCGAAGTTCCAGGGACGCTAGGAACGTGTCGGGTTCATCGAGGCGGGCGCCGGGGTCCCCGGCGACCGACGAGCGTTTGGGGGTCTGGGGGCGTTCGAGGCCCCCAGCTCGGGGCGTCGAGGAGCGTCCCGGGTTCCCCGGGACGCTGCCGAGCGTTGGGGAGTGTGAGGGGCCATCTCGTGGCCCCTCACGCCCCTAGTCGTGCGCGTCGCCTTTCTCACTTCGACACCACTCACTGCCACCGAAGGGAGCGGGACGTTCGTCGCCCTCGATGGCATCGCGCGTGGCCTCTCCGCGCTGGGACACGAGGTCCACGTCCGGCCGCTCCGATTCCGCACCGGCTTCCACACGCTCGATCGATGGCTCTACAACGTGGGCGTCGTGCTGCGGCCTCCACGCGCCGATGTCGTGGTCGGCGTCGATCTCGACGGGTTCCTGTGGGCTCGGTGGGGCGTCGCGCGGCCGCGCCGGAGCGTCGCGCGGCCGCGCCGGGGCGGCATCCCCTACGTGGCTGCGCCCAAGGGTGTGATCGCCGATGAGCTGCGAAACGAGCGTGGTTTGGTGCGGGCTCTGCTCACGATTCAGGCGCGATGGGAGCGGCGAAACCTCGAGCGCGCGGACCGCGTCGTGGTGACGAGCCGGTATTCCGCCGGTGTGGTGCGCCAGTGCTATGGGATCGCGGCGTCCAAGCTCGTCATCGTCCCCGAACCGATCGACCTCGCCGATTGGCGGCGACGCTTCGCGGCGGTCCCGCCGCCACGCAAGGCTCACCCTGTCGTCCTCGCGGTGGCCCGCATGTATCCGCGCAAGCGACTCGAGGATCTGCTCGAGGCGGCCGTCTTGCTGCGGAACCGAATCCCCGACGCTCGGATCCGCATCGTAGGTGCGGGGCCGGAGTTGGCCCGGCTGCGGACGCTGCACGCGGAGCTCGGGCTGGGTGACACGGTGCAGCTTCTTGGCGAGGTGTCGCGGAGCAGCCTCGCAGTAGAATATGTGGGCGCCGATTGCTTCTGTCTACCGTCGGTGCAGGAAGGCTTCGGGCTCGTGTTCGCCGAGGCGATGGCGGCCGCGCTGCCCGTCGTGGCGTGTCGTGCGGCGGCGGTGCCCGAAATCGTCGAGGATGGTCGGACGGGTCTTCTCGTGAGCCCGCGCCGTCCGGACGAGCTGGCCGATGCGCTGGCGCGCCTCTTGAACGACGACGAGCTCAGAAAGGAACTGGGAGCGGCCGGAATGCGGAAGGTGCAAGCGTTCGATGTCGACTCGGTGGCGCGACGCTGGGCCGAGGTTTTGACGGCATGACCGACGCGTGCGGTCTCGCGTACAGCACTCGTCGCTTCACGTTCTCGGCGGGCCACCGCTACCATGTCGATGCCTGGTCCGACGCCGAGAACGCGCGCGTGTTCGGTCGGCTGGAAATTCCACACGGCCACAACTACGTCGTCGACGTCACCGTGCGCGGTCCTATCGATCCGGCGACGGGGATGGTGATCGATCTCACGGAGCTGAAGCGGATCGTGGGCGAGACGGTGGTCGATCGTTTCGACCATGCGGATCTCAACGCCGACCCGCTCTTTCGTGGCCGCGTGCCGACCACCGAGAATCTCGCGCTCGCGGTGTGGGAGCTGCTGGTCGCAAAGCTCGGTCCGGAGCGATTGTGGCAGGTCCGCGTGTGGGAAGACTCCACGCTGTTCGTGGATTACCGTGGCGAGTGACACGATCACCGTATCGAAGCCGACGCGGCGAGTCGAGCTGACACGCGTGTACCACTTCAGCGCGGGGCACCGCCTCGCGAATCCGGCGCTGTCGTCAGAGGACAATGCGGCGCTCTACGGCGTCTGCCATCGACCGCACGGACACAACTACTACGTGGAGGTCACCGTGGCCGGCGTCCCGGATCGGTTGACCGGCATGGCCGTGGACCTCGGTCACGTCGACGAGATCGTGCAGCAGGCGCTGCTCGAGCGCGTGGATCATCGGACGCTCGAAGACGTGCCCGTGCTCGCGGGCGTGATCACCACCGGAGAGAGCCTGGCCCGCGCGTTCTGGCGCATTCTCGAGCGCGCGCTGCCGCCCGGCGCGCTCACGTGCGTCACGGTCGTGGAGACGGCCAAGAACCGCTTCGAGTACCGAGGAGAAGCCACGTGATCGCCAAGCTGATCGAGCAGCTCCTGAAAGAGCTCGGGGAGAATGTCCAGCGCGAAGGCCTCGAGAAGACGCCCGAGCGTGTCGCGAAGGCGCTGCGCTATCTCACATCGGGTTACGAGAAGTCGGTGGAGGAGGTCCTGAACGGGGCGCTGTTCGTCGAGGACTACGACGAGATGGTGGTCGTGAAGGACATCGACTTTTTCAGTTTATGCGAGCACCACCTCATCCCGTTTTTTGGCAAGGCGCACATCGCCTACATGCCGAGAAAGAAGATCGTGGGATTGTCCAAGATCCCGCGGCTGGTGGAGATGTACAGCCGGCGATTGCAAGTGCAGGAGCGCTTGACGACGCAGATCGCCAACACGCTGAACGAGGCGCTGCAGCCCCGCGGTGTCGCCGTCGTCATGGAAGGCATTCACCTGTGCATGGTCATGCGCGGGGTGGAGAAGCAGAATTCGAAAGCCGTGACGTCGGCCATGCTCGGGGCCTTCCGTGACCGGCCCGAGACGCGCGCGGAGTTCATGGAGCTCATCAAGTCAGGACGAGGGCTCCAGATTTGATCCCGCGAGCGCTGGTCGAGCAGGTGGCCATCGTGACCGGCGCCGGTCGAGGCATCGGCCGTGCCGTCGCCGCGGCGCTGGCGGTCGAAGGCGCGGCCGTGGTCCTCGCTGCGCGCACGCGCTCGGAGCTTGCCGCCGCCGCGGGTGACATCCGGGACACCGGAAGCCGGACGCTGATCGTGCCGACCGACGTCACGCAGGAAGCCGCGGTCAACGCGCTCGTCGATCAAACCCTGGCGGAGTTCGGTCGCCTCGACGTCTTGGTCAACGCGGCCGGCGCCGCGTCATTCGGTCCCGTGGCCGAGGTGAAGGTCGACGACTGGGACGCGATGCTCGCGGTCAATCTGCGTGGAGTGATGCTGTGCTGCCATGCGGTGTTGCCGCCGATGATGCGCCAGCGGCGCGGGACCATCGTCAGCATCGGCTCGGTGGCCGCGACACGCGTGATCCTCGGCGCGGCGGTGTATGCCGCCACCAAGGCGGGCGTCCTGGCGTTCAGCCGGGTGCTCGCCGAGGAGCTCAGGTCGTCCTCCGTGCGGGTCGGTGTCGTGATGCCCGGCGCCGTCGACACGCCGCTCTGGGACGCAATCCCGAGCCCGCCCGACCGCTCGCGCATGCTACGCCCGGCCGATATCGCCCGCGCCGTGGTCCTCATGGCCACGCTGCCGCCCGGGGCAACGCTCGAGGAGCTGACGGTCCTGCCCGCGGGTGGTGTCCTGTGATACCATTCGGCCAAGGACGCACTGAACCGCGCATTGTTCCGGGAGGACGGGATGGTCACATTGACGGAAACGGCCGCGAGGAAGATCACTGACCTTCGGCTCGAGGAAGGCAAGCCCGAGTGGGGCCTGCGCGTCCGGGTCGTGGGCGGCGGGTGCTCGGGGATGTCGTACGAGCTCGGCTGGGAAGATCAGGCGACGGCCGACGACAACGTGATCGAGGCGAACGGGATCAAGGTCTACATCGATCCCCACAGCGCACCGTATCTTTCCGGCAGCGAGATCGACTTCGTGACGAACGAGATGATGGGCGCCGGGTTCGCGATCAAGAACCCGAACGTGAAGTCGAGCTGCGGCTGCGGACAGTCCCACCGCTTCTGACAAGATGGGGGACCCCGAAATGGCCCCCCATACCCCCCATCGCTTGGAGCGCCCCAGCAAAGCTGTGGCGCTCCTCGATGTTCCACGAGGTTGACCCAGTGCGCGTCCGGGTCCGTCTCTTCGCCCGGTATCGTGAAGCGGCCGGGCGAGAGCGGCTGGACGTCGACATCGCCGACGGGGGCACCGTCGAGTCTGCGTGGACCGCAGTGGTGTCGCGACATCCCGAGTTGTCACCCTACCGGCCCTACACGCTGTTCGCCGTCGGCCACGACTACGTCGCTGCCGACCATCCGCTCCGCGCCGACGATGAGCTCTCCTTGTTTCCTCCGGTGAGCGGGGGCTCACCGCCGTCGCCCGACGCCGACACGTTCGAGGTGGTCGAGCATTCGCTGTCGCCGGACGCGATCGCCGCAGTGGTCGACGATCCCGGCGCCGGCGGAATCGTGATCTTCTCGGGTGTCGTGCGGAATGAGACGGGTGGTCGTCCGGTGAAATTCCTCGAGTACGAGGCCCACGCACCGATGGCCGAAGGGAAGATGCGCGAGATCGGAACCACGATCCGCGCGCGGTGGCCCGGCATCCGGCGCGTGGCCATGCTGCATCGAGTCGGTCGTCTCGAGATCGGCGAAGCGAGCGTTCTGATCGCGGTGTCGGCTGCCCATCGCGGCGAAGCGTTCGCCGCGTGCGAGTACGCGATCGACACGCTGAAGCAAACGGTGCCGGTCTGGAAGAAGGAGCACTTCGAGGACGGCGAGGTGTGGGTGGGGCTGCAGTGCGGCTAGTGCCGATTATTCATGAAGGAACGACGCGCGCGCCGGCCGGTGATCCGGCGGGAGACGGGCAGCCGGGGTCCTCTGACCACAGGCGCCTTCGCCCCGATCATCGCCGAGCACTTCCCAATCGTCACGGCTGGGTCGTCGCCTCGCGAGGCGGGAATGGCTCACCCGGACCCCGGCTGCCCATCTCCCGCCGGGTCACCGGCCGACCCTGGTTATAGGCGTTCATGAATCATTCGCGCCGGATCATCGACGAACGACCGAGGCCGGGGACAGCGTGTTGCCGCGGGCCGGCCGGGTCGGTGGGGGGCCGGCGGACCCGTTCCCGTAGCGTCCTATCGAGGGCACCCAGGCCAGGAGTGGGAACGGCTCGCCGGTCATCGGTCAAAGGGCTTCGTGGTCAGAGGCCCCTCACCGATCCGGCCGGCCCGGCCACGCGCTCGATTGCCGGCGAGCGTTCATGAATAATCCGGGCTAGTGCCGCTCGTCGACGTCGCGCGCGCCACGATTCGCCGCCACGGCATGCTCGCTGGCGGCGAGCTGGTCCTGGTCGCCGTCTCGGGCGGCGCTGACTCCGTGGCATTGCTCCACGTGCTCCGAGCCGTCACCCCTGCGCTTCACCTCCGTCTCCACGTCGCGCACGTCGATCACGGGCTCCGGCCGGATTCGGGTCGGGACGCGGATTTCGTGCGCTCGCTCGGCGCTCGGCTCGGACTGCCGGTCGACGTGGTGCGCGTCACCGTCAGCAAGAGCGGGTCGCCGGAGGCGGCAGCACGGCACGCCCGCTATGCTGCGCTCGAGTCCGTGGCCGACAGGATCGCGGCTGACCGCATCGCGGTCGGGCACACCGCCGATGACCAGGCCGAGACCGTCCTGATGCGGCTCCTCGAAGGCGCCGGGCCGCGCGGCCTGGCTGGCATTCCGCCGGTGCGTGGCCGCATCATCCGTCCGCTGTTGGCTTCGCGGCGTGCGGACATCGTCGCTGCGCTGAAGGGTGACGGCGAGAGCTGGGTCGAGGATCCGAGTAACGACGATCCCCGGTTCTCGAGGAACCGCATCCGGCACGATCTCCTGCCCGCGCTCGCCGGCGTGAATCCCGACATCGTTCCAGCGCTCGTCCGCACGGCCCGCCTCGCTCGGGAGATGACCGACGCCATCACGCGCACAGCAGCCGCCGAGCTGGCTGCGAGCGCTGTGATCGAGGGCGGCGGCCTCACGCTGCCACTGGCGCGGCTCCAGGACCTTGCGCCGCCGCTGGCTGCCGAAGTGCTGCGCCAGGCGGCGGTCCGGTTCGGGTGTCGGGCGCCGCTGCGCGCCTGGGCGTATCGGGGACTTCGGCGCGTCCTGGCGAGCCCGCCACCGCGCAGGCCGTTCACCATCGGCGGTGTGGTCGTCGAGGTGAGCTCCGGCCGCATCCGACTCGCCGCGCGACCGGCCTCGCGTCTGGAAACCCGCGCTGTCGCGGTGCCGGGCTGCACTGCGTTGCCGGAGATCGGGCTGGCGATCGAGACCGCGCTCGTCGCAGCGGACGGCTATGCGATCCCGCGGGGTCGACACTGCGTCGCCTTCGACGCCGATGGCATCCCCGGCTCACTCTCCGTGCGGGCGCGGCGGCCGGGCGATCGCTTCGAACCTTTCGGTGGGGGCGAGTCGCGGGTGAAAGCACTGCTGATCAACGCGAAGGTTCCGCGGTGGGCTCGCCATGCCGTGCCGATCATCGAGGCCGACGGCCGGATCTTGTGGATCGCCGGTCTCCGGCGCAGCAATGCCGCGCCGGTGGATCGCGCGACGCGCCGGGTGCTCGAGCTGTCGCTCGTCCCTCTGGCACAGTCGCCCTGCGCCCGGTAGAATCAGGGGCGATGAAGTTCCTCCCTCGCTCGATCGTCGTCTTCCTTCTCCTCACGTCTCCGGGGTTCGCCCAGACGAACGATCCGCCGAAGATCGATGCTCATGCGGTGCTGCGGGCGATGGAAGAGGCGTTCAGCTCCGTCGCCGATCGCGTCATGCCGGCTGTCGTCAACGTGAGCACCGTGCCGAAGAAGTCGCCGGCCGCCGGCGGCGAGGAAACGCCCGAGCAATTCCGCGAGTTCTTCGGCAACGAGTTCTACGAGCGGTACTTCAAGAAGCGGCCGCGCGAAGACAGCCGGGCCACGGGCTCGGGCGTCATCGTGGATCCGAATGGATACGTCTTGACGAACAACCACGTAATCGAGAACGCTGCCGACATCAACATCCGACTCTCCGACGGCAGGAGGTTCCCGGCGAAGCTCGTGGGCCGAGATCCGAAGACCGATCTGGCCGTGTTGAAGGTCGATCCACCGGCGCCGCTGCCCGCCGCCGAGCTGGGCGATTCCGACAACCTGCGCGTGGGGCAGTGGGCGATTGCGATCGGCAGTCCGTTCGGGTTGGACCGCACGGTGACGGTCGGCATCGTGTCCGCCACGGCCCGGACACGGGTCGGCGTCGCGACGTACGAGAACTTCATCCAGACCGATGCGTCCATCAATCCCGGAAACTCCGGGGGTCCGCTCCTGAACCTCGACGGCCGCGTGATCGGCATCAACACGGCCATCGTCGCTGCCGGGCAGGGCATCGGCTTCTCGATCCCCATCAACATGGCGAAGGATGTGATGCGGCAGCTCATTGCCGGGGGCCGCGTGGTCCGCGGCTGGCTCGGCATCGTCATCCAGGACGTGACGGACGAGCTGGCCCAGAGCTTCGGCGTCGGCGAACGCGAGGGCGTCATCGTCGCCGACGTGATGAAGGGAGGCCCGGCGGAAGCGGGCGGGCTCAAAGCGGGTGACGTCATCACGCAGTTCGCCGGCGCGCCGATCAAGGAAGCGCCGGAGCTCCAGCGGCGCGTCGCGGGCGTGAACCCGGGTCAGCCGGTGCCGGTGACCGTGATCCGCGACGGCCAGCCGGCCAAGCTCACCGTGACGATCGGAGAAATGCCGGCCGACGAGCGGGTAGACGCGACCGCCGAGGCTCCGGACGAGGCCTGGGGCCTGAGTCTCGAGCCGCTAACGCCCGACCAGGCGCAACAGCTCGACACGCCGCGATTGCAAGGTCTCGTGATCACGGACGTGGCACCCGGGAGCGCCGCGGAACGAGCCGGCCTGCGCCGTGGCGACGTCATCCTGGAGGTCAGTCGGAAGCCCGCGGTCGACCCCAGCGGGTTCTATCGCGACCTGGCAGGCGTGAAGCCGGGAGACGGTGTGGCGCTGTACGTGCACCGACCTGGCCCGGCGCCGCAGAACCAGTTCGTCGTTCTCGCGCGACCATCGACGCCGTGACCGCCGACGGCTCTGGTGGCACGCGCCGCGGCACCGTCCTCGTCGTCGACGACGAGGAAGGCGTCCGGGCCTCCATCCGCGCGATCCTGGATGGCACGTGCGAGGTGCTCGAGGCGGAGCACGGCGAGGCCGCGCTCGAGGTTCTGCGCACGCACGACGTGGATCTCGTCATGCTCGATCAGCGCATGCCGGGCGAAGCAGGCCTCGACATCCTGCCGCGCATCAAGGCTCTCGATCCCTCGATTGTCGTCGTCCTCGCGACGGCCGTCCATGACGTCCGCGCCGCTGTGGAGGCGTTACGCCGCGGCGCCTACGACTACCTGACCAAACCGTTCGACGTCGACGATATCCTGGCGCTGGTGCAGCGCGCGCTCGAGAAGCGCGCCCTCGAGCGCGAGGTGCTGTACCTGCGCTCGGCGCTGACGCCCAGTGATTTCGGTCCGGTGCCCGGCTTCCAAGGCATGATGGGCCGGCACCCGGACATGGTCCGCATCTACCAGCTCATCGGCCAGATTGCGAAGACACCGACCACGGTCTTGATCACGGGCGAGAGTGGCACCGGCAAAGAGTTGATTGCGCGCGCCGTCCATCAGCAGAGCCTGCGTCAGGCCCAGCCATTCGTGGCGGTGAACGTGGCTGCCATTCCGGAAATGCTGATCGAGTCCGAGCTCTTCGGCCACGAGAAGGGCGCGTTCACCGGCGCCCATGCCCGCAAGCTCGGCAAGTTCGAGCTCGCCCAGGGCGGCACGGTATTCCTGGACGAGATCGGCTCGCTGCGGCTCGACCTCCAGACGACGCTCCTGCGCGTGTTGCAGCAGCGTGAAATCGAGCGGGTCGGCGGCCTGAGGCCGTTCCCGGTCGACGTCCGGGTGCTCGCGGCGACGAACGTGAATCTCCGGCAAGCGGTGAAGGACCGGATGTTCCGCGAAGATCTGTACTATCGGCTGAACGTCGTGCCGATCCACGTGCCGCCACTGCGCGAGCGCCGGGACGACATCCCGATCTTGATCGAGCACTTCGTGCGGAAGATCGCGCGCGAGTGCCATCGCGACGTCCGGGGCGTGTCGGCGGGCGCGCTCGAAGTGCTCACGCGCTACGACTGGCCGGGCAACGTGCGGGAGCTCGAAAACGTGATTCACCGCGCCGTGGTGCTCGCCGGCGGCCCCGTCATCCAGATGCAGGACGTGCCGCTCGACGTCGCGCTGCCCGAAACAGGGTCACGGCTGACGGAGGACACCGGGCTGCCGCTGCGCGAGGCGTGCGATCAGTTCGAGCGCCAGTATGTGCTGCGCGTTCTCGAGCAGGTGCAGTGGAACGTCAGCCGGGCCGCCCGTCTGCTCGGCGTCCACCGCAATACCGTCCTGGCGAAGCTCACCGGCTGGGGTGTTCAGCGCCCCGGCGGTCCCGAGAATCGTTCGCTCGCCCTGTAGCTGCAGCTCGCATACCCTTGACCTTCGGGCGCTGACCGCCTAATGTTTTCGGGACGTACGCATCGTCTCGCGCCGCGAAAATCGGGAGGTGGATCGATGAATCGGATCTGCTTCATGGCGTTCATCCTCGTTCTGGCAGCGGCGGGGATGGCCAGCGCTGCCGATCCGCCGAAAGGCGGCGGGACTGACATCCAGTCGATCCAGGCCGAGGCGTACAACGGCCCGAAGGCACGGATCGCCGTCAAGGATTTCGAGGACAAGATGTCATCGAGCGGCTATTACCGCTCCGAATACGGGCGCGGGATGCGCGACATGCTCACGACTGCGCTCTTTCAAACCAGCCGGTACATCGTCCTGGAGCGCGAGAAGCTCCAGGGTGTCGTCGAGGAGCTCAAGCACGGAACGTCGGACCTCTTCAGGAAGGACGCGACCGTGCCGCTCGGCGAGCTGGAGGGTGCGGAGCTTCTGATCACCGCGGCCATCACGGGCTTCGATCCAGGCACCTCGGGTGTCGGCGGCAACCTCGGCGGGTTGGTGCCCGGCGGGCTCGGGAGCGTGCTCGGCGGCATCAGCCTCGGGATGAAGAAGGCGTCGATCGCGATGGACCTCCGCGTGATCGACGTGAGGACCGGGCGCGTGGTCGCGGCCACGAACGCGCACGGCGAGGCCACGAGTTTCGGGGCCGGTGTTGGCGGGCTGGGTGGCGGAATGGGCGGAAGCCTCGGCGGGTTCTCGAAGACACCGATGGAGACGGCCATTCGCGACATGATCCAGAAGTCCGTGGACTTCGTGGTTTCCAAGACGCCGGCGACCTACTACCGCTTCGGCGGCACCGAGGTCGCCGCGCCGCCTGCCGGTGCGCCTCCGGCGACTGCGGCGGCCCTGACGCCGGTGGCGGCGATTTCAGCGCCACCGTCCGGGAAGGTGCTCCGAACGATCCGCGCCGACATCGACAACAACCTCGTTGCTCGGCTCACTGACGTCACGCTGCGCGGCGTCGTTCTCAACGTCGTGGTCTCCCTCACGCTCGAAGGTAGCCGGGCGCAGTCGGAGAAGCTCGAGCTCGTGACCGCGAAGAGCCACGTCCTCGACTACAACACTGGCCAGACCTATCCGGTCATCACGGCCGACGGGTTCACCTCCGGACAGTTGAAACCCGGCGAGGTGAAGACGTTCCGTGTGACGTTCAAGGCTCCGAAGGACGTGAAGGCGGTCGGAATCAACCTCTCCGGCCTGGGCAGCTTCGAGGACGTCAAGCTCGGCGAGTGAAGCGCGGGTCCGGCGCCGCCTGAGACCCTCAACCGACACGCACTGCTGCTTCGTTTACGATCGTACGAGCAGGTAGACGACCGACCAGAGCGCGACCAGATCGCGCGCGTTCTTCCAGCGCGTCGCCGGGTTTCCTTCGACGTGCCGGACGACGCCGACCAGTACCACACGCGTTCGCTCGGGGCGCGCGGCAGCCAGTCTCAACGTCTCCGTGTAAGGGACCGCGGGGTCACTGCGCCCGTGGACAAGGACGAGGCGGGCCTGAATGTCACGCGCGACGTGTTCAGGAGACAGCGTATCGAGCAAGCGTGTCAGTGCCGGTGAGAGCCTCGCCAGCGCGGCTGACACCGCATCCGACCCGCGCGCCGACAGAAGCGGCGCGACCGAGGCGTCCAGCAGGTCACGGTTCGCGGAGACGAACATCCGGACCAGCTCGGGATCGTGAGGCACGCGGCCGCTGTCACGTCCGAATCGATACTCGCCGGTGAGATAGAAACGGATCAGCTCGGCGGCGGACGCGTAACCCCCGAGGCTCACCACGAGGCGCACCCGATCGCGCACCTTCGGCTCAGCAGCGGCGAGCAGCGCGAGGCCTGCCCCGACGCTGACGCCGATGACGACGGTCGGTCCTGGACGCGCCGCGATCGTGGCGACCACCGCTCCGACATCCTCCTCCCGTAGCCGAGCGCGAGTGAGCTCGGGAAGCGTCGGGACGGCGACGTCGAAGCCGATCCTCGCCAGGAGCCGGGCGGCCTCACGTACCCGCGGATCGTCCTTGCCGTCGGGCGTGAAACCGTGAACCAGGACGAGCGGCGTCGCGGTATCGGGTCCGGGTGTGACGTAACGATCGACTCGGGCGCCCTCGACCGGGAGCGTCGAGACGCTGGGTGTCGCCGTCATTCGAGAGAGTGCGGGACGTTCACCCGCCGACAGGAACTCGACCAGAAACAACCCGGCCACCGCCATCGGGCGGGTAGCGAGGGCAACCGGGAGGAAGAGAAGGGCGGAGAGCGCGAGAGCGGCGAGTCGCGTTACTTGCGGTTGACGCACTTCACGAGGTGCCAGCCGTTGAACATGTTCACCTTCACGATCGAATCAGCGACGAGGCCCACCTGCTTGAGGAGCGGTTTCATCGCGAGATTGGACTTCCAGCCGAGCCGCGTGCAGACCGGCGCCACGATGTCTTCCGCGCGGCCGATCAGTCGTCGTTCGCTGCGGAAGTGGTTCAGCAGCACGATGATCCCGTCAGGCTTCACCACGCGCCGCATCTCGCTGAGGACCGCGACCGGATCGGGCACGGCCGAGATCGTGTAGGTGGCCAGGGCCTTGTCGAACTCGTTGTCGCCGAAGTCCATCGACGTCGCGTCCATGACCTTCAGCGTGACGTTCGGCATGGCCAGGGTCTGGCCCCGGTCGACAGCCTTGTCGAGCATCTCCTGGGAGAGGTCGAGGCCCGTGAGGCGGCAGGTCGGGGGATAGAGCGGCAGATTCAACCCCGTTCCGATACCGACTTCGAGCACAGAGTCATTCGGTTCGAGGGACAGCAGCTTGACGGCCGCGGCGCGGCCCGGAGCGAAGATCCAGTCGAAGATGAAATCGTAGACCGGCGCGTACAGCTCGTAGGCGCGCTGGACCTGCCTCTTCTCCAACGCTACATCCACTTGGAACCCTCCAGCGACTTGGATTCGAGGCCGGCCCCGGTCCGGTCAAATTGCGATCGTATTTTACCCGCTCGCCTCAGGGGTTGCCAAGAGCCTTGTCACTGGGGCTCGCGAGTGAAAATCCTCCAACGTTGCCTCTGCGACTCTCGAGGAAGTGGAGGGTGAGGCAAGGCCGGCCACGTCATGTCTGACGCATCGCAGCAAGGACCACGCCGTCTGCGGTCCTCGTCACGACACTCAGGCGCCGGACGCCGCACCGCCTCGGGGTTGTTCTCGCTCGGCGAGGCTTCGCTCGAGCTCGGCGATGCGCAGCTCCAGCGCGCGGGCGCGTGATCGCAGCCGCCAGCGTTGGATCCACAGCGGCACGCCGCCGAGGATGACGCCGGCGGCGAGCGCGAGCAGGATCAACGCCGAGACGGGCATGGCGTCGGCCGACCAGACGAGAAAGTGGATCGACGTCGGGGCGGTGTTCTGGAGCGCGAATACGACGAGCCCGGTGGCGAGCAGCGCGACGATGATGTACCCGACGACCATCGATCAGCTCCGAAGCGCGCGGACAAACCGGGATTCGATCACCTGGCGCAGGGCTTCACCGCTCGGCTCACCGACGCGCGCCCGCCAATCCCGCAGCCGGACGACCGCCTTGGCCATCGCGCGATGACCGCCGGCGCTGCCCAGATCACCGAAGGCCTGCCGGACCACGTCGCCGGCCGCGCGCACGTGGCCGACGTTGCGCACCGAGATGTGGAGCTCGCCGTTGACGATGCCCGATACGACGGCCCACTCGCCGCCCTGGATCTGGAGGAAGAGGTCGGCGAACTGGGCCACCAGCTCGGGATAGACCGTGGCGTCCAGATGCGCGAAGACGACGCCGTGCATGACGTGTCGCCGGTGGATGGCCTCGCCGAGCAGGTCGATCGCCTCGCTGGGGAGCTCGGGCCGCTCGATCCGGCGCAGCGCGCGGTGATTCGCGAGCGCATGCAGGAAGGCGAATGCCTCGACATCGGCTTTCGTGGTCCCGCGCTCGAGGTGCTGCGTGTCCGCGGTGATGCCGTACAGGAGCGCGGTGGCCAGGCGCTGGGACACCTTCACGTCGGCCGCCCGCAGATACTCGGTGACGATCGTCGCCGTCGCGCCGTAGGTCGGCCGAATGTCCTTCAGGGTCGCGCTCGCCGGCACCTCTTCCGGATGATGGTCGATCACCAGGTCCACGCGGCTGAACGCCCGTTCCTCGAAGAAGGTCGGCTGCACGTCGACCATGGCAACCATGTCGTACTCCTCGACGGCGCGTGGCTTGATCTGTTCGACGTCGATGTCGAGGATACGCGCCATGGCGCGGTTCTCGGGGCGGGTGATCGCGCCGAACGTCGCAATCGGCGCGACGAGCTTGTTCTTTCCCAGCAGCGCCCGGAGGCCGAGGGCGGAGGCGATGGCATCGGGATCAGGATCGTCCTGCAACATGATCAGCACTCGGTCGGCCGCGGCAAAATGGTGGCGCAGGCGTTCCGCCCTGGCGCGAGTGGCCGCGCGATCCAGCTCGGGACCCGCCACGCGCTCGGCGAAGAGATTTGGCGCGATCGCAGTGACGCCGGGCACATCGGGTACCGTGTCCCGGCGATCGGTCAGCACCAGCACGGGTGCGGCCGGTGCGGCCCGACGGATCGCGGCGACCACGCTCGCATGTCGTGACGGCGGCACGGCGACGAGAACCGGCTCGTGACCGGATCGGAACACGCGCCGGTACACCGCTTCCCCCTCGAGGTCGCCGACGACAGCTACGCCGCCCTGCTGCGCGATTCGCGATTTGAGCTGCGGGCGCTCGACGACGTAGACCGGCGGCGTGGCGCTGAGCACCGGCGGCTGGAGGAACTCCCAACGGGTAGGATCAGCGCAGACGAGGATGTACCGCATCGGCCCTTGTGGAGTATGGACTCGTCCCGCGGCGGCACAAGCCTTTATTCCGCCAGCGCCGCCCGCAATTCGCGGTACGCCGGCGTGGCCTGGATACGCGACCGCGGGGACGTCCGCGTCCCTCTCAGGGACGTCCGCGTCCCTCTCAGGCGGCCTTGTCGCGAACCCGGAACCGGTGACGGTCGCTGTTCGGGCCGGCCAGCAGCGCCGGGCGCCTACCGTAACGGCCGAAGTACCATGCTTCGAAACATTCCCGGTGGTAGACGCCGCTCGTGGCGATGACTTGAGGCGCAAACCGCGCGACCAGCATGTGACATCGCGCGCACGTGTTGCTCCGTTCCATTCGAATGTCGACTACGTTGCCTTCCTCGCTGACCTTTGCTCTCTCGTCCATGAGTCTCATGCTCGCTTTCTCGACCCTGGTGGGGTCCCGGATGGGTGGAGTGGACGGCAAAGGCGATGCCAGACCGAGGATATCGGGAAATCAGTAACTTGGAATCGCGGAGGGGTCGGCCAGCACGTTTTGCATCGGCAATCTTTACCATCCAAGTCAGATTGGCGAAGAATTCAGTGCTGCGCCATCGTCGGGACGCGCGGCATGCGCTCGAGCTCCTCGAGCAGCATGGCCGCCCACCGGTAGACGTTGTGCTCGCCCACGTGTGTCTGCATCCGTCGCATGCGGGATCGCCGCTCGTCGGGTGACATCGTGAGCGCGCGGTGGACGGCGCCGGCGACATCCTCCACGTCGTAGGGGTTGACGAGCAGTGCGTCGCGGAGCTCTTGCGAGGCGCCGGTGAAGCGGCTGAGGATGAGGACGCCGTCGCCGTCCTCACGCGCCGCCACGAACTCCTTCGCCACGAGGTTCATTCCGTCGTGGAGCGACGTCACCATGCAGAAGTCCGCGTGGCGGTAGAACGGCTGGATCTCCCGGGCCTCGTGATGGCGCTGCCGGTAGACGATCGGCCGCCACCCGCGCTCGCCGAGCTGTTCGTTGATGGCGCGCACCGTGTCGTCGATCTCGTGTTGCAGGAGCTGGTAGCGCGCGATGCGACTCCGGCTCGGCGAGGCGATCTGCACGAAGACGAGTCGCCGCCGGTACTCCGGCCAGCGCTCGAAGAAGCGCTGGATCGCGCGGAACCGTTCCGGGAGTCCCTTGGTGTAATCCACCCGCTCGACGCCGACGCCGAGCCACTCGACTTCTTCGCCGAGCGCCCTCAGGATCGAGGCGCGGTCTGGTCCGCCCGCCTCGACCTCCGGGGCCACACTGATCGGAAACGGCTGCACGCGGCTCTGGTGCTGACCCCGTACCACCGTGAAGTGGTCCCACTCGACTCGTCCCTCGATCGTGCGCTCGACGGTCTCGAGGAAGTTGTTGCAGTGGAACTGGGTCTGGAAGCCGATGAGGTCGGCGCCGAGCATCCCGAGCAGGATGTCCATCTGCCACGGACAGATCCCGAAGGCTTCGAAGTTCGGCCACGGGATGTGCCAGAAGAGCGCCACGCGTGCGTCGGGACGAGAGCGCTTGATGAGCTGGGGGAGCAGCGCGAAGTGGTAGTCCTGGATCAGGACGACAGGCTCCTCCGCGCGCTCCATCTCCTCGAGCACGGCGGCCGCAAATTTCTCGTTGACCGCGCGGTAGTGGTCCCAGTCGCTGGCGCGGAACTGCGGGCGCTCGTGCACGAGGTGACAGAGCGGCCAGAGGCCCTCGTTCGCGAAACCGTAGTAGTATCCGGCCTCCTCGTCGGCATCGAGCCAGACCCGGCGCAGCGTGTATGCAGGATCCTCGGCCGGGAGCATCACGCGCCCCCCGACCGCCGCGTCGGCGTTGCCGCTGCCATGGGCGACCCAGACGCCGCCGCACGCCGCCATGATCGGCTCCAGCGCCGTCACCAATCCACTGGCAGGTCGCAGCGCCCGAATGTGGCCGCCCTCGTGCACGTGGCTCAGCGGCTCGCGGTTCGACACGACGAACATCGGCCGGTCACCGAAGCGCATGCGGACGAATTGCTTGAGGCGCTCTTCGGTCCAGGTGCTCTCGCTCCGCAGCCGGAGCCGTGCCTCCGTCTCGGCGGCGCTCCGGGCGCGCGCGAGACTTCGCGCGAGACCGAAGACCTCGTCGGCGAGAGGGGCGAAGAGACTCGCGTCCGCGTCCGCGGGCGGCGCGACGGGATGACCTCCTTTTAGCTGCTTCGTCCATTCCGCCATGCGCGCCATCGGCCGGGTGACGCTCCAGCGCACGAGCATCCAGGTGATGCCGGTGAGGAGCAGGATGAGCACGCCGAGACGGACCGCGGCGCGCTGCCAGAGGTGCCATTCACTGGACTCGAGATACTGCGCGTCGAGCAGGATCGCGGCGGCGCCCACGGGCCGGTCGTCGCGCTCGAGCGGCACGACGTGGACCCAGGTCGTGCGCCCGCCCACGATCTGGAATCCGCGCACGACCGAGTTTGTGCGGAGGGCGTCGGAGACTTTCGGCGACACGACACCGACGAACGGCTTCACCGAGGGCGACGCATCGATGACGCTGCCGAGATCGTCGTAGATCGCGATCGCGCGGTCAGATCGCCCGAACCGTTTGAGCACGCGATCGAGACTGGCGCGCGGCGCCCGGCCCGCCAGGTGCTCGCTCGCCTCGCGGACGGCATCGGCGGTGAGCGCGGCGCGGCGCTGCAGATCCTGTATCAGGCGCGTCTGCTCTTCCCGGATCTCGAGGTAGGCGAAGCCGACGGTGACCAGGAGGGTCGCGATCCAGATACCACCGAGGAGCCTGATGAGGAACCGCATGGTGCTGGTTCGCGCCGGCCGCTCGCGGAAGCGGCTGGCAACTCACCTAGACGCTCGTGTGCCCCTGAAGGTTCATGCGCCGAACTTTGTCAAGCGTAGTGCATGTGCCATGCCGGTAGGCATGAGGTGCTGCGCGGGCATGATACCCAGCGTGCCGCCGGCGCACGCCCGCTCGGTGAAGGCCGTCACGGGATCGCCGCCGGAATAGCGGCTGGCAACGAGCACGGGCACCAGTTGCCATCCGTGGCCGGCGAGCACCGAGGGGCTGGCGTGGTCGCCCGTCACCATCAGGACGTCCGGCTGCAGCGCCTGGATTTCCGGGATGAACGCGTCGAAGCGCTCGAGCGCGGCGACCTTGGCGTCGAAGTCGCCGTCTTCGCCGGCTTTGTCGGTGTCCTTGTAATGGACGAAGAAGAAGTCGTAGGAGTCCCAGTGCTGGCGAAGCGTCGCCACTTCGTCAGCAAACGCGGGGCCGGTCTTCAGCACGTCCATGCCCACCAGCCGCGCCAGTCCCCGATACATCGGATAGGCGGCGATGGCCGCCGCGCGCAGCGCGAAGACGTCGGGAAAGCGCAGCAGGTCCGGCAAGCGGTCGAACCCACGGAGCAGCACCATGTTGGCGGCGGGCTCATCGGCGAGTCGCCGGCGCGCCTCGGCAATGAACGTGTTTGCAAGTTCGGCGGTGTGACCAGCCTCGGGCCCCAACGGCTTCACCGGCAGCGGGGGCTTGCCGAGGGTCTGCGGATCCGTCTCGGAGAGCCGACCCGAGAGATCGCTTCCTCGCAGCACGAGCACGAACCGATGCTCTTTCACGGGTTCCACGAAGAGCTCGACGCCAGGCAATCGGATGTCGCGCAGCCGATCGGTGAGCTTGATGCAGAGCTCCGTCGAGATGCGTCCGGCCCGGCGGTCGGTGATCACTCCCGCGCGATCGACGGTGCAGAAGTTGCCGCGGGCCGCCACGTCGCCAAAGCGGAGCGAGAACTCGATCCCGAGCGCTTCGAGCACGCCCCGACCCACTCGATAGCGAAGCGGATCGTAGCCGAACAGTCCGAGATGTCCCGGGCCGCTGCCCGGTGTGATACCGGGTGCAACGTGACGGATGAGCCCACACAACGCGCGTGCGGCCAGCGCGGAAAGATGGGGAAGGCGCGCGGTCTCCATCTCGGAGAGCCCGGTTTCCGGCCGCGGGAGTCCGGCGAGCCCGTCGAGCGAGACGAGGACGATCTTGGTCGTATTCGAGATGACGAGCGGCGCGATGAAGTCGAGCATGACGCCGACCGTTTCGCCTCAGGCGTCCTTGACGGGATTTTCGAGCGTGCCGAGGCCCGTGATCTCCAACCGACACGTGTCGCCCGGCACCATCCAGACCTGTGGCTTACGTCCGAAACCGACGCCCGCCGGCGTCCCGGTGGCGATCACGTCGCCCGGCGAGAGCGTCATCAAGTTCGAGAGGTAGCTCACGATGTAGCGGACGTCGTAGATGAAGTTGCGCGTCGTCCCGTTCTGCATGAGATTGCCGTTGACCCACGTCTTGAGGTCGAGGACGTGCGGGTCGGGAATCTCCTTCCGGTCGGCGATGTACGGGCCGATGGGAGCGAACGTGTCCGGAATCTTGCCGGCGCCCCACTGGCTGGTGATGAACTGGAAATCCCGCGCGCTGACGTCGTTGATGATCGTGTAGCCGAAGACGTAGTCGAGCGCCTGATCCTTGCCGACGTATCGAGCGGTCCGGCTGATCACCACTCCGAGCTCGACTTCCCAGTCGAGCTGTGTGCACCCCCGCGGTCGCAGTATCGGCTCGCCGGGATCGAGGAACGTGTTGTTCCACTTGGGGAAGATCGGCGGCTCCTTCGGGATCGGGTTGTTGGTTTCCTCGGCGTGGTCCTTGTAGTTCAGTCCGATGCAGATGAACTTGCCGGGATCCGTGATCGGCGCATGCAGTCGCACGGACGAGCGGGCGACGGTCACCCAGTCGGTCACGGCAGCGACGGCGTCCTGGCTGGCGGGGCCACCCTCGAGAAAGCCGCGTGTGCTCTGCGGAACGAGCGCGCTGGCGATCTCGTCGGCGCGCATGACACCGCGCCGGGCGAGGCTCTTCGCAACACTGGCCTGCAGGTCGCCGACCTGGTTGTCCATGACGACGCCGAGTCGTGGGGACTGACCGTTCTGAGAGTAGCGAACGAGCTTCATGAACTGCCTCCGTGCGGGGTAGTGACCGGATTATAGCGCCTCCAGAGTCCACGTGCTGCCGCGGACCGTTTGTTATAGTTGGAACACGGACCCGACCGAGGTGTGCTGAAGCAGTCGGGGGCCCCAGGAGGCAGTGCCATGACAGCGCTACGTCGTCTCGCCGTCCTCGGACTCACGCTTTCTCTCGTGCTGACCGGGCCGCTTGCGTCTCTGGCCAGCGCGCAGCAACCGACTGCCCCTGCGCAGCCCGAGCTCGTTCCGGAAGGAATGAAGCCTGCCGCGGGCGCCGCGGTGGCCACCGCCTTCCAACCGCCGCCGACGATGCAGCCCGAAGTGCTCAAGCCGGCCGACAGGGCCGACAGCAATGAGGCGTTTTACTCGGGATTTGCCAGGGTCGCAAACGCTTTCTGGATTCCGGGTCATGCCGTGACGTGCGTCCTGGGCAGCACCGTTGCGGTCGGTGTGCTCTTCATCACGTTTGGCAGCGGATACCGGGCAGCCACGCGGGTGGTCGAGGAAGGCTGTGGCGGCAAGTGGGTGCTGCACGGGGACGACTTGCGGTCCTCGCGCACCGGCGTCAACACTCCGTTCTAGCCACCGGCCTGTCCGATTCTTCTGACGAGGCGATCGGTGGCCGCCCGCGCGTGAGCGTGCGCTGGTGGGTTGGGGCGCTGTTCGCCGTGCTCGTCGTCGCGCTCGGCGTCGGGCTCTGGGGTACGGTCGTGCACCCGCCCGCGTACGAAGTGCGCGGTGTTCTCGTCGCTCGCGTAGCGCCAGGCATGATTCTCGTTCGCCACGACGCGGTCGCGGGGCTCGGAATGGATCGGATGGAGCTCATGGCCGTGATCGCGGATCCCGACCTGCTCGATCGCGCCGGCGTCAAACCGGGCGACGCGGTGCGTTTGGCCGTCAAACCGCACGGTGACGACGTGCGATTGCTTCGCATCGAGAAGCAGCGTGAGTGAGGACGCGGCGGACTCACCGCGTGCCGGACAGGCTCCGGACGTAGGCCACGAGCGACTGGACGTCAGCGTCCGAGAAATGGAAACCGAAGCCCGGCATCCCCGGTTTCCCGATCGGTGCGCCGCCGTACTTGATGATGTCGAACAGGTACTGGTCCGGGTACTGACTCATGCGTTTGCCGTCGCTGAGATCGCCGGGTCGGAGCAGGAACAACGCGGCGCGCCACGAACCGCGTCCATCGACGCCGTGGCACACGCTGCAGAAGGCATAGTAGAGACGTTCGGGTCTCGGCGCGCCTCGCGGCGGCTGCGGCTCCTGCAGGAGCCAGGCGAGGCCGGCAGCGAACAGGCCGATGACCGCGATCGAAGCGACGAGCACGATCACCGCGCGTCGCGACATGATCGCGCCAGCCTAACAGAAAATGGCACTTGACAGTTCGCTGCGTAAAGGGATAAAGGATCTAATCTTTTCGCCGCCCCGGAGTACCCAGGTCGCCGGCCTCGAGGCCGGCACACACAAGGGAGGTTCACGATGAGTGACCCGCATCAGGTTCAGTCCGACCACCATTCCGTCGATCGCCGGAAGTTCCTCAAGCTGACGGGCACCGGCGTGGTCGGAGCCTCGCTGCTCACCATGCTCGACGCCCGCCAGGCGCCGGCTCAGCTCAAGGGCACGTCGCTGCGCCTCCTGATGTGGAGCCACTTCGTTCCTGCCTACGACGTCTGGCTGGACGACTTCGCGAAGAAATGGGGCGAGACCAACGGCGTCAAGGTCAGGATCGATCACATGCCGCATCTTGAGCTCCCCGCCCGGTACGCGGCCGAGTTCGCAGCGGGCGCCGGACATGATCTCATCTACTTCGTCGGCCAGATCCTCACGGGCCACTACTACAAGAACCTCATCGATCTCTCCGATCTCGCCAACGGCCTCGGCAAGAAGTACGGAGGCTGGATGGAGAGCTCGAAGAGCGGGGCTCAGGTCGGCGGCACATGGTACGGCGTTCCGGACTTCTTCATCGCAATCCCGATGCTCTGGCGCAAGGACCTCTTCGACTCGGCAGGCCTGGGCGCACCGGATACCTGGGAAGACTTCAGGAAGGCAGGACGAATCCTGAAGGCGAAGGGACATCCTACCGGGATGCCGTTCTCGCATTGCAACGACGCCAACCACAACTGGCGATCCCTGATGTATTGCTATGGCGCCAAGGAAACCGATCCGTCGGGGCAGACCATCCTGATCGACTCCAAAGAGACTCGCGAGGCGCTCAAGTTCGCCAAGGCCATGTACGACGAGGGCATGACGCCGGAGGTCTTCTCCTGGGACGACGCCTCCGACAATCGGTATCTGGCCTCGGGCGTCGCCTGCTGGGTCCACGACGCGATCTCGGCGTACCGAACCACGCAGGACACGAACCCGAAAGTCTTCGAGCACACGTACGTGTTACCGGAGGCCAAGGGGCCCGTGGCCAGGCTGAACATGGGTGAGCCCAACGTCTGGGCCATCTGGAAGTTCGCCAAGAACGTGCCGGCCGCCAAGGAGTTCATCCAGGCCATCGCCGACCACCAGAAGGAGGCGATGGAGGCCAGCCGAGGCTACAACATGCCGTTCTTGCGGAATCAATACACGAGGCCGATGCCCGGCCTCGGTGGGGACCCGAAACTGGCGGCGCTCCAGGAGCAGGACAAGATCACCGTCTTCTTCGGCAACCCCGGGCCGATGACGCCGGCGGCGCAGGAAGTGCTCACCACGTTCATCATCCCGGACATGTTCACGAAGGTCGCGCGCGGCGTGCCGGTCGAGGACACCGTGAAGTGGGCCACCGGTGAGATCCGCCGGATCTACGCCAAGCACAAAGCTTCCTAGTCGATGGCCGGGTTGCCCGCGGCCGGGAGTTCTCGGTCGGGAGCCTCGCTCTCGGTAGCGGTCGGCGGGCGCGTGGGGGTGACGTCCTGGTGGCGGACCCCCACGGCCCGCCGGTTCATCTTCGGCTACACGCTGCTGGCCCCGGCCGTCCTGTACGTGGCGCTGCTGGTCGGGGTGCCGTTCTTATTCTCGCTGTACCTGGCCCTGAGCGACGCGTCCGTGGGCGATCCGGTCGCACGGTTCGTCGGCCTCGACAACTTCAAGGCGGCGCTCGAAAACGCGACCTTCTACGTCGCGCTCCGCAACAGCCTCGTCTTCACGTTCGGCGCTGCCGTCATGAAGGGCCTGCTCGGAACCAGTCTCGCGTTCCTGCTCGTGCAGCCATTCAAGGGGCGCACGGTCGTGCGCGCCCTCATCGTCATCCCGTTCACGCTGCCCATCGCCGTGAGCGTGCTGGGCTGGAAGTGGATGTTCGACTCGCAGTTCAGCGTCATCAACTGGGCCTTGAGCCACCTTGGACTGATCGGCGAGTTCGGCTCGGAGAGCTGGCCGGTATGGCTCGGCCAACCGGGGCTGGCGCTGCTGTCGGTGATGTTCGTGAACGTCTGGCGCAGTTTCCCGTTCAGCGCGATCGTGCTGCTCGCCGGCATGACGTCGGTGGCGCCGGAAATCATCGAGGCCGCCAAGGTCGACGGAGCGAGCTTCATGCAGCGCTTCCGGATGATCATCGTGCCGATGATCGCGCCCATCCTCTTCATCGGCGCCGCGTTCGACACCGTCTTCACGCTCTCGGACCTCAGTATCGTGTACTTGCTCACCAACGGCGGCCCGGACGGCGCGACCGAGATCCTGCCCACGCTCGCGTACAACACCGGCATCCGTGGCGGCGCGCTCGGTCGCGGCGCGGCCATCTCGCTGTTCCTCTTCCCGCTGCTGCTGCCGGCCATCGCGATCCTGCTCCGGACGCTGCGGCGGAGACAGTACTGATGGCGACCGTCGCCACGCCCTGGGAAGGCGAGCGGCCGCGCACCAGGCGGCAGAAGGAAGCCCGCCGGCACGTCCTGATCTACCTCGGGCTCACGCCGTTCCTGGTGATCGCCGTGTTTCCCATCTTCTGGATGCTGATCACCGCGCTGAAGCAGGAGTCCGACCTCTACCGGATGGACGTCGTGCCGTTCTGGTTTCACCTGCCGCCGACCTGGAAGAACTTCGATTTCCTGTTTCACCGCACGTCGTACGGCGACTGGATCGTGAACACGATGGCGATCGCCGTGTGGGTGTCGGCGATCACGCTCGTGACGGCGGTGCCGGCCGGCTACGCGCTGGCCCGCCTGCGCCTGCCGTTCGCCGAGAACATGGGCATCGGCATCTTCATGACCTATCTGGTGCCGCCGATCATCCTGTTCCTCCCGCTGTCGCGCATGGTCAGCATCCTGGACCTTCAGGATTCGTACTGGTCGCTCGTCGTCGTCTATCCGACGTTCACGATCCCGTTCTGCACGTGGCTCCTGATGGGCTTCTTCAAGACCGTGCCCTTCGAGATCGAGGAGGCCGCGATGCTGGATGGCTGCGGCCAGGCCGGCGCGCTGCTGCGGGTGGTGCTGCCCGTGAGCTGGCCGGGCCTGATCACGTCGGTGATCTTCTCGTTCACGCTGTCGATGCAGGATTTCCTCTACTCGCTGGCGTTCGTGTCGATCTCGGACCAAAAGCCGGTTCCGCTGGGCGTTGCCACGGAGCTGATCCGCGGCGACGTCTACTTCTGGGGATCCCTGATGGCCGGCGCGCTGCTGGTTGGCGTGCCGGTGGCCATCGTCTACAACTTGTTTCTCGACAAGTTCATCTCGGGTATCACGGGTGCCGCGATCAAGTGAGCGCATTGAACGATGTTTTGACCGGGGAGGGAACAGCAATGACCCTGAAGAGCTTCGTGGCGGCAGGTGTCGCGGTCTTCGTCTTCGTCGGGGGCGCGCAGGCGCAATACTATTACGGCGGGGCGAGCACCCCGGCGGCGCAGGCGCAGGACGACAAGCCCGAGCAGCCGAAAGGTGTGAAGAGCCGGGGTCTCGTGGGCTCGACCGGGTCAATCGCGAGTGTGGCGATGACCGTCCCGGTCGCGATGACCGGACAGGTCGTCGAGATAGCGCCGGGCGGACAGACCGGAACCCAGCGCAATCTCGTCCCGTCGTTCATCTACGTCCTCGAAGGGACGCTCGTCATCAACACGAAGGGCGGACCCATCGGCGTCGATGGCATTCAGTATCACGGTGAAGGACAGTCGTACGCCGGACCCGCCAATCTCTGGTACAACGTGATGAACACCGGGCAGGCGCCGGCCCGCTACGTCATCCTCTACGTGGCGCCTCCTGGCGCAAAGACCGTCGAGCAGGCGAAGGGCGACGAGTAGAACGTCCGATCCACACGCGGCCTGAGGCCCAGGCCGCGCTGGCAGCAGAGCATGACTGATCCGCGGCAACGCGCGCGATCCGCTGGGGCACGCGCCCGCTGGTGGGCGCAGCGCTCAGGGGCCCTCGCGCTCGTTGTCGCGGCGCTCACGATCTCGACGAGTCGGCCCGCCGACTCCGAGCCGCCCGTCGAAGTGGTCGCCATCGGGGTGCCGCGCCCGCTCCAGCTCGCGTTCGACGGCCGGTCGCTCGTCGTTCTCAGCCCCGGCAGCCGAGGCGATTCCGCCGGCGAGCTGCACCGGATCGATCTCGGCGGCGAGCTCCCGGTCGATCTCTCGCGCCAGCCTCGCGTGCGCATTCCGTTCGCCGATCATCGGCCGACCACGCTCGGGAGCCTCGCCGTCAATCCGTTGACCCACGAGCTGTTCCTGGGCGAAGAGAACGGCAATGCCGTCTATCGCGTGACCTGGGACGGTCAGATGACCGTGTACGCGAGCGGACTTCGCCGGCTCGGGGGTGGTGGCACACTGATCTTCGACCGGGTTGGCCGGCTCGTCATCGTGGATTATGTCGACCCCATCCTCTCTCGCCGCGACGAGCGCACGCTACCCGGACTCGAGCAGTTTCGTGACGAGGAGGACTACCGGGGCCCGCTCGTGTTCCGGCTGGCGCACGACCCGATCATTCCGTTGCCGCGGCGTCTGGAAGTGCTGGCGCCGTACTTCCCGCGCGCGTGGGGTGGGCGAACCGGCGGCGGCGCGCTGCCTCGACTGATCTCGGTCACGCCGCTGCCGAACGACGACTTGCTCTTCCTCGCCTCGACGGGCGACATCTACCGACTGGCGGCCGGTGGGAAGTTTGGCGTGTTCACGCAGCTTCCTCGCGGCCAGTACAACCGGACGAACATGGTCACTGGCGAGGACGGCGCCGTGTTCGTCAGCGCTGGCTTCCACGTCGGTGAGATCTTCCGCATCGCGCCCGACGGCGCCGTCACGACGATCGCGCGGAACCTGGCGGACCCCGAGGGCATCGCCGTGGACGTGGCGGGTGACGTCTACGTGGCCGAGTCGGCGCGCCACCGCATCGTCAAGATCCCGCATCTCTGACGACGCTGCCGAGCTCGTGCGCGCCCGGCACAGTCGATCTCACCCCACGATTCGGCGATCCTACCGTCGCGAATTCGGTCGATGACGCTCCCGCTGATGTCGACTTCACGGCCGGAGCCGTGCGTTCAGCGCCCGGTGAGACGTTCCATGATCATCACGGGTACGGCAACGTGATTTCTCTGCGCCGTGGAACGCTCGATCGTGCGGAAGCCGAAGCGTCGATAAAAGGATTCCGCATTCAGCGTCGAGAAACGACTGCTACGCGCCCTCGACCATCGCGGCCGTGAGCCCACGCACGTAGCCGCGCGCGAAGATCGCACACAGGATCACGATCGGGATTGCCGCGAGGTTCACGCCCGCCACCGTCGATAGCTCCTCGAGGCTCACGTCCATCACGCCGAGGCCAGCCGCCACCGTCTGCTTGTGCTTGTCGAGCAGGAAGATCGACGCCAGCATGAAGTCGTTGCCCACGGTGCCGAGCGTGAAGAGTCCGGCCGCCACGATGACGTTCCGGCTCATCGGGAGGATGACTCGCGTGAAGGCGCGCGTCGGCGTGGCGCCCTCGACGAGCGCCGATTCCTCGATCTCTCGCGGTAGGTTTCGGTAGTACGCCGAGAGGATCCAGATGCAGAAGGGCAGCGCCATCGTCGAGTAGATCAGGATGAGCGCCAGGTGATTGTCGTCGAGGCCGAGCGCGATCACCACCTGGTACAGCGGGATGAACAGGATGGTGTGGGGGATGACGTACGTCGCGAAGAGCGCCCGGCGCCACCAGCGCCATCCCGGCGGCTGCAGACGCCCGAGCGCATACGCCGCCAGCACGCCGGCGACGAGTGTCAGCGCGACGCTCGCGGTCAGCACGATTGCGGAGTTCGCCAGCCACAGCAGAAAGGGGACGGTCGGCACGATCACGTAGCCGCGGACCCGGGCCCCCGCGCCCTCGAAGAGCTCGGTGTAGTTCTCGAACGACGGGCGTGTCACCCACAACGGGCTGCCGAAGACGTCCTCCTCGGCGGTCTTGAGCGACTGTACGGTGATGAAGTAGATCGGGAAGACGCTGTAGAGCGCCGCGAGCGCCAGCAGCGTGCCGTGCATCCAGCGACGCGTGCGCGGTCTCACGGGGATGGCTCCGGCGCGTCGAACCAGCGGAAGAGCGCGAGCAACGCGATCACCAGCAGCGGCACGAGCGACAGTGACCAGGCCGCGGCGCTACCGAATTCGCCGCCCCCGATGCCGAGCCAGTACGCATACGTGCCGATCACGGGGAAGACCACGCGGCCGCCGGTCAGCATCCAGACGTTGCCGAGATCGCCGAACGCCGTGGTGAACGACAGGAAGACGGCGAGCGCCAGGTAGGGCCGCAGGAGCGGGACCGTCACGCGCGCGAAGCGTTGCCACGAGTTCCGGGTCTCCAGCCGCGCGTAATCGAACAGCTCGGTGGGGATCGCGTTGAGGCCCGCGAGCAAGAACACGGCGGTGAACGATCCGCCGCGCCAGATGTTGAAGAGCGCGACGCTGGTGAAGGCCCAGGCGCCGGTGCCGAAGACCGTGTCGACCGCGTGTTTCACGTGCCCGAGGAGGACGCTGTACGACGTGATCAACGGCGGATTGAGCATCCAGTACCAGGCGATCACCGAGACGCCGCCAGGGTAGGCCCAGGGCAGGAAGACCGCGAGAAAGATCAGGTACCGCGTGCGAGACGGCCGCGCGAGCAGCAGCGCGAGCCCGATGCCGAGCCCGAGCTTGGCCGCGGTCGTCACCGCGAAGTACACGACCGTCACGGCGAGCGCGCGCCAGAAGTCGGGCTCGGTCGCGAGACGTCGATAGTTCGCGAGACCGACGAACGCCGGGGCTCCTTGAAGGTGGCTCGACAGATCCGTGAGGCTGATCCAGGCTTCCCAGGCGATCGGGTAGGCGAGCACGCCGAGCACGAGGACGAGCGCGGGCGCCATGAGCAGATACGCGACGACGATTTCGCGCCGCCGACGTCGAGAGGTCAGACGTCTGGGGGCCGCGACATGGCCCCCAGTAGAATCAAACTGTCTGCTCGGTCTTCGTGTCGAAGAAGTGCAGCTGCTCGTGGTCGAGCGCCAGACGCAGCGTCTCGTGCACTTTCACCCGGACCGTCGGCTCCACGCGGGCCACGAGCACGTTGGGACCTACCTTGATGTCGAGCAGGATCTCCGAGCCGAGCGGCTCCACGACGTCCACGACGCTGTCGAACTGATACTGGCCCGGATCGGCGCCCGATGCGACGTGCACGTCTTCCGGCCGGATCCCCAGCGTGATGTGCTGCCCCTTGTACGGCTTCAGGCGCTCGACGCACTCCGCCGGCACCGGAATGCGCAGGCCAGGGCTCTCGAGCCACATGGCGCCGTTGGACTCGGCCACCGTCGTGTCGACGAAATTCATCGCGGGCGAGCCGATGAAGCCGGCCACGAACCGGTTGGCGGGCTTGCCGTAGAGCTCGAGCGGCTCGCCGACCTGCTGGACCCAACCATCCTTCATGACGACGACGCGGTCGCCGAGCGTCATGGCCTCCACCTGGTCGTGGGTGACGTAGATCGCCGTGGTTTCGAGCCGTTCGTGCAGCCGCTTCAGCTCGACGCGCATCTGGACGCGCAGCTTGGCGTCGAGGTTCGAGAGCGGCTCGTCGAAGAGAAACACCTGCGGATGCCGCACGATGGCCCGGCCCACCGCGACGCGTTGCCGCTGGCCGCCGGAGAGCTGGCGCGGCTTGCGCTTGAGCAGCTCCTGGATGCCGAGGATCTCGGCCGCGTCCTGCACCCGCTTCTGGATCTCCGCCTTCGGGAACTTCCGCATCTTCAGGCCGAACGCCATGTTGTCGTACACGGTCATGTGCGGATAGAGCGCGTAGTTCTGGAACACCATCGCGATGTCCCGGTCCTTCGGCGGCAGGTCGTTCACGATGCGGTCGCCGATGGCGATCTCGCCGGCCGTGATCTCCTCGAGCCCCGCCACCATCCTGAGCGTCGTCGTCTTCCCGCAGCCCGAGGGACCGACGAGGACGACGAACTCCTTGTCGCGGATGTGGAGGTTCACGTCCTTGACGGCGTGCACCTCGTCGTACTTCTTGTTCAGGTCTTTCATCAGGACCTGGGCCATGGTGGGGGTCTCCTTTTCTTATCCCTTCACGGAGCCCGTGAGCCCCGTGACGTAGTACTCCACGAAGAACGAATACACGAGCGCGACGGGAATGGACCCGAGCAGGGCGCCGGCCATGAGCTGGCCCCAGAAGTAAATGTCACCCCGGATCAATTCGGACACGACGCCGACCGGCACGGTCTTGCGCTCGGGCGACGACAGGAAGATGAGCGCGTAGATGAACTCGTTCCAGGACAGCGTGAACGCGAAGATGCCGGCCGACAGGATCCCGGGGATCGCGATCGGGAAGATGATCCGAATCATTGCGCCGAAGCGCGTGGCGCCGTCGATGCGGGCGCACTCCTCCAGCTCCTTCGGGATCGTCTTGAAGTAGCCCATGAGGAGCCAGGTGCAGAACGGAATCAGAAACGTCGGGTAGGTGAGGACGAGCGCCCATGGCGTGTCGCCGAGGCCGAAGGTTCGGATGATGTCGGCGAGCGGAATGAAGAGCAGCGTCTGGGGCACGAGGTACGTGACGAAGATCCCGGTGCCGAGCGCGCCCGCCATCGGGAACTTCAGGCGGGCCAGCGCGTAGCCGGCGAGGAGTCCGCAGAAGAGCGAGATCACCGTCGATAGCACCGCGATGAAGAACGTGTTCCACAGCCAGCGCGGGAACGTCGTCTTCTCCATCAGGTCCCGGAAGTGGTCGAGGGTCGGGTGCAGCGTCCAGAACGGCGCGTTGTTGACGGCCCGCCAGGATCGGTACAGCTCGGCGTCAGGCCGGATGGCCGTGACCAGCATCCAGTAGAACGGGAAGAGCGTGATGATCACGAACACGGTGAGGGGGATGTAGAAGTACACCCACCGCTTCCACTTCGGCTCGATGACCATTACGTCGCCTCGAGTCGTCTGAGATATCTGAGCTGGAACCACACGACCACGAACAGCACCGGGAAGATGAAAAGCGAGATCGCGGCGCCCTCGCCGAGCAGGCCCGTGGCCACGCCGAGCTGGTACGCGTAGGTCGCCACCAGGTGCGTGGAATTGGCCGGGCCGCCGCCGGTCAACACGTAGATCAACTGGAAGTCCGAGAACGTCTGGATCACCGAGAACACCACGACGACGATCGTCACGGGCTTCAGCAGCGGCCAGGTGACGTTCCAGAACCGGTGCCAGGCGTTGGCGCCGTCGAGCGAGGCCGCCTCGTGAAGGTCGGGGCTGATCGTCTGGAGGCCCGCCAGCAGCGTGATCGCGAAGAACGGCATGCCGCGCCACGTGTTCACCACGATGGCGCACCACATCGCGTACGTTCCGTCCGAGAGGAACGGGACCTTCGTCACGATGAAGCCGCCTCGATAGAGGAGCCAGTTCAGCACGCTGAACGTCGGGTCGAACATCCAGCGCCACGCGAACGTCGACAGCACGGTCGGCACGATGAAGGGCAGCAGCATCGAGGCGCGCACGATGCGCTTGCCCTTGAAGTGCCGGTTCAGCAGCAACGCCACCCACATCCCGATGCCCAGCTTGAAGAGCGTCGCCCAGAACGTGTAGACGAACGTGTTCCGGAACGCGGTGCGGAAGATCGAGTCGTTCCAGGCCTTCACGAAGTTCTTGAACCAGACGAACTCGCCGGGGTTGCCGACGCTGATGTTGGTCAGCGAGAACCAGACGCCCATGACGAACGGGTAGGCGATGAACACGCCGAGCAGGATCACGGCCGGCAGCAGCAGGACGAACGCGAGCAGGCGCTCGTTCTCCAGGAGTTGCCCACGCGGTCTCTGCGACGTGCGCGGATGCGCCAGCGCAATTTCGAATCCGGCCGCGCTTCCGGCGCCTCCGGCAATCGGCTTCTTCACCGCCTGTCGATCCTCAGCCGTAGATGCTCTTGAGCTCGCCGGCGGCCCACTTCACCGCATCCTCGGCCTTCATGCCCTGCACGGCCTTGGCATACATGTCGGTGATGATGTACTTCGAGTAGACCTCGGTCGCCTTCGCCGAGGGCGGGCCGGCGTACCCGATCATCCGTGACGCCCGGGCCGCGGTGCGGAAGCCCTTGAGCGAGTCGTCGGTCTTCGCCCACATCGGATGCTCTTCCCAGAGCTTCGTCGAGCCGACGGAGTACCCGGCCTCGACTTCGAACCACTTGCCGAACTGGTCCTTCGAGTGGACCCACTTGAGGAAGTCCTTCGCGAGCTTGACGTTCTTCGAGTACTTCATCAGCGCGTGCGAGAAGGCCACGTGGTAGGCGGCCGGGCCGTTGGGGCCCGCCGGGATCGGGCCGTGCAGGATGTCGCGCCACATCGGCTCGCCCTTGTCGTCCTTGATCTTGTCGGGCTGGCGCTTGGCGACGATGTAGATCGACGCGCCGTTCAAGGTCGCGCTGATCTCGCCCGCGTGGAAGGCGCGGTTGTTGTTGGTGTCGTCCCACGCGAGTCCACCCTCGTCACAGCAGTCCTTCCAGAAGGCCTGCATGAACTTCACCGCCGCCACCGTTTCCTTGGTGTCGAGCGCCGTCTTGCCGGCCTTGTTCGTTTCGGCACCGCCGAAGGTCCACAGTAACGGATACGACCAGGCGGGAGCGTCGCCGAAGGTGTGGCCGAGCGTCTGGCCGATCGGGCGGCCCTTCTTCTTGAGCTTCATGCCGACCTGCCGATACTCCTCGAGCGTCTTCGGCCACGACGCCTGGCCCACCTCGTCGAACCACGATTTTCGGTAGGCGATCTGCAGCCCGACGATTCCGTAGGGCAGCGCCAGCCACTTCTTCCCGGCGCGGGCGGCGGCCTCTGACTGACCGTAATAGCCGCCCTGGTCCTTGCCCTTCCACTCGCAGAGATCGCTCACGTCGGCCAGCGCGCTCTGATAGAGATGCGGCCAGTTGTGGAGCATCAGGATGATGTCGGGGCCGGCACCCGACTGGATGGCGGCCGTGATCCGTGCCTGCAGATCGTTGGCGTTGATTGTCTCGAACACGACCTCCGCTCCGAGGAGCCTGCTCGCCTCCGCGCACTGTCGCTTGAGCTCGACGTCCCCTTCGGGAATGAAGTCCACCCACTGCAGCAGGTGTAGCTTCGTTCCCTGCGCGAACGCCGGCGCGCGGCGCCCGGCGAGGATGCCCTCGATCCCGGCCACGGCCACCGCGCCGGCGGCGCCCTTGAGCATCGTGCGCCGGTCCACGTTCAACCCTGCCTGCCGCTCTGTGATGTCCATGCGTTCAACCCTCGTAGATCTTCTTGAGCTCGCCCTCGGCCCACTTCACCGCGTCCTCGGCGCTCGTGCCCTGGACGGCCTTCGCGTACATGTCGACGATGATGTACTTCGTGTACGACTCGGTGGCCTTGGCGGAAGCGGGACCGGGATAGCCGAGCATGTTCGAGGCGCGCGCGGCCCGCCGGAACACCTGCAGCGGGCGATCGATCTTCGCCCACATCGGATGCTCCTCCCAGCTCTTGGTGCACCCGACGCTGTAGCCCTCGTTCACCTCGAACCACTTCTCGTAGTTCGCCTTGGCGTGGAGCCACTTCAGGAAGTCCTTCGCGAGCTTCTGGTTCTTCGAATACTTCATGACGGCATGCTGGAACGCCGCGTAGAGCGCGAACTGCCCCGCTGGCCCCTTCGGCATGAGCGCTTCGTGCTCGATGTCCTGGACCAGCGGCTCGCCCTTTTCGTCCTTGATCTTGTCCTTCTGGCGCTTGGCGACGATGTAGATCGAGGCGCCGTTCAGCGTGGCCGAGATCTCGCCCGCGTGGAACGCGCGGTTGTTGTTGGTGTCGTCCCAGGCCAGCCCGCCCTCGTCGCACGCGTCCTTCCAGAACGCCTGCATGAACTTCACCGACTCGATCGCCCCCTTGCTGTTAATCACGACCTTCTTGCCCGACTTGTCGACCTCGGCGCCCCCGAAGTCCCACAGGAGCGGATAGGCGAACGTCGGCGGATCGCCGAAGCTGTGGCCGAGCGCCTGTCCGATCGGATGACCCTTGGCCTTGAGCTTCTTGCCCACCTCGCGGTACTCGTCCCACGTCTTCGGGAACTCCTTCACGCCGATCTCGTTGAGCCAGGATCGGCGATACGCGATGGCGTTGGCGCCCACGCCGTGCGGCACTGCGAGCCACCGGCCATTGACCTTCGCGGTCGCGTTGAAGACCTCGTAGAAGCCGCCCTGACTCTTGCCGATGGAGTCGGCCACGTCGGAGACGTCGACGAGGCCGTTGGCGTAGAGGTGCGGCCAGTTCCACAGCATCTGGATGATGTCGGCGCCGCTTCCGGACTGGATGGCGGCGGTGATCCGCGGCTGGAGGTCGTTGGCGTTGATGAATTCGAACGTCACTTCCGCGCCCAGCGCCTTGGAGGCCTCCGGCGCCTGTCGTTTCAGTTCGACATCCGCTTCCGGAATGAAGTCGACCCAGCGGACGATGTGGAGCCTCGTGCCCTGCGCGTACGCGGGCGCGCGGCGCGCCGCCAGGATACCTTCGAGTCCCAGCGCGGCGCCAGTCACGCCGGCTGATTTCAAGAACGTGCGCCGACTGAACACCGGACGCATCCGCGATCCCCGTGGCGTTTTCATGATCAGGCCTCGTAGATCTTCTTCAGCTCGCCCTCGGCCCACTTCACCGCGTCCTCGGGGCTCGTGCCCTGGACGCCCTTGGCGTACATGTCGGTGATGATGTACTTGGTGAAGGCCTCCGTCGCCTTCGCCGTCGACGGCCCGGCGTAGCCGAACAGCCGGGTGTTACGCGCGGCCGTGCGGAACATCTTGAGTGGCTCGTCGAGCTTGCCCCACATGGGGTCGTTCTCCCACTTCTTCGTGGAGCCGACGCTGTAGCCTTCCTGCGTCGTGAACCACTTGCCGTAGTTGTCGGGCTGGTGGAGCCACTTCAGAAAGTCCTTCGCGAGCTTCTGATTCTTCCCGTACTTCATGACCGCGTGGGACTGGTTGAGGAACAGGAGATACGCGCCCGCCGGACCAGCCGGCAGCGGCGCATGATCGATGTCCTGCCACAGCGGCTCGCCCTTTTCGTCCTTGATCTTGTCCTTCTGGCGCTTGGCGACGATGTAGATCGAGGCGCCGTTCAGCGTGGCCGAGATCTCGCCCGCGTGGAACGCGCGGTTGTTGTTGG
>JBGPTW010000049.1:0-38100 GCA_041490825.1 Methylomirabilia bacterium | reverse complement strand
GACGAGTGGGAACGGCTCGGCGATGATCGGGGCGAAGGCGCCTGTGGTCAGAGGACCCCGGCTGCCCATCTCCCGCCGGGTCACCGGTCGGCACTCGCGTCGCTCGTTCATGAATTATCCGCGCTAGACTGAGCGCGAGAAGAAGAGCCTGTGATTCGCCCCATCCTCTGCAGACTCGTCGCCCCTGGCGTGAGCGTCGCGGTGGCCACGCTCCTGGCGCTGGCCACGCCGGCGGTCGCCGATCTCTATCAGTGGACCGACACGAACGGCGTCGTCTACTACACCACGGACCCCGACCGCATTCCGGCCGAGTACCGCGACATCGCGAACGTGACGCGCTGGGCGCCTCGCGAGCCGGCCCAGACTCCAGCCGAGACGCATTCGATCTCGTTCAGCGTCGGGGCGCCGATCATCGCCGAGGCGTATCTCAATGGCGTCGCACTCACGTTCGTGCTCGACACCGGTGCCGCCCGCACGGTCATCTCGCCGGCCACCCTGGCGCGCACGGGATTCGCCACGGACACGGGACGCCGGATGCGCCTCGTCGGTGTCGCCGGCACGACGGAAGCTCCCGAGGTCATGGTGCCGAGACTCGACGTCGCCGGCGCGCAGATCGGACCGGTCAACGTTCTGGCGTACGACGTGCCCGGTCTGCCGGCTGACGGCCTGCTCGGCCGCGACGTCCTCGATCAGTTCACGCTGACGATCGACGCGACGCGCGGTCAAGCGACCCTCACACGATGAGCGCGGACACCCAGGCGACGAGCGTGGACGCTCCCGTGGGGACCGCGGCCGCTCCCGTGGGCAGCGCGGCCGCTCCCGTGGCCAGTCCCGAACGTTTCAGCGCCGAGCTCTGGCGCGCCATCGCGCCGATCTATACGGCGATCTTGCGGCACCCGTTTCTCCGGGGCCTGACCGACGGCTCGCTGCCGCGTGAGAGCTTCCGCTTCTACGCGATCCAGGACGCGCTCTACCTGAAGGACTTTGCGCGCGCGCTGTCGATGGCCGCGGCGCGAGCGCCGCGCGAGGACTGGATCATCATGTTCAACGAGCACGCGGCGGGGGCTCTTCGCGTCGAGCGCGCGCTCCACGAAAGCTTCTTCGCGGAGTGGGGCCTGAAGCCCGAAGACGTGACCGCGACTCCACTGGCGCCGACGAACCTCGCGTACACGTCCTATCTGCTGGCCGTCGCGCATGCCGCGCCGTTTCACGAGACGATGGCGGCGTTGCTGCCCTGCTACTGGATCTACTGGGAAGTGGGCAAGGAGCTCGAGCGGGCCGGCTCGATGGATCCGCTTTACCGGCGCTGGATCGGCACGTACGCCTCCGAGGAGTTCGGCGCGGTCGTGCGCGCCGTGATCGAGGCGACGGACGAGACGGCGCGCGGACTCGACGGCGCCGGCCGTGACGCGATGACCCGACACTTCGTCATCACCAGCCGCTACGAGTGGATGTTCTGGGAGATGGGACTTCGCCGCGAGGCATGGCCCGTCTGATCCGACGGCGCGATGGGTGAATCGGACGATCGCCAGCGCGCGCTGGAGCTCTGGCACAAGGCCTACGAGCTTCAGATGAAGGGCGATCTCGAGGCGGCGATCGAGCGCTACCGGGAGTCGATCGCCGTGTACCCCACGGCGGAGGCGCACACGTTTCTCGGCTGGACCATGAGCTTTCAGGGGCAGCTCGACGATGCTATCGAGGAATGCCGGAAGGCGATCGAGGTCGATCCGGACTTCGGCAACCCCTACAACGACATCGGCGTCTACCTGATGCAGCGTGACAAGCTCGACGAAGCCATTCCGTGGCTCGAGAAGGCGAAGCAGGCCCGGCGCTACGAGCCCAGGCAGTTCCCGTTCATGAATCTCGGCCGGATCTACCTGAAGCAGGGCAAGTGGTGGGACGCGCTCCGGGAGTTCGAAGGCGCGGTCCGGATGGCGCCGACGGACAAGGACTCGCACAGAGCGCTTCACGGTCTCCGCGCCCGGCTGAACTGATCTGATGGGGGGCTCCGGGCGCCCCCCATGCCCCCCAACGCTCGGAGCGCCCCGGGTAACCCGTGGCGCTCCTCGACGATGCGATTCTCACGGCAATCGGCGCGTCACTGCGCCACGCGGATGCCGATCTCCGAGAGAAATTCACCGATCACGCGCTGGACCTCCGCGCGATGCGTCCGGTTCGGGAAGTGCGGGCCACCCTGGACGATGTGCAATCGGGCTCCCGGAATCGTCTCCGCCACCCGGCGCGACATCTCCGCGGTCGGGAAATGGTCCTCCGAGCCGCCGATCACGAGCACGGGGCAACGGATCCGGCGGCACTCCTCGAGCCAGTCTTGCCGGCTGTAGGTCTCGTCGAGTAGCGCCAGCAGCGATGCCACGGAATGCTCGCGTAATCGCCCCGTCAGCTCGGCGTAGCGGTCGGGCCGCGCTTTGAGCCGCTCGAGCGTCCCGGGCGGCATGCGCAGTCTCACGTTCGCGTCGAAATATTCCTCGAACTTTCCCGCGTCGACGAGCGGCCGGTGGCGCCGCCACCAGAGCTTGTCGCTCTCGGGCGGCTCGTAAGGCGGGCCGCTGATCGAGATGACGGCGCGCGCCCGCTCTGGCCGGTGCGCGGCGATCCAGAGCGAGAGCGCGGCGCCCATCGACGCGCCGCCGAGGACGGGACTCGCGATGCCGAGCGCGTCGAGCCAGAGCAAAATGTCTTCGGCCTTCTTCGGATACGTGTAATTCTCCGCGCGCTCAAACTTCTCCGAAAATCCGTGGCCCCGTGTGTCGGGAAACAGCGCGCGGATGCGGTCAAGGAACGGCTCGAGGTCCGCGACCATGACCGACGAGTCCTCGACGGAGCCGCCGTGGATCCACACGACGGGGGGGCCGTCGATGCGTCCGGCCTCGCGCCAGTGCAAGCGCACGCCGTTGGCAAGCACGCGCTCAGGCACTGAGACCTCGGCGGAACACACATCCGCCGGCTAGCGTCGTGAGCGCGGTGCGGGTGGAGACCACCACGTGCAGGCACGAGAGTTCTGGAAAGTCGTGACGGCCGATCGCGGCACCGACGACCTGGCTCGCGTTGACGTCGGGATGCGGGAGCGGTTCGGAACGGTCGCGCTGTTTCCGCAGAGCTTCAATGTGTCCGATGCCGGCTCGGATCAGAAGGACCTCGCGGACATCGCGCGGCTAATCGAAGCGTACCCCGCTCTCCGCTTGCAGGTTCCCGAGCAGATCCTGAGCAAGCTGATCTGACGGGCTACGCGGTCGAGGCGCGCTGCTCGTAGCGGCGGGCGAAGCGCGACATCGAGTACGTGCAGAGCCAGTAGATCACCGCGATGAAGAGGTAGAGCTCGAACGGGCGGATCTCGCGGTTGTTGACGATCTGGGCGGCCTTGGTGAGGTCGATGTAGCCGATGATCGACGCGAGCGACGTGTCCTTGAAAAGCACGATCATCTGCGTGACGAGCGAGGGCACCATGTTCCGGAGCGCCTGGGGCAGGATGACGAACGCCATCGTCTGGCTCCCGCTGAGCCCGACCGCGGTCGCCGCCTCCACCTGGCCGCGCGGCACCGATTGCACGCCGGCCCGCACGATCTCCCCGAAGTAGGCGGCCTCGAAGATCACGAAGGCGGTGAGCGCCACGCCGTACTCCGGGATCGCGATACCGAGGAGCTGCGGGATGATGAACCAGAACCAGAAGATGACCATGACGAGCGGCACGCCGCGGAAGAACTCGACGTAGATCGTCGCCGGCACCCGGATCCAGGGCGCGCGGGCGAGACGCGCAAGACCGATGAACACGCCCAGCACGAATCCCAGCACGATCGCCGGAATCGCGAGCCGCAACGTGCCGGCCGCGGCGCTGCCCGCAATGCTTCCGACGCCCAGGAACCCCTGGACGACGATGAAGCGAAAATTCGAGACGACGACACCGAAATCGAGCATCGAGCCCTAGTAGAGCTCCTTTCTGAGCCGCTCCTGCGAATCGCGCTCGTATTCCTCGGCGCTCCCGAATCCGTTCGGCTTCACGGGAAGCTGGTCCCACAGCATGCGCGCCATCGATGGCAGCGTGTCTTCGTCCGCCTGGCGGCTAGGATCCCAGAGACAGGACCGCATCAACGCCTTCGGACAGTGCAGGAAGACTTCTTCGACCTCGACGCCGATGCCGAACCGTGGTCGCTTGCCGTCCACTGCGAGCGGCCCGAGCAAATCCTCGTCCTCGACGATCCACGCGCGGCCGTTGACCCGGAGCGTCTCACCACGGCCCGGAACGAAGAAGATCATCGCCACGTGCGGATTTTCTAGAATATTGCGGAGCCCATCGAGGCGGCGGTTGCCGGGACGGTCCGGGATGAGCAGATGCTTGTCGTCAAGCACGTGCACGAAGCCGGGCGGATCACCTTTCGGCGAGACGTCGCAGTCACCGGCCGCATTCGACGTCCCGAGCACGATGAACGGCGAGCGGGCGATGAAGCCGCGACAGTGGGCGTCGAGTGACGCCCGCTGTTTCCCGATGGCGCGCTCGCTCGGGTAACCGAGCACCTCGCGCAGTGCCGCTTCCGAGGTCACGATCTTCTGGAAGAATCCATCCGACGCCATGTCGGCCTCCTTTTAGTGACTGATGAGCTGGGGGCCTCGAAGGCCCCCAGACCCCCATCCGCTCGGCCGTCGCCGGGGGACCCGGCGCCCGCCTCGATCCCCCCATCCGCTCGGCCGTCGCCGAGACACCCGGCGCTCGCCTCGATCCGCGCTCGGCCGTCGCGGGGGACCCGGCCCCCGCCTCGATACGCTCGGCGGTCGCCGGGAAACACCCAGCTTCTGCCTCGATACTCCGCGGGGCCGGCGTGAGGAGCAGAGAGGGGGCAGGGCTCCGTGCGAGTGGGGTATTCGAGCAACGGAGCTCTGCCCCCTCTCTGCTCCTCACGCCGGCCCCGACACGCTCCTACCCTGCGCCGACGCGCACGATCATCCCCGGGATCGCGAAATGGCGCTCCACGCGCGACATGATCGTCGCGATGCCGACGCAGAGCACTAGGTAGATCAGCGTCCCGGCCGTCAGCGCCTCGATTGCCTTCGCCGTGTACGTCTCGATCTGTCGCGTCTGGAACGTGAGCTCCGCGACGCTGATCGTCAGCGCGACCGACGAATTCTTCAGGAGGTTCAGAGACTCACTGGTCCCCGGCGGCACGATCAGCCGCAAGGCGATCGGAATGATGACGAGACGATACGCCTGCCCCACCGTGAGTCCCATGGCCTGGGACGCCTCGAACAGCGTGCGCGGGATCGCCTGGATGCCCGACCGGATGACTTCCGACATCCGCGCGCCGTGGTACACCCCGAGCGCGAACATGCCCGCCCAGAACTCGGCGCTGTGGTTGAAGAGCCAGTCCTGGACGCCGCGGGGCAGGAGCGGCGGGACCCCGAAGTACCAGAAGAACATCCACACGAGCAGCGGCACGTTCCGGAAGAACTCGACGTAGAACGTGGCGAGCGCGCGCAGCGGACGGAACGCGACCGTGCGGAGCGCGCCCGCCAGGATGCCGAGGACCACGGCCAGCACCCAGGCGAGCACGGAAATCTCCAGCGTCGTCGTCACGCCCTGGAGCAGCCAGTGGCCCGACTGCCCGGTCCAGAGGACGCTCCACTTGAACTGGTAGTGCACCTATTTCCCGATTTGCTTCAGCAAGTACGCCTTCACCTGGGGCGTCAGCAGGTACGGCAGCTCGCCTTTCGGCCCGAACCACTTGTCGTAGATCTCGAAATACTTTCCGGACTCGAAGGCGTTCTTCAGCGCGCCGTCGACAACCTGCTTGAACTTGGCGTCGCCCTTGCGCATGGCCATCCCGTACGGCTCGTCCGAGTAGAAGTCGCCGACGACTTCCCAGTCGCCCGGGTTCGGGGCCTTCACCTTGAGTCCGGCGAGCTGGATCCCGTCGTTGGTGTAGGCGTCCACCTGCCCCTGCACCAGGGCCTGGAAGGCGGCCGGCTGGTCGGGGAACTCGCGGAGCTGCGCCTGCGGATATTTCTCGCGGATGATCTTGGCGTTCGTCGAGCCTTGCTGCGAGGCGATCCGCTTGCCCCCGATGTCGTTCACGCCGTGGATGGGACTGCCCTTCTTCACGAGGAATTGCGCGCCGGTCAGGAAGAACGTGTAGCTGAAGTCCACGGACTGGCGACGCTCGGGCGTATCGGTCATGGTCCCGGCGATCAGGTCGACCGCGTTCGAGGCGAGGAGCGGAATCCTCGTGGGCGGCGCCGACTCCTTCTTCTCGAGCTTGACCGGCTTGCCGACTTCCTTCGAGACGGCCGGCACGACGAGCTGCTCGACGAGATCGATCGAGAACCCGACCCACTCGTTGTTCTTGTTGATGTACGCGAACGGCGGGGAGCCGGTCCGGGTGCCGATCGTCAGCACGCCGGTCCGGGCGACCTTCTCCAGCGTGGTCTCGGCGAACACGGGCGTTGCCATCGCCACGGCAAGCACGACCACTACCACCGGCGCGAGCAGCGCCGTCATCGCAGCAAGCACACGTCTCATGCGAACCTCCCTCAATGCGACAGGATTTTGGAAAGGAACAGCCGCGAACGGTCCGACTTCGGCGACGCGAAGAACTGCTCGGGCTCCGCTTCCTCGATAACGAGCCCTTCGTCCATGAAGGTCACGCGGTGGGCCACCCGGCGCGCGAAGCCCATCTCGTGCGTGACGACCATCATCGTCATGCCTTCCCGGGCCAGGTCGGTCATCACCTCCAGCACCTCGTTGATCATCTCGGGATCGAGCGCCGAGGTCGGCTCGTCGAACAGCATGATCTGCGGCTGCATCGCGAGCGCTCGCGCGATCGCCACGCGCTGCTGCTGGCCGCCGGACAGGTTGGCCGGATAGTTCCCGGCTTTGTCGGGGATCCCGACGCGCGCGAGCAGCTTGCGCGCGGTTTGCTCGGCCTCGGCCCGCGCCATCTTCCGCACCTTCATCGGCGCCAGCATGATGTTCTCGATCGCCGTCATGTGCGGGAAGAGATTGAAGGACTGGAACACCATTCCGACGCGGGTCCGGAGCGCCGCGAGATTCAGGCCTGGCCGCGCGATCGAGTCGCCGAGCACGACGATGTCGCCTTGCTGGATCCGCTCGAGCGCGTTGACGCAGCGGATCAGCGTGCTCTTGCCCGAGCCCGAGGGGCCGCACACGACGACCACCTCGCCCGGCGCCACCGACAGGTTGATGTCGCGGAGCACGTGCAGCTTGCCGAACCACTTGTTGACGCCGTTGAACTGAATTGCTGGGGGCCCCGAAATGGCCCCCAGACCCCCAACGCTCGGAGCGCCCCGGGAAACCCGTGGCGCTCCTCGTTCTTCCGGCATCCCCCTAGGCATGGGGCTCCACGATCACGAGCACGTCGCCGGGATTCACGGGCTGCCCGGCCGTGACGCGCACGTCGCTGACGATTCCGGCCACGGCGGCTTTGAGCTCGTTTTCCATCTTCATGGCCTCGACGACGACCAGGGTGTCGCCCCGCTCGACGCGGTCGCCGCGCCGTACCGCGACGTGGCTGATCTTCCCCGGCATCGGCGCCTTCACGAGCTGACCGCCTGCCGCCGAGACTCCGCCAGCCCGCGTCCGGATGCTATGCCGGACCGGTTCGTCCACCTCGATGGGGTACGTCTCGCCCTCCAGTCCGACGATCTGCGCGCCGTCGTCGTCAGTGACCTCCGCGACGTACGAGACGCCATCGACGAGAAGCGAGCAGAGTGTCGGCGACACGAAGCGCGCGTCGACGTCCCAGACTCGATCCCCGAGAGCCACCCGGTAGCGCCCGTGACCGCCGGTGATATCGACGGTCTCTGCCTTGCCGCCGACTGTCACCACCAGCTTCATCGGACGCTCACGTTCCCGTCACGCCGCCGCGCCACCCGGTACGATTTCCGAGGCGCCAGGCATGAAGCGTCGATGGCTCGCTTTCAGGTGCCGGACGCCGGCCCAGGCGCTCGTACTCGGCGACCGCCGCCGCGATGATCGCGATCGGCGCCAGGCGTCCGTCCGACTGGAGCTGTGGCAGGATGCGGTCGATGAAGCCGGTCGAGAGCCGGCCTGCCCTGAAATCTTCGTGCGCCACGATGCGGGCGAGCACCGGGATCGTGGTCTTCACGCCGACGACGCGATACTCGCCGAGCGCGCGCGCCATGCGGTCGATCGCGATGTCGCGATCCTCGCCCCACACGATGAGCTTCGACAAGAGCGTGTCGTAGTACCTCGGAATCGTATAACCCTCGTAAATGCCGGAGTCGTCCCGGATCCACGGCCCCGACGCCGGCCGGAGCGTCCGGATCGTCCCGGGCGACGGCAACCAGCCGGAGAAGGGATCCTCGGCGTTGATCCGGCACTCAATCGCGGTGCCCCGCCAGGTGATGTCGGCCTGACGGTAGCCGAGTCGCTCTCCCGAGGCAATGCCGAGCTGCGCGCGAACGAGATCGATGCCCGTGACCATCTCGGTGACGGGATGCTCGACCTGCAGCCGCGTGTTCATCTCCAGGAAATAGAAGTTCCGGTCGGTGTCCGCCAGGAACTCCACCGTGCCCGCGTTGACATAGCCGGCGGCCTTCGCCAGCTTGCACGCCGCCGCGCCCAGGCGCCGGCGCATGGCCGCATCGACCATCGGCGACGGACATTCCTCGATGAGCTTCTGGTGACGCCGCTGGATCGAGCATTCGCGCTCACCGAGATGAATGACCTCACCACTGTCATCGGCGAGGATCTGGACTTCGATGTGTCGCGGCTCTGCGATGTAGCGCTCCAGATAGACCGCGCCGTCGCCGAAGGCGGCTGACGCCTCCGCGCGCGCCAGTCGGAGCGCGGCCGGCAGCTCGGCCGGCGATGATGCCAGCCGCATGCCCTTGCCACCACCGCCCTTGGCGGTCTTGATCATCACGGGATATCCGATCGACTCCGCCACCGCCGGCGCCTCGTCGTCGGACTCGACCGGATCGAGCGTGCCCGGGACGATCGGCACGCCGACCTCGCGCGCGATCTTGCGGGCCGCGGTCTTGTCACCCATCGCTCGGATGGCTTCGGGCGGCGGCCCCACGAACACGAGACCGGCGTCGCGACACGCCTCGGCGAACGCGGCATTCTCGGCAAGGAAGCCGTAACCGGGATGGACCGAATCAGCGCCGGCGGACCTCGCCACGTCGATCAGGCGATCGATGACGAGATAGCTCTCGCCGGCGGGCGGCGCTCCGATCGGATAGGCCTCGTCCGCCATGAGCACGTGGAGCGACTCGCGATCGGCCTCGGAGTAGACGGCGACGGTCGCGATGCCCTGCTCGCGGCACGCGCGGATCACACGAACCGCGATCTCGCCCCGGTTCGCAACCAGCAGCTTCTTCAGTTTCATGGCCCGGTCATGATAACCGTTATATTTGCCGTCGGGGCGCCTGCGCCAGGGCAATCAATCGGAGACTCGCCTCGCGGCGCGACGCCGCTCGGCTCGCGATGCGGCCCGACGGTCTTCGAGATTGTCCGCTCAGTCCTTTCACTCCCGCGTCGGGGCGCCTGCGCAGGGCTCCGGCGCCCGACGGTCTTCGAGATTACCCGCTCAGTCTTTTACTGCCGGGATCGCCGCTTCGATGAACCGCGTGTCCACGATCTCGTTCAGCGGAAGCACCGACTTGATGAAGCCGTGGCTGGCCCACCACGCCATCTGCTTGGCGATGTCCTGGACCAGCAGCCTGCCGTTGCGGTCCTGGTACGGGAATCCGACCCGGATGATCTCGGGTTTGGCGCCGGTGTACTTCGCCGTGATCGCCACCACCTCGTCGTAGTTCGCGCCGGGCTGGTGTCGACCGTTCTTTTCGGCCAGGACGGCGTCGTAGTAGTAGCGCGAGCTCTTCACGTAGCCCTTCATGAAATTCACGGCGCGCTCGCGAGCGGCGGCGAACTTCCTGGAGTAGAAGACAGTGGCGGTCTGCCAGGGGAAGAGATCGCCGCCCCACGCCAGAATCTTGCCGAAGCCCAGCGCCTCGGCCGTGCTCGGAAACGGCTGGGCCAGCACGACGGCGTCGACCTGCTTGCCCTTCAACGCTTCCAGCGCCGCGCTGAGCGCCTGGAGTGGGATGACTTTCACGTCGGCGAGCGTGAGCCCGTCCTTCTCCAGCACGTTGCCCAGATGGTAGTGGAACGTCGAGCCGAGCTGCGTCACGCCGATGCGCTTGCCCTTCAGGTCGGCGACCGTCCGCACCCCGCCGTCCCACAGCTCCTTCTGCACCACGATGGCGGTCAGCGGGTAACCCGGCCACTCCCGTCCCTTGTCGGCGACGATCCAGACCTTCTCGCCACCGAGCACGATGTTGTAGAGCGCCGCGGTCAAGCCGGTCGCGCCGACGTCGATCTGGCCGGCGGCGAGCGCCGTGGCGATGGGCGCGGCCGCCTGGAAGAACAGCAACTCGGGCTCCACGCCGTACTCCTTGAAGAAGCCCTTCTCGACGCCGACGAAGAGGACGGCCGACGACGTGAGCTTCAGCGCGCCGACCCTCACCTTGTCCAGCGCATCGGCAGCGCAGGGGACGAGCACCAGCGCGACAACGATGAGCACGAGCACTCGACGCATGCGTCCTCCTCGGATGTAGGGTCTCGCCGGATTATAAGAGACGATCAGACCTACATCTTGACCGTTGACTCAAAGGCCACGTTCCTCGATACTCCGACACGCTCTTAGCTTTGCCACGGGATCGCCAGCCGTTCGAGGCAACCCAGACCCCAGTGCGACAGCACGCCGAGCAGCGAGAGCACCACGATCCCGACCATCAGCTGCGTCGTCGCCATCAGGTTGCCGGCATTCAGGATCAAGAATCCGATCCCGGACTCGACCGCGATCATCTCGGCTGCGACGAGCAGGAGCAGCGCGGTCCCGGCGCCGAGCCGGAGCCCGGCGAAGATCATCGGCAGGGCCGACGGCAGAATCACCTTGCGGATCACGCTCCACCGGCGGGCGCCGAACGCGACGGCGGCGCGAATGAGCAGCGGATCGGCTTGCCGCACCCCGGTGTAGGTGTTGATCGCCATCGGGAAGAAGACACCGAGCGCGATCACCGCGATCTTCGACGGCTCTCCGAGCCCGAGCCAGAGAATGAGGAGCGGCAGCAGCGCGATCTTCGGAATCGGAAACGTCGCGGCGATCAACGGCATCCCCACCGCCTCGGCGACCGAGAAGAACCCGACCGTCACGCCGACGACGATGCCGAGCCCGCCGCCGATCGCAAACCCGAGCACCAGCCGCTTCAAGCTTGCGGCGAGGTGCACGAGAAGCTCGCCGGAGAGGACCATGTCCCAGCCTTCGCGCAGCACCCCGACCGGCGACGGCAGGAACAGGACCGGCACCCAGCCCGCGCGCGCGAGCGCTTCCCAGAGCATCACGAGACCGACCAGCGCGACGACACGGAGCGCCCGATATTCTCGTCGCGCCAGGAACCGCGTCCGGTCTTCGACCGGCACCCGGGTGGTCGTGCTCATTCCCGCAACGCCTCGCGCGCCTCTCGCTTGATCAATCCCCAGATGCGCTCGACGGCGTGCGTGAACGCCGGCTCGCCGAGCAGCGCCTCGACGCGCGGCCGCTTCAGCTCGATCGGCACCTCCGCGAGCACGCGGCCCGGACGCCGGGACAGCACGATCACGCGGTCGGCCATGTAGACGGCCTCGTGAATGTTGTGGGTGACGTACACGATCGTCTTGCGCGTGCGCTCCCAGATCGTCAAGAGCTCTTCCTGCATGAGCTGGCGGGTCTGCGCGTCGAGCGCCGAGAACGGCTCGTCCATCAAGAGCACGGCGGGCTCGACGGCGAGCGCGCGCGCGATGCCGACGCGCTGGCGCATGCCGCCGGAAAGCTGGTGGGGATACCTCGCCTCGAAGCCCGTGAGGCCCATGAGCTCGATGTGCTGGTGCGCGCGCCGACGCCGCTCCCGCTTCTCGACGCCGGCCTCCTCGAGCCCGAACTCGATGTTGCCCTGCACGGTCCGCCAGGGGAACAGGGCGAATTCCTGGAACACCGTCGCCGTGATCGACCGCGCAGCCGACGGCACGCCCTCGAAGAAGACGTTCCCGCTCGTCGGCCGGAGTAGCCCGGCGATGATGTTGAGCAGCGTCGACTTGCCGCAGCCCGAGGGCCCGAGGATGGCGACGAACTCCTCGGCGTCGACCGTGAAGTCGATCGCCGACAGGGCGGAGACCGGCCGGCCGGTGCGATCGGCGTACGTCTTCGAAACCGCCTCGACGACGACGCGCACCGGCTAGGCCAGATTATTCATGAACGCTCACAGGCAACCGAGCGCGTGGCGTCGCGGGCCGGCCGGATCGGTGAGGGGCCTCTGACCACGAGGCCCTTTGACCGATGACCCGCGAGCCGTTCCCACTCACGACCGGGTTGCCCTCGATCGCACGCTACGGGAACGCGTCCGCCGGCCCCCCACCGACCCGACCGGCCCGCGGCGACACGCTGTCCCCGGCCTCGGTCGTTCATCGATGATCGGCACGCAGCCGAAAGCGCTGGATCTTGCCCGTGGCGGTCTTGGGCAGCTCGTCCACGAAGTCGATCGACCGAGGCGCCTTGAACGCGGCGAGACCGTCGCGAACGAACGCGGTCAGCTCGGCCGCGAGCTCCGGCGACGGGTAACAGCCATTTTTCAGCACGACGAACGCCGCCGGGCGCGTCAACCCTTCGGCGTCCGTACGACCGATCACCCCCGCTTCGAGGACCACGGCATGCTCGAGCAATCGGCTCTCGACCTCTGCCGGCGACACCCACATGCCGCTGACCTTCAGCATGTCGTCGGAACGACCGGCGAAGTAGAAGTAGCCGTCCTCGTCACGCGAAAACATGTCGCCGGTGCGCAGCCAGTCACCGAGCATGGTCCTGCGCGTGCGATCGAGACGGTTCCAGTAGTACGGCGACGTCGTCTCGCCCTTGATCAGCAGATGGCCGGCGGCGCCCGGGGCCACGGGTTGGCCGTCGTCGTCGACAAGGCGGGCCTCGAAGCCCGGCACGCAGAGCCCTGACGATCCGCGCCGCGCCTTGCCGGGCCGATTCGCGATGAAATCGTGGAGCGCCTCCGTGGACCCGACGACGTCCACGAGCTCATGCCCAAAGCGCTCGGCCCAGGCGTCGAAGATCGGCGCCGGCAACGATTCGCCCGACGAGACGCAGAGCCGTAACGACGAAAGGTCGTACCGCCGCTCGGCATCCGGGACTTGCAGCATGCGCGCGTACAGGGTGGCGACCGCGAAGAACACCGTCGGCCGTTCGCGCGCGATCACGGACAGCGCGCGCTCCGCGTCCATCCGGTCAGCCACCAGCACGGAGGCGGCGCCCACGCGCGCGGGAAAGTAGAGCGTGTTGCCGAGACCGAAGGCAAAGAACATCTTGGAGGCCGAGAACACGAGATCGTTCTCGTCGATCCCGAACACGCCGACGCCCACGAGATCGGCGGCGGCGACGAAGTCCTTGTGCGAGTGCACCGCGGCCTTGGGCGCGCCGGTGGACCCCGACGTGTAGCCCCAGTACATGACGTCTTCGCGACACGTCGGCGCCGGAGCAAGCATCGCCGACGACTCGGCCAGCACGGCCTCCAGGCGCGAGACGAGAACCACCGATTTCAAGAACGGACACTGCCCGCGGATCGCGGCAATCGCCGGCGCCGCGGCGTCCTCGACGACCGCCACCTTCGCCCGACTGTCGTTCAAGAGAAACTCGTACTCCGCCGGCGTCATCAGCGTGTTCACGGGCACCGCGACCGCGCCGATCTTCACCGCCCCCCAGAAGGCGGCCGCGAACGCCGGCGAGTCGTCGAGCGTGAGCAGCACACGGTTCTCGATCTCGACGCCGAGGCTGACCAGCGCGTTCCCGCAGCGGTTGACCGAATCGGTAAGCTGCCCATAGCTGACCGCGCGGCCACCGACGCGAAACGCCGCCCGGGAGGCACGGCCCTCGGCCACGTGGCGATCGACGAAGAAGGCGGCCGCGTTGAAGCGCTCCGACAACTGACTGGCGCTCATCTCCGAGATATTACCGAAAGGCGAGGCTCTTGACCTTGGCTTCGCAGCCCCATAGCATCCCGGTGCGGTCGCTTCACACCCTCGATGGAGGCCACCATGCGGAAGGCAGCTCAGCCCCTGCACCTCACGCTCGTCGCGCTATTGCTTCTCGCCACCACGGCTCCCGCTCGGGCCGAATTCATCATCGTCGGTAACGACGAGAAGATCCGCTGGGACGACAACGGCAAGCAGGTGCTGCTGCCTCCCGGCAAGGACACCGTGTCGATCATCGACATCAGCAACCGCGAGGCGCCCCGCATCGTCGCCAACCTGCAGTTGATGAACACGATCATCGGGCCGCCCGTGAACCTGGCCATCACGCCCGACGAGCGGCTGGCGCTCGTCGCCAACTCGATGGACTGGGTGCAGGAAGGCGGCGCCTGGAAGGGCGTGCCCGACAACAAGATCTACGTCATCGACCTCAAGGCGAATCCCCCCAGACACATCGCGACCGTGCAGGGCGGCAAGCAACCGTCGGGCCTGTCGATCAACTCGCGCGGCGACCTCGCGCTCGTGGCCAATCGCGCCGACAACTCGATCACCGTGCTCTCGATCATGCAGGATCAGGTGAAGGTGATCGACACGGTGCCGATGGGCGAGCAGGTCTCACACGTGGTCTTCACGCCTGACGGCAAGCGGGCGCTGGCGGCGAAATTCCCGGGGCACAAGATCGCCGTGCTGGACGTCGAGGGGCAGAAGGTCACCTACAGCAAGTACGACATGCCGGTCGGACTCTGGCCCTACAACGTCGACATCACGCCGAACGGCAAGCTGGCGATCACCGCGGACAACGGCAACGCCGGTGGCTCGGACGGCCACATCGACACCGTCAGCGTCATCGACCTCGAAGCAAGTCCACCGCGCGTGATCGATCGCGTGGTCGTGGGCGATGCGCCGGAGGGCCTTGCGATCAGCCCGACCGGGGAGATCGCGGTGGCGCTCTTGCTGCGCGGCAGCGCCGCGGTACCGAAGACCGCGTGGTACGCGAACAAGGTGAGCCAGGCCGTGATCCTGAAGATCGACGGCAAGAAGGTCACGAACCTGGGCCCCGTGGATGTCGGGACGTTTGCCGAGGGCCTGGCCTTCAGCCCGGACGGCAAGTATCTCTACGTCGGAAACTTCGTCGACGGCGACGTGTCGATTCTCAAAGTGGACGGCACGAAGGTCACGGACACCGGGAAGCGGCTGAAGCTGCCCGGAGCGCCGGCGTCCATGCGCGGCCGCGCGCGGTAACCGGCGGGCGGACGATGGATCTATCGCGACGCGCATTCCTTCAAACCACCGCGGCTGCCGGCGTCACGCTCGCGGCGCAGACGGCCCAGGCGCAAGCGCCGGGAACCGCCCCACACACCGGAGGCCCCGTGCCGATCGGCTTCAATCCCAGCGATCCAAATCTGAAGTACGACCTCGTCATTGCGGGCGGCGACGTCCTCGATCCGAGCCAGAAGCTGCGCGGCAAGCGCGACATCGGAATCAAGAACGGCCAGATCGCCGCCGTCGTCGCGTCGATTGCCGCCGACCGCGCGGTCCAGAGATTCGACGCCAGCGGCAAGCTGGTCACGCCCGGGTTGATCGACCTGCACACGCACTACGGCCCGCTGATCTCGGGTATCGGGCTGCCGTCCGACGAGCTCGTGCCCATCACCGCGACGACGACCGGTGTCTCGGCGGGTGACGCGGGCGCCAACACGTTCGGCGCGCTGAAGCACTGGGTGATCGGCCTGTCGCGAACCCGGTTGTTCGCCTTCGTGCACATCTCGTCGATCGGGCTGGCGGGCGGTTTGGCGCCCGGCGAAATGCTCAACATCGATTACGCGCAGATCGACAACTGCGCCAAGACGCTGGCCGAGAACCCGGACATCGTGCTCGGCGTGAAGGTCCGCATCACGGATAACGTCGTCGGCCAGAACGGGCTGGAGCCGCTGCGCCGGGCGATCCGCGCCGCCGAGATGGCCGGCAAGCAGTACCGGGTGATGTGCCACATCGGAGCGGCGCCGGGCTCGATGTCGGATCTCCTCGACCTGCTGCGCCCGGGCGACATTCTCACGCACTCCTACACCGGCGCCGGCAACAACGTCGTCCAGAACGCCAAGCTGCTGCCCGCGGCACTGGCGGCCAAGCAGCGGGGCGTCATCATCGACGTCGGTCACGGCGGTGGCAGCTTCGACTTCACCGTGTGCGAGCCGGCGATGCAGCAGGGCCTGACGATCGACACGATCTCGAGCGACATCCACGCCGTCAGCATCAACACGCCCGGATATCCGACCCTGCCGTGGGTGATGTCGAAGTTCCTGAGCCTCGGCCTCTCGCTCGACGACGTGGTGGCCAAGACGACGATCGAGCCGGCGAAGATCATCGGCCGCGTGCCGGGGCTGGGGACGTTACAGATTGGCGCGCCGGCCGACGTGGCGGTCCTGGACGTCATCGACGGGCCTGTCGAGTTCGTCGACACGAGAAACAACAAGCGGGCGGGCAACAAGAAGATCGTGCCGGTGCTCACTGTCCGCGGTGGCCGGCCGTTCGGTCGCCCATATCCGGTTCCGTTCGTCTACTGATCCGGCGAGCCGGTCTCGCCGTCGCTGGCTTGGCGCTTGCGCTCTGCCCGGCGAGCGCCGCCACCGCGCAGTCGGATCCTGCACGAGGCGCAGCGGGCGGCCCGGGCGACGCGCCGATTCGCCGGCTGCCCGAGGTTCGTGTCACCGCGCCTGCACCTGGCGACACGACGCCACGCGGCGCGACACCGGGTCGCATCGATACGCTGACCGGCGCCGACGTGACGAACGCGCGAGGCTCGGTGCTTCCCGATGTGCTCCAACGTTTGCCCGGCGTCACGCTACAGGATGAGCAGGGTAACCCGTTCCAGCCGACGCTGACGCTCCGCGGCTTCACGGCGTCTTCGGTCACCGGCCTTCCGCAAGGCCTCAGCGTATTCCTGGACGGGGTCCGCCTCAACGAGCCGACGGCCGAAGAGGTGAACTTCGACCTGATCCCGCTCGAGGACGTCGAGCGCATCGACGTCATTCGCGGCCCGTCGGTGCTGTTCGGACGCAACACGCTCGGCGGCGCCATCACCATGGTCACGCGCCGGGGGCAGGAGATCCGCGAGATCGTCCCGGAGATCGCGCTCGGAAGCTTCGGGCGGCGTGACTATCGGCTGCGCCTCGGCGGCATGGCTCGGCCCCTCGACTACGCGCTGTCGCTCAGCGAGTCGATCGAGGACGGCTATCGCGACGCCACACAGGCTCGGGTTTCGCGCCTTCGCGGTAAGCTCGGCGTCGACCTGGGTGACACGGACGTAAGCCTCTCGTACCAGTTCAGCGACAACCACATCGGCCAGGCGGGATCGCTGCCGTCGAGCGACGTCGCGCACCACCGCCGACGGACCCTCACGCCCGACTTCTTCGCCCCCACCCTCAATCAGGCGATCGTGAACGTGGAGCGCACCATCGGAGACAGCGTCACCATCTCCGGCAACGCGTTCGTCCGATCGCTCGACTCCGAGCAGTTCAACGCGAACCTCATTGGCGCGAACAGCCGACTGCTGAACACGACGGTGTCGTCCGGCGGCACGGTCCAGCTCCGTCATGTCGGCTCGATCGCCGATCGGCGCAACGTGCTCATCGCGGGCGTCGAGTACACCTGGAGCGACGTCACCAGCCGGACGTTCACCGAGACGCCGGGCGTGCGCACGCTCGCCGCCGATCTGCACGATCGCCAGGACGCGGTCGGCACCTACGTCCAGGATTCGTGGACGCTCGCCCGTGACGTCGGGATCAAGGGCTCGTCCGTGGTCCTGACCGTCGCGGCGCGATGGGACCAGCTGTCCCACGACATCGACGACCGGCTCGGCGGGCCCAGCGCCGGCGTCCACGTGTTCGACCGCACCAGCCCGCGAGCGGGCGTCAACGTGAACCTGACGGAGCGCCTGGCCACGTATCTGAGCTATGCGGAGGGCTTCCGCGCGCCGGCGTTTCTGGAGTTGACGTGTGCGGGGCCCGGCGCGGTGTGCCCCGGATTACAAGTAGGCGTCGCGCCGGATCCGCCGCTTCATCCCGTGAAGGCGCGCAGCTACGAAGTCGGTGTCACGGTCAAGCCTCTCGACTGGCTCGACGCGGACGCGTCGGTGTTTCGAGTCGACCTGAGCGACGACATCTTCGCGGTGGCCCCGACGGGAACGACCGGCGTGTTCTTCCAGAACATCGGCAGCACTCGTCGCGAAGGCGTCGAAGTGGGGCTGCGCGCCCGAGGTGGGCGCATCATCGAGGGGTTCGCGAACTACGCGTTCACGCGGGCGACGTTCCAGGACACGACCCAGCTCGCGACGCCACTACCGCCGGGCACGCAGACCGTCCACCGCGGCGACGTGTTCTCGCTCGTCCCCCAGCACCGCGTGAACGCGGGCCTCGCCTATCACCCGTGGCCGTGGGCGACGCTGTCGCTGGACGCGCGGTACGTCGGATCGCAATTCCTGCGGGGCGACGAAGTGAACCGCCAGCGGCCGCTGCCGGCGTACGTGGTGGTCAACGCCGGCGTGTCGGTAAAGATCGCCAGGCTCGAGACGTTCGCGCGCGTGAACAACGTGTTCAACACGGAGTACGAGACATTCGGGACGTTCGCGCCGGACGCGCGGCAACCGGGCGCCCCGGTCACCCGCTTCCTGACGCCGGCGCCGCCGATCAACGTGCTGGTGGGTGTCCAGTACGCGTTCTGACGATCTCTCACGGGCGAGCGCGTGTATTGACGTCGATCAATACACGCGTTAGCATTCGCATATGGCAAGAACTCAGCGGATCACCGCGAATCTCCCCGAAGATCTGCTTCGTGAGGCCATGCGGACCACGGGAAGCGGCATCACCGAGACCTTGGTCACGGGCCTGAATCTCGTCAGGCGGTCGCGCGCCCACGAGCGCGCGATGCGACTCAAAGGCAAGATACGACTCGAGATCGACCTCGAGGGCTCGCGTGAGCGGCGTCGTCGCTGACACGTCCGTCTGGATTGAATTCTTCGTGGGCCGGCCAGCACCGGCGCTGGAGGCGGCGCTCGCGCACGGCGTCGTCGTCCTCCCGCCGCTCGTCGTCGCCGAGCTCGTCAGTGGCGCTCGCCGCAAGCGCGACCGCGCTCAGATCGCGAAATTGGTCGAAGAGCTACCGGTGCACGAGGCGCTCGTCGATCACTGGATCCGTGTCGGCGAGCTCCGCCGGACGCTCCTGGACCACGGCGTCTCGGTATCCACACCGGATGCCCACGTCGCGCAATGCGCCCTCGACCGCGACGCCGTGCTCCTATCGCACGACAGGATTTTTGCTCGGATTGCCCGCCGCGTCGACCTGAAGGTCGGCGCCTAGCCCGGATTATTCATGAACGCTCGCCGGCAATCGAGCGCGTGGCGTCGCGGGCCGGCCGGATCGGTGAGGGGCCTCTGACCACGAGGCCCTTTGACCGATGACCCGCGAGCCGTTCCCACTCGTGGCCTGATTGCCCTCGATCGCACGCTACGGGAACGGGTCAACCGGCCCCCCACCGACCCGGCCGGCCCGCGGCAACCCGCTGTCCCGGCCTCGGTCGTTCATCGATGATCCGCGCGCATGATTCACGAACACCTATAACCAAGGTCGGCCGGTGACCCGGCGGGAGATGGGCAGCCGGGATCCGGCTGACCCATTCCCGCCTCGCGAGGCGACGGCCCAGCCGTGACGATTGGGAACGGCGCGGCGATGATCGGGACGAAGGCGCCTGTGGTCAGAGGACCCCGGCTGCCCATCTCCCGCCGGGTCACCGGCCGGCGCGCGCGTCGTTCGTTCAGGAATTATCCGCGCTAGCAGGCCGGGCGCCCCAGCACTTCGCCGCTGATCTTCCGGGACACCAGCCGGCCATCGCTCGTCGAGCCGAGCAGCTTCCCACCCTCGACCATCACCTTGCCGCGCAAGATCGTCGTGATCGGCCAGCCCTGGATCGTCCAGCCCTCCCACGGGCTGTAGTCGCTCACGTGGAAGTCATTCTTCGTGAGCGTCTTCTTGATCGACGGGTCGATCAGGACGAGATCCGCGTCACTCCCCGGCGCGATCACGCCCTTCTTCGGGTGCAGCCCGAGGATTCGCGCCGCGTTCGTGGACGTCACGGCAGCGAAGCGCTCGAGCGACATCTTGCGCTTCATCACGCCCTCGCTGAAGACGATGCCCATCCGCGCCTCGGCGCCGAGATTGCCGCCGGTGACGTTCTCGAGGTCCTTGCCGCGCAGCTTCTCCTCCAGCGACGTCGGGAACTCGTCGGTGGCCGTCGTCGAGATGCCGTCGCGCACGAGACCGTTCCAGAGCGCCGCCTGATCATCCGGAAACTTCAGCGACGGGTACGTGTGGTAGCAGAAGCCGCGCGGGGTCTTGTAGTCCTCGGCCGTGAAGCAGGTGTAGTGATGCAGGGTCTCCGCGTAGATCGGCAGCCCCTTGGCGCGCGCGGCCGCCACGGCTTCGACCGATTCCCGCGCGGAGGTGTGGACGAAGTAGACGGCCGCGCCGGTGTGCGCCGCGAGCTGGATGGTCCGGGTGAAGGCGAGATGCTCGGAGAGCTTGTTGTGGACTTCCGGCAGTCGCCAGCCCTCGGTCAGCTTCTGCTCGCGCAGCTTTTCGTACATGAACTGCACGATGTCTTCGTCCTCGGCGTGCACCGCCATGATGCCGCCGTGCGCGGCGACCTTCTCCATCGCGAGCTGGATGCGGCCGAAGTCGAGCCGATAGGGATGCCGCTTCGGATGTGGCGGCAGCACGTTGACCGTGAACACCTTGAAGCTCGGGAATCCTTCCTGGATCGCCTCGGGGATCTGGTCGAAGACCGGGATCGGCAACTGGCCCTGGAGGGCCACGTGGAAGGAATAATCCGCGTACGAGTAACCCTTCCATCGCGAGGCGCGCTGCTCGATCGCCTGCGCGACGCTGATACCCGGACGGACGAAGCAGAAGTCGACGTGCGTCGTCGTGCCGCCGAACACCATGCCTCGTGTGTCGTCCTCCGGGCCAAGCGTGAAGAGATTGTCGTCCGGGTGCATCGAGATGAAGTGCGCCAGATGCGTGTGCGGCTCGACGCCGCCAGGCACCACGATTTTGCCCGTCGCGTCCATGACGCGCCCGGCTTCCGGCGCAGCGCCCGGTGCGGCGAGCAGCGCGATCTGCTCACCCTGAACGCCGACGTCCCAGTTGCCTACGCCTTGCGCTGTCACGACCTGTCCGCCGCGGATCACGAGATCGAGCATGGCCTGCCTCCTGGCTCACGTGGGGACCCCGACCATCAGGTGGGGGCCCCGACATGGCCCCCACACCCCCCTACGCTCGGAGCGCCCCGGCCAAGCCGTGGCGCTCCTCGAGCATCGCGTGGGGACCCCGACCATCAGGTGGGGGCCCCGACATGGCCCCCACACCCCCCTACGCTCGGAGTGCCCCGGCCAAGCCGTGGCGCTCCTCGAGCATCGAATGTCGTCCAGCTTACCGTGGAAGGCAAGCGCTTCGTCGCGACGAGGCGGGCTTGCCGGCGCGCCGCAATGACGCTACAAAGCTCGACACGGAGCCGCGCCCATCTGGATACAGCCCACCCGCGGCTATTCCGGGCACGCGGCCATCGCTACAAAAGGAGCGCGAGCATGGGAACGTTTCGACTCTTCACGGGCAAGGACGGCGAGTCGCACTTCGAGACGATCGACCTCGGCAAGACGCCCGAGTGGACCAAGGGGCTCGCGACGACGCAGATCAGTTTTCGCGCGGATCCAGTGGGCCGGTTCCTCGACTGGCACCCGGCGCCGCGGCGCCAGTTCGTGATCGTTCTCTCCGGCCGTCTCGAGATCGGGCTCGGTGACGCCTCGAAGCACCAGTTCGGTCCCGGCGACGCGCGACTGGTCGAGGACACGACGGGCCGCGGCCACACGACGGCGGTGCTCGGCAACGAGCCGTGCGTGACGGCAACGATTCCGCTGGCCAGTCAATGATATGGCCCCGCGCTTGACTCCGGTGTACATATGTACATATAATAGCGCAGCGTGGAGCTCGAATGGGATGACGAGAAGGCACACGAGAATCTTCGTAAGCACGGCGTCGATTTCGCGGACACGGCGCCCGTCTTTGATGACCCCCTGGGAATCGCGATCGAGGACGAAGACGCCGATGAGGAGCGCTTCATCAGAGTCGGAGCCGATGCCCTGAATCGAACCATCGTTGTCGTGTACGCGTGGCGGCCCAGCCGCATCCGCATCATCTCCGCACGGAAGGCGACGCGACAAGAGCGGAAAACTTACGAGAGCAAACGATGAAGAAAGAATACGACTTCAGCCGAGGTATACGCGGACCGGTTGTCCCCGTCCCACCGGGCAAGACGCGTATCACGATTCGAATCGACGACGATCTTCTCAACTGGTTCCGCCGACGGGTTCACGCGGCTGGTGGTGGCAACTATCAGACGTTGATGAACCAGGCGCTGCGCGAGTACGTCAGCCGTGAAAAGGAATCGCTCGAGGCGACGGTCCGACGAGTTGTGAGAGAAGAATTCGCGCACTACAAGGCGGATCGCCGCGCCGGCGCCTCGACGCGTCGGACTCGTCTCACGAAGTGATCCCCTCCGGAGGTGAAGCAGCCGGTTTCGCAAACCCAGGGAAGCGAGTCCGGATGTACTCGTTGGCGCTGTCCATCGGGAGCTTGACCGTGCCAGGCCCGCTCCTCACGAAGAAGTCGCCGCCTGGGCTCGCCTCCATCCCCTTCCACTTCAGGAACACCGGCTCCGGGCTGCGCTGACAGCTCACCAGGCAGACTGTCTTCCCCTGCACGATCTGGGCGTTCGGATCGATGCAGGTCGCCGCCCGGTCGCCGAGGCCGTTGCGAACCACCTGCGCCAGATGGCGCATGAATTTGTCATCGCTCTCCAGGCGATCGTGCTCAATGCCGACAACGCCGCCATCGTCGGCGACGCCGATCAGCAGGTCGCCGCCCTCGGTGTTCAAGAACGCGGCGATCGTCTTGAGCACGGCGTGCGTCACGGCTGTATCGTCCTGGCGGTCTTCCCTGAGGTTCCACCGTAGTGTGGACTTGAACTCGAGCGTCTTCGACTCGCCACGCTTGATCAACTCCTCGGCCTGGCGATGCGCGCGAACGTACTGATCGAAGAGCATGTTCTTGACGACCTCGCCGAAGGCGCGATCATCGGTGATGCGCTTGTAGAGATCGAAGTTGGAATCGACGATCTCCTGGATCACGTGCTCGACCTTCTGGTCGAACGTGAGGCGGACGTTCTCGCGGGTGTTCACCCGCGCACTGGCGTCGAGAGCGGCGTCGGCATCGAGTCGCTCCATCATCTGGCCGAGAGTGACCCTGTGCTCAGGCCCGAGGTTGAGCCCGAAGCGTTCGTTCAGCTCGGCGATGATCCGCGAGAGCGCCTCGATCTCCTCCGGCGTCGTCCCATGGCTGCCCTTTGTGCCCACGGGGTCGAGCACGCCGGGCTTGCGCTCGAGCGCGATCTTCCCACTGCCGGTCTGCTGGATGCGGTATGACTCCATGTCGATGTTCTGCTGCACCTCGCGCGGCAGCTCGGCCCGGTCCGCAGGGAGCAGCCGCCGCAGATGCCGCGCGAACACGTAGAGCTTCTCGAGGTCAGCGTCGGCGAACGTCAACACCTGCGCGAGGAAGGCGTAGAGCCGCACGTAGTCCGTGAGCTGGCCGCGGAAGTCGTGCTGCTCTCCCTGGGCGAGCTCCCCGAATCGCTCGACCACCGGCGCGAGCACGGCGTAGAGCTGGTCCTGCGTCGCCTTCGGGTCGAAGTAGACCTTCGCGAAACGGTCCACGTCGGCCTGCGTGTAGACCGGGAAGGCGGCAAGCCTGGTCTGGATCTCGTAGAGCAGGTTCGGATCGGTCGCCTCGGCGAGGAGCGTCGTCTCGTAATACGGCTCGAAAGCCGCCTTGATCTCGGCGGCCTCGTTGGCGAAGTCGAGCACCATCGTGCCCGTCTTTCCCGGGGGAAGCGTGCGGTTGAGCCGCGACAGAGTTTGCACCGCGTTGACGCCGCCGAGCTTCTTGTCCACGTACATCGTGTGCAGCAGCGGCTGGTCGAAGCCGGTCTGGAACTTGTTGGCCACGATCAGGAAGCGGTTCTCTTGCCGCTCGAAGGTCTTGGCGGTCTGCGTCTCCGGGAAGCCGTTCATCCCGGCCTCGGTGTACGACCGGGCGCCATCCTCGACCTTCCCCGAGAAGGCGACGAGCGCCTTGAACGGATAGCCGCGCTCCGCCAGGTACTTGTCCACCGCGAGCCTGTAGCGCACGGCGTGCAGGCGCGAGCGGGTGACGATCATCGCCTTGGCCTTGCCGGCGATCTCGCCTTGCACCTGCGCGGCGAAGTGCTCCACGATGACCCGCACCTTCTCGCCGATCGCGTGCGGGTGCAGCTCCACGAACGACTTGAGCAGGTACTCGGCCTTCTTCTTGTCGTAGCGCGGGTCGTCCTCGACCTTCTTCAGCAGCCGCCAGTAAGCCCTGTAAGTGGTGTAGCTCGCGAGCACGTCGAGGATGAACCCCTCCTCGATCGCCTGGCGCATGCTGTAAAGATGAAAAGGCGCGAACTTGCCATCGGCGCGGCGGGCGCCGAAAAGCTCGAGCGTCTTGGGCTTGGGCGTGGCGGTGAAAGCAAAGGTCGAGAGGTTGGGCAGCCGCCCGCGCTTCTCCATCTCGGCCAGAATCGTGTTCTCCAGCTCTTCTTCGGGTGTCTCCGCCCCGGCCTCCTCGCGCTCGGCGTCCTCGAGCGAGCCGGAGGCGAGCACGGCCTTGAGACTCTTCGTGCTCTCGCCCGACTGCGAGGAGTGCGCCTCGTCCACGATCAGGGCGAAGCGCTTGCCCGGCAGCTCGCCGATTTCCTTCGAGATCACAGGAAACTTCTGGAGCGTGGTGACGATGATCGTCTTGCCCGACTCGAGCGCCTCTTTGAGCTGGCGCGAGGTGGTGTCGATGTTCTCGACCACGCCGAGCGTCTGCTCGAACTGGCGCATGGTGGTCTGGAGCTGGCGGTCGAGGATGCGCCGGTCGGTGATGACCACGATCGAGTCGAACACGCGGCGGTCGCTCGCGTCGTGGAGCGTGGCGAGCTGGTGGGCGAGCCAGGCGATGGTGAAGCTCTTGCCACTCCCCGCCGAGTGCTGGATCAGGTAGCGCTGGCCCGCGCCCGCCCCGCGCGCGTCCGTCACGAGCTTGCGGACGGCGTCGAGCTGCTGGTAGCGCGGGAAGATCAGAAAGCGCTTGCCGGTCTTGCGGCCCTTGTCGTCCTCCTCTTCGACCTCGTGGATGAACTGGCGCACGAGATCGAGCACGCTGTCGCGCGCCCAGGTCTCCTCCCACAGGTAGCCCGTGGCGTAGCCCTTCCGGGTGGGCGGCACGGGCGGGTTGCCGGCGCCGCCGAACTTCCCCTGGTTGAAGGGCAGGAAGCGCGTCTCGGGGCCGGCGAGCTGGGTGGTGACGTAGACGAGGTCCGGGTCCACCGCGAAGTGGGCGAGACAGCGGCCGTAGGCGAAGAGCGGCTCGCGGGGATCGCGGTCGGTCTTGTACTGGCGGAACGCGTCTTCGACGTCCTGGCCGGTGAGCGGGTTCTTCAGCTCCGCGGTGAAGATCGGGATGCCGTTGAGGAAGAGCACGAGGTCGAGGCTCTTCTCGTTCTTCTCGCTATAGCGGAGCTGGCGCACCACGGCGAAGAGGTTCGCCGCGTGCAGCCGGCGCGTCTCCTCGTTGAGCCCGCTCGCGGGACGGAAGTACGCGAGTTGGAACTTGCAGCCCGAGTCCTTGATCCCCTGCCGTAGCACGTCGAGCGCGCCGCGCCGCTCGATCTCGGCGGCGAGGCGCCTCAGGAACTGCTCCTTGACCGCTGCGCCGTGGTGCTGCGCGAGCTTCTGCCACTCCCTGGGCTGCGTCGCAAGGACGAAGTCGACCACGTCGCGCGGCAGCAGGCAGAGTGCGCGGTCGTAGTCCTCGGGGCGCCGCTTGCCGTAGCCTCCCGGCGGCGTGTCGCCGTAGGGCGCCGGCGTTTCGCGGACTCCGGTCGCGTCGCCGGCACAGGCGTCCGGGCCGTACTGGAGCAGCCCACACTCGATGGCTTCCTCGAAGCTGCGCTCGGAGACCTCAGGGCTCATGTTTGCCTCCCGCGCCGACGAGCGCCCTGGGCGGGCAGATGGGGCGGCTCCTCGAGGACCTCGAGGATGGCCCGCGCGCAGTACACGCGGTTGCGCCGTGCCTCGGTCGCGCGCGTGACGATGCCCGCCGACTCCAGCCGGTCGATCGCCCGCTGCGCGGTGGTGAACGCCACGCCGAGTCTTTCGGCCAGCCTGTTCACCGCCCAGAAGGGGTTCTCGACGAAGCGATCCAGAGTCCGCTCGGGCAGCCGGGAGGGCGCTGCCGCGAGCTGTTTGCGCCAGCGGAGGAGCAGCGCGTCGATGCGCTGGATGCGGCCGAGGGCGTCCTCGGCCTGCCCCGCGACGCCGCGCAGGAAGTACGCGAGCCACTCCTCCCACTCGCCCCGTTCGGTGACCGCCAAGAGATGGGCGTAGTACTCCTCCCGCGTGGCATCGAAGAACGCGCTCAGATAGAGCAGCGGCGCCGGAAGCACGTCCCGCTCGACGAGCAGCAGCGTGATGAGCAACCGGCCGACCCGCCCGTTGCCGTCGAGGAACGGGTGGATCGCCTCGAACTGCGAGTGCGCGAGCGCGGCGTGCGCGAGCGGCGGCAGCGAATGGTCGTGCAGGAACGCCTCCCAGGCACCCAGGCACTCCATCATCTGATCCACCGGCGGAGGCACGTAGGTCGCATCGGCCAGCGTGCAACCAGGACGGCCGATCCAGTTCTGGCTGCGCCGGAATTCACCGGGCGTCGCCGTGTTGCCGCGCACGCCCTGCATGAGCTTCTGGTGCAGCTCCCTGACCAGGCGGAGCGAGAGCGGAAGCTCGCGCAGGCGCCCCACCCCGTGTTCGAGCGCGACGACGTAGTTGGCGACCTCGTGCAGGTCCGCCGGGCTGCGTTCGACGACGGCCCCGGCCTCGGCGGCGAGCAGCTCGCCGAGCGTCGCCTGCGTGCCCTCGATGCGGCTCGACAGCACCGCCTCGCGGCGAACGAACGTCCGGATGAGAAGGTGCGGGTTCGGCAGCCGCCGGCCCTCACCAGCGAGCCGGCCGACGGCGCGATCCGCGTCGGAAAGCGCCGAAGCCAGGGCAGCACTCCATGCGATGGGGGGCGGCAGGGGCGCCGGGACGTACGCCCAGTAGCCCCCCGGGCCGCGGACCCGCCGCCCCTGCGGTCGTCGTTGGCTAGCAGTGGTCACGCTCTTCCCTTGTTTGCGGCCGCGAAAACAACCGCCGACATTATTATCGCCAGACGCCGACTTCGCAAACAAGAAGATTCATCGCCGCCCGACCCGATCAAGTCGTCGCCGCCTCCCGGACGTCGATCTTGCCGGTCACCGTGGCGGAGATGAGAGCGGTGCGGAGCTCCTTGAGGCGGTCGATGGCGTCGCGGACCTTCGCCACCAGCGTGTCGATCCTCGCCGTCTCCCGGTCAAGAAGCTCGACGATGACGTACTGATCTGTGAGAGGAGGGGCAACCAGACGCAACATCGGCAGCTTGCTTGCCTTCAGCCCCTCCGCGGTTGATCCAGTCGATAGGCACAGGAGCTGCGCTTGAAAGTAGTCGGACATCATGCCGAACAGGGTAAACCGGCTGTCGAAGTGCTCGGCATTCATCCGAAATCGGATGATCCGCTGAGCCAACGCGACATCCTCGCGGTCAATGAGCGCGACGTTGCCAAGAGGGGCCTCGGTCGTGAAAAGAACATCGCCCTTCCTGGGTAGGCCCCGTCTCATGATCTCGTCGTACTCGTCCTGGGCAACGAACTCCTGTGAACACTCATAGTCGATGAGCCCCATTCTCACGTTTCTGGCCGTTACGAGAAACACACCGGATACGACCTTCTCCGGCGTTTTGCCCCGGTAGTCGGACTTCTCGACGACATATTTGGTGAACGGCTTCACCTCCCAATGCGCCGGGATCTCCCCCAGCCACTCGACGCCGGAGCCCTTCATGGGGACGTTCGGGTCGAGGCCCTTGGTGACGGCCCGGGTGATGAGGGCGGTGCGCTGCTCCTGGAGCAGCTCGATCAGCCGCTCCTTCTTCACCACCAGCGCATCGATGCGTTGCGTATGCTCTCGTACGAAAGCGACGATACGGTCTTGCTCAGAAATAGGCGGCATCGGTGTGCAGAAGGCGCCGGCATCAGGCATGTAGATCGTTTGGTGGGTCGACCCCATCGTCAGGCGCCGGAACTCATGCTGCATAGAACGGAACACATTGAGCAGGTACTCAGGCCGCAGCGCCGGACCACACACCCAGTTCACAAAGTCTTGGGTTGTTGCCATGTCGACGCCAAGGATCGCGGGAAACCCAACCGAAGCTGTTCGGGATAGGATGACCGTGCCTTTTGGCAAAAGCCTTGCGGCCGAGTTCGCCAAGCCGAGCTTGCTAATTTTCTCTGCAGTCTCGGCCACGTACTCGGTGCGGCCGTCACGAATCTGCCAGACATCTGCGAGTCCGAACCACGGAATCGTGCAGTCCTGCCAGTACTCAGGGTGCTGGCGGCTGGGCGTGTGACCTGACCGGAGCCTGGCCGCGAACTTGGTCCTCGTCACCTCCCAATGCGCCGGAATCTCCCCCAGCCACTCGACGCCGGAGTCCTTGTACGCCGAATACGGCTTGAACCAGGGTAGGCTCGTCCCCCCCCGCTCCTTTCTCGCCCCGCTCACGACGCCGCCTCCTGCTCGAGCCGTTCCAGGTTCCAGATTCGCTCGGCGAGGTTGCGATCTAGCTGGTGCCGCGCGCCGACTTCGCGAGGCTGGCGGCGTTCCGTCGTCATGCGGGCCTATCCTTGTCTGGCGTGCCTGCCAGTGCCATGGTCCGCCCGGAGCCCATGCCTCCGCGAAGGCGTCACGTGTTGCGAGAGCGTTCCACGGCGGGCCCAAGAAGCTGCGGAGCAACTCGCCCACCGCGTCGAAGTCGGCGGGTGCGCCCGGCAGAACGTTGCGCGTGAGATAGGTGCGCCACCGCGTGGCCCTCGCGACGTCGGCGAAGAATCGCGGCGCCAGGGCGGCGGGCTGCGCGGCGTCAATCGCGGTGCGCCGCCGCTCGAAGGTGGCGGCGATTGCGCGCGCAAGCCGCTCGCCCAGGAACGGGAACCGGCGCGCGAGGACGTACAGGTCGTAGAAGTCTTTCAGCCGGCTGTTGGGCTCGCCGATTACAACCATCGCGTGGAACTTCTCGGCGATCACGGCTTCGGGCGGATAGGCTCGAATCCGAGGAGGAGGGTCGTCGAGCAGGGTCGGATACTCGACGTCCTGAGGTTCGGGCTCGATCGCATTCCCAAAACCAACGTCGATCTGCATCGGGATGCGGGACTCGTGGAGTCTCACTACGAACCGGACCCGTAGACCGAGATACTCACTTTCGTCGCGGATAGGCTCTGCGGCTAGAGTCGCCACGTCGAAAATGAGCTCCTCTTCCTGGCCAGGGGTTGCGCAAACCTCGCGGAGCGCCGCGATCACATCCGTTTCTTCGGAACTGCCGTAGCCCGTGAAATCGAGGTCGCGGGTCGACCGGTACAGCGCGCTACCCCAGAGGGCGAAGAGCATGGCGCCCTTCAACACGAAACGCTCGCGGTGCCTCGACACCCAACCGGTAAAGGAACCGCTCCGCGGCGTAGCGCTGCAGCGCGAGCTGCACGTCCTCTCCGCGCTCGCGAACGCGGTTGCGAAGGCGCTGACGAATCGATTCCGCTCGGTCCCGCGGGGAGAAGCTCATGCCGACAGCGCCTCCAGATATGGCCCGATCACGGTGCGAGCGTGGCAGATCTCCGCGGCGCGCGAAATCGCGTCGACCGTCGCCTTGCGCGAGCGTACCGCGTCGCGCAGGGCCTCCATCGCGACATCGATTCCGACCTTGTTCCGGTAGCGGAAGCAGTCCACGACGGTGCGCGCCGGCGACGTAATCTTCACAGGCACTCCGAGCATGAGACGCGTCACCACACCGTAGGTCAGCATCGCGGCCGAGAAGCGAACGAGGCGGACTCGCGCCGGAAGGCGAGTCGGTCGGCGCGCCTTGCGATCGATCGCCATCCACACCTCGTGAGGCGACTGCGTTCCGATATCGTGAACGCTGAGAGCCGTGAGGAGGCAGACGATCCCGCTGGGTATCGCCGCGCCGACCATCGCAACCGTCTCAAGCTCGGTCGGCTCGACCGCCACAAGGCGGTAGTGCCCCTCCCCTACCTTCTCGACCTCGCCCGCGGCAACGAGCCCTTGGAGGGCCCGAAACGCCACCCCAAGCGGCCTGACGTCCCGCGGCCGGAAGAAGGCTCCGATTCCGGCGGACTGGAGTCGGGCTTCCGTGAGGGTCCGTGGCACGGCAGACATGGTACTAAACGTCGGCACTTACGGTCAAGTGCCGACGTTTAGTACAATCCTGGTCCGGTCACCTCGGCCAGCATCCGCTTGCTGTCCGTCCCGATCCCGCGGATGGGAAGCTCTCCGCCCCCATCAGCTGCGTTCCTCGATTCCGGTACGCAGCGCCTCGACCGCGACCTCGATGCCGAGGCGATTGCGAAACTTGAAGCAATCGGCCACGGTCTTTGCCGCCCCGTACACGCGCAGGCGAACCCCGTCGCGCTCGTGGGTCGCGATGCCGGAGGTGAACATCGCTCCGGAGAGCCAGTACACGCGCAGCGGGGGCCAGTCGAGTCTCGGGCGGGACGTTCCCTGGGGCAGGGCGACGCTTACCTCGTGCGGAATCTCGGTGGTGAGCCCGTGGAAGTGGAGCGCCGAGACGAGGGCGATCACGGCCTTGGGGACGCGCAGGGCCACGGTAACGAGGTCGGGTTCGGCGAACGGCGGAAGATCGGCCAGGCGGTACACACCGCGGCTCACCTGTTCCAGGACTCCCGCGTCCCGCAGCGCGTAAAGGTCCCGCGGGTGCACGCCGGCCCGCAGCGCCGACGCGGTCCGGAGGACGCCCCCCGCCCGGCGGAACGCGCCGCGAATCCTCGCTTCCCGCGGATCCTTTTTCGGCAATTATCCCCTGACAGTATGTAGTCATTGCGGTACGCTACCCGTAGGAGGTAGGGGATATGGCGCTGCCGAAGTACACGCTCCGGGATTTCGAGGCGCAGTTTCCTGACGACGCTGCCTGCTTGGAGTGGCTGAAAGACTTCCTCTACCCGGACGGCATCCACTGCAAGCGCTGCAAGCGGATCACGACGCACCACCGAGCGAACACCCGCCCATCCTACTGCTGCGACCGCTGCGGCAACCACGTCCACCCGACAGCCGGGACGATCTACCACAAGTCGAGCACGCCGCTCCGGCTGTGGTTCTACGCGATCTTCATCATGGCCTCGACGCGCTACGGGATCTCCGCGAAACAGTTGGAGCGGGAGCTCGGCGTGACCTACAAGACGGCGTGGCGCATGTTCAAGCAAATCCGTTCGATGCTCGCCGGCGAGACCGCGAAAATGTACGGCCGGATCGAGATTGACGAGACTTACATCGGCGGACGCAAGAGCCGCAAGGGCCGGGCCACGGGATTCGAGAACAAGACGCCCGTGCTGGGGATTGCGGAGCGCGACACGAAGATCATGCGGGCGACGGCGCTTCCCGACGCGACGCGGGCCACGATCCTGCCGATTGTGCGCGAGCGTCTGCCGTCGAAATTCACGGCTCCTCTCCCAAAAGTGTCAGGCGTGTAAGTGCCCGAAACGCTGTGGAGATCGTGACTCGGCCCGTGGCCGCCCAGCAATCGACCTCCCGAGTCCCAAGTCGAGCGGGTCCGGACTCCCGGGCAACTCCGAGGTCGCGGGCCTGGAGCGTACTCGAAGCTTCCTCATGGGGTGCCCGTGTACGCCTCCCTCGGTTTCACGAGGGGTCCTGCCCGACCTGATGCAATCCGAAGGTGCTTTCATTCGACTTTTCACAGCTTTATCTTCCTGACACTTTTCGGAGACGAACCAAATTCACGAAGGTCTACACCGACGAGAGCAGCATCTATCGCACGCTCACGTGGGAAGGGTACGGCCACGAGACGGTCACGCATTCCAAAGGCGAGTACGTGCGAGGCGACGTGCATACCAACCGCGTCGAGGGGTTCTGGCGCACGGTCAAGCTTGGGATTCACGGCGTCTACCACGGCGTGAGCCGGAAGTATTTGCAGTCCTACCTCGACGAGTACACGTTCCGCTACAACCATCGTCATGAGCCGCGCTCTATGTTCGCTTCTTTCCTCGGTCGGGTGGAGAAAGCCTCCGGCTCGCTCGCTTGAGTGCGTCCTGAAAATCGGCCTTGCTGATCGTCGGCGGAATCTTCTCCGCCGATGCGGGCCTTGGCGTCGGTCGCCTATCGCGTTCTTCTGCTGCGATCTTTTTGCGCTCTGACATTAGAACCTCCCCGTTCAGCAACTCGATTACTGCATCAGTCGGGATAACGACAGCGAGTCCAGCATGAACTGAATACTTTCGACGCAGGTCAGCCTCGTAGTCCCAATATGCGCTCACGATGCCGATCATGTTGGCCTGTCGCAGGCCCTGACGCATATCGGTGAACCGCTGAAGCGTGTTGTCGTCGCGCATGCCACGGTCGCGCTCTGCCTTATTGAGCGCACGACGAACGAGTTCTTCTAGGGGGTAGTACAGAAATACAGGTGAGCCGCTGAAGCCATGCCAAGACTTGGCCTCGATTAGATATGCCTCGATATCGCGGAGGGAGTTTTTATTCCGCGCCGGATCGTGCCATTCGATCGGGATCGGCTCGTAGGGCATAAGCGAAATATGCCCGAACCGAACCACCGGGAGCATTTGGTGCCGGCCGTGGAATTTTGTGAACAGGCCGGGATAAAAGACCTCGTCGCCCTCGCCAACGCGCCAGCCGCTGATATCGAGGATTCTGATTTGCTGGAGGGTGGCGAAAAACGATGGAGGAATCCAGCGAGCCTCATATTCCTCGTCCGGGATGTCGATGCGGATGGCCGCAATGTCGGTAGAGTCGTGAAGCGACCAACGCTCCCCCTGCGTAGGAATATCACGGTAGCCCCCGCCCTTAAGGGAAACGCGGAGACACAAATCCCGGTGAGCGTTCTTCGTGATGACGTGACGGGCGGTTACGGCGTAGACGATGGAAAGATCGTCTTCGGGTACGGCTATGAACGTTGCCGTGCCTAACGGCTCGCGACGCCGTAGCCCGTGCCCGCAAATGAACGCGACGCACTGAAGGTATTGCCGGTCAATAACCACCCGCTCAGTCTCCCCTGCAGCTGGGGCTACCGTCGCATATCTCGCCGGACGAATGAACAGTTCCGGCATCAGCCTTGATCCAGTCGATGCGCGTCGGCCCCTGCGGGCAGTATCGCATCACGGGCACATACCGTGCGGGTATAATTGCGCCTTTTTCACGATCGGATAGTAGTTACATTACTTATCCATAACTATCAAGGTTTCTGTCCTGATTGAACCCGGCCCCGTGAAGGGCAGCCCCCGAGTCGGTTATCGCAGGACCAAGACTCCCACAGGCGGCCCGCGATACACAACGTCGGCACTTCCGTACAAGTGCCGACGTTGTGCCACGGCTCACGTGCCGGCGGTCCCTTCGGAGGGTAATAATATAGTTGACGCATCAGCATTCTCGGGGTACACTCAGAGTATGGAAAACGCTCTGACCGCCCCCGAGACCTTGTTGGACGCAGTCCGCTATTTCGCCGATCCCGACGTGTGCCTCAGCTTCATGGTCGCGATTCGCTGGCCGGATGGCGTGGTCACTTGCCCGCAGTGTGGACGCGACGAGCCTAGTTTCCTCGCGTCGCGGCGCGTGTGGCAGTGCAAGTCAGTCCATGACCACCGGCAGTTTTCCATCAAGACGGGAACCATCTTCGAGGACTCGCCGCTCGGCCTGGAGCAGTGGTTGCCCGCCGTGTGGATGATCACCAACGACAAGAACGGGATCAGCTCCTACGAAGTCGCGCGGGTGCTTGGGATCACCCAGAAGTCGGCGTGGTTCATGATGCACCGCGTCCGGCTGGCCCTGCAGCGCGGGTCTCTGGACAAGTTCAGCGGAGACGTGGAAGTCGACGAGACCTTCATCGGCGGGCACGCTCGCTTCATGCCCAAAGGGAAGCGCGCGGAGAAGATCAAGGGTACTGGCCCGATGGGCAAGGCTGCCGTGATGGGCTTGCTCGAACGCCACGGGCCGGACAAGAAGTCGCGCGTCCGACTCAAGGTCGTCGGTAGCAGACGGAAGCCCGTTCTGCAAGCAGAGGTCCGCGCTCATGTCGAGCGAGGATCGAGCCTCTACACGGACGCGCTCGCCTCCTACGAGGGACTTTCCGGTGAGTACGTCCACGGCGTCATCGACCACGCGGAAGCCTACGTGGACGGGAAGATTCACACTAACGGTCTTGAAAACTTCTGGTCTCTGCTCAAGCGGGCGATCAAGGGCACCTACGTGTCGGTCGAGCCGTTTCATCTGTTCCGATACCTCGACGAGCAGGCGTTCCGCTTCAACCAGCGTGGCGGTAACGGCGCTAGCCGATTCGTCGAACTGCTCCGCGCCATCGTCGGTCGACGGCTGACCTACAAGGGCCTGATCGGGGACACTGGCCTTGCTACGACGCCAGCGTAGGGGGAGAACGACGTGAGTAACCCGAATCCGGCGCGACCGCCGAAGCCGTACGAGAAGTTTGTCGAGACGATGAAGATAATTGTCTCTGTGCCGAAGAAGGAAGTCGAGAAGGCGATGCGAGAGTTTCGACGCAGCAGAAAACGCCGAAAGCGCTAGTCATCTACGCTCGTCTTTTTGTGTTCTTTATACCCGGTGTTGCAGAATGGATGAGCCATCTGGGCGTTGTCCACTGACGCGCTGCCGCCGGCCGATTTAGCCGTGACGTGATCTACCGTCATAGATTTCACATGCATCCGGGCGTGACATATGCTGCACCTGACTGCGGATTCTATGGCCGAGCGCAAAAAGGCGGCAGATTTGGTCTCTGTGGAAAAGTCGCCGCCTTTTTCGCCATCATGGTTGTCGACCAATACGAGATAGTTGAAGTCGGTGTTCTTTTGTAGCGCAGCCACGATGTGACTGGCGATCTCTCCCTTGGCAATCCTCTCGAAGATCTCCTTGTATAGCCGGAATACCCAATCGTGACCCCTGACACCACTGCCAAATTTAGTGACTGTCTGGTTGGTAAAGTATCGGTGCGCGAGAAGGAACTCCTCAAACTTATCCCTATGCTCTGTGAACTTAATGAACAGATCACGCTGCTCAAGGTCTTTGATGAGCAGCGCCGTTGCGAGGAACGCAGTCGGCTGGTATCGTCCTGTGGCACCGTAGAAATATACCGCAGGATGGAGACCCAACGAATAATGATGTGTCCCTGAGATTCTGAACGCGATACGCCGGACGTTCTTTAAGAACGAGACGGTAGCATTCCCGTCCTTATCATCAGCCTCAAGTGGAGTCTGTTTCTTTTGACGAAGAGAGATATTGTTCGCGAGATTGACAAAGTCAAACAAGAGCCGCACGGTTTCGGCCGAGTAGCCGCGTCCGGCAACCGGCAGATCTAATGTTTTAATAGGAGTCTCTAACGCTGGCGTGAATAGTGTCTCGTAGATCTCTCTACTAATAGTTTCGATATCCCGTTGTGCCTCGAGAGGCAGGGCCGACCAATACTTATGGCCCACACCGGCTCGAATCAACGCTCTCGCTGCGATGGCGTTAGGCTTTCTGCGGGACTGAATCATCTGGAATTCTATGGGATCAATCAACGTGGCTTTTTGGTTTATTTTGAAGAACGACTGCTCGGCCTTTTTAGCGTCACCACGCACCCATTGAAGGCTTACGCCAAACGCGCTTGCGTTACGTGCTCGTTTTACCTTTTCCTCGGGCGACGTGTCCACATACGTCAAGGCGGCTTTGAGATCGGCGTACGAGCCGATATCGCGCTTCATCAAATCCCGGGCCTTCTCGGCCGCCTTTCGCTGCTCGGGGGGGATCATGTTGCTAAAAAACTCACGCGAGATAGTCCCATCGCCGTAATCGTCATGTACCCAAGCTATAAAGGCGCTGAGCCTATGGGCTCCGTCAATCACAAACACCTTGCCACTCTCAGGGGCGCGCCAGAGGATGATGGATGGGATGAGGTCGCCATCAAGGAAGCTCTTGACGAGATCGACTACTTTCTCAGGTTCCCAGTCAGCGGTTTCGCGTTGGAAGTCTGGCTTGCAGAGCGTCAACAGTGTCCAGTTTTTAGGCTCAAGGTCGCTCACCTTGAGCGCGTCGGCGAGTTGAGATGGGCCAGCCCCGGAGTCCTCTCGGACCTCGAAGTCTTCCCGTGGAATGAGCGCGTCTAGGTTAGCGCGGTAGCTTGGCATGTGACCCTCCAACGGCAATTCCAGGGGGTATCGCTGGGGCCATCTTGACACACCGACGCCGATGCGTCAAGTATGTCATTGCCCTTCGGAGGGCGCCGACGCGGTCACCTCGGCCAGCATCCGCATGATGTCCGTCTCGATGCCGCGGATGTCGGCCTCGATCTCTTCCAGCGGGCGGGGCGGGGTGTAGCGGTAGAAGTAGCGGTTGAAGTTGATCTCGTAGCCGATCAGGCCGACCTGGCCGTCCTTCGGGTCGCGTTTGTCCGTGTCGATCCAGGCGTCGGGGACGTGGGGCTTCACCTCGCGCTCGAAGAAGGCCTCGACCCGCTCCGCCAGCGGCACGCTCTCGGTGTCGCGCAGCTCCGGGTCGGGCTCGGGCTTGCCTTGGTCGTCGCGGCAGATGGCGGCGGTTTCGTCGCGCTCGGAGAGGGCAGACAGGATCGCCTTGCTGACGGGAGCGGAGAGCTTCACGCCCGCCTTCCTCGCGGCGGTCTCCAGCACGCGCTCGAACTCATCGCGGTCCGTGAACAGCGTGTCCGGGAGCGTGCGGGCGAGCTTGCGGATCGCCTCTTGCTGGGCGCGTCCGTCGGCCTGCTCCTTCGCGCCCGCGGCGCCCTTCTTCTTCGACTGCGCGAGCGCCTGGAAACCCCGCTCCTCTTCGAGACGGGCGATGCGCTCGGCGCTGGCCTGGAAGCTGAGCCGCAGCGGGCGCTCGACGGTGATCTTGCGGAAGCCGAAGTGCGTCGTGGGGAAGATCCTGCTGACGACGATCTCGTCTTCCTTGCCGTCCTTCGCGACTCTGCGCCTGTCGCCGTCCTTGAAGCCGGCGAGGATCTTGAGGATGTCCTGCGCCCGGTCGAGCGGAATCTCGCGGCGTTTGTCGCCGAGGCTCTTGCGCATCGCCACCCAGAACGACGTGGCGTCGATGAGCTGCACCTTACCGCGCCGCGCGGAAGCCTTGCGGTTGGTCACCACCCACACGTACGTGGCGATGCCGGTGTTGTAGAAGAGCTGCTCGGGCAGCGCGATCAGCGCCTCGAGCAGATCGTTCTCGAGGATGAAGCGGCGGATCTCGCTCTCGCCGCTGCCCGCGTCACCCGTGAAGAGCGGCGAGCCGTTCATGATGATCGCGATGCGCGAGCCGCCTTCCTTCGGGTCCTTCGCGTGCGCCAGCATGTGAAGCAGAAAGAGGATCTGGCCGTCGCTGATGCGCGGGAGCCCCGGCGCGAAGCGGCCTGCCGCGCCCCGCTCGTGCTCGGCCCGCACGGCCTCCTCGTCGCGCTTCCAGTCCTTACCGTAGGGCGGATTCGCGATCAGGTAGTCGAAGCTGGTGCCGGCGTGGCGGTCGTTCGAGAGCGTGCTTCCGAACGCGATGTGGTCCGCATCGCGTCCGGTCGGATCCTTCATGAAGAGATCGGACTTCGAGACCGCCCACGTCTCGGGGTTCACCTCCTGGCCGAAGAGGTGGATCTCGGCGCTCTTGTTCATCGCAGGCCGGAGCAGATCGCCGTTCTTCCGCAGGCCGGCCGTGATGTGCTCCTTGGTGATCATCAGCATGCCGCCCGAGCCGCAGCAGGGATCATAG
>JBGPTW010000048.1:0-39209 GCA_041490825.1 Methylomirabilia bacterium | reverse complement strand
GGCCCCCCACCGACCCGGCCGGCCCGCGGCAATTCGCTGTCCCCGGCCTCGGTCGTTCATGAATGTTCTCCAGCGCCTCATCCACGGTGTCACGGTCGTCCTCGGCTTGTTCTTTGTTCGACTCGCGGTCCATGGTGTCCTCCTGGCCGGAGCAGGTGGCAAGCGACGTGCCGCACGTGCCGCGGACTGCCTTGAAGCCATTGCCCGCGATGCACTAGCATCGTGACCATGTGGGAAGGCAATGTCGTGTCCATTCACATCGCGCCTGACGGCTCGACGCCAATGAAGGTGATCCCGGAAGTGCGCGCGGTGCCCGGCCGCGGCCTGGAGGGCGATCGCTACTTCGCCGGGACCGGCTTCTACTCGAAGAAGGCGAGTCATGGCGGCCGCGAAGTGACGCTCATCGAGATCGAGGCCGTGGAAGCGCTCCTCGGCGGCGTGCTCAACGCGGAAGGCGAGCGGCTGGGAATCAAGCTCTCGGCGGCGGACACGCGCCGCAACATCGCCACGTCCGGCGTGCCGCTCAATCATCTCGTCGACCGCGAGTTCTGGGTCGGCCCGGTCCTGGTGCGCGGGACGCGGCTCTGCGAGCCGTGCACGCACCTGGACGAGCTCACGCAGCGTGGCGTCATGAGCGGGCTGATCCATCGCGGCGGGCTGCGCGCGCAGATCGTGAGTGAAGGCGTCATCCGCGTGGGCGACGTCGTCCGTCCGAAGACCGCCTGACCCGATCGCCACGCCGCTGCATTCATCGCTGTCAGCGCGCCTGGCCCGTCAGCGTCACCTTCGTCGACGCCCGTTTCGGATCGTCGCTCGTGATGACCAGGGATCCAACCGTGTGCCCCGGCGCCGTCGGAGCAAAGCGCACCGTCACGTTCTTGCTGGCGCCGGCCGCGAGCGTGTAGGCGCCGCCGCCCGAGGCCACCGAGAACGCGCCGCCCGGCGCTGTCACCGTGCCGGACAGCGGTCCCGGCCCGATGTTCTTCACGACGGTCATCCGGGTCTCCGCGCTGCCGGTGCGAACGCCATGGAACTTGAGCGCGCTCCGCGAGACGTGGAGCCCGCCTCTGCCCGCCAGCGTGAACGTGAGCTCGTTCGAGTAGGCTGACGCCGCCGTCGAGCTCACCGCGCGCACGCGATACGTGTACGCGCGCTCGGTGCCGCTCAGGCGATCGCGAAAGGTGGTGACGCGATGATCCGCCGAGCTGATGACGCGGAACGGTCCGCCATTGGTGGAGCGCTCGATCTGAAACCGTGACTCGCCGCGGCTGTCGTCCTTCCACCGGAGGACCACCTGGTGGCCGGACCGGCCGGCGATCAGATCGCTCGGCGGAGAGAGCCGGCCCAGCTTCGCGACGGCGGTGTTGTTCTTCGTGTTCGGATCCGCCTCGGCGGCAGTCGCGGTTGCCGACACCGTGACCTGACCGTCAGCTCGAGGCCGCATGACGATCCGAACGAAGGCGCTGTCGCCGTTTTCCAGAACGCCGAGGTCGCACGTCATCGCCGGCGGCCGGCTGCACACGCCGCGTCCCGGCGTGGCCGGGACGACCACCGTGGCGTCGGCCGGCATCGTGAATGCGAGCGTGACGCCCGTGGCCCGCTCCGGGCCGGCATTGGCAACACGGATGTCGAACCCGATATCGCCGTCGCGATTCACGTCGCCTCCGGTCATGGTCACCACCAGATCCGCCGTCGCCGAGCTACGCGCCGCGGGGCCCGGCGCGCGCTCGATCGCAGTGGGCGGCGCGGTGGCCGTCTGCGGCTGCTCGGCCCACGCCGTGACAGCGCGCAGCACGAGAGATGCGGCGAGCGCCCAGGACGAGCCACGACGCGACGCGATTGCCGAGCTCGATTGCCGAGCGCGTGGAGCCACGCCGAAACGCAGAGCAATCGCCGTACCCAGGTCGCCGCGCGCGTTGGCGCGAACTTACGGACGTGAACGCCACGGAGGTGTCGACTCACCCGTGCGGGCTGCACAGCGCGGTGGGCACTTCGGGACAACGGCGGTCAGCGACGGAGATCGAGCTCGAGAAACCGCGTCCCCGCGATCGGGTTGTACCGGTAGGGCTCGATCGATCGAAAGCCGAGCGACTCGTACATGCCGATCGCCTCGCGCATGGTCGGCAGCGTGTCGAGTCGCATCCGCTCGTAGCCGATCCGGCGGGCGATCTCGATGATCCGGATCCCGAGCGCCTTGCCGGCGCCGAGGCCGCGAAACGCCGGACGCACGTAGAGGCGCTTCATCTCGCAGATCCCGCCGCCCATGCTCCGAAGCGCGACGCATCCGGCCACCCGCTCGCCGGCGCGCGCGAGGAGCAGCCGGCCGGCCGGGGGCGCGTAATCGCCCGGGAGGCCGGCCAGCTCCTCGTCGAACTTCTGGAATGCCAGATCGATGCCGAGCCCGCTCGCGTACTCGCCGAAGAGCTCACGGACGTGCACCAGATCCTCGGCCGACTCGATGGGCGCGACGTTCATCGAGCGCTCAATACCTGATCCTGACCCGGTAGACCAGCTTCTCGGTCTTCTCTTTCGGCACGCGGATCTGGTAGCGCAGCGTGTGGCTCTCGATCTTCTCGTACGGATGCGTCGAGGAGAGCACCTGCCAGTCGCCCGGCACGGGCTCGATGACCGTCACGGTCTGGTCGGCGTCCTTGTGGTTCCGGAGCGCGACCTCCCACTCGACCTCGTAGAGGTTCGCGGCGATCTTCTTCCAGTCCTTCTGCGTCCGCTCGCCGACCACGTCGAAGGCCTCGCCGAGCTTGATGCGCACGCGCTCGTCCTTGGGCGTGTGGTCGATCCAGTCCTCGCCGATGAGCTGCTGGCTTCCTCCGCGATCGGCCTTGTACACACGGATCTTGCCCTTGGGCAGCGGCAGCCCGAGCCAGTTCTCCTTGCTGTTCTTGATCTCGAGATGCACGCCGATCTTCTGGTTTCCGATCGGGACACCATACGCGTTGCGATAGTAATCCTGCGCGCCATAGTAGATGAGCTGCTTCTCGACCGGGACGTCGGTCGCGCTCAGCAGGCTGAGCTGCTTGGTCTGGTTGTCCTTGACCGTCGTCCGTCCATCCAGCGTGTAGAGGTGGTACTCGAAGAACGCCTCGGAGACGAAATCGCGCGTGGCGGACGCGGGGGCAGACTTGGCGGCCATCTCCATCATCCGGCCGAGCCGCCGCGGGTCATCGGCGCGGTGCACGTCTCCCGCCACCAGCTTCAGCGCCGCGTTGGCGTAGGTGGCGCCGCTCTTGTTGTCGATCGTCACCCAGCCGGTGAGGTCGGCCCGGTCGTCGGTCGCGTTCACGACCATGACGTAATCTGCCTTCCACGTGATTCCGCCGGTCAGATACGAGGCCTCGACGCGCTGCGGTTGAGCCGCCTGGTTGCGGAGCAGCCAGACCAGCGTCGGTTTCGCGACGAGGTTCTCGGGCAGCGAGGGGAGCACGAGATGTCCCGGCTGTCCCAGGTGGATCTCGCCATTGATCTCGAAGACGGGACCGTTCGTGGTGAGCAGCGTCGCCTCGTGATACGTCCCGTCGCCCTGGTAGAGCCGGACCTTCTTGCCGACGTACTTTTCCATGAGCTTGCTGCTCGAGAGCAGGTCGTATTCGTAGTTCTGCTCGAGGATCTTGAGGCCGGTCGGATCGGTGAGGGACTTGAGATGCACGCTCGTGGGATCGATGAGGGAGGCGACGTCCATGAACTGCACGTCGATCGTCCCGGCCGGCAGCCGCGCCTCGCGCACGTCCTTCACGAGTCCGAGGTTGCCATTGTAGATGGTGATCATGAGATCGCGCTGATCGTCGCGCGAGACGGCGAGCGGGGCGGCGCTCGCGGCCTGGGCCGCCATCAGAACCGTGAGCAACGTGGCGATCAATCGGGTCGTCATCGACGTCCCCTCCTGGTCGGTCAGGATGTGCTTCTGCCCTGTTAGACCGGAGACGGCGGGAGAAGTTCCCGCCGGAGACGGCGGGAGAAGTTCCCGCCGGAGACGGCGGGAGAAGTTCCCGCCGGAGACGGCGGGAGAAGTTCCCGCCGGAGGTGGCCGGAGAAGTTCCCGCCGGAGGTGGCCGGAGAAGTTCCCGCCGGCGACGGCGGGACAAGTTCCCGGCGCGACGGCGGCGAAGTGGCCCGAGCTCAGGATCGGCGGGTCAGCCGGATGCTGACGCGGATGTGCTCCGGCACGTCGGCTGGCTCGCGCTCGACGCTCCAGCGGCCCAGTGATGCGAGCTCGCGCGTGAACTCGGCATACGCGGAGCGTGGGACGAGCACTTCGACGATCGCGACGTCCGCCTCGTCTCGCCGCGCGATCTCGCTGCCACCGTGGCGCGTAGCGAGACTGACCAGCGTTTGCCGCGCTTCGCCGGGATCGGCGACTTCGAGAAGGCCAGCCACGTCCGCACTGCGAGCCGTCCGGGCGGAAGGACGAAGCGCGCCCTGCGTTTTCTGCACGGAGGATTCCTTGCGCTGCTCGCCCGGAGCAACGGACGGCTCGGGCGCCGGCGCACTCTTGAGCGCGGTCGTGGCAGATCGCTCCGCGTCTTTGACGGCTGGCGCCTTCGCCGTGTCGCTGGTCGCCGGGGCGTTGAGCGCGTCACGTACCGCCGGAGCCCCGGTTGCCGCCGAGGTACCAGCTGTCGCAGGCGGTTCGGTCGCCGGTGCCGGCGCGCTCAGCGGTGGGGCGGGCGTCTTCTTTTCCTCGATCGCGCCGGTATCGCGCCGCGCGTCGGCCTTGCGCTTTGCTCCGGACTCGCGGTTGTCGGTGACCTCCCGGTGCTCGCCGACGCTCGATGACGTCGGGCGCTCGGGACTCACTGGTGCCGGCGCAGAAGGTGCGGTCTCCACGCGCGCCGCTCGCTTCAGCTCTGGCGTTGCCTGGAAGACATAGATCACGCCGACGGCCACGAGGACGATCGTGGCCGCTTCGAGTGGCAGCTTCACGGGGAGCGGCAGGAACAGGCGCTCGACGACGCGGCGATACCACGGCGCGCGCGCTGTCGCGCTCACGACACGGTTGACGAACCCGGCTGGCGCGCGGACCGACTCGAGCGATTGCAAGAGAGACACCGTGGCGGTGAAGCGCTCGAAGTCTCGCGAGCAATCGGCGCAGCCGGCGAGGTGCAGATCCAGATCGCGTCGCTCGGCCGGGGACATCCGCTCGTCGACGGCATCGGAGAAGCGGTCGCGCGTCTCGGCGCAGGTCACGGCAGCAGTTTCTCCAGCTTCTCGCGCAGCTCGATCCGCGCCCGGTGGAGCCGCGAGCGCACCGTGCCCAGCTCGAGATCGAGCGCCTCCGCGATTTCCTCGTAGGAGAGCCCTTCGACGTCACGGAGCACCACCACGATTCGCCGATCTTCGCCGAGCTCGCTGATCGCCCGGTGCAGCGCGGCCTCAAGCTGTTGACGCTCCAGGCGGGTGGCGGGGTCAGCATGGCCATTCGGCAGGCGGGCCAGGACGTCCTCTGAGTCGCGCACCATCCGCCGCTCGGCCGAAGCCAGACGCGTGAGGCAGACGCGAGAGGCGATCGCGTAGAGCCAGGTCGACAGCTTCGAGTCACCGCGGAACGCCGACAGTCCGCGGTGCGCGCGCAGGAAGACTTCCTGCGCCACGTCCTCGGCTTCGGCCCGCGAGCCGAGCATCCGGAGGGCGACGCCAAACACCCGATGCTGAAAGGCTGTCACGAGATCCTCGAAGGCCTGCGGATCGCCGGCACGCAGCCGCGCACCGAGGCCGGGCGGATCACCGCTGTTCTCCTCACGCACCGTTAGACCATAGCGCCCTCCGTGAAGTTCCGGAAAGAGTTGTCCGTCGTCGCCTCGCGTGACGGGAATGGCTCCCCCGGACCCCGGCTGCCCGTCTCCCGCCGGGTCACCGGCCGACCCTGGTTATAGGCGTTCATGAATCACGCGCGGGGGACTATTCCGCGCGGGACTATTCGATGAACGACGCAGCCCGGGGACAGCGAGTTGCCGCGGGCCGGCCGGGTCGGTGGGGGGCCGGCGGACCCGTTCCCGTAGCGTGAGATCGAGGGCAACCCGGTCGTGAGTGGGAACGGCTCGCGGGTCATCGGTCAAAGGGCCTCGTGGTCAGAGGCCCCTCACCGATCCGGCCGGCCCGCGACGCCACGCGCTCGATTGACGGCGAGCGTTCATGAGCAATCCGTCCTAGGCCGCCGATCGATCGCGACGCGCCTCGTCCACAGCGGCGACCAGACGGATGTGAATCTTGCCCTCCTGGGCCAGCAAGCACAGCAGCGAGGTGACGGCCCGTTCGGAGAGGCCGAGGTTCCGGCCGAGATCGACCGGCGTCATCGATCCGTTGGCGCCGAGGGAGGCGAGGATCTGATCGTCGATGTCATCCCACCAGGCGTCCATGGCCGTCTCCGTCACTGGTCACCCCGCAGAGGCTCGCCATCGATCTCGATGAAGACGATCGCAGCGTCCGGATGGTCCCGCGTGACCCAGATCGCGGACGCGATGGAACCCGTCGTGGTGTCGAGGCCCTGCCACACGCCACCGGTTGGCGCGCGGTCGCGGGTGGTGCAAGCGATCTCGCGTTTGTACTCTTGATAGCCGTGCTGCGCCAGGGCGTCGACGACATCGTCGGGCCGCGCGATCCAGCCGTTCTCGCCTCTCACCCACTGCAGCCGCCCGTGTTCGCGAAGCTCGTTCAGACGATTGATCATGACGGGGCCTCCGGTCTCAGGTCTCGAGGTTTGATGTCAATGACGCGACAGGGGGGAAAATCCGTCGCAAAAAGTCGGCGGCTCTCGGCCTGCAAGTCGAAGACCGTCGAGTCGTCGTCCCGAGCGTCGCGATAAACGTCGAGAATCGCGCGCCGCGCGCAGCCGCGCTGGTTCAGACGAGCGCGGGTCGCACCGGCAAGATGTAGAAAATGTCGGACCTCGTCGTAACTCTGAGCTTCATTGCCTGGCGAAATCGCCTCGCGACACCGAACATGGCGGTGATCGCGGTGTGGCACTCACGTTGCACCTCGTGCCGCGTCTGAATTTCAACGAAGGAGACGTCATGAAGCCCCGTGAGCTGATCGAGCGGCTCGTGCCCGAGGTGACGCGGAACGCGAGTGTCGGCAGCATCGACGAACGATCGAACGTCTATCGAGTGACGCCCGGTTGAAATCGGCCGCCGCCATCACGGTCGAGCAGACGAACTGCAGATTCGGATCGGCGAGATAGAAGTTGAGGCCGCGAGTGGTCGGCATCGCGCCCAGCGCCGGCTGCGACGTCATGGCCGGTAGCCTACCGTATTTGACCGGCGTTTCTCGGTGTGTTACGTCTGCGCCCGGTGTGAAGCGCTCTTCGAGGAGGCAGGCGATGCGGAGATGGATCGTCCTCACGATTGCGCTCACGTGCGCGCTGAGCACTGCTCGCGTGGTCACGGCGCAGACGGCCGCCGGCGCCGAGCAGCACGACATGCGTCTGGTTGGTCACTCGGACCTCCAGGCGCGCTCGGCGTATCAGCCGCTGGTTCATGCGCAGGGCGGCCGGTTCATCGCCTACGTCGGCCATCACGGCGGTCGCGCGATGAATCCGCTGACCGGGAAGGTCGAGAACAACGGCACATCGCTCGTCGACGTGACCGACCCGCGCAACCCGCGCTATCTGCACCACATCCCTGGCGCGGTCGGCGAGGCCGAGGCTGGCGGTGCGGCGATGGTGCGCGTGTGTGACGGCCGCATCCTGCCGCGCGCCGATCCCACGAAGACGTACATGCTTCGCACGCTCGGGAACCTCGCGCACGAGGTGTGGGACGTCACCGATCCGGCGAAGCCGTCGCTGCTCAAGACGGTCGTGTCGGGCCTCAACAGCACGCACAAGAACTGGTGGGAATGCGACACCGGCATCGCGTACCTCGTCTCCGATGGTCGTCCGTGGGGATGGCGGACGACTCGCATGACCAAGATCTACGATCTCGGTAACCCGGCTGCGCCGCGTTTCATTCGCGACTTCGGCCTGGCCGGGCAGGAGCCGGGCTCCAAGGACACGCCGGTGCCCGAGGGCGTGCACGGACCGATCGCGTACCGCAATCGCGTCTACTTCGCCTACGGCACGAGCGCCGACGGCATCGTCCAGATCGTGGATCGCGACAAGCTGCTCCGGGGCGATCCGGCGGCAAATGATCCGCTGGCGCCGAGACGCGAAAATCTCACGTATCCGGAGATCGGGCGCCTCGTCATGTCGCCGGCGTGGGGCGGGCACACGAGCTTCCCGGTGCTCGGGATCACGATCCCGGACTTCGCGCCGGATCTCGAGGGCCGCACGCGAGATTTCGTGGTGCTCGTGTCGGAGTCGGTCAGGAACGAGTGCCAGGAATTCCGCCACATGATGTTCATGGTCGACGTCACCGTGGAGTCGAAGCCGTTCACGGTGGCCAATTTCCAGGTGCCCGAGGCGAGCGGGCACTTCTGCAGCCGCGGCGGCCGGTTCGGGACGCACTCGAGCAACGAGTCGTTCAATCCGATCTACTACGGCAAGCTCGTCTTCCTCGCGTACTTCAACGCGGGCGTGCGCGCGGTCGACATCCGGGATCCCTTCCATCCGCGCGAGGCGGCGTCCTTCATTCCGGCGGTGACGGCCAACACCGACAAGCGCTGCATCAAGGTGGGCGGGGTCGACCAGTGCAAGGTCGCGATCCAGACAAACAACCTCGACGTCGACGACCGCGGCTACGTCTATCTGGCCGACCGGGCGAAGACGGGGCTCCACATCGTCGAGCTGACCGGCGCGGCGCGCGCGATCGCGAGCTTTCCGCGCTGAAGCGTCGAACTTCTTGACCTCGATCAGGAGCTCAGCGTGCCGATGACCATCGCCGCGACAATCCTCGTCGGGTGGCGCGAGGAAGATCTGCACCTCATCGCGCGGCAGCGTCCGTAGCGAGAGATCACACAGCGAAAGGACCCGACATGGATCTGAATCTCAAGGGCAAGGTCGTACTCATCACCGGCGCGACGCGCGGCATCGGCGCAGACATCGCGCTGGGCTTCGCGGAAGAAGGCTCCCAGGTGGCGATCTGCGCGCGCACGAAGGCGGACCTCGAGGCGCGGGCGCAGGAGATCGGCAAGGCGACGAAGGCGGCGGTCGTCGGCTTCTCCGTCGATCTCAGCAAGCGCGGCGAGCCCGAGCGGCTGGTCAGCGAGGTGGTCAAGCGCTTCGGCCGCCTCGACGTCCTCGTGAACAGCGCGGGGGTGGCCCCCGCCGGCATGGTCGAGACGCTGAGCGACGACGACTGGGAGCGCGGCATCGACTTGAAGCTGATGGGCCTCATCCGCTGCACCCGGGCGGCCCTTCCCGTCATGCGCAAGCAGGGCGGCGGCCGCATCGTCAACGTCGTGGGCAACGATGGCGTGAAGTGCGCGTACTGGGAGATCGTGCCCGCCATCTGCTGCGCGGCCGAGCTGATCTTCACCAAGACGCTCGCCGAGCAGTACGGACCGGAAGGCATCTACATCAACGCCGTCAGCCCCGGCCCCGTGGAGACCACGCTCATGCGCGGGATCTTCGAGCACCTCGCCAGGGGCAAGGGTGTCGGCGTGGACGATGTGGTCAACGCCCACGTCGACAGCATTCCCCTGAACCTCAAGCGCATCGCCACGCCTCGCGAGGTGACGAACTGCGTCCTGTTCCTGGCGTCCGATCGGGCGAGCTTCGTCAACGGCGAGAATATCAACGTGGACGGCGCGCAGATGAAGCCGATCCTGGCCCGGGCGCTCTACGCGGGCGGCAAGAAGGCATGATTGCACACCTCGGGCTCGCAGTGGATGAGGGGAATCCGGCACCACCAGCCGAAGTACGGTCGCGCGTATGTACACATCGACGTCGGCGACACAGTGTACGAGTGGACGCGCAATGAACGGTGGCGGCTCGTCCACTGCGCCTTGCCTGACCCGCCGCCGACCGGGGAACTGTGGTTCATGCCGTGGCTGCACGACGCCGAAATGCGAGGAGACGCTGAACCATCGGCGCCGTCATCGTGGCCCTCCCTTCGAATACGGATTCTATGCCAGCCCTCGCTTCAATAGCGAATGCGCCGCTCGTCGAGGAAGGCAAGCATCGCGCGGCGGCACTCCGCCGGCTTCTGGATTTGCAGCAGGTGCCCCGTGCCCGGGATCGCCTCGCAGACGTAGCCGAGCTCCTCGGCGAGGGCCCGATTGGCGAACGCGGGTGCGGGGGCGCCGCGCGCCTCGGGGTCGGCGGCGATCATCTTGACCGGGCCGCCGTACGCTTCGTAGGGCGGCCACAGGTTCAGCGTCATCGCCTGGAGGTAGATCGACGCCTCGAGCTCGGGCGGGCAGGACAGCTCCCAGCCATTACCCCCCTCGCACCGGCGTAACACCGCGCGGGCCATCAGCGCATGAGCGCCTGGCACCCACGTGGTGTGCGCCCGGGTCTCGGCGTACTGGCGCGCCAGCTCGGACGGGTCGGTGAATCGAGCCTGGCGCCGCATCGCCCAGTCGGCCAGACGGTGCTCGAAGACGTCCATGATCTCGTGGACGCGGTGACCGGGCGGCGGCACGTTCGGCGGATCGAACAGGATCAGCGCGTCCCACCGAAAGCCGAGCTCGATGGCGTGCTTCATGGCCGTGCGCGCGGACATGGAGTGGAACACGCCGACGCTCGGCTTGGATCCGAGGCGGGCCCCAACTTCACGGAAGATGCGCTCGAGGTCGAGCGTCATCTGCGCATAAGTGTGGCCGTCCTTCCCGGACGTCGCCCGTGGGTTCGGGCCATGATTGCGGAAGTCGAAGGCGATGACCTCGAACCGCTCGGCGAGCGGGCCCCAGAACGGATAGTAGCCATCGGTGGCGAAGCCATTGCCGTTGGCGATGAACAGCCGGATGCCGTCGGTCCGGCCATGTCGGCGCACGCGAATGATGGCGCCGTCGCCCATGACGAGGTCGAACGTCTCGAGCGGGACCGGAATCTGGAGGTCGATGTCGCATCCTCCCAGTGGTCAAAGCCCCGCGGCGAGCTCGCGGGAGATCAGGATCTTCTGCACCTCGTTCGTGCCGTCGTAGATCTGGAAGACGCGCGGCTGCCCCGCACGCAGGGCAGATCACCTCGATCTTCGCCCCGCACTCCTCGCAGAAGCGCACGCTCTCACGGTTTTCGAATTGGCAGTAGCCGCAGCGCATGAGCTCACCGCTCCAGCTCCGCTGGAGAGATCTCCTGGTTCAGCACAACCGGGTCGGCGACAACCCGCGCCGACGCGACGCTAATGTCCGACGATTGAGGGTCAGGCTACGTTGTTGACGAACTTGATCACCGGTACGCTCATCGTCCGCGTCTTGCGCAGTCGCCGCGAGCCTTCGACGAGCTCCGCGACCAACCGCCCGACGTCGGCCTTGACGACCTTCTCACCGCACCGACGGCAGACGCCTGCTGGGAAATCCTCGATGACGATGAGCCCGCGTTTGCTCCAGAAGTGTTGCTTGATGCGCCGTTCCTCCATCCGCCCGCCGCAGGCGTGACAGGCACCATAGTCGTATCTGGACTCGCGCCTTTTCATGGCCTCACTCAACAAGGTAGGTCGTGATGAGCAGAAGTTTCCCGGTCGTTTTGATCCGGCAGACTACAGCGAGCTGACGTCCATCAGTGGCGGGGCCTACGATCTCGTAGCGCGTCCCGCGCGGATCCCGGGTGAAACGGTCCCTGATCCGGCCCCGACCGATCGCCATCTCGATGTCGGCAAAGGTCACGTCGTCGTTCACCATCTCTTCGATGAAATGAGGAACCGTGAACTCCAGGTCTCCGGCCCGAAGCTTCTTGCGGATCCCATCAATGACGGCCAGCAGCTTTCGTCCGTGACCAACGGATGGCTTGGTCGTCCGAGAGCAATCCGCCTCATCCTCATCGTCAAACCACTGCCGGCTCGGCCTTCAGGATCGTAGCTGAACCTGAATCATCGTAGCATCCGTAGCTCCGCCTCCGCCTGCTCGAGCCAGAAGCGCATGTCCATCTCGCGGTACATCGTCGTCGCGGTGGTGAGATGCTCCTGCGCCTGCTCGCCCTTGCCTGTGCGCCGGGAGAGCTTGCCGAGGCCGAGGTGGCAGTGGGCGACGAGGGGGCGCATGCCGAGTTCCTCGGCGAGCGCGAGCGCGTCACGGTAGTGGCCGTCAGCTTGCTCCGGGGAATCGCGGCGCGCGGCGACCTCGCCGTGGAGCCGAAGCGCCCACGCCTGGGAGGGGCGTTGACCGCCCTCGCGGGCGAGCGTGAGGGATCGGCCGGCGAATTCGAGGCCGTCCTGGAGCCGGTCGGCGAGGACGTACGCCTCGCCCAGATACCCGAGGAACAGCGGCTGGTAGGTTTTGAACCCCATGTACTCAATGGTGCTCAGCGCGTGCTCCAGCAACGCAATGCCTTCGGCAATCCGCCCCGAGAGCGCGTAGGCGTAGCCCAGGCTCCCCGTGTGTTGCACTGAAAAGTAGGCCAGGTTCCACTCGCGACTCAGCGCCAGCCCTCGTTCGAGCAAGCGGACGGCATGGCTCAATTCCCCGCTGATGATATGGAGATAGGCGAGTACCCAGCCCGCGAAGGCCACGCTGTAGGGGTGATCGAGCGCATCGGCGAGGCGGAGGCCTTCCTGGCCGTGGGCGGTTCCCTCCTTGAACTTTCCGCGGTCGGCGAAAACCCAAGTCACATAACAGCGAGCCATCACGGCAGGGAATCCGGGCTGGCCAAAGCGTTCCCGGCTCCGATCACCTTCAAGCAAATGCAGGACCTTCAGAAAAAGATCCTCGGCCTGTCGATAGTCGTCCGTGCGCAGGCAGGCCACACCTAAGTAGAGATTTCCGGTCACCTGGAGTGGCACATCCCCGAGCGACCCGGCAATAACCAGGGCGTTCTGGCCGAACGAGAGCGCTTCCGTCGAACGGCCAGTCATCACGAGGTTGTGGCACATATAGACCAACAGCTGGCCGAGTCGCCGTTGATCGTCGAGTGTCCTCGCCAGGGCTTCGGCTTCGCGGAGACAGCCGACGATCCGCTCGAATTCTCCGAGCGGAAAGAGTGACGTTCTCAGGTCGAAGCGAAGATCGATGGCACGCTCCAGCGTTTTGCGCGTCTCCGGCAGATGCTGGAGGGCCGCCAGCGCCTGCTCGAAGCACGTTACAGCTTCCCGGTTGGCCGATCGCGCCAAGGCCTTGGTCCCGGCCTGCCGGAGGTACGTGACCGCCTGTTCCCACAGCTCACCCCGTACGGCATGGTAGGCCAGCCGCTCGACATGCTCGGTCAGCCGGTCCGGATAGACGCCCTCGATGGCGCCGACAATGCGGGCGTGCAGGGCCCTGCGGCGGTCCTGGAGCAGGGTGCCGTAGGTGACTTCGTGGGTGAGCGCATGCTTGAAGGTGTACTCGGGATCCGGAAAGAGGCGCGTCTCGTACAGAAACTCGGCTGTCTGCAGGTGCGTGAGCCCCCGTTGCACGGCATCCTCCACCGCCTCCGCCACGGCGTGGAGCAGGACGAAGGACACGTCCTTGCCGATGACCGCGGCAGTCTGAAGAAGCTGCTTGTCGTCCGCCGTGAGCCGGTCGATCCGGGCCGCCAGGATCACCTGCACGGTCGCCGGGACCTCGATCGCCTGGATCGGCCGGGTCAGTCGATAGACGCCGCGCTCCCGGGTGAGCGCACCCGTCTCCACCAGTGTCCGGATGCTCTCTTCGATGAAGAAGGGATTTCCGCGTCTGACCAGCAGTCGCTTGAGGGGCTCCAGCGCCGGGTCGTCGCCCAGGAGGGCATTCAGGAACTCGCCTGCGCTATCGGGCGGGAGTGCGTCGAGGCGCAGTTGACTATAGTAGGTCTTGCTCATCCAGCCATGCTGATACTCGGGCCGGTAGTTAGCCAGCAAGAGGACCCTGGCCGTGGGCAGACTCTCGACCAGGCCGTCAAGCAGGGCCTGCGTCTCGGCATCGATCCAGTGCAGATCCTCGAAGACCAGGAGCACGGGTTGCCGCTGACTCTCCCGGAGCAGGAGGCGCTTGACGGCGTCGAGGGTGCGCTGCCGGCGCTGGGCGGGATCGAGCGCCTGCCAGTGGGCGTCCTCGGCGGGGACATCGAGGAGGGCCAGCAAGGCGGGCAGGATCGGTTCGAGGGTCCGATCCAGCGTGAGGAGCTTGCCCGTCACCTTCTCGCGAATCTCGCGGTGGGTCTCGCGATCGTCCACCTTGAAATAGGCCTTGAGGAGGTCGATAACCGGCACGTAGCCGGTCGCCTTGCCGTAGGACACGGAGCTCGCTTCCAGGATGAGCCAGTCCTGGGTGCGGTGGGAGTGGGTGAGCTCGTACACGAGGCGGGACTTCCCCACACCGGGTTCCCCCACGACGGCGACGAGCTGGCCGTGGCCATCGTGCGCGAGGGCGAGCGCCCGGCGGATCTGCTCGATCTCGGCGTCGCGCCCGACGAACCGCGTCAATCCCCGAGCGGCGGCCGCCTGGAGCCGGGTCCGCTGCGCGCTCGCTCCGATGAGCGCGTAGACTTCCACGGGGTTCGGCAACCCCTTGACCGTGACCGGCCCGCGGGCCGTCACCTGCACGTAACCTTCGGCGAGCTGCAAGGTCGCGGGGGCGAGCAGGATCGTGCCCGGCGTCGCCATCTGCTCCATGCGGGCGGCCAGGTGCGTCGTCTGACCGACGGCCGTGTAATCCATGTGTAGATCGGATCCGATCGCGCGGACGACCACCTCGCCGGAGTTGAGCCCCACGCGGATCTGGACGGGCACCCCGTGCGAGCGGAAGACACCCTCCGCGTACTGCGCGACTGACTCCTGCATCCGGAGCGCGGCGTAGCACGCCCGTACGGCGTGGTCCTCGTGCGCGAGCGGCGCGCCGAAGAGCGCCATGATCCCGTCGCCCATCACTTGATTGACGGTGCCTTCGTAGCGGTGGACGGCCTCCATCATGCGCTCGAGAACCGGGTCGAGGAGCTTGCGCGCCTCCTCGGGGTCGCGGTCGGCGAGCAATTCCATCGAGCCCTTGAGGTCGGCGAAAAGGACCGTGACCTGTTTGCGCTCGCCCTCTAGCGCGCTCTTGGAGGTGAGGATCTTCTCGGCTAAGTGCTTCGGGGTGTAAGACTCCGGCGGGCCAAACCTGCCCTCAGGAGCTGCGGCGGAGCCGGCGATCGGCGCACCACAGCCGCCGCAGAACTTCTCGCTACCTTCATTTACGAAACCGCACGACGGACACGTGAGGGCAAACGACAGCCCGCACTCCCCGCAGAAGCGGCGGCCTTCTCGGTTCTCAGCGTGACAACGCGGACACTGCATGCCGGGGCCTCCCCGCGAGTCTGGGCTGGGAACGGTCGGACAGGTGGCCCGACGGTAGTCCGCTGGTCTCCAGAGGTCAAGCAGAGGCGGACTCGCGGTCCATCACGACGACCGCATGCCCGAGTCGATGAGGAATTTCGAGGGAGAAGGCCGAGAACTAGAACTCCTGTGCCGTGTAGCGCTCGACGCGCCGCGCGCGCAACGCGCAGTACTCAGTTCAGGTCGAGCGCGTGCCGCTTCAGTGTCTCGAGCTTCGAGTATTTGAACGAGCACTCGTGGGAGCTGGTGCCGTGGCGGAACACGACGATTACGGCGTGCGCGATCGCGGTCACACTGTTGGATTGCCGTGCGCCGCGGTTATACGCCCCTCGAGCTCATCAGTACCGACGCTGATCGCGCCGTGGTCGATGCGCTTCGATTGCGGGTGCAGCGAACCTCGTGCGAATCGTGCGACGCGCGAGCGATTTCGCGCTGCGCACGAAGACTGCCGATAAGGACCTTTGTGTCGCCTACGCTCCGTCGCGATGTCGGCACGATCCTCGAGCGCGATGGCCTCGCCGGACTCGATGCACTCCCGCGATCGGCCGCAGGATCGCGGCCGGCTGTTCCGCACGATCCCCGGCGTCGGCCCGGTGCTGGCGTGGCGCACCCACGATGCGCTGCACGTGGAGTCGTTGACGGCGCTGGAGATCGCGGCCCACGACGGCCGTCTCGCCGCCCTGCCCGGTGTCGGTACCCGGCGCGCGGCGGCGATTGCGGCGGGGCTCGCCGCTCGGCTCGGCCGTCCGCGTGGAGTGCCGGTGCGCGCGGCCGCGGAGCCGTCTGTCCTGATGTTGCTCGACGGCGATCGCGAATACCGCGAGAAGGCGGGACGGCTGCCGCGGATCGCGCCGCGACGGTTCAATCCCACGGGCGAGCGCTGGCTTCCCGTGCTGCACACCGAGCGTAGCGGCGGACTCTTCACGGCCCTCAACTCCAATACCGCGCTCGCGCACCGCCTCGGCCGCACGGGTGATTGGGTCGTCCTCTAGACGCCGGTCACGGGCCCGAGCGGCAGCGCACGGTGGTGACGGAAACGCGCGGTCCTCTCGCGGGTCGCCGCGTCGGGCGCGGCCGGGAAGCGGAGTGCGCCGGGCAGATCTCCTCCGATGTCAGCACGCGCGCGGCGGGGTGGGAGCCTGAGATCTATGCCGCGCGCTCAGCGGTACAGCAGAACGAGGTAGGGCAGTTCCACGACAAGGACCGCCACGAGGTAGAACGCACCGAAGACGAGCCCGAGCGTCCAGAAGTCGCGGTGGCTGATGTACCCGCTGCCGTAGTAGAGCGGCGCCGATCCCGTTGCGTACGGGGTGATGATGCCCATGAGCCCGAGCGTATAGGACAAACACAGCGCGACGACGGTGATCGGGAGGTCCGGGATCACGACGACCGCAGTCAGCAATACGGGTAAGAGCGCGGTGGCGTGCGCAGTGAGGCTCGCGAACATGTAGTGCGCGACGAAGAAAACACTGACGATCAGGACGACCTTGCTGGCGACCGGGAGTCCGCCAACGGAAGAGGCCACGCTCGTCGCGAACCACGGCAGGAAGCCCACGCGACTCAAACCATCCGCCAGCGTGATCAGCGTCGCGAACCAGACGAGGTTGTTCCACCCGCGCCGGTATTCGAGGACGTCGTCCCAGGACACGACGCGGGTCACGATCATCAGGCAGAGGCTCAAGAGCGCCACCGTCGTAGCGTTCATCCATCGTCCTCCGAAGATCCAGAGCGAGAGCGCGAGGACCGCGAGCAGTCCCATGCTCAACTCCCGCCGCGAGAGCGGGCCCATCGCGACGAGCTCGCGGCTGGCCCACGTGGGAACCTCGGCGGTCGTCGTCACCGCCGGGGGACAGAGGCGATGGATGAGGAAGGGCTGGGCGACGAACAGCAGCAAGCCCAGCGGCAGGAAGCCGATCAACCATTCCGTCCACGTCACCTCGACGTGGGCGATCTCCTTCATCAGCGAGACGGCGAGCAGGTTGGGCGCAAGGGCAGTGACGAACATCGAGCTGGTGACGCATGTGGTCGCGAAGGCGGTCCACATCACGTACGCGCCGATGCCGCGGCGGGTCTCTCCCGGCGCCGCGCCGTAGAGTGCGGGGATGTTCTCGACGATGGGGAAGACGATGCCACCGCTTCGCGCGGTGTTCGACGGGACGAACGGCGCCAGCGCGAGGTCAGCCAGCGCGATCGCGTAGCCGAGCCCGAGCGTTCGTCCGCCCAGTCGGCGGACCAAGAGAAGTGCGATCCGTCGGCCGAGCCCGGTCTTGGCGTAGCCGAGCGCGAACATGAAGGCGACGAACATCAGCCACACGGTGCTGTCCGCGAAGCCGGTGAGCGCCCAGCGGATCGAGTCGACGGGCCGAGGCGCGACGAGCCGGAGCATCGTCGCGACGGTGATGCCGATCAGTCCGGCTACGGCACCGGGAATCGGCTCGGTGATCAGGCTGACGATCACCGCGAGAAATACCGCGAAGTAGCGCCAAGCCTCGGTGGTGAGCCCGGCGGGAACCGGGAGTGCAGCAACGAGGACGGCGACCAGCAGCGGCAGGATCACGCGCCAGCGCCGACGGCGCGATCCGAGCGGAGGATGCGTCGATTCCGTCTCTGGCGTCGTCGGTCTCCCTCGGATCTACATTGCTAGCGTGCGCAAGTTCACTGCCAAATATACGGCTTGAGTGTCATCTATGTCGCTGTGGTCCTGACGAACGGTGCGGCGGCCGAAGGACACGTGGGGCGCAGATGCCGCTCCGGCCTATCCGGACCAGAGGTCTGCATCTCCCGTGTGCTCTGGAACACCGCGGTTAGATGCGCGTTCGGCGGGTCGCGGAACGGGTGTGCTCTGGCACCACCCTTGCCTCGACGATCCTTGGTTGGAGGATGCAGCATGCCTTCGAACTTGAGCTCGCAGTCGGCGCAGGGAACTGCCGCTGGCCCGATGAGTGGAAAACATGAGGCCGGATGCGCCGGGCTCGGTATCCGCCATGTGCTCGTCCCGCTGGACGGGTCTCCGCTCGCCGAGGGTGCGCTCCCCTGGGCGGTCGCGGTGGCGCAGGCTCTCCCCGCGCGCGCGACGCTCCTGCGTGTCCTCGAGAAACCTCCCCTCTCCTCCTCGACGAGCCATCACCACGACGCCGTGGATTGGGAGATGCGGAGAGTGGAGGCGCAGAGCGAGCTCACCAGGATCGATCGTGAGCTCAAAGCGAGAGGACTCACGTCGTCCACCGAGCTGCTCGAGGGACGGCCTGCCGAGCAGATCATCGATTTCGCCAGGGCTCAGCATGTCGATCTCGTCGTGCTTTCGAGCCACGGCGAAGGAGGACTCAGCGGATGGGTCCTCAGCAGCACGGTCCTGATGGTCGTCGCGCGGACACACAGTTCGGTGCTCCTCGTCCCCGCGCGCGAGACCCAAGGCCGGAGGATCGGCGAGGTGCAGATACGCCGGCTTCTCGTGCCGCTCGACTGCTCGCCGCGCGCGGAGTGCATCCTGCCGCTCGCGACGGCGCTCTCACGTGCGCATGAGGCCGAGATCATTCTCGCGCACGTCGTGCCGGAGCCCGAGATGCCGCGCCGTCTGCCGCCATCGGGTGAGGATCTGGCGGTCGCATCGACGCTCACCGAGCGAAACCGGCTCGAAGCCGAACGGTATCTCGGCGAGTTGCGAGACCGGCTCGTGGAGCAGAACCTTCGAGTCGGAACGCGCATCGTGGTGTCGTCGCAGAGAGCGCGAGCCATTCGGGCCATGGCCGACGAGACCGGCGTCGACCTCGTGATGGTGAGCGCACACGGGCGAACCGGCGACGCGAATGAACGGTACGGCAGCGTTGCGGCACGGCTGCTGGAGCAGAGCCGCCGACCGATCCTCGTGATTCAGGATCTCGGGTCCGGACGCGAGCCGACGCCCGAAGAAGAGGCGGCGCGGAGCCGTCCCGGGCACTGAAGCCCGGGCATCCGGCGCGACCGATCGGCGCAGTGAGGGACGGCGACGCTTTCGAGCGCGTTCGGCGCCTGGCGTCGAGCGCAAGCGTGGCATCCCGTGGCAAGGGCGTTCGGCTCGCCGAACGCCTGCGCGGCCCGCAGGAAGCCCTCGATGCCACGTATCGACGTCTCGCCGGAGGCGTTCCGGGCGCGGATCGACCTGCTGCTGAGTGGCTGCTCGACAACTACTACATCGTCGAGCGGGCCTTCCAACTGGTTCGCGAGGAGTTCCCGCCCGCGTTCGAGCGCCGTCTCCCGCGCAGCTCTACCGGTCAGCTCCGCGGTTTCCCCGTGGCCTACGCACTGGCTCAGGAGATCGTCACCGCTGGCGCGCAGCACATCGAGATGGAGGCAACCGTACGCTTCATCGAGGCATTCCAGACCGTCCGCCCTCTATCGGTGGCGGAGGTCTGGGCGCTGCCCGTGCTCCTCCGCATCGTGCAGCTCGAGGCCCTGGCGTCTGCCGTCGCCGTCACGCTTCCCGTGGAGGAACCCGCGGAGGCGACAACGGCGGATCACATCGTCGCGGCCTGCATCCGCAGCCTGCGCACGCTCGAGACCACCGATTGGAACGCGTTCTTCGAAGGAGTCAGCGAGACCGAGCGGATCCTGCGCGAGGATCCGGCCGGCGCGTATGCCCGCATGGACTTCGACACGCGCGATCGGTACCGCAAGGTTGTCGAGGAGCTGGCTGCGCGCAGCGACTGGTCAGAGGAAGCCGTAGCGCGCGAGGCTGTCGCGCGATCGCGAAAAAGCGTGGGCGGCCGGCGCGGCCACGTTGGCTACCACCTCATCGACGACGGCTTCGAGGCGCTCGGTCACGCGGTTGGCTACCGTCCCGGTTGGGGAACGCGATCGCGACGGTTCCTCCTGCGTTATCCGACCCTGTCGTACCTGGGCGCGATCGCGCTCGTCGCCCTGCTTCATTTGATGGCCCTGGGCGTGGCGCTACTGGCTACAGGTGCCGAGCCGGTCATCGTCGTCGCCGGGCTCGTCCTGGCCCTTGTCCCCGCCGCGACCGTCGCCGTGAGTCTGGTGAATCGGCTCGTGACGCGTGTCGTCCCGGTGCGCGTCCTGCCCAAGATGGACTTCCGCGAGGGCCTCCCCGTCGATTGCCGAACCATGATCGTCGTGCATGCCGTCCTGTCGCCGGAAGACGATATCTCGCCATTGCTGTCGCGGTTCGAGATTCACGGGCTCGCCAGCGCCGACGCCAATCTCCATCTCGCCCTGCTCGTCACGCTCGCAGACGCGCCCGAGGAATCGATGCCGGGTGACGTCGATCTGCTGCGACGGCTCGAAGAAGGCGTGTGCGCGCTGAATGCAAGGTACGGGCACGGCGGCAGCGGCCCATTTCACCTGCTGCATCGCAGGCGACTGTGGAACGCCGGCGAGGGCTGCTGGCTGGGCTGGGAGCGCAAGCGCGGCCAGCTCGCCGAGTTCAACCGACTGCTTGCCGGCGACCATGGGACCATCTCTGCGAGGCACGTCGGCGATCCGAGCTTCCTTTCGACGACCCGGTTCGTGATCACGCTGGATGCGGATACGGAGCTCCCCCGCGGCGCGGCCCACCGCCTCGTCGCGACCTTCGCGCATCCCCTCAACCGGGCCGAGATCGAGACCGGGACGGGTCGCGTGACCGCCGGCTACACGGTCCTCCAGCCTCGGATGGAAGTGACGCCTTCGGGCACGGCCGCCTCCTCGTTCTCGCGCCTCTTCGCGGGAGACCCCGGCCTCGATCTCTACGCCCGCGCGTCATCGGACGTATACCAGGACCTCTTCGGCGAGGGCGTCTACGTCGGCAAGGGGATTTACGACCCGGTCGCGTTCGAGGCGAGCCTGCGCGGGCGCGTGCCGGAGAACGCGATCCTCAGCCACGACCTGTTCGAGGGAATCCACGGAAGAGCGGCGCTGGTGACGGACGTCGTCCTCTTCGAGAACTATCCCGCCGACTACCGCAGCTATTGGCGACGTCTCCACCGCTGGGTTCGGGGAGACTGGCAACTGCTCCCGTGGCTCCGCCGCCAGGTGCCCCTCGCGGCCGGCGGTCGCGCACCGAACCGGCTGTCGCTGATCTCGCGCTGGAAGATCATCGACAACCTTCGCCGCACCTTGCTTCCGCCGACGCTGCTCGCCTTCCTGCTCCTGGCGTGGGTCGTGTTCCCCGGCCCGCCCGCCGTGTGGACGATGATTGCCGTCCTCGTGCTCGCGGCCCCGCTGCTCACGGAAGCGATGGGAGGCCTGCTCTCGGCGAATCGGGTGGCGGCCCTGCCTCCGGCCGTCCGGGGCGTGGCGCTGCGACTGCGACCTGCGTCGGCGCTCTGGATCCTTCACATCGCCCTGCTCCCACATCGCGCCGTCGTCCTGGCTGACGCCATTCTCCGCACGCTCGTCCGTCTGCGCCGGGGGCGTCGCCTCCTGGAATGGACGTCAGCGGCGCGGGTGGCACGCCTGCTGGTTGGCACGGAGTCACATCGACCGTTCTGGCGTGAGATGGTCGCGGCTCCGACCATCGCGATCGGCACGCTGGTGCTGCTCGCGATCTGTCGGCCGGCCGCGCTCCCGGCCGCGCTTCCGCTGGTGGCGCTCTGGCTCTTTGCTCCCGAGATCGCCGCCGCCGTCAGCCGCCCACGACGTCGGCGCGTGGCGGCGTTGTCGGAGGGCGATGCTCGGCGCCTCCGTCTGCTGGCGCGCCGCACGTGGCTCTTCTTCGACAGGTTCGTTGGACCGGACGACCAATGGCTGCCACCTGATCACTTCCAAGAGGAGCCACGGGGTGAAGTCGCGCGGCGAACCTCGCCGACCAACATCGGACTCCTGCAACTCGCCACGCTGTCCGCGCACGATCTCGGTCACGCCGGTTTGCTCTCCGTGATCCTGCGTCTGCGGAACACGTTCGAGACGCTCGCACGCATGGAGCGCCACCGCGGCCACTTCTACAACTGGTACGACACACGCGATCTCTCGCCGCTGTCGCCCCGTTACGTCTCGACGGTGGACAGCGGGAATCTCGCCGCGTGCCTCTTGGTCGTGAAGCAGGCCTCCCGGGAGCTCATCGAGGCGCCTGTCATCGGGCCTGCCCGATGGGATGGACTGATCGACACGCTCGACATCCTGCCCCAGGTCTTCGAGCGTGGCGTTCGACCCGAGCACGCCGGGCGGTTCACCGCCCTCCGCACGTGCGTGGAGAAGATGCGCGCGGAAGCGATCGAGTTGAAGGCGGCGCGGCCGGCGTGGGGGCCCGGCATCGCTTCGCTCCTCGAGCGCGGCGGCACCGAGCTCGATCAGGCCGTTCTCGCAGCGATCGCGCAAGACGTCGCGGGCCTTGATCCCGATCTGCTGTCTGAACTCCGCGTGTGGTCCGCGGAAGTGCCCCAGCACCTCGAGGCCATGTGGCGCGACATCGAGCTCTGTCTTCCGTGGGAGGCGCCGGATGCCCGGCCACCTGTCGTGGGGCCAGGAGACGTTCGCAAGGCGCTGGCGGAGACATGGACGGCGCTCGAGCGAAACCTCCCTGTCGATCCCACGCTGAACGAACTGCCCTCGACGTGCGAGACCGCCAGCACTGGCCTGTCACGGCTCGAGACGCAACTCGACGGGTTGCCTGACAACGCGGCAGGTCTGGCGGAGGCTCGTGCGTGGGCCGAGCGCCTCCAGAAGGCGATCGCGCGGGCCCACGAGACCGCGCGCAGCATGCTGTCCACTCTCGATGCGCTCGCGGAACATGCCGAGGCGCTCTTCGATGCGATGGACTTCACCTTCCTCTACGACGAGGGACGACGACTCTTCTACATCGGCCACGATGTCACCGCGGATCGCCGCGACGCTCACCACTACGACCTGCTCGCCTCCGAGGCGAGGCTGGCCAGCTTCATCGCCATCGCGAAGGGCGACGTCCCTGAAGAGCACTGGCTCCAGCTCGGCCGGCCACTCGCTCGCGTGGACGGCGCCACCACACTCCTCTCCTGGAGCGGCACGATGTTCGAGTACTTGATGCCGACGCTGCTCCTGTGCGAGGCGCCCGACAGCGTGATGGGCCGGGCGTGCGCGGCTGCCGTGCAGACACAGATCGCGTACGCCGCCCGCCGTGGAGTGCCGTGGGGCATGTCGGAGTCGGGGTATTACCGGTTCGACGCGCAGCGCAACTATCAGTACCGCGCCTTCGGCGTCCCGGATCTCGGGTTCAAGCGCGGGTTGGTGGACGACATCGTCGTCGCGCCGTATGCCTCCCTGCTCGCGTTGCCGTTTGCGCTGCCAGCGGTGATGGCGAATCTCGACCGTCTGGATACGCTCGGCGCCCTGGGACGCTACGGGCTCTACGAGGCCGTGGATTTCACGGCCTCACGTCTGGAGGCCGGGACGACGCACGCCATCGTCCGCTCGTTCATGGCCCACCATCAGGGGATGATCCTGACGTCGATCAACAACCTGATTCACGCCAAGCGCATGGTGGATCGCTTCCACGCCGACGCCATCGTCAGGACCACGGAAGCGCTCCTCTTCGAGCGCCCGGCCATCGGGGCGAAGAAGCGGGTGCGCGTCGTGCCCGTCAGGTCTCGCCCTGCTCCGACACCGCGGGTATCGCTCGCGCCATGGCAAGCGCATCCGGGCGCAGGCGTTCCTCAGGCCCATGTTCTGTCGAACGGTCGCTACCGCGTCCTCGTCTCGGATGGAGGCGGCGGCAGCGACTGGGGTGGCGTGGCCCTCACGCGCTGGCAGGCCGACAGCACACTCGACAGCCCCGGCTTTCGGCTCTACCTTCGCGATCTCGACGGCCGGCTCTCGTGGTCCCTGACGCCCGGCGATGGCGAGCTGGTATTCCACGCGCACATGGTCGAGCGGCGTCAGCGCGTGCACGACATCGCGCTCCACGAGCAGGTCTGCGTGGCGCCGAGCGATGACGTCGAAATACGGCTGGTGACGCTGAGAAACCACACGGCGTCGCGACGGCGGCTCCTCGTGACGAGCTACGCAGAAATCGTGGTCGGTGACGCCGCCGAGGACCAGCGACACCCCGCGTTCAGTAAGCTGTTCGTGGAGAGCGAGTACGTCGACGACTTGCACGCGCTCGTGTTCCACCGCCGCCCGCGCTCCGCTCGAAAGCCCGACGCCTGGCTCGCCCACCTGCTGGTGCTCCCATCCGCGCGGGCGCGGCCGGCTGGCTACGAAAGCTCGCGCGAGCGTTTCGTGGGCCGCGGAAGGACGGCGCGGCAGCCGGGCGCACTCGACCGAGAAGGGCCGACCGGCGCGGGAATGACGGGCCCGACGCTCGATCCGATCATGGCGCTGTCGACAGAGATCGAGCTCCCGGCGTATCGCGCCGTGACGATCGCCTATGTGGTCTTGGCCGCCAATTCACGTGAGGACGTACTGACGTTGGCCCGCCGGCATCGCTCGCTTCCCGCCCTCGAGTGGAGCTTCGAGCTGGCGCGTCAGCGCAGCGAAGCCGAGGTCGTCGATCTGACGCTCGCCCCGCAGGACCTTAAAGCGGCGGCCATGCTGCTCTCGCTTCTCCTCTATCCGCATGACGCTCTACGCGCTCCCACCGCGATCCTCACCGCAAACCGCCTCGGGCAGCGCTCCTTGTGGAAGCACGCAATCTCCGGAGACCTTCCGATCCTCCTCGTGCGCGTCGGCTCCACGGAGGACACCGCGATCCTGTCATCGGTGCTGCGCGCACACCGTTTCTGGCGGGGCCGGGGCGTCTCCCTCGACGTGGTCATCCTGAACGAGCGGGCCGAAGGCTACCTGACCGAGACAGACGATCACATCAACCGCGCGATTGCTCAGGCCGGTGCCGACGCCTGGCGCGATCGGCCGGGCGGCGTGTTCGTCGTCCCGTCTGCTCGGATCGCGGAGGCCGATCGCATCCTGCTCCTGTCTGCGGCGCGCGTCGTGCTGGATGGCGCTCAGGGGAGCATCAGCCAGCAGCTCGCGCGGATGGGAGGCGAGCCGGCGCGACTGCCGCGTCTGGTTCCGAGCGTGGCTCAGCCGCCCGCGCCGGAGAGCCTCTCGCGACCTGACGCGCTCGTGTTCGACAACGGGCTCGGAGGATTCAGCGCCGACGGTCGTGAGTACGTGATCCATCTCGAACCGGGCGCGTCGACGCCGGCGCCGTGGGTGAACGTGGTGGCGAATCAGCACCTGGGCTTCGTCGTGTCCGAGTCTGGCGGTGGCTACACGTGGGCGGTGAACAGCGGCGAGAATCGGCTGACGCCGTGGCGCAACGATCCGATCGCGGACGAGCCGGGCGAGGTGCTGTACCTTCGCGACGAAGAGACCGGTGTCGTGTGGACGCCGACGCCGCGGCCGACCCCGGCCGATGGCGCCTACCAGATCCGGTACGGAGCGGGGTACGCCACCTTCCTGCACGAGAGCCACGGCCTCGGCCAGACGTTGCGCCTGTGGGTTCCTGCCGACGATCCGCTCAAGCTGGTCGAGCTCACGTTGACCAACCGGCTGGACCGCCCGCGCCGCGTGACGGTGACGTACTACGTCGAATGGGTGCTCGGGGCCACGCGCGATCGATCGCAGGCGTTCGTCATACCGGAGTTCGATCCGGCCTCGGAGGCCCTGCTCGCGCGGAACCCGTGGAACGAGGATTTCGCAGACCGCGTGGCGTTCGTCGCGGCGAGCAACAAGCTCCACGGCCTGACCGCCGACCGCACGGAGTTCCTCGGCCGGCACGGCAGCTACGCCGCGCCGGCGGCGATGGGGCGCATCGGTCTCGCGAGCGCGGTCCGCGCCGGGCTTGATCCCTGCGCCGCGCTGCAGGTTCATCTCGACCTCGCTCCCGGCGCGACGGCTCACGCACACTTCATGCTCGGCCAGGCCGCGGGGCGCGCCGAGGCACTCGGCCTCGTGGCGAAGTACCGCGAGCGCGCCACGGTCGAGGCCGCGTGGGGCGATCTGCAGCGGCACTGGGACGCGTTGCTGGGCGCGATCACCGTGCGCACGCCGGATCCCGCGCTCGATCTGATGCTCAACCGCTGGCTCCTGTACCAGGTGCTCTCGAGCCGGGTCTGGGGCCGGACGGGGTACTTCCAATCCAGCGGAGCGTTCGGGTTCCGCGATCAGCTGCAGGACGTCGCCGCGCTGATCCATGCCGCACCCACGATGTGCCGAAACCACCTCCTCGAGGCAGCGCGCCACCAGTTCGAAGCAGGGGACGTGCTTCACTGGTGGCATCCGCCGACGGGTGCCGGGGTGCGGACGCGGTGCTCCGATGACCTGCTGTGGCTCCCATTCATCACAGCGCACTACGTCGAGGCGACCGGGGATGACACGATCCTGTCCGAGGAGGTGCCGTTCCTCGCGGGGGCGGCGCTCGAGCCGAACGAGGTCGAGCGCTACGCGCGCTTCGAACCCGGAGAACGCCGCGCCACGCTCTACCGGCACTGCGTGGCGGCGCTCGAGCGCGGCCTCACGGCGGGCCCGCATGGCCTGCCGCTCTTCGGAAGCGGTGACTGGAACGACGGGATGAACCTCGTCGGGATCGGCGGTCGCGGCGAGAGCGTGTGGCTCGGCTGGTTCCTCCACGCGACGCTCACGCGCTTCGCCTGCGTGAGCGAGCGCATGGACGACATGGATCGAGCACGGACGCTGCGACGGCAGGCGGACGAGTTGCGCAGCGCTCTCGAAGCATCCGCGTGGGACGGGGCCTGGTACCGGCGCGGATACTACGACGACGGCACGCCGCTGGGATCAGCCGAGCGTGCCGAGTGTCGGATCGACTCGCTCGCTCAATCCTGGGCGGTCCTCTCGTCAGCGGCGGACAAGCCGCGAGCCGCGTCGGCGATGGAAGCGGTGGCGGAGCACCTCGTCCGTGAGCAGGATGGACTGATCCTTCTCCTCACGCCACCCTTCGCGGGTCCAGAACAGGATCCTGGCTACATCCGCGGCTACCCTCCAGGCATTCGGGAAAACGGTGGCCAGTACACCCACGCAGCAATGTGGGTCCTCTGGGCGCTGGCCGAGCTCGGCGACGTCGAGCGCGCGGTCGGTCTGTTCCAGCGCCTGCTCCCGATCCGCCACGCGCTCACGGGCGATGCGGCGGCGCGCTACCGCACCGAGCCGTACGTGCTCGCCTCCGACGTATATGCGGCGGCGCCGTGGATCGGCCGAGGAGGCTGGACCTGGTACACGGGTGCGGCGGCCTGGGCGTATCGCCTCGGCGTCGAGGCGATCCTGGGGCTGCGTCCCTCGCGCGGAGGATGGCGCCTCGATCCACGCATTCCCGCAAGCTGGACTGAATTCGAGGTCTTCGTACGCGACGGGCTCACGGTCGTTCACATTCGCGTGGAGAACCCGCGCCGCGTGAACTCAGGGGTCGAGCGGATGCTCCTCGACGGTGAGCCCATCGATCCGCCGATTCTGCCGCGCCTGAGGGACGGTCGTATTCATGAGGTACGAGTCACGATGGGGTAGGAACTCCTTTCGTTGGACTGAAGTATCGGCTGCAATGGCCGTACCCCGCCGACATCGGAGGCAAGGCCGCCGCAACGAGTAGTTGCATGACTGTCTCGCGACCGCCGATCGCGGTGTGGCAGTCGGGTCGTCCCGGGTGCGCCCCATTGCCGCGCCCCACAGACGTCCCGGCCGGAGAAGCGCACGATCTCGAAAACGCTGGCCGAGGACGGCGTGACCTCCTGATCACATCGTCGTGTCGCCGGCTCACTGCCTGGGAAGATGACCGGGTAGCCTACCTCGGACCTGCCGCACCAACCTTTGCAGCCAACCGTGTTCACCCGAATCGGTCATCGACAGCCGTGTGCTACTGGGCGTCGCGGCCTCAGGGGTGGCGCGGTGGCCGGTAATCCGATGGCAATGAATGCGGTAGAAGACCGGCACCAGCGGGCGCTGTATGCCGTGGAGGATCGTCTTCGCGTAAGCAGGCTCCCACCATACGGCGTACTGTTTCAACAGTGCGTGGGCGACGGTGCGCGCGCTCGCCCATTCGGGCGTATCGGGCAGCTCCTCATAGCGACCGAAGACAAGGACAGTCACCCACTGCTCCGGGCCCTCCACCTCGTCCGCTTCGACGCAGACCAATGGGTTGGCGCGCATCCACTCGATCTTTTGTCCGACTGTGGAAAAACCATAGAGGCACTCATTGTGGTACGCGAAATAGATTGGCACGACGTACGGCTGAGTCCCGTGGGCGCACGCGAGTCTCCCGAGACGCGTACGGGCCAGCAGGTCCAGACTCGCCTGCCTCGTCAGTTCCTGGATCATCACCGCGACATCGCCCCTTTCTCCTCCCATCAGCGAATGCGGAACACGATCGCTGCGCCGACCACGCTCAGCCCGGCCGCATAAGCGAATCCCGCCGTCGCAAACTGCTGGACTGCTGTTCTCCACATCTGCGGGGGCGCAGCCCCCCGCGCGAGGCGCAGCGAGCGGTGACTCTCAAGCCGTCGAGGGTTTTGGTCTCGCGAGTTCGGTCACCCTTCTATTCGCGCTCTTCAGTGACGAGACGGTGCTCGTCGGCGCACGAGGGGAGTCGAAGAGTGGTGGGGCGCCATCTACGCAACGGCGCTCCGACTGCGGCCAAGGCGACACGCGCGCTCCCACCACATCGTCGTCACTCTGCGAGTCCTTTGCGTGATGTAGCCGGTCCGTGTTCGCACCCAGCGCATCCCGCACCGTCAGCCGCCCCCGGACGTGCCGCTGGCCATCGGACAGTCGATGCGCCCGATGGTAGGCCCCCAACACACACGCCTCTGCGAGCGCTCGCGCGTCTCGCCGGTCGGTCTTCATTTTCCGGCTGCGCTGCTCGTACATCGACACGAAGTTGGGATCGGCGCCGATCACCTCATGCCCCAGCCCCTCCAGGCACCGCGCCACCCACTCGCTCTCCGTCGCCGACTCCGCCTCCGTCCGGACCCGGCGCTCGATCAGCTCCCCGTCCTCGGCCAGGATGCACGTCTGGCTGTCCTTCTTATGGACGTCAATACCAATATGGTCCATGGCTGGGCCCCTCCCACCACTGCGGCTTCGACCGCGTTTCCGTGTGGGGCGACTCTACGCCACCACGTTGAGGTGGGTGTGACGTGGTTGGCTCGCCTAGGCCGTGCTCGGGCCCGCACTGTTGATCGCACTGCGCCGCCATTGGTTCGGACCGGCCGTGCCGTGGAGCGATCTCATCCCCTTCGACACGAGCGGCCGGCTGTCGGCGATTGATGAGCCGGACTACCGGCTCACCACGCAGGTCGATGCGCGGGCGCAACGGGAACTCCTCGAGGAGGTCCTGCGCGGCGCCTACCAACTGGAGCCCTTCACCGCCCACGACGTTGCGGCCGCCGCCGAGGTGATGCGCGGTAACGCAAACCTGGGCACTGGTCTGGCCGACGCTTCGGCCTCGTCGGGATCGCCGAGCAGCACGGCATGCGGGAGGTGCTGACGCTCGACGAGCGACACTTCCGGGCGTCGCGTGCTGACGGCAACGCTTCCGGGTGCTCCCGCCAGATCGCTGACGGTGGCGCCGCTCACGCTCCCGCGTGATGGCGAGGCACCGCACCGAGCAAGCGGAACAACCGCTCGGGCGTGATCGGTAGCTCGCTCACGTCGACGCCGAGTGGCGTCAGCGCATCCGCGACGGCGTTCGCAATCGCCGCCGGCGCCCCGATCGTCCCGCCTTCGCCGACCCCTTTGAAGCCGCCGAGCGTGGACGGCGATGGCCGCTCGAGATGACGGCCGTCGATCGACGGCAGCTCGGCCGCCGTCGGGACGAGGGTGCCACGACCGGTGCGCTCGCTATCCTGGAACTCGCCCTCGTATCGATCACCGTTCGGCCACGTGTAGACCCGGGGCTGGGCGAGGATCTGCGCGGGGCAAAAATTCATCGCGACCGCGAGGACCGCGGCCGTGACCACGGCGACGAGCTTCACGTTCCTCTCCAGTGCGACTGGACTCGCGCAGGACGCTACGCTCTACCGACCCCGAAGATCAAGCGGCAGGGGTCGGGGTCGCGAGGCGAACTCGGTTGCGTCGGGAGGGTCTGTTGTTGTAACAACATGCCAACATACCAACATGCCGACCCTGTTCCAGCTCGCCGCCGGTCCGTTGCCGCTCTACTACCAGCTCCAGCAGCACCTGTCCGAGAGGATCCGCGCCGGCGAGTTCGCGGTCGGTGACGCGCTTCCGCCCGAGGAACAGCTCTGCGCGGCGTACGGCGTGAGCCGTATCACGGTGCGGCGAGCGCTCGATGCGCTGCTGAACGCGGGCATGATCTCGCGCCGTCGTGGCGTCGGAACGTTCGTCGCCGAGCCGCGTCCGAGCGTGAAGTCGCTGTCGCTCGTCGGATCGCTCGAGGAGCTGTTCGTCAACGCGAAGGATCTGAGCTACCGCGTGCTCTCGCGGCAGGCCGTCGAGGCGAGCGGCTGGGTGCAGCAGGCGCTCGACGTCGCGGCGGACGCGCGCGTGACACGGCTCGCGCTGATCAACCTCACGGGGCTCCATCCCTTCGCCTACTCGGAGTTCTTCTTCCACGAGGCGATCGGACATCGCATCGGCGACGACGAGCTCGACCGCAGTGTGCCGATCCTCACCCTCGTCGAGGAGAAGGCGGGAGAGCGGATCACCCGCGCGGTGCAGACGATCGAGGCGACCCTCGTGGACGAGATCACCGCCGGACATCTCGGCATCCAGCCCGGCGCGGCCGTTCTCTCGGTGTTCCGGACGTACTTCGCCGCGTCCGGTCGCGCCGTGCAGGCGCAGGTGATGCGGTGCCATCCCGTACAGTACCGGTACACGGTCACGCTCCACGCGACAACGGAGGGAGCGTGAAGACAGCGCCCGCGTCGGGCGTGCGCGTCGGGATCGACGTCGGCGGCACCTTCACCGACGTCGTCCGTTACGACGGTCGCTCCGGAACCATGCACATGGCGAAGGTTCCGACGGCGTCGGATGACCCGGCCGGGAGCGTGGGGCACGGCCTCGCCGCGCTGACCGGCGGCACCGCGCCGCCGGATTCACTCGCGCACGGAACGACGATCGTGACGAACGCGATCGTCGAGCGACGTATCGCGCCGGTCGGCCTCGTCACGACTCGTGGCTTCCGCGACGTGCTCGAGATCGCGCGGATGAACCGCACACATCTCTACCGGCTCGACCTGCCCGCAAAGCCGGAGCCGCTGGTGCCTCGCCGGCGGCGGCACGAGATCACCGAGCGCGTCGGCCCCGATGGCACCGTGCTCGTCGCTCTCGACCTCGGCGAGATCGAAGGCATCGTCGAAGCGCTTTCGCGCGACAGGGTGCAAGCGGTCGCGGTCACGCTGCTCCACAGCTACGCGAATCCGACGCACGAACGGGTGCTCCGGCAGGCCCTCGAGCCTCACTTCGCGCACGTCTCGATCTCGAGCGAGATCAACGCGGAGTTCCGCGAATACGAGCGCACCGTCACCACCGTGCTCAACGCGAGCGTGATGCCGCTCGTCGCCTCGTACCTGAACGGGCTGACGGCCACGGTCCGGAGTCCGCTCCATCTGCTTCACTCCGCGGGCGGCATGATGTCGGTGCCCGCGGCCAAGGCGCAGCCGCTTGCGCTCGCCATGTCCGGCCCGGCCGCGGGCGTCGCGGCGGCCGCGTTCGTGGCGCGATCGCTCGGCATCGCCCGCGCGGTGACCTTCGACATGGGCGGCACGACCACGGACGTGTGTCTGGTCAACGATGGTGTCGCCGAGACGGCGTCGCAGCGCCGCCTTGGCGACTATCCGGTGCGCCTTCCGATGGTCGCCGTCGAGTCCATCGGCGCCGGTGGCGGCTCCATCGCGCGGGTGGACGACCTCGGCGCTCTCAAGGTGGGACCGCGGAGCGCGGGCGCAATGCCCGGGCCCGCCTGCTACGGCCAGGGCGGGAGCGAGCCGACGGTCACCGACGCGAACCTGGTGCTCGGCTACCTCGATCCCGCCCGGGTCTATGGCGGCTCGATCCGGCTCGACGTGCGGCGCGCGCGCGAGGCCGTGGGACGGATCGGCCACCGGCTCGGACTCTCGCTGATCGAGGCGGCGCACGGCATCGTCGAAGTCGCGAACGCCAGCATGCTGCGCGCGCTCCGCCTCGTCTCGGTGCAACGCGGCTACGACCTGCGCGATTTCGCGCTCATCGCCTACGGCGGCGCCGGCCCCATCCACGCGGGAGCGCTCGCGCGTCAGTGCGGGATCCGGCGCGTGATCGTCCCGGCGTTCTCCGGCGCGTTCTCCGCCCTCGGCTGCCTGGTGTCGCCGCTCCGCTATGACGCGATGCGAACGCATCGAGCTCGATTGCCGGACTGGGACCAGAAACTGGTCGAGGACCGCTTCCGTGATCTGGAAGCGCAATGTATGCGGCCCCTCCTCGACGAGGGACATCCAGCGGATCGGATCGCGCTCGGCCGGAGCGTCGACGTCCGCTATGTCGGACAGAACTACGAGCTCGAGATCGCATGGGCGAGCGATCCTTCCGCGCTCGGCCGCGCGTTCGAGGCACGGCACCGTCTTCTCTACGGCTACGCGACCGGCGAGTCCATCGAGTGCGTCAATCTGCGCGTCTCCGCGCGAATGTTCAGCGACGCGATCGGACCGACGGGTTGCGCGCCGGACGGGCGTGCCTCGACACGGGACGGCCACCGCGCGTTCTTCCCCGAGACCGGCGAGGTCGGTCTGCCCCGTCACGACCGGGCCGCGCTCGGCGCCGGGGTGACGATCGACGGACCCGCGCTGATCGAGGACGAGTGGTCGACCACGCTCGTCCATCCCGGCCAGCGCTGCGAGGTCGATCGCGCCGGCCATCTCGTGATCGAGGTCGAGCCGGCGTGACGCGCCACGAGGCCACGCGGCCGACGTCGACGCCGGCATCACCTGGCGCCGTGAATCCCGTCACCGTCGAGGTCGTGCGCCAGGCGCTCTACGCGATCGCCGAGGAAATGAGTCTCATCGTCATGCGCTCGGCGCGCTCGCCGCTCCTGAAGGAAGCTGGCGACCTCTCGTCCGCGCTCACGGACGCCCAGGGCCGGTTGATCGCGCAGGGCCGCGACATCCCGATGCACATGGGCGTGATGGGCTTCACGGTGAAGTCGTTCCTCCTTCGCGTGCCCGCCACGCGCTTGCGCGACGGTGACGTGTGGTTCCTCAACCTTCCGGAGGTCGGCGGCAACCACCTGCCCGACGTCAAGGCGGTGCGGCCGGTCTTCTTCGAGGGCCAGCTCGTCCTATTTGCGGTGAGCCTCGCGCACTGGGCCGACATCGGTGGCACCGTGCCCGGGAGCTACTCGCCAACCGCGACCGAGTGCTACCAGGAGGGGCTTCGCATCGCCCCGATCCGGCTCTTCTCCGCGGCGGGGCCGGAGCGCGACGCGATCGAGCTCGTGCTCTCGAACCTGCGCGGCCGCGAGGAGCGCGAGGGCGATCTCTTCGCGCAGTTCGCGGCGAGCGATGTCGCGACGCGGCGGCTCGCCGAGCTCTTCGAGCGCTACGGCGCCCCGACCGTCACCGCGATCTTCGAGCGGCTGCACGACGAGTCGGAGCGCGGCATGCGCGCGGCGCTCTCCGCGCTGCCCGACGGCACATGGGAGGGCGAGGACTGGCTCGACGACGACGGCGTGGACGACCGCCGGATCAAGATCCACGTGCGCGTGGACAAGCGCGGCGACGAGGCCGTCTTCGACTTCACCGGCACGGACCCGCAGGCGCGCGGCCCGGTGAACACGACGTACTTCGTCGCGTGCTCCGCCGTGTACTACGCGATGAAGGCGCTCATCGCGCCCGAGGTGCCGCCGAACGACGGCTGCTACCGTCCGCTTCGTGTGATCGTGCCGCCGCGCACCGTGCTCAGTCCCGATCCCGACCGCCCCGTCGTCGGTGGCAACCACGAGACATCGCAGCGTGTGGTCGACGCGATCTTCAAGGCGATGGCCCCGGTGCTGCCGGACCGCATCGCCGCCGGTGGTCCCACGACGTCCGGTCTCCTGCTCTTCGGCGCGCGGGCGGCGGACGGGCGCTGGAGCATCCTCTACGAGGTGCACGGCGGCGGCGAGGGGGCGACGGCGGCCAGGGACGGAGCGCCCGCGGTGCGCGTCCACATGTCGAACGTGATGAACACGCCGACCGAAGTGATCGAGGCGGAGTACCCGATCGCGATCGTCGAGCACGCGTTGCGCGATGATTCCGGCGGAGACGGCGCGCGGCGGGGCGGGCTCGGCCTGCGCCGCGCCTACCGCATGCTCGCGCCGGACGTCACGCTGACGTCGATGATCGAGCGCCGCATCGTGCCGCCGTGGGGCGTGGCGGGCGGGGCGGACGGCCTGCCGTTCCGCATCACGCTGAATCCCGGCGCGCACGCGCGCGACGTGAAAGGCAAGGAGACGCTCACGCTCCGCCAGGGCGACGTGGTCCTGATCGAGACGTCCGGCGGTGGCGGTTACGGACCGCCGCCGACGGCCCCGACTCACACAGGAGATTCCCCAGCGTGAAGACCATCGAAGACACCAAGCGCCGCCTCTGGGCGGAGATCGACCGCCGCCGCGACGAGCTGGCACAGCTCTGCGCCGACTGCTTGAAGGTGCCCGCGGAGAACCCGCCGGGAGACACGACGGCGATCGCCGATCACTACACCGCGATCCTCCGGCGCGCCGGGCTCGCCGTCGAGCGGTTCGAGCCGAAGCCGGGCATCGTGAGCCTCGTCAGCACGCAGCCCGGGCAGCGCGATCACCCGCGCTTCGTGTTGAACGGCCACCTCGATCACTTCCCGGCGGACGATCCCGCCCTCTGGTCGTTCGCCCCGTACGGCGGCGAGATCCGTGACGGAAAGATCCTCGGACGCGGCGTGAGCGACATGCGCGGTGGACTGACGGCATCGCTCTTCTCGTACCTCCTGATCCACGAGCATCGCCTGCCGCTCGCGGGGCCACTCACGCTCATGATGGTCGGCGACGAGGAGAGCGGCGGTGCGTGGGGCACGGGCCACATCCTCGAGACACGCCCGGAGCTCGCCGGCGACGCGTGCATGATCGGCGAGCCCGAGTCGCCCGCGGGGCTGCGCCTCGCCGAGAAGGGCAAGTGCCAGTTCCGGCTGATCGCCGAGCAGCAATCGCGCCACGGCGGCATCGGGACCGGCGACGACGCGATCATCCGTGTGGGCGCCGCGCTCCAGGAGGCGAGGAAGATCATCGAGCTTCCCGACCGCGCGCCGGCTGACCTCGTCCGCATCCTCGACGAGATGAGCCATTACTCGCGCAGCGAGTTCGACGCCGGCCGCCAGTGGCTCTACCGCCGCCCCTCGATGTCGGCAGGGGTCATCCGCGGCGGCGTCAAGGTGAACGTCGTTCCGCGCCGGTGCGAGGTCGAGGTCGATTGCCGGATTCCGTTCGGCATCACGCCCGAGGACATCAAGGCCGCCGTCGAGCGGCGCCTCGGCGCGGCCGGATTGAGCGACGTGCGGTTCGAATACATGCCGCCGCTCTTCAACGCGAGCTACACGTCGCCGGAGCACCCGCTGGTCGCGAAGGCGCGCGCGAACGCGACCGCCGCGACGGGCAAGGAGCCGCAGCTCACGGCCACGTTCTCCGCGACGGACGCGCGGTACTTCCGGCCGCGCGGTGTTCCCGCGTTGATCTTCGGTCCGAAACCCCACGGGCTCGCTGCGCCCGACGAGTGCATCACGGTGGACGACCTCGTCGCGGTGACGAAGGTCCACCTCGGGACCGCGCTGGACGTCGTGCTCGACGGGGATCGCACGTGACACGTCCCGGGCCCGGCCCGCTCCTGATCAAGGGAGCGCGGGTGTTCACGCCAGAAGATCGCGGACGCACCGACTGCCTGCTCGTCGGTGGCCGCATCGCTGCCGTGGAGAAAGATCTGGTCGCGCCCGGCGACGCGGAGATCGTCGACGCGGCGGGACACTACGTGTTGCCGGGCTTCATCGACAACCATCTCCACACGCTCGGCGGCGGCGGCGAGGCCGGGCCCGCGACGCGCGGCCCCCGGCTCAGCGCCGCGCAGCTCATCGCCTGCGGGATCACCTGCGGCGTCGGCCTGCTCGGTGTCGACGGGGTGAGCCGTCGGCTCGAAGATCTGTACGCGCACACGCTCGGGCTCCGCGAGGAAGGCCTGTCCGCGTACATGCTGACCGGCTCCTACGACGTGCCGCCTCCGACGCTCACCGGCACCGTGCAGCGCGACCTGTTCCTCGTCGAGCCCGTGATCGGCGTCGGCGAGATCGCGATCGGTGACCACCGCGGATCGTTTCCGTCGCCGCGCGAGATCGCGCGGCTCGGCGCCGAGGCGATCAGCGGCGGCCGCGTGGTGGGAAAGCGCGGTTACGTGAACCTGCACGTCGGCGACGTGCCGGGCGCAGCGCTGCCCATGCTGGCGGAGATGCTGCGCGAGTCGGGTCTGCCCGCCGATCGCTTCCTGGCCACGCACATCCAGCGCAGCGCACGGCTCTGCGAGGAAGCGATCGACCTCGCCCGCCTCGGTGCCTTCATCGACGTCACGACGGCCGGCACGCCCGACGAGGGATTCCCGAAGGCGCTCCGAATCGTCGACGCGGTCGACGCGCTCATGAAAGGCGGCGTGTCGCCGGCGCGCATCACGGTCAGCAGCGACGGCGGCGGCATGACGGCCATCAGGGACGATCGAGGCCGGCTCGTCGAGAACCGGCAGTGCCTGCCGTCTGGCCTGCTGCGCGACTTCCGGACGATGGCAGGAGGACGGCTCGGCGTCGCGGCGGCCGCGGCGTTCTTCACGGCGAACGTCGCGGACATGCTCGGCTTCGAGCGCCGGCGCGGGCGCGTGGCGCCGGGCCTCGACGCGGACCTGCTCGTGCTGCGGAACGATCTCAGCCTGAAGGGCGTGGTGGCCGGCGGCGTGTGGTGGGAGCCGGACCACGCCACGGGCGTCGCGCGCCGCCGGGAGTGATGCTCGGCTACGTCGCCTCGCGCATCGTGCAGCTCCTCGTCACGCTGCTCGTGATCACGATGCTCGTGTTCGCCATGCTGCGGCTGATCCCCGGCGATCCCGCCATGGTGATCGCGGGCACCGAGGCGACGCCGGAGCTCGTCGCCGGCATCCGGAAGAGCCTCGGGCTCGAACGACCGATCGCCGTGCAGTTCGCCCTCTACGTGAGCGACCTGCTCGCCGGCGACCTGGGACGATCGATCCGCACCGGCGCCCCCGTGACCACGGAGATGTATCCCCGCTTCGTCGCGACGCTGCAGTTGACGCTCGCCAGCCTGCTGCTGACCGTCTTCGGCGGCACGCTCGTCGGCGTGTGGTCCGCCGTCCGTCGCGGCCGACTTGCCGACACCGTGATCCTGATCGGCTCGCTCGCGGGCACGTCGGCACCCTCGTTCTGGGTCGGCCTCGTGCTGATGATCTACGTGGGCTTCCAGACCAACCTGCTGCCGATCGCCGGCTACGACGGCGCCCTTCACCTCGTGCTTCCCGCGCTCACCGTCGCCGTCGGCGGCATGCCGATGATCGTCCGGCTCGTGCGCGCGGCCCTCCTGGAGGTGCTCGAGCAGGACTACGTGAGGACCGCTCGCGCGAAGGGCATCCGCGAGCTCTGGGTCGTCATGAAGCACGCGCTGCGCAACGCGCTCATTCCCGTGATCACCGTCGTCGGGCTCGAGTTCGGCCGGTTGCTCGGGGGCGTCGTGGTCGTCGAATCCGTGTTCGCGTGGCCGGGGCTGGGCCGGATGCTGCTCGAGGCGATCCAGGCGCGGGATTTCCCGGTCATCCAGGGCAGCGTGCTGCTGTTCTCGGTCTTCCTGATCCTGACGAACTTCACGATCGATCTCTGCTACGGCGTGATCGATCCACGGATCCGTCATGCTCGCTGAGGCGGCGGTCCCGGCCGTGTCCGATCCGGGGGCGACCGCCGCGCCGAGCCGGACCGGTGCCGTCGGTCTCGTGCTCCACACGGTGCCGGGCGCGGTGGGAAGCGTCCTCGTCGTCATCACGCTGCTCGCGATCACCGTCGGCCCGTGGCTGAGCCCGCACGACGCCGGCGGCTTCGACATGGGCGCGGCGTTCCAGGAGGCGTCGGGTCGTCACTGGCTCGGCACGGACCAGATGGGACGCGATCTCCTGGTGCGCATCATGGCGGGTGGACGGCTCTCGCTGCTCGTCGGCCTCGGCACCGTGCTGCTCGGCATCGGCGTCGGGGTTCCGCTCGGGCTCCTCTCAGGTGCCGCCGGCGGCAAGCTCGACGCGGTGATCATGCGCGCCGTCGACATCGTGCTCGCCGTTCCCGCGCTGATCGTCGCGCTGGCGGTGATCGCCGTGATCGGCCCCGGCGTCATCAACATCACGGTGGCGATCGGTCTCCGCTCCATCCCGATCTACGCGCGCATCGCGCGGGCCGAGGTGATCGGGCTCATGGCGCGCGACTTCGTCCAGAGCGCGCGGGCGCTGGGAGCGCGGCCCGGGCGCATCCTCTGGCGGCACCTGCTGCCGAATCTCGCCGGCTCCATCGTCGCCATTTCCGGGCTGCGGATGGCCACCGGGATCCTGACGGCGGCGTCGCTCACCTTCCTCGGCCTGGGCGTGCCACCGGGCGAGGCGGAGTGGGGTGCCATGATCAACGAGGCGAAGCAGTACATCCGCGTGCATCCGCACCTGGTCACGTATCCGGGCGTGGCCATCATGCTGAGCGTCCTCGGCTTCAATCTCGTCGGGGACGCCTTGCAGGACGCGATCAACCCGCGGGTTCGCGCGCGGATCCGCTCGGCGGGAACCAGCTAGGGCGGATTATTCATGAACGAACGACGCGCGCGCCGACCGGTGAGCCGGCGGGAGACGGGCAGCCGGGGTCCTCTGACCACAGGCGCCGTCGCCCCGATCATCGCCGAGCCGTTCCCACTCGTCACGGCTGTGTCGTCGCCTCGCGAGGCGGGAATGGCTCCACCGGACCCCGGCTGCCCATCTCCCACCGGGTCACCGG